>CAZYYJ010000008.1:0-116978 GCA_964651595.1 uncultured Pseudomonadales bacterium | reverse complement strand
AGCAGGCTGCTATTGTCTTCGAGTCCGCGCAAAAGAGCGGCGGTGTCGCCCTGGCACGCAGTGCACCAGAGCACCAGGCCCGCTGCCAGCAGCAGCGAACGAACGCGGGGGACCATGCTCATGGCCCAGTCCACGCCTAAACGTCCGAACCTTCCGTGATGGGTTTCACCAAAGCGGCCTGTGCCTCGGTGAGAGGATACGTCTGCTCGGCCAGGGTGGCGATACGGCGGAACGCGGCTTTTGCTTCCGGCGGGGCGGTGGCGTAGGCGGGGGCGCTGGGTTTGTCGCAGTCCACGTACCAGACGTCGGGCTGGTAGTCGAACAGGGCGTCGAACAGCGTGAGCTGAAGCGCTGCGTCGGTGGTGCTGGCTGCGACCCGCTCGCAGGCGCCGAGCAATGGCAGATCGTTACGGCGCGGCAGAACCAGCTCGTGTAACCACGACGCCCGGGTGATGAGGTCAATGCCCGGGGTCTGGGCAAGCAGTTGCTGAAACAACGCCATGGCAGCGTCGCTCTGATTCAGTATCAGAGCGTGCACGGTGTTGTACAACAGCGGGCTGTCGGCACGCCCGTAGCGGCGCCAGAAAGCCACCACCTGCTCTGCGGGCGGACGCAGCGAGGCGCTGGCCCGCAGCAGCAACATGATACGACTGGTATCGGCGAGGTAGCCTTCCGCGCTGGTGAGCCAGGTCAGCATCTGCTGCGCGAGCGGATGCTCGTTGACCCACAGTGCGCGCAGGACGCTGGCCAGGCGCAGCCGGTGATGGCTGCCGGCGTAGCTTGCCTCGTCGTCCAACCGGGTCAGAAAAGCGCGGTCGTTCAGCCGCTGGCTGAGGTGTGCGTATGCCTGCTGGTCGCTGCTGTTCGCCAGCTTCACCAGGGCGCGTTTCAGCGCCCGCGGTTCACGGCTGGCGTTGAGCGTCTCGATCGCCTCAGCTACCACCGTTCAACTCCTCGTCGAAGGCGGCGCTCGTGTTCGGGCCGTAGATGCCATCCACAGACAGGCCGCCATGATCGCGCTGAAAGTCGCGCAGCGCCTTTTTTGTGCGGCCGCCGACAACGCCGTCCACGCCGTCGCCGGCCGGGCCGTAGGGACCGAGATCGTAGCCGCTGTTCTTCAGGCCCGGGCGTTTGCCCGAGAGGTATTCCTGCAGCAGGATGCGGTCGTCCACCGTGGGGTGGTACTGCGGCGGCACCGGCTTCGGCTTGGGCTTGGGCTTGGGTTTTGGTTTGGGCTTGGGTTTGGGCGGTGCCGGCTGCTTCGATTTCAGCAGGGGATTCGCCCGCGCCACCTGCGCCTGGATCACGTCGAAGTCCTGGCGGACGGCATCGTTGCCGTAGCACATGAAATTCTCGTTGAACGGATGGCCGAAGTCTTTGCGTGGCCCCGCCTGATGATTCACTTCATCGGCGCCGCCCTTGGTCTTGTTGCCGCCGTTGCCGCGATGATGCAGTCCCAGCACATGGCCCAGCTCATGCGGTAGCGTGATGTTGCCGCGGGCCAGCCGCGACAGCACGTTCTGCGTCATCAGGCAGCCGGAGACATTGTCGAAGGTGTCGTCCGTGCCGTCGCCGCACAGCGATTTCTGCGTTGCAGGGCGGGCGTTGGACGGCCCCATGGTCAGCATGGACACCGTGGCGGGAGCGGCATCGGGGAACACCCCCGTCGGCTGCACCCAGGCTACGGACGGCGCGGTCTTCACATCGACGGTGGTCGACGCGGGCGACATGCGCCGGTCCGTTGCCACGCCCAGAAGCCCGGGAGGCTGCTGACAGGAATGCAGGTATGCCATGTTGAACACGCCTTTGCGGGCGTTCAGGATCGGCGCCGGTGTGGAGCGTTTCGGCTGGTTGAAGGTGTAGTTCTCGGTGGTGGTGACCTCGAAGATACCTACGTCCTTTTTTACCGCGCCCTGATGAGCCGTCTCGTCCAGGTCCATGACCATCTCCAGCCCCGCCTGCCAGAGAATGACGTTGGAATACGCAATGTGTGACTTTATCTGCGCCACGCTGATGGTGGGGTTCTTGATGGCGACGCCACCCACGCTTGCCGTGGAGCACTTGATGATGTTCGCGCGGCACCACACGTATTTCGGCTTGCCCACCAGCGCTGCGAACTGCGCCAGCAGCGGTGTGCCTTCGCTGTCCCAGCGCACCTCGATGAGACACTCTTCATCGCTGGAGCCGGTGGTGACGCCGTAGGCTTTCACTTCCTGGCCGCCCTTCACTTCCTTCACGCCCTTGCCGCCATGCCAGAAGCGCACGTTGCCGCTGGCAACCCGCCAGATCAGCTTGTTGAGGTCGAGGGTTTTCGGGCGGAATTCCGTGATGCGGATGCGCGCAACGCGGTTGGCGAAGTCCGGATCGGTCGGGCTCATGGTGACGATGACCGCCGGGTTGGGCAATGCGTTGTGCGGGTCCCCCGACTTCGACGACAGTTTGTCCTCCCGGTGCGCCGTGAGGTGCTGCACACCCTTGGCCAGCGGCGGGATACCGTGGGTGAACGGCACCGGCGTGACCGGGTGGATGTGCACGAGCTTGTCGAGCATCTCGTCGTGCAACGTATTGTAGGTGTTGGAGTCGGTGGTCTGCAGAATGGTGGTGACGGCCCCTGCCTTCGGGTCGCTCTGTGCCAGGACCTCCACCACGATGTTCATGGTGTAGTTGCCCGTGTCGCTGGTGAGATGCAGGTTGTAGTCGTGAACGATGGGCGTATTGAGAATGACGCGCACCTTGCCCAGCGCATCGTCGAACAGGAGGTCCACGTCGCGGCCGTCGACGTCGAGCTGGAGCTTGGTGTCGTCGCCTTTGATATCGATCTCGCTGCTGAAAGCTATAGCAACGTCGTCGCCGTCAGACGCTTCGTGCTCCTTGTCGGGGTCGCCGATCTGCACCGTCTCGCCGCTGGCTTCGCGCTTCAGCTTGGCGTCAAAGGCCCACTCGCCGGCCCCGAACATGTCCTCGTCGTCGAGCACATGCACCGAGGCAATGGTGATTTTTATTTTTGTTGCCGCCATCAGCCGCCAAACACCTCCTTGAGCTTGTCCCGGGTCGCCTGCGTGATCTCCCCGGTGGGTTCCAGCTCGTGCTCGCGCTGGAAGGCGAGCACGGCCTGCTTAAACTCCACGCTGCTTTCCCCGGCATCCTGCGCCACGGGATAGCCGAGGTTGTTCAGGCGTTTGCACACGCCGGCAGCTTCTTCCAGTGGATCCATGTGCCCCCATTGGAGATCGATGGACTGCTCCCGGACTTCGCCGGGAAACAGCACCAGGCGGCCGGTGGTGGCGCCGCCCGGGATCGGCGCTTCGATTTTGCCATCCGTGCCCGTGGTGCCCTCCTTCACCTGTTTGTCGCCTGCGAAGAGCTGATAGGGCACTTTGGCGTGGGGCTCGCTTACGGGCCGTCTCGGCGCGGGCTGCGTGAAACTCCAGGGTTCGTCCGGGGGTTCCTCGTCGGCCTCCTCTTCCGCCTTGCTGGTGGTGAGAATCATCACGAATTTGGCGGGCACCCCTTTCAGGCGGAAGCGGTGGGTCTTTTCGGTGCCTCCCTGGGCCTTTCCGGGCTCGGGATCCGGCAGGTGCACCACGTCGCCTGGCAGCAACACGTCCGGATCTTTGCGGGTGTTTTTCAGCGTTGCGTTGTTGCCATGCAGCCACACGGTCTCCCAGAAGAGACCGGCCTGGTGAGCCAGGGTTTGTATGCTCTCGCCGTCCCGGACGGTGTGGTCTGTGGGCATGTCAATGCGCTTGCCGGAGAAACGGAGAAACTAATTCGATCCCGCGGCGACGGCAACCGGAAAACTGTACCAGGGAACATTATTGTTTATGATGGCGCGCTACGTCAGGGGCGGGGGATACATGGCACAGCTGGCGGTTTCCGGCGAGCATTCCATTTACTACGAGCACTATGCGGGCGATGGCCCCGCCGTGCTGCTGTCGCACGGCTGGGGCATGAACTGCCGGGCCTGGGACGACGTGATCGCTCATCTGCAGGACGCAGGGCGCGCGGTGGTCGCTTACGATCATCGCGCGTGCGGTCGCTCCGACAAGGACTTCAGCGACGTGTCCATAGAAGCGCTGGGGGCCGATGTGGCTGCGCTGGTGACGCATCTCGGCCTCGACGCGGTGGTGCTCAACGGCTGGTCACTGGGCGGGGCTGTCGTCGTCGATGCGGCGACGCGTCTGGGAGACCGGCTCGCAGGCCTTGTGCTCACCTGCGGTGCCACGCCGCGCTATACCCAGGCCGAGGACTTTCCCCATGGGGGCACGCCGGACGATGTGGCGGGCACGGTCGCTGCCCTGCGCGCCGATCGCGTGAACTTCCTCCACGGGCTCTACTTCGAAGGTGTCTTTGCCAAGCCCGTGAGCGATGCGGTGAAAGAGAACGCCTGGCGGCTGGCGCTGCAGGCGAGCTCCGCAGCCGACGCATCGCTCGGCGCGCTGGCACACATCGATCAGCGGTCGGCGTTGGCCGCCCTCACGGTTCCCGTGCTGGTGTTTGCGGGCACAGAAGACGGCGTGGTGCCTGCGGACATCCCCCGAAGCGCAGCGGCGCTCTGTCAGAACGGCACCCTCGTGGAGATGGCGGGTTGCGGCCACGCACCTTTTGCCGAGGACAGTGCGGGCTATCTGACAGCCCTGGATGCGTATCTCGCAGATCTGACGTAGGAGCAACACGTGAGCAGACAGGTCAACTTCGGACTGTGGTACGACTTCCGCAACCCCCCGCCCAGCACCCTGAGCTTCGAAGATCTGTACCGGGAAAATCTCAGGCAGATCGCCTGGGCTGAAGATCTCGGCTTCGATTCCGTATGGCTCACCGAGCATCACTTCGTCGCTGACGGCTACACGCCGTCGCCACTGGTGCTGGCCGCAGCCATCGGGCAGGCCACCGAGCGTCTGCGCATAGGCACCAACCTCATGCTGCTGCCCATTGCCGACCCGGTGCGGCTCGCGGAGGACGCCGCGGCGCTGTCGATCCTGACAGACGGACGTTTTGATCTCGGCGTTGGCCTCGGTTACCGGGCGCTGGAGTTCGACTACTTTCAGCGCTCCCTGAAACACCGTCCCAGCCTCATGGAAGAGGGTGTCGAGATTCTCCGCCAGGCCTGGAGCGGCAAGCCGATCCATGTTGCCGGTAAACGTTTCCACATTGATGGTCTTGCCGTCGCCCCTGCGCCGGCCCAACCGCCGGCTCTGCTCATGGGCGGCATGGCGGAGCCGGCCATTCAGCGGGCGGCACGCCTGGGCGACGGCTTTCTGTCCACGGGCGGCATCGGCCATGACATCTACATCGATGCGCTGGTTGCCGCAGGGAGAGACCGCAGCGAAGGCGCCATCTATGCGGGGCATTGGGGCATCATTTCTGCAGACCCGGAGGCAGAAGCCGCGAAGGTGGCGCCGTTTGCTCTGTACCAGACAAATGAATACGTAAGCTGGGGCGCCTTCGGGCCACCCGACGAGGTGCCGCTGTTTCCGGACGGCGCCACGGCGCTGGAGCAGGGGTTGTACGAGGTCTGGGATGGCGCGCAGGCGGTCACGGAGCTGACGGCGCTTCTCACTGCCTATCCCGAGGTAAAGGACGTTCATTTCTGGGCGCAACTGCCGGGCGAGCCCATCGACCAGGGCAGCGCCCGTATCGAGTACCTGGCGGGTGAGGTGCTGCCGAAAGTCAGGGCCAACCTGGCTTAGGGCCGGG
The DNA here is from genome assembly GCA_964651595.1 of uncultured Pseudomonadales bacterium. Classification (GTDB taxonomy): domain Bacteria; phylum Pseudomonadota; class Gammaproteobacteria; order Pseudomonadales; family Azotimanducaceae; genus UBA4421. Next base: position 111,281 of record CAZYYJ010000008.1, on the reverse strand, counting down.
CGTTGGGCATGAATCTCGGCAATATCACGGCGAAATGGGCGGCCACCGCCCCGCAGCGTCTCGCGCTGGTGGACGTGCCTACCGAGCGGCGGGTGAGCTTCGGTGAGCTCGACGAACGTGTCCGCCGTCTCGGCAACGCGTTCATGGCTGCAGGGCTGGCCAAGGGCGATCGCGTGGGCGTGCTGGCCAGGAACTCAATCGAATACTTCGAGGTGTACTTCGCCTGCGCGAGGGTCGGACTCATTGCCCAGCCGGTGAACTGGCGACTCAGCGCGGGGGAAGCGGCACGCATTTTTCAGGACGGCGAGCCTGCGCTGGTCGTGAGCTCGGCGGAGTTCCGCGATGCCCGCGATACCATTCGCGAGACCGTGAGCGCCGGGCACTGGCTCGAGTTCGGCGACGGCAGCGACGGTACGTACGATGCGTTCGTGGCTGCCGGTGATGCCGCCGAGCCGCCGCAGAGTGCGGATGTTGGCGATCACGATCCGGTGCTGATTCTCTACACCGGCGGTACGACGGGATTGTCGAAAGGGGCGCTGCACACCCATCACAGCCTGTTCATGGGCATGTTGAATCAAACGGTGGCCGAGCGTGTCGTGCCTACCGACGTATACATGCTCACCGGGCAGATGTTTCATATTCCCGTCGCTCTGGCCATGAACTACATGGCTCACGGCTGTCCGGTGGTGCTCATCAACTTCGAGGCGCGTCTGGCGCTGGAGATCATTCAGCGGGAACGGGTTTCGGCGTTCCTCGGCATCACCACCATGCTCAACTGGATGATGGCTGACGAAGACTTCGAGCGCTTCGACATCTCCAGCCTGCGCAATATCCAGTACGGTGGCGGACCCATGCCGGCCACCGTGGTGAAAGCCGCGCTCGACAAGTTTCCCTGCACCCTCATCCAGGGTTACGGGCAGACTGAAGGCATGACCATGACCTTTCTGTCCCAGGAGGATCATCACAAGGCGGTCAACGGCGAACACGCCGAGCGGCTCAGCTCCTGCGGGCGCGAAGGTTTTGTGACCCGGGTGCAGGTGGTGGACGACAACTTTGCGCCGGTACCGAAAGACGGCAGCACCCCCGGGGAGATTGTCATCCAATCGGAAGCGAACATGGTGGGTTACTGGCGCAAGCCGGAGCTCAACGAAGCCACGTTTCACCAGGGCTGGATGCGCACGGGGGATGTGGCCACATGGGATGCGGACGGTTATGTCTTCATCGTCGACCGCGCGAAGGACATGATCATCTCGGGGGGTGAGAACATCTATTCCACCCAGGTGGAGGCGGCCATCCACCGCCACCCGGCCGTGCTGGAATCGGCTGTGATCGGGGTGCCTGATGACGAGTGGGGCGAAGCGGTGAAGGCCATTGTCGTGCTGAAACCCGGCGAGAGCGCCACGGCGCAGGACATCATCGATACAGCCCGTGAGCACCTGGCGTCCTATCAGAAGCCGCGTTCTGTCGAATTTGTGGACGAGCTTCCCAAGGCGCCCACAGGCAAGATCCTGAAACGCGAACTGCGGGAAAAATTCTGGTCGCACAAAGACCGCAACGTGTGAGAGGCAGGGTGCCATGGGTGTGCTGACGGAAGACGTTCTGGCTTACATCGGCCGTCAGGACGAGCCGCGGGTTGAAGTCGTCAACCGCCGCGACATACGCAAATATTCCATTGCCACGCGCCAGCGCAAGGCGAAGTATCTCAATGGCGATGAGGCGCCGCCGCTGTATCACGTCGCGCTCTTCTGGGACGTGGTGCCGCTGGATGAGCTGTCCCCTGACGGCGTCTCGGTGGACACGCTGCTGCCCAGGTTTCCCCTCGAACGGGCCATGGCCGGAGGCCTCGAGATCGAATACCACCGCCGCATCCGGGCCGGCGATACGGTGGTGGGCCAGCGCACGTTGACGGCCATCTACGAGAAGGAAGGCCGGTCGGGGCCGCTGATTTTCTACGAGGTCGAACTGGCTGTGCGCCTGGACAGCGGTGAGCCGGTGTTGACCGAGAAAACCACGAGGATTCTGCGATGAGCTGGCGGCTGGCTGAGCTGACGGTGGGTGATGAGTTGCCCGGCCGCGCCTTCACGCCCGACAACGTGGAGCTGATGATGTACAACGCCGCGCTGTGGAACGGCCACCGTATCCACTTCGACCTGCCTTATGCCACGGAGGTGGAGGGTTACGACGGTCTCGTCATTGCCGGTCCGGAGATGGGTGACTGGATGGGCCAGGTGGTGGACGACTGGCTCGATGGCTGTGCCGATGGCGAAGCAACGCTTGCCAGACTGACGTATTCCAATCGCCAGGCAGCTTTCATCGGTGAAACGCTCACCACCGGCGGCACCGTGACCGCCGTCGAAGGTGAGCTCGTGTCGGTGGATCTGTTTGTCAAGAACGCGAACGGCGACGTGATCACGCCGGGTACCGCGCAGGTACGGGTGAGCCGGTGACCCTGCGCGGCGCTACGGCCATTGTCGGCGCGGCTGATACCGAGGTGGGCAAGCTGCCGCACGTCAGTGCTACGGATCTGTGCGTGCAGGCAGCGGTGGCTGCGGTGCGCGACGCGGGCCTCACCATGGCGGACGTGGATGGCCTTGTCACATGCAACTCCATGGCGCAGCCGTACATGTACCACGCGGAGGCGATTGCCGAATACCTGCAGATAGAGCCGCGTTACTGCGCCACCGCGCCCGCCGGCGGCGGCGCCACGTTCACAGTGCTCTATCAGGCGGCGCTGGCTATCCAGGCGGGACTCTGCGAGGTGGTGGTCATCAGCATGGCCGACAGCCTGCGCACGGGGCTGACGCGCGAGCAGGCCATGGTGATGCAGTCCTCCTCCGGTCATGCGCAGTACGAAACCCCGTACGGCTGCACGGTGCCGGGCTACTACGCGCTGGTGGCGCAGGCCTACATGCACGAGTTCGGTGCCCGCCCCGAAGACTTTGCCACTGTCGCGGTGCAGGCGCGCACCCACGCGTCCCTGCATCCGGGCGCGGAGATGCGAACGCCCATCACCGTGGACGACGTGCTCGACAGTCGCCTCATCGCCGACCCGCTGCGGCTGCTGGACTGTTCTCTGGTGTCGGATGGTGGCGCCGCCGTGGTGCTCACGAGCGCCGAGCGCGCAGCGGACCTGTCTCAGCCGCCCGTGTTCCTGCTGGGGGCCGGCGAAGGCCGCGGGCACGAACACATCAGCCAGGCCCGCAGCCTCGTCACCTCGTCGGCCGCCCTGTCAGGGCCCAGGGCCCTGGAGATGGCCGGTTGCAGCGTTGGCGATCTCAGCTTCGCGCAGGTTTACGACTGCTTCACCCCGGTGGTGCTGATCGAGCTGGAAGATCTGGGTTTCTGCCCGAAAGGCGAAGCCGGGGCCTACGTACGCAGCGGCGCCACCGCGCTGGGTGGTGCGTTGCCCATCAACACGCACGGCGGCCTGCTGTCTCACAGTCACCCCGGCAATCCCGGGTCGATGTTTGCGCTGACGGAAAGCGTGACGCAGCTCCGGGGGGCGGCGGGCGAGCGGCAGGTGCCTGACGCGGAGCTTGGCCTGGTGCACGCGCAGGGTGGCATTCTGTCCAGCCACTGCACCGTGGTGCTGGGCACGGGCGCTGTGTTGTGAGCACAAAGCCGCTACCGCCGTTCGATCCCGTGAGCGCCGCTTACTGGGCGCGCTGCAGCGAAGGAGAGCTTTCCCTGCAGCGGTGCAGAAGCTGCGGGCACATACAGCACTACCCCCGGGTACTGTGCACCGCCTGCGGCAGCGACACGCTGGAGCTCGTGGCCGCCAGCGGTCGCGGGGTGGTCAGAAGCTGCACGATCATCCGCCGGGCGGTATCTGCGGCGTTCGACGACGACGTGCCCTATGTCGTGGCCCTCGTTGCCCTTGCGGAGGGACCCTGCATGATGGCCAACGTCGTCAACTGCGAGGCGGAAACGGTGCACATCGGGCAGGCGGTGGAAGTCGTCTTCGAGGCCCGCGGAGAGGTGTCCATTCCGCAGTTCCAACCTATCCCCTGAGGGGCGCAGGAGGGCAGCAGCATGAGTGAGACGATCGCGGGGCCCCTGTGGGCCGCGCGCAACTGGTCGGCGGACGCCGGTGCCGGCAGCATTCACGACGATGCTACCGCCGCAGAGCTGGGCTTTCGCGGCGGCACGGTGGCAGGTGATGTGCACATGAATCAGTTTCCCCCGGTGCTGGTGAAAATCTTCGGCAACGAGTGGTTCGAGCGCGGCAATCTGAGCCTTGCGTTCAAGAACGCCACCGTTGATCGCGAGGAGGTGCGGGTGTTTGCGGCGCCGCTGGCTGAAGGTGCCAGACAGGTCGACGTGTGGATGGAGCGGGCCGACGGGCTGGCCGTGTGCAGCGGAACCGCGGCGCTTGGCGATCACAGCGCCTCCCTGCTGCGCACCCGCGATCTGCGTCCCTGCGATCCAGGCGAGCTCAGAATTCTTCACCGCCTGAAGCCGGGGCTGTCCCTGGGTGTTTACGAGGTTCACGCGACGGCTGACAAGCAGTTCCACCGCTACGACACCAACGTCATCAGCGATCCGCTCCCCTGGTATCGTGATCCGGAAGCCTCGCCGTGGGGCGAGGTTGTGGCAGCTCCGTGCACCTTCGTGGAATACCTCTGGGCCTATCCGATGCAGGGCCTTGCCCCCTATGTGGGCGAATCGGTGGGACTCTTCGGCGCGATCGAAATCGGCACGGTCAACGGTCCGTTTCTTCTCAACCGCAACTACGTGATCAGCTCGGAGGTGGTCTGCGTAGGGCAGAGCCCGCAGACGGAGTACGTCTGGTACGACACGGTTGCCCACACGCCGGAAGGCGTTGAGGTTGCCAGGCTGCGCATGCAGTCCCGGGCCATGAAAGCCTCGTCACCCGCTTATCGTTGATGGCGCTCGCCCTGCTTGTCGCCGGCCTTGTGGCCGTGGTCGTGGTGGTGATCACGCGTTTCTGGCTGCGCGGGTCGGAAGACCTCACGCGTTACGATCTGCCGCTCAAAGCGCTGCAGAATCCCGGCGCGCCGGCCAGCCCGGAGCACGCGGAAGTGGTGGCCGATGTCCGGGCGCTGTTTGCGGCAGACGGTTCGGGGCCGCGCGAAGAACAGCTGCGTCGCATGCGCGAGGCCATGGACGAAATGGGTGCCACCGTGAGCCTCGTGGGGGTGGAGTTGCGTTCGGTGGCCTTCGACGGTTTCGACGGTGAATGGGTGCTGGCCAGCGGAGCGGATCCCGCCAGGCGACTGCTGTACCTGCACGGGGGTGGGTTCACGGCGGGCAGCACAATCAGCCACCGACTGGTGACCTCCGAGCTGGGTCGCGTTACGGGCTGTGCCGTGCTTGCCATCAACTACCGGCTGCTGCCTGAACACGGGCGTCTGCAGGCGCTGGACGACTGTGAAACGGCTTACCGGTGGATGCTGGAGAACGGGCCCACCGGACCGGCGCCTGTCGAAGAGGCGCTGGTTGCCGGCGATTCCGCGGGTGGGAACCTGACGCTGGCGTTGCTGGCCCGGGCGAGGGACGACGAGGCGGTGCGGCCGCCGGATGCAGCAATCGCGCTGTCCCCGACGACAGACGGAACGTTTTCCGCCCCCAGCCTTGCGCGTAACCTCGATACCGATCCGATGCTGGGTCCGGTGATGGCGCGGTTGGTCAGCTACCCGCGGCAGGCGCTGTGGTTTCTGTGGTTTGCCAACCGGCTGCGGCCCTGCGACGTGCGCATTTCACCCATTCATGGGCCGCTGCATGAGTTGCCGCCGACGCTCGTGCATGCCAGTGAAGCGGAAATGCTGCTGGATGACGCCCGCCGGTATGCGAACAAGGCGCGACTCGCGGGAAGTGAAGTGACGCTGGCAACGTGGGGACACATGGTGCACGTCTGGCACCTGTTCGCGCGCCGGCTGCCGGAAGCCGATGCGGCGTTCCGGCATATCGGTGAATGGCTTGCCGAGGTGCGCGAGCGCTAGAATTTTCCGCGCTTGGGTTTCTTCCAGCTGTCGGCGTAAGCGATGGTTGGCGGCGCCGCGGTGGAGATGACCTTGTCGCTGCGCTTTGCACTGCCGGACATGGAGACCACCTGAGCGATGCTGAATTTCTCCTGCGGGTTCACCACGCGAACCGTGCCGATCTCCGTGTCCGAGCTGCCGAGGCTGATGCCCGTGTCGGGGTCGATCAGCTCTTCCCCCTTGGCCATGACACGCAGCACATCGCCATTGGCGACCGCGTCACGGCCGATGTTGACCCACACCTGGTTGCCCTCGACCTTGATGATGGAACCGCTGGCCGGTGCCGCCCCGATCTGACCGATGAGTTCGTAAACCCCTTTGTGGACGGCCGCAATGACCGCCTGGCCGATCGGGGTCTTGGAGTAGGAGTCGAAGAAACCGCCCATGGCCGCGCCGCCCCCGAAGCCGATGCCGCCGACGGTGAGACCGGATTCCTTGATGACGGAGATGACCTGCTTGGTGTACAGCACCTCGCTCGTCTCGGCGTCGATCAGGCGGAAGTTCATGCCCACCTGGCCCTTGCCGCTGCGGATGCCGAGGCCCCCGAGGACCGGCACACGGTTACCGACGATGCCGCCGACGAGGCCGCCGCCGCCTTTGCCGGAGACCTTCGCCTCGTAGTCTGTCACCACCGCCTGCACCAGAAACTGCGCACCCAGCACGTTGCCCGTGCGGGCGCCGGACGGTTTGGCCACGCGACCGGAGGTGGCGAGGTCCTGCTCCTGCAGCACGGCGTTCAAAGCTTGCCGTTCCACCAGACGGAACCGGCCCGTGCGGGCCATCACGTCGGTGATGATCGCCTCGATGCCGTTGACCGGCACCTGGTTGGCATGATCGTAGCTCCAGGAGTAGGTCTGACCGTCGGGTCCGGACATGCTGAAGGAATTGGACGAGCTGTTGTTGTCGACCTGCAGCACCGCAACACGTGATCTGGCGCCGTCGTAGTCGCCCCATTCCACGTTCAGGAGGTACTTGGCGTCGATCTTCTCGATGCGCTCGGGCAGCGGAATTTTCGATTTTTCGCCGACGGCGTAGGCCAGATACTCGGCATACGTGAGTGCCGGTGCGCAAAGGCACAGAGACAGCGACAGTGCGACGAAGCGCGATAGCGATGAGCTCGGCATAAGATCCTTCTCCCCAAAGACGAGTGCTGCGATTCTACCCGATTCACCGAAAGGGCCAAGGCATCGTTCGCGCGAGGCCTGTAAAATCTCCCGACGGTGACGGTAAAGAGGGGATATCGACATGAGCCTTCGCTTCGACGATCAGGTGGTGCTGGTGACCGGCGCCACACGGGGGCTGGGCCTGGCGTTTGCGCGGTGTCTGGCTGAGGCCGGGGCTACCGTGGCCGTCAATCACACGCAGGCCAGCGAAGCCGGCGAAGCTGTCGTGGCCGGGCTCGTCGAAGCCGGTGGCCGGGCGGTCTACTGTCCGGGGCGCGTCGAGGCTGCCGGGGCGCTGGTGGACGATGTGGTGGCCCGGTGCGGGCGCCTGGACGCGGTGGTGCACAACGCCGGCTTCGTGCGGGACAAGACGCTGCGCAAAATGAGCGAAGCGGCCTGGGACGAAGTGCTGGACGTGCACCTGAAGAGCAGTTTCCAGCTCACCCAGGCTGCCTGGCCCCACTTCGAAGCGGTCGGCGGCGGCAGCGTTGTGCTGCTCGTCTCCGTTGCCGGCATGTACGGCAACTTCGGTCAGGGCAACTATGCGGCAGCCAAGCTGGGCATGTACGGCCTGTGTCGCACGGTTGCGCTGGAAGGCGCCCAGGCGAACATCCGCTGCAACTGCGTCGCGCCGTTCGGCGCAACCACCCTGAACAGCGGCAACATGACCGAAGAGATGAAGGCGCTGATCAAGACCGACTACGTGGCGCCGCTGGTGGCGTATCTCGCGCATCCTGCCTGTCCGTCGAGTGGCGGCCTCTTCGAAGCGTCGGGCGGGCGCTTCAAGGCAGTGCGCTGGGAGCGCAGCGAGGGGCTTGCCCTGGACACGGGCGCGCCCATGACCATGACGCAGATTGCCGACGGCTGGGATCAGCTGGTCGACTTCTCCACTGCTGACCACCCCACGGAGATGCGCGAAGCGCTGCGTACCATGTACGAGGCCTGAGGGCGGCGGCAAGCCGGGCGAAAACCAGCTATCTTAAGGGGTACCGGAACACGGGGAAGTTCTGCCGCGACCATGAGTCAGCCGGCACGGCTCCAGCCAGCAGAGTGATCGATTTCAACGCAGCGGGCGAAACGGCGGAAGATCTGCAGGCCCTGCTCAACAGGGTGCTGCATGCATCCATACCCTCTGTCTGCCTGGGCCTCAGCGCCATCTTCGGGCTGCTGGTGGTGGTGGGGGTGCTTTACACGGAAGGTACACTGACGAGCTGGCTCATCGTCGGTTCTGATGCAGCCGCGGCCGTGCTCTTTCTCGCCGCCGGCCGGGCCGTCAAGGCAGGCCGGGCGAGCCCCGCAAATGCGAACGCATGGGGCTTTGTGCTGGGCCTGATTGCGCTGGGTAACGCCATGCTGGCCTATCTGCTCACCCGCGAGCCGTTTTTTCTGGCGTACCTGCCTCTGATATCCATCGGCTATGGCGCTTTTCTGCTTTCCGTTCGCTGGTTTGTCATCAGCCAGGTGACGGTTGTCGTAGGCAGCGTGCTGTGTGGGGTAGTCAGCCTGCAATTGCAGATGCAGGTGCTGTACGCGCCGATTCTGGTGGCGAGCGTATTTCTCTCGAGCCTCGTGCAATGGGTACGACGGTCCGGTTTCGTGTCGGCGCAGGCAGCGTTGCGGGAAGCGCGGGCCGAAGCAGAGCAGCGTCAACAGGCCGAGCGCAAGCTCGCGCAGTCACAACGGCTGGACGGTCTGGGCAAGCTCGTCAGCAGCGTAGCGCACGACTTCAACAACCTGATGATGGTGGTGATCGGGTACTCGGACACCATGCTGGACAGCGTGCCCGAGGGGAAGCTGCGGGACAATCTTCGTGAGATCCGCAAGGCGGGCGAGAGCGCGGCAGCGGTGGCCGGCAAGCTGCTCGCCTTCAGTCGTCAGCAGGTGCTGCAGCCGCGGGTGCTGGCGCTCAACGACGTGGTGCGCGAAGCGCGCAGCCTGTTGAGCAAGTCGCTCACACCCGACATCCAGCTCGTGCTGGCCCTCGATGAGACGGTGGGCTACGTCAAAGTCGATCCGGTGCAGATCGAGCAGGTACTGCTCAACCTGGCGCTCAACGCGCGCGATGCCATGGAAACGCACGGCGGCACCCTGACGGTTCGCACGCGCCCGGCAGTGCCGGCCCAAAGCCCGCCCCGTGTGTGGTTGGAAGTGGTCGATACCGGAGCCGGCATGAGCGCGGACGTCCTCAACCACGCGTTCGAGCCCTTCTTCACCACCAAATCGCAGGACCGCGGCACTGGCCTGGGGCTTGCGTCGGTGCACGGCATAGTGGCGCAGAGCGGCGGCACCGTAGAGGCGGCATCGGAGCTCGGCGCGGGGACGACGGTGCGTATCGAACTGCCCGCGGCGCCGTCACCGGTGGATGCGCAGGCGGATCATCATCCGGCCCGAGCGAGTCGGGTCACCGGGGCGACGGTGCTGGTGGTGGATGACGACCGGCACATCATCGACGTGGTGGCGGCTACGCTGCACGGCAATGGTTTCCGGGTCATCGGTGCACAGAGCGCCCGCGCCGCGCTGGAGCTGATGGAACAGGAACGCGTCGACATCGTGCTCTCGGATATCGTGATGCCTGAGATGAACGGCCTGGATTTCGCACAGGGGCTTGCCGAACGGGGCTTCGACCAGCCGGTGGTGTTCATGTCCGGGGATTCGGGGCAGGCCGAGACGGTGGGTGGCAACGCGCAGCTGCGGTTCATCGGCAAGCCCTTCCGGGCCCGGGAACTGGCAGATCTGCTGGGTGCCACGCTGGAAGATCACGCCCTTCGTGCGGGCGGGGAAAATTCCCGGGCGGGTTGAATCAAAGCCAGCCCAGCTCCCGCATGGCCCATGGTGCGTTCCAGATTTTTGTCATGGCTTCGACCTTGCCGCTGGCGCTCATGCGGATGACGTAGACGTAGTGCGATTCGGTGCTCTGCCTGGTGGGCGGTACCGGTCCACCGTCACCGGTGTGCGTGGCGTGGTAGGTGGCGAAAAACGTTGCCGTGCGTGATGCTTCGTCGTAAGCCGCGGCGTGCAGATCGTAGCTGGCGCCGGGCGCGGTGACCGTGCCGAACCCTTTCATCCACTCACAGTAGCCTTCCACGGTGTTCACGTCGGTCAGCGGCTCAGCCTGGGCGGTGAAGGTGGCCCCGGGTTCCACGTAGCGCTCGCAGGCGGCCCAGCCGGCTGGTTGCTCGCAGGCCTCGAAGAACGCTTTCGCGGTGTCGAATGCGGACATGTTTGCTCTCCCGGATGGCGCCCGGTGCCGAGTCTGACAAGCGGCGCCTGTGGCGTCCAGCGCGGGTTGGCCTATACTTGCGCCACCGCCTGCGTAGCCCGGAAGGATGAGCGAAAGTTCCAGATCGCCCGTCGTAGAGGTCAGTGAAGCGACAGAGCTGACCGAGTTGCACATCGCCCTCGAAAACTCGATGACGGGAATTTCCCGGCTGGATCGCGACGGCATCTTCGTCGAGGTGCGGGACGGCTACGCACGCATGCTCGGCTATGCGCCGGACGAGCTGATTGGCCGTGCCTGGAGCGTCACGGTGCCCGACCGGGACCTGCCGCTGGGTATCGATACCTACGAAACCATGCTGAGGGACGGCAGCGCCGAAGGGGAGCTGCTGGGCCTGCGCAAAGACGGCACCACTTTCCACAAACAGCTGCTGCTCGTGAAAACCGTGGACCAGGCCGGGGCACGCACTGGGCATTACTGTTTCATGCGCGATATCAGCGAGCGCAAGGCGACAGAGCTTGCGCTGGCAAGCAGCCAGGCCTTCGGCGAACGCCTGCTGGACACCATCGCCGATGGGGTCGTGGTGATGACGCCGCGCGGGCGCACGCTGGCGGTCAATGCCACGCTGTGCGACATGCTGGGTTACTCGCAACTGGAACTGCTGCAGGATGGCGCCTTTCCTTATCTGCCCGAGCATGTCCGCAGCCAGGCTCGTCACGCCTTTGAAAGCTATCTGTCCGGGCAGGGTCGTGACTTCGAGTTGCTGCTGCAGACCAAGAACGGCGACTACCTCGAGGCGCTGATCACCCCCTCCAGAACCCTCGATGACGCAGGTAACGAGATTTTTGTCGCCACCGTCAAAGACATTTCTGAACGCAAAGCTGCGGAGCGCAAGGTGTTGCGCTACGAGAAGTTCGAGTCTCTGGGCGCTCTGGCCAGCGGTGTTGCTCACGACCTCAACAACCTGCTGACGCCTGTGCTTGGTTTCGCCGATCTGGCCGCCCAGGCAGACGATCAGGACACCATGCGAGAGGCCTTGCAGGCCATCGCCGAAGCCAGCGAGAAAGCCCGCGGCCTGATCGCGCAGATTCATCAGTTCAGCGGGTCGCGCGCGGTCACCCCCCAGCCCGTTCGGGTGGGCCCCGTGCTCGAAGATGCGCTGGCGCTGGTCAGGGCATCGCTGCCGGCGAGCATTCGTCTGCAGACGAAGCTGGAGGCGTTCGATGACGTCGTAGAGGCCGATCCTGCAAGGCTTCAGCAGGTGGTGCTGAACCTCTGCTCGAATGCAGGCTCGGCCATGGCCGAGCAGGGCGGCACGCTGACGGTCGAGTTGTGTCCCGCGGGACAGGATGAGCTCCGGCTCACCGTCGCTGACACCGGCAAAGGCATGGCCGAAGACGTGCGGTTGCAGATCTTCGAGCCGTATTTCACGACGAAGGACAAGGCCGAAGGTACGGGACTGGGGTTGTCCATCGTGCAGCGCATCGTTTCCGACCTCGGCGGAGACGTCACGGTGGAATCCGCGCCCGGGGCAGGTGCCCGTTTCGATGTGGTGCTGCCGCTGGCGGCGGAACGCCAGGCAGAGAAGTCAGCGGTGGTGGCGGACGCGGAGGAAGTTGTCGACGGTGCGCGTTCACGGGTGCTGCTGCTGGACGACGAGCCGGCCATTCTGGAGTTCGTGAAGCAGGCCCTGAACCTGCGCGGCATGGCCTCCACGGTCTTCGGTTCCCCCGGGGAAGCGCTGGCGCTGCTGCGGGCCGGCACCGGCGACGTGGACGTGCTCTGCGTGGATCAGACCATGCCTGAAATGACTGGTCTCGAGTTTCTGGCGGCGGCGCGAGCCGCCGGCTGTGAGCACCCGGCCATTCTCATGAGCGGGCGCCTGGAAGAGATCAGCGACCGGCAGAAAGCCGAGCTGGGCATTGCCGGGAGCCTTGCCAAGCCTTTCACCGTGGACGAACTCTGCGCATGCCTGGCGCAGATCTGACGCCCTGACCGGTGCCGCATCGGCACGGGACCTCGTTACTTGACGGCGATGCCCTGCATCTCGAAGCGCATACCAAACAGCAGGGGCGCCGAGCCGATGAACGCCCGCGAGGGCGGCGGACCTTCGAAATAGCTGCGATAGACGGCATTGAAGGTGTCGTATAGCGCGAGGTCCGGGCAGTAGACGGTCACGGCGACGAGATCGTCCATGGTCATGCCGGCCAGCGCGAGCGTGCGCTTGAAATTCTCCATGAGATTGCGCGCCTCGTCCGCCGGGTTCTCCGGCAGCTTGCCGGTGCTGTCGAAACCACCGCTGCCTGAGATATACAGCGTGTTGCCCGCCAGCACCGCGTCACTGAACGGTGCGTTGGCTGGTTTGTTGGGGCCGTTGAGGTGCTGGCGCTCGGTCTGCGCCAGGACCTGTGGCGCGCCGACCAGCACGGTCAGACACAGGGTTTGCAGCACGCGGCTGCGAATGCAGGTAGAGTGAAAGAGGTTGCGCACGGCGGCTCCCGGTATTGGCTGTGCGCGCAGTATCCGTCGCGGGTGCCGGGCCTGCCAACTGTCTGGAGCGAGATGTTATGAGCAACGTAGGCATCGTTTACCACACCGGCACCGGCTACACGGGGCTGCTGGCGGACGCTGTCGCCGAGGGTGTCACGCGTGCGGGCGCCGCTCCGTTGCTCGTGCAGATCGAGCCCGGTGACATCGTGGACGGCCGTTTCGAGAACGAAGCCGTGTTCGCCCCCCTCGATGACTGTGATGCGATCGTGTTCGGCACGCCCACCTACATGGGGGCGGTCTCGGCGCAACTGAAAGCCTTCATGGATGCAAGCGTGGCACGCTGGTACTCCCGGGCCTGGGCCGGCAAGGTCGCCGCGGCCTTTACCGTTTCGGCAACGCCGAGCGGCGACAAGCTCAACGCCCTGGTAGATACGGTGGTCTTTGCCCTGCAGCACGGCATGATCTGGGTGGGGCACGACGAGTCGCCGGTCAACGCGGAACAGGCCAACCGCCTCGGCGTGTACCTCGGTGTGGCGGCGCAGCCGGACCCCAACGCGGCCGAGCCGAGCCTCATGGCCGGCGATGCCATCAGCGGAGAAAAGCTCGGCGCCCGGGTGGCGGCGCTGGCTGCCCGGTTGCGCGCCTGACCCTCAGGGCAAAGCCAGCTGCAAGCCGAGGCGCAGGCCGAAGTAGTTTGCTGCCTCATGGTTCACATCATCGATCTGCAATGCCAGGTCGACGCTGCCCCAGTCGGCTTCGCCTGCCCAGCCCAGCGTCAGCGCGCCGCTTTGTGCGCCCCAGGCAAACGCGAGCTGTGAGCGCTCACCGATGCGCACCCGTGCGCCTAGATCAGTGAGATTGATGCGCTCCACCTGCAGATGTGCGGTGGTGAGCGTCCAGCGGGGCGACAAGGCAAACTCCACGTCTGCGCGGTAGCGTGCCGGCAGACGCTGCCTGAACGAACGTTCCCCCTCCACGCCGGACAGAAAAGGCCGGGTGTCCAGCACACCGTCTGCGTCGATGGTAAGCACGCTGGAAGTGAGCGTTGCGCGGGTGAACGGTGCGTCGTCCCACTCGATGTAGTGATAGGCGTCGTCCACGGCCAGCGCCACCCGCCACCGGTTGGAGGCCTGCCACGCGAGGGCAACGTCGACGGCGCCGCCATAGCCGGTGGGCGCATCGACCCGGCGGCCTAACAGCACGTCTTCGGTGTAGGTGTAGTCGTAGCTGGCATCGCCGCCGACCATGCCGCTGCTGCTCAGAGCAACCGCGCCCCTGGCGGCGCCGTACGTCAACTGGCTGGCCCGCAGCGCCGAAACGGCGATCATCGCGTCCAGCGTGGCAAGCGGCTGGAAGCGGTAGGCAACCTTCAAGCCCGCGCTGCGTGCATGGTTGGCGTGCAGACGCACGTCGTAACGTCGGCCCGGTACCACCGGCAGCTGATTCTCGGTGCGATAAGCCAGCTCTGCGGTGTCCGGGTCGAAGTCGAGGTGGTAGTCGTAGCGGGCAATGGCGGCGATGGCCCAGGGGCCGCGGGTGACCCCCACTTCCAGCATGCTGGCCGTGAATGCCGCCTCGCCGCGTTCGAAATCGCCTTCCAGGTCGTGAAAGGTGCCGTAGACCGGCACCGATGGGCTGTATCCCTCGAGGTGGGTGCGCGTGTACACGCGCCACCCGTCACGCGGTCCCAGCTCGCCGTGCGCGGGCTGGATAGCGGCGATGAACCCCAGGCAGGCGCACGCCGCAGCAACGGCGCGGCCCACCCTGGCCGAAAGGTGCCGGTTCAGAGGCCGAGGGCCTCGAAGGAACCGTCGGAGTAGCGCACGATGACGACGCCGTCTTCGTTCTCTTCGATGGTGCCAACCTCCGTCTCGGCGACGGTGATGGCGCCAACGATGTCGCCGGCTTCGTTTTCGTCCACGGAGATCTGCACGCCATCCTGGTTGGTGAGCGTGAGCACCTCGGTGACCGAATCTCCGCTCACGGTCACCGACTTGCCGTCGAACGTGATCTGCACGGTGCCTTCGGCGTCGTCCACGCCGGAGCGCTCGACGGCAAAGGTAACGGCCGCTGACTGATCGATGCCGGGCAATGCCGCGGCGAAGGTGAGGGTCGCGTCGGCCTGCACGAAGTTCTCGGCCGTTTCTTCGGTCTCGGTGCTGCTGTCGAAGAACAGGCCCTGTCCGTCGACGCCGAACACGTCGTTGCTTTCCAGCACGAAGCCATCGGCGTTGTCGGCCGCAAGTACGAGACTGGCTTCGACGCTGGTGCCCGTGTTGTCCGAGAACGTACCGGCAAGGCCGAAGGTGAATGCGTCGAGGGTAACGGTTTCGGTGAAGACCGCCTCGAAAGAGCCGTCGTCGCCCTGCGCCTGGCTCTCGCTTTCCGTCCACACCAGGCCGTCGAGGCCCAGATCCAGCGAACCGTCGAACGAGGGCGCGTCAGCGGCCGCAAGCGCGGTCAGCGTCACGTCCAGGGCGAAGGCGATGACGGGCGCCTCGACGGTGTTGGTGTAACCCGTGCCGTCGGCGCTTTCCGTATCCACCTCGGTGAAGTCCACGGTGACTTCGCTGCCGTCGTTGATGGCAACGGAAAACTCTTCGTTGGCCGCCAGGCCGCTGATGATGAACGTGCCGTCTGCGGCGAGGGTCTCGGTGAGGCCTTCCTGAGCCTCGCTGATCGTCAGCCCGACCGTGGCATCCACCGTCACGTCGACCTCGTCGATCGCCTGATCCACCGAGAGCGTGACACCGGCTTCGCCGGACGTGATCGCCACGGTGATCAGGTTGCCGCCGGCTTCGCCGTCGAACGTGGTGAGCTCGGGGTTTTCGACGGCTGCCTCGTAGGCCTGGTCGATGGCGCCAAGAGCCCAGCTCAGAGCCTCCACGACCACGTCGAGATCATTGGTGACGACGCCGGTGACGCTGTCGATCTGCGCCTCGAAGGCGCTTTCCAGGCTGTCGGTAAAATCATCCAGCTCGTTGCCGGCTTCGTCGAGGGCCGCACTTGCGGTGAGATCACGCAGATCTTCGATGAACGCTTTGGCCTGTTCGAGGGCTTCGGCCGTTGCGGTGTCGATGGGCTCGATGTCGGTGACGGGATCGTCGCTGGGGGTGTCCGGGAGTTGCATCAGGCCCACGTCGATCTGCGTTTCGACCTGATCGAGATTGGCGTCCACGCCGGCCTCGTCAGCCGCCGTCTGGACTTCGTCCACCACGGATGAGGCGCCGCCCAGAATGTCGTCGAGGCTGACAATGGTACCCTCCGATGCGGCCGTGTCGTTCAGCACCAGGCCGCCCTGACTGGCAAAATTGTCGCTGAAGGTATCGATGGCGTCTTCGAAGCTGGCGGCGCCGCCGGTGACGGCGTCGGTCTGCTGCACCGCTTCCAGGATGCCTGCGGAAAGCACCGCGATCTGCTGAGAGTCCGCATCGGCGGCGGCGACCGCGGCCGGGTCGGTGAGGTCGACGGGCCGTACGCTGGTGATGTCTCCGGGCAGGGAGAAGGTCTGGCGCACGACGTCGTTGGCTTCGGCCACTGCCGTGGCGTCGAGACCGTCAGGGTCGCTTTCCGCCAGCTTGGCGGCCATGTCCGTGACCGGCGTGACGTGCACGTCGACGCTGTCACCCTCCAAGGAGGGCACGTAGGCGCAGAGGCTGAAACCCTCGGCCAGCGCAACCTCGTCACCGAAGGCGGCGGTGCCGCAGCCGCTCGGCGCGTCGCAGATCATCGTGGTGCCATCCACGGCAGTCAGCGTGATCTTCAGCGCGCCTCCGGCGTAGTCGGCGGAAACTTCGGCATCGTAGTCGCCGTTCCCGTCCGTCACCGCAGAGCCGAGGCTGTCGCTCAGGGAGCCGTCTTCCAGCACTTCCTGGATGTCGATTTCCCCACCGATGATGATGCCTTTGAAAGACGAGCCCAGCACTGCACCGGCAGGATCCGGGTCGGGATCCGGCCCGGGCGGTGGCGCCGGGGTACGGCTGCTCGAGCCCCCGCCTCCGCAGGCCGCAACGAGCAGACACGCACCTGCCAGGGCGCTGAAGGGTTTGATGAGCTGGGAGAAGACGCGAAGCCGCGGCACGATACGCATAGGGTTCCCTCCTGTAACGTATGAGTGGTGTTGTATGTTAGAAGGCTAGCACCGATTTTTTCTTGCGCTGGCTGGCGAGTGTTCATGAGAGATCGGCGTCACGGCAGGCAGCTGCAACGGGAGATGTCAGGGAGGAATCGGGCTATGAGCGGGTCCACGCCGGTATGGGACGATCCCGTCACCGTAGAGGCTTACGCACAGTTTCTGGCGAGACACGACCGTTACGCCCGGGCGAACGAGGCGCTGGTGACGCATGCCGGTCTCGATGCCGCCTCGCGAGTGCTCGACGTGGGGGCGGGGCTCGGCAGCACTGCCGAGCGTGCCTTTTTGCGGCTGGGCCCGGAGGCGCACGTTGTGTGCGTGGAAACCGCCACCGCCATGCGCGAACGGGGCGCCGCGCGCGTCACGGACCCCCGCGTCACATGGCTCGCAGCACTACCCCGGCGCGGCCCCTTCGACTGCATTCTGAGCGGCGCCGCCATATGGCTGATGCTGCCGCTGGAAGACACCCTGGCACGCTGGCGTGCGCTGCTTGCCCCCGGGGGTTGCCTGGCGTTCGACATTCCCGCCGCTTACCTGGGACAGACCGACGATCCCGGCGGTGGCAACGACCCTCACCTGTTGGGTCTGGTGCAGGCGCTTGCGGAAAAGGCGCTGGGTCTGCCGGCGGAACCGGCGGCATCTCTGCCGTCCCCTGAGGCGATTTCTGTTCTCCTCGAGGGCCTTGGCTTTACGGTGACGCGCTGGACGCACAGCGCCCGGTTAACGCAGGCTGCGTACCGCGACTGGTTGAAGCTGCCCGCCGTGAACGGGTCGCTGCTCGGGCGCGTGCCGGTGGCCGAACGCGCCGCCCTGGTGGACGCGGCGTGGGAAGGTGTGGATCAGACCGCCTGGCGCCCCGAGCGCTGGCTGGGATGGACGGCGGTATTGCCGTGACGCTTGCGGACGGCGCCCAGGGTCCTCGTGGCTGGCGCGTTGCGCGTGGCCTGCTGCCGCAGGAGCCCCTGCAAGCGCTGGCGGCTGTCATGTTCGAAGGCTGCCGGCAGTTCGGCTGGCTGGCCCCGGCGGCGAGCCCGGCGCATCCCCTCGCGGCCCCGGATCTGGCGCCCATCGAGCACATTGATCCCTGCTTTGTCGACCTGCAGCAGCGCATCGCCGTGCATCCGGCGTTTACCGCCCTGCGCACCTGCGAACCGGTGCAAAGCCTCGTCGCAGCGTTCTGTGGTGCGCCGGTACGTGTTGGTCAGGGGGACCTCTGTCGCGTGGTGGCTCCCGGGCAGCCGCCCACGCGACCGCATCAGGACGGGCACTACACCGGCGGCGCCACGGACACTTGCACGCTGTGGGTGCCGTTGCACGGGGCCGGGCTCGACCGCGGCGGTCTCGCGCTGGACGCAGGCGCCGCGCCGGCGGGACTGTATCCGCACGAAGACGGCGATGGACCGGAGGCGGGTCTGACAGTTGCCGCCTGCGGATCGTGGGAGAGCCCGGCGCTGAGCCTGGGGGACGCGGTGCTATTCAACCATCACGTTGTGCACCGCGGCGTTCTCAACCCGTCGCGGTGCCTGAGGTTTTCTGTGGAGTTCCGCTTTGCCCGGGCGGCGCCCTAGAACATGCCGGGCGGCATCACGATCGTCAGCGGAGGCGCTGACGAGAGATGCTGACCCGGAATGATCTCCCCGTTCACGACCGGACCCACGGGCACGTAGGGCGGCGAGAAGGAAGGGATGGGCCCCCTGCCCATGGCGGGCATCACCTGGGCAGATGGCAACCAGGTGCTGAAGGCCATGGCCAGGCTTTGCCCCATGGCCGCAAAACCCGCTTCCACCTCCGGGACCCGCAGCGCGTCCGGCAACGCCTCCGTCATGGCATTGCTCAGTTCGCTCGGCGAGACGATTTTGCTGACCATCGAAGAGACACAGGCAATCAGCGGTGTGGGCACGTTGGGCATGGGAGGCGCCTGCGGACCCGGGAATGCAGCAAAGGCGGGGTACCACGGCAGTCCTGGGATGGTGACCTGATCCTGCCATGCACCGAAGCACTCCGCGACGCCCTCGGCAACGGCGTCACGCAGCTCCGCCTCCACGCCCTGCATGGCTGCGGTGCCGGGCGCCATGGCGATCAACGACTCCAGGTCGGGACCGGTGAGGCAACCCGGCGACCCGGTGGCGGAGATTGCATAGATCTTGACGTTCCTGAACATCGCCGAGACCTTCCACATATCGACGGCATACCTCACGGCATTCAGCAGCTTTTCCGCCAGGTCCTGGTTCATGGCGCTGCCGGGATCGACGACGTCGTCATCGATGTCTTCGACCGTCGCTGCCACCTGTGCCGCGCGGCGCACGGCCGTTTTGGTGGTCTGCTCTGCCGCCTGGCGCCCCTGGGTCATGGCGGTATGTGCCGTTCGGGTGCTGCGCAGCATTTTCTGGGGCGTAGCCTTGGAAATTCTCTTGGTCCGTTTCAGTCTCGTAGCCATGACCGGTCCTCCTTCCGGGTGGGGCGCTACGCGTTGGTAGCGCGCAGAGTCTCGCGGTTGTGCGCCGCCTTGGCGCGCACGAGTTCGCCAATCTTACTGCGAACCTCGGGCGCGTACTGAAAAAAGTCGTGCTCCAGCGCAGGGTCGATGTCCAGAAAGTCGTCGGCCTCGCGGGCATCCATGGCGAACATGTCCGGCTCGCGCGCCAGATAGCGCTCGTCCAGCCACCAGCGGGCGAAACCGAAACGTTGGTGCCACTGCTCGTACACAGCGGTCCCCGGCATGGGAATCAGCACCCCGCGGTTGTTGAAAAGATCCGTGTGGGGCGCAAGCTCAGCCATCAGTTGCTGCGTGTTGTCCAGCTCCGCCACCCCTTCGCCGGGAAAGCCGAACATGAGATTCACGATGGTGGTCATCCCCTCGGCTCTGGCCGCACGCACCGCGTCCAGGGTCTGCTCGGGCCGCTGTCCTTTCTTGATGCTTTTCAGCACGGCAGGATCACCGCTCTCGATGCCGAAGTTCACGGCCACGCAGCCGGCCTCACGCATACGGGCGAGATCGTGCGGGCGCACCATGTTGGCCGGCGTGATGCACGACCAGGTGGTGCCGGTCAGCGCAGGCTCGCGGGCCAGGGCATCACACAGGTCGTTCAGGCGGCGCCGCTGTGCCGTGAAGGCGTCGTCCCAGAAGGAGAAATGGGTGACGCCGTGCTGCGCCTGTAACTGGCGCATCTCGCCCACCACGTTGGCTGCCGACCGCCAGCGGTAGACGCGGCCGGTGACGTAGTTGGCGCAGAACGTACAGCGTGCCGGGCAGCCTCGACTGGTCATCATGCCGCCGGTGACGGGCACGGCATTGTGGGTGCCGTAGGCGGTTGCGTCGTAGCTTGCATGGCTGAGGCCCGGGAAGGGCAGCGCATCCAGATCATCGATGGCTTGTCTCGGAACGCTGCACGCGCCGCCGTGCAGATGTCCCGGTGCGGCGCGGGTGATGCCGGGCACGCCGTCCAGCGAGCGGTGTCCGGCGTGCCAGTCTGCGATGGCGAGAATGGCGTGCTCACCTTCCCCGCTCACGACGACGTCGAAACCGTGTGCCAGCGGCTCTTCCGGCAGCACGGTGGCGTGCGGCCCGCCCGCTACCAGCAGCGCACCGCTGGTGCGCAATGCCTCCGCGAGGCGGTAACCGTGCAGGGCGTTCACGGTGAACAGGGTCATACCGATCAGATGCGGGCGGAAGTCCGCGGCTGCCGCCAGAGCCAGCTCGTCGCAGCCGTCGCTCTCTGCCGCCGACAGATCCACGCAGCGGACCTCGTGGCCCGCGTCGATGAGCGCAGCCGCGACGTATTGCTGGCCCAGATAAGGTGCGCCCATGCGCTGCGGCAGGGGTGGCATGATCAGGAGCGCGCGCATGGTCGGTTCTTCGCCCTGGGTCCGGCAGGTCCTGTCAGTGGTACACGTGCTGAGCGCTTTCTATGTGCTTGGTGAGATCGGCTTTGGCGACGTCCGCGGCCGAAGCCAGCACGTCTTTGAGGCAGGCGGGGCAGTAGCCGTCGCGCATCAGATCTTCCAGCAGGAAGGCGAGCACGTCGTACACCGAACGGGTGCCCTCCGAGGCCTCTTCGAAGCGCCAGAGTACGTCGCGGATGGTTTGCAGGGCAGCGTCGCAGCGAACGTCGTCGCGCTCCTGAGCCTGCGGATCGTTATTGGTTTCCATATGGGTCGCCTGGCGCGAAAAACCATAGCTTAGCAGCCTTGGGCCCGGCACGGTCGCGCCGTTGCCTTCGACATCTGTTATAACCACGCTATGGGAGAGCCTGACGAAGTCATTGTGGTGGGAAACGTGCCGGTACAGGCGGAGCGCGACGGTCTGCTCAGCATCGTGGTGCCCATGTACAACGAAGCTCACGCGATCGATGCGTTCTTCGAGTGCCTGCTGGACGTGCTGACGCGGTGCGGCCAGCCCTTCGAGGTGATCTGCGTCGACGACGGCAGCACCGACGCCACGGCGGACAAGGTACGCGCCTGGCTCAACGACGATCCGCGCATCGTGCGCGTCGAGCTCACCCGCAACTTCGGCAAGGAACGAGCCCTGGCGGCCGGCTTCGATCACACCAGCGGGGACGCGGTGATACCGATCGACGCCGACCTGCAGGATCCCCCCGAGGTCATTCTCGATCTGGTGGCGCAGTGGCGGCTGGGTTACGACATGGTGGTGGCGTCGCGGCGCGGACGGCCCGGCGACTCGGCGCTGAAGCGCCACTCAGCGGCCTGGTTTTATCGGATCATGAACCATCTCAGCGAGGTGCCGTTGCCGGAGAACGCCGGCGACTTCCGGCTGCTGGACCGCAAGGTGGTGGATGCCCTGCGCAATCTCGGTGAACGCACGCGGTTCCACAAAGGCCTGTACGCGTGGCTTGGCTATCGCACCAGCATCATTCAGTACGACCGGCCCGACCGCGAAGCGGGCGAGTCCAAATGGAGCTACTGGCGTCTGTGGAATCACGCGCTGGATGGCATCTTCTCTTTTTCCACCGCGCCGTTGCGCCTGTGGAGCTACGTTGGTGGCCTGCTTGCTCTGGCAGGGTTCGTCTACGCCGGCTTCATCGTCGCCCGCACGCTGGTGCAGGGCGTGGACGTGCCGGGCTATGCGTCCCTGCTGGTGCTGATGCTGCTTGTGAACGGTCTCATCATGATCGGTATCGGCGTGGTCGGTGAATACGTGGGCAGAATCTTCACGGAGGTGAAAAAACGGCCCACATACCTGGTGGAAGCCATCGAGCAGGGTGCCGATGCACCCCCCGAGGCGTCGCGAACGCCCGTCGAGAGACGGGCGCCCTAGGCGGGACAGCTACTCTTCGCCTGCGTCCGTGGCGATCTCCCCCTCCCACTCGCTTTCCAGCAGACGCGCTCCGCGCAGCACGTTGCCCATGGCGTAGTTGCCTTCGTGACAGGCGTACTCGTACACCTTGTTGGGGCTGGAGCGCCACACGTACTCTCCGCTCCACGGTGCGGTCCACACGGTGGGGTTGTTGACCGTGAAATCGTACAGCACGTTCCCGTCCGGCATGAGGCTGTAGCGTTCCACGACATGCAGATCTTTGTCCGCACCTGCAAGGCTGCTGGCGCCTTTGAAGTTTCTCGTCTCGACCACGAGCACATCGCCTTCCCAGCGCCCCACGGAGTCGCCCATCCACTTACGGTTTCCTTCGGGGCTGTGCTCGGCGTTCATGCGGATGATGCGGGCGTCGTGCACCATTTCCTGCAGAATCATCACGTACTCGTCGGTCTGCACGATGCGCTTGTAGTTGTTGTAGAGGCTGGGCAGCGTCGGCACGGTGGAACCGAAGCTGATCAGACAGCGCTCGGAGGGAGCCAGGCTTTCGGGGCCGTCGAAGGGCCCCGGACCCGCATGGGCGAGCCAGCTGGCCGTGCCGTCGTTGTCGTGCGCAAAAGACTGAAACCGAGCGGCGGTGCTGGCCATGGCTTCGCGGGTCATGGGTGGGCGGCGACCATTTTCCGGCGCGTAGATGATGGAGGTGCGGAACTTGCCGTCGATCTCGAAGACGTCATCGCCCCGGTCCACCCAGAAAGCGTTGTAGCCGCCGACGTTGCCGGCGCCGGCGCGATTGTTGCCGTCACCGCCCTTGGGAGGCGCTTCCCGATCGCCGCTGGTTTCGCGGTTGGCAAAGGCGAGAAACGCTTCCGCGTCCGCAACCACCTTCTCGGCATCCTCGCGGGTCATGAATTTGTTGTTGCCGAACTCTTTCGGACGCTCCAGCGGCGTCAGCGTGCCGGTGTCGTAGGTGCCCGTAAGATCCGGTTTGCCGGAGGCCGTGCGCTTCATTTCCGCGTGGGCGCTGACGAGGCTGAGCAGCAACGCGATGACGAGCAGGTAGTACATGCGAAATCTCCCGTATAGCAGTAGGGCAGTATAGCGCCATCGCTGTTGCCGCCGCCAAAGGCGGGCTATGATCGAGCGCTCGTTGCGGTAACAGACGTGGAGAAGTCATGGCGGGACCAGGGTTCAAATCCGTGCTGCTGGTGGAAGACCACAAGGAGCTCGCCGAAACCGTCGGCACCTATCTCGAGAGCCAGGAATACACGGTGGACTACGCCGCCGATGGGCTCACGGCCATGCATCTCGCCGTTACCGAAGACTACGATGCGGTGATTCTGGATCTCAATCTGCCCGGCATCGACGGCATAGAAGTCTGCCGCAAGTTGCGCAAAGAGGCGCACCGCACCACGCCCATCATCATGCTCACGGCGCGCGATACCCTCGACGACAAGCTGACGGGTTTCGACGTGGGGGCGGACGACTATCTGGTCAAACCCTTCGAGCTGCCCGAGCTTGCGGTGCGCATCGAAGCGTTGATCCGCCGCGAGAAAGGTGATGTGTCGTCGACCGTGTTCCGTGTCGGTGATCTGGAGCTCGACACCGAGCGCGGCATTGCGCTGCGCGCCGGGAAACGCCTCAACCTGTCGCCGCGCTCGTTCGAGATTCTGCGGGTGCTCATGCAGAAGGCGCCTGCCATCGTCACGCGCCGTGAGCTGGAGCGGGCGCTGTGGGGTGACGAGCCGCCGGATTCAGACTCGCTGCGCAGCCATCTCTACAATCTGCGGCGTATCGTCGACAAGCCCTTCGATGTCGCTTTCATCGAGACCGTGCCCGGGCGGGGCTTTCGCATGAACGATCCTGAGCAGGACGGGGTCTAGCGCCACAACCACTGCAGCGCGTCGGCGAACAGCGCGCCGCCATGGCGCAGATTGTGACCGCCTGCCCCGAATTCGAAGCGATAGTCGTAACCGGCGAAGGCGAGGGCGGCGGCCATCGCCTTGTTTGCCAGCGGCCAGTTACCTGTGACGATGTCGGCGTCGCGCTGTCCGCTGGTGAGGAACACGCGCAGGTTTTTGCGCGGTGTGGAGCGCACGAGATAGGGATAGTTGTGGCCGCCGAGAATGTTGGTGAACGAGCCGCAGTGACTCAGCACACGCCCGAACTGCGCCGGAAAGTGCCAGGCCGTGTTGAACGCACAGATGCCGCCGCTGGAAATGCCGCAGATCGTCCGCCTGGCGGGGTCTTCGCTGAACGTCAAGGCGAACCGTGTGGCGATGTCCGGCAGCAGCTCTTCCAGAAGAAACTCGCCGTACGCGGGTGTGAGGGCATCGTATTCGTGGCTGCGTTGCGCCATAGCCGCGCCGCTGCGCGGATCGCTGCCTGAAGCGCGTCCCGGTGTAACAAACACGCCCACCAGCGGTTCTATGCTGCCGCGGGCGATGAGCGTGTCGAAAACGGCCGGCGCGCGCACGGCGCCGCTGGCGGCCGCGTACCCCGGACCGTCCTGAAACACCATGAGCGGCAGGGGCCGCGTCGTTGGCGGCCCGGGCGGCAGGTACACGATGACGTCGCGTTCCGTGGCCGGGAAGATGGCGCTGGCGGTCCAGCGCTCGATGCGTTCGAGGCGCCCTGCCGGGACGGCCTCGTCGGGGTGAGCCTCGGCGCAGGGGTGATAGAGCGCATCCTCCGGTACGTCCAGCACATCCATGATTTCCAGATTGGAACGACCGTTCACCTCCGCCGCCGGTGGCCAGCGTTTGTGCAGGCCCAGCCGCCGGTAAGTGTCGATGTCCACTAGCTGGTGACCACCTGCACTGTCACCTCGGTACCCTCGCCCAGCTCGCTGCGCACGCGCACGATCCACCCCAGCTGATCGCAGAGCCGTTTCACGAGTGCAAGGCCGAGGCCCTGGCCCGACGTGCTGGACACCACGGCTGAGCTGCGGAAGAAGGCGGTGAAGATACGGTCGAGATCACTCTCGCTGATGCCGATGCCGGTGTCCTGCACGGAGAAGCCCAGGGGCGTGATGGTGACGGTGACCGAGCCCGTGTCCGTGTAACTGATGGCGTTGCGCAGGAGATTGCTCACGATGATACCCAGCACCCTTGGCTTGGCGTTGCACGACAGCTCCGCCGCATCGTCCAGGTGCAGCGCCAGGCCTGCCTCGCCGGCCATGTCGTTCAGCAGCTCCAGCTCTTCCGTGACCACCAGGTTCACAGAGCAGCCCTCGGGCGAGAACACGTCTTCCTCGCGGGCCAGCATGAGCAGCGTTTCGAGCAGCATCTCCATGTCTTTCACCACGCGGCGCATGCGCAGTACCACTTTTTTGTCCGTTTCCGCCATCTCGTCGCGCGTTTCCAGGATGTCGAGAGATCCCTTCATGACAGCGATGGGTGTGCGCAGCTCGTGGCCGGCGTTGCGGGTGAACGTGCGTTCCCGTTCGATGAACAGCTCCAGCCGCTCGGTGAACTCCTCCAGCGCTTCGATCATCAGCCGTGTTTCGCGGTCGACGTTTTCCAGCTCGCTGGGAATCTCGAGGTGCTCGTTGGAGCGGAAGTCGAAGCGCTCCAGCACCTGCGCGAGGTTCAACATCGGAGAGATGGCCTGGTGCGACAGACGGTAGGTCAGAAACAGCAGCGCATAGACCGTCAGCAGCACCGCGGAGAGCGGCGCCAGACCGAAATAGAACACCAGCGACGATACCTGCGCTTCGGCGAACACCAGGTACAGCGTATGGCCGTCGCGCTCGCTGACGTGCACGAGGGGTGTGCCGGGCAGGTCCGCGACCCGGCCGAAGCCCGGTTCCAGCCCACCCAGGGCTGCCGGCAGCGGCGAGCCGATGCCGGGACCGGCCAGGTAGCCTTTCATGTTGCCGGTGTCAGGCAGTGCCTGCGCGGGATTGGCGGCGTAGAGATTCCAGAAGTGCTCTGCCTCGCCATTGAGCGCCTGGCGCGTGAGCACGTCCTGGACGATGAGGTAGGTGATATAGACGCCGACGAGCGCGGCGATGCTGATCAGCAGCACCTGCAGGGCGTAGACGCGCACGAGTTTTGCGCGCAGGCCGACGCGGGCGACGCTGGTGCCACCCCCGTGAGTTGAGCTGGCGTCTCTGCTCAGCCCCTGCTTGTCGTCCCGTTGCTTGTCAGCGCTTGTTACGGAAGCGATAGTGGGCCACCTGCCATTCCCGGCCCCGATCGTAAGCGAACATTTCTTCGCAAGCCATAAAAAACATGCGCCAGCGCTGCTGCCACACGTCCACGGCGTCGCCGTAGGCGGCGCGCAGGTTGTCCACCACGGCATCTTCGTGCCTGTCCATGTTCTCCAGCCATGCCCGTGCGGTTCGCTCGTAGTGCCGGCCGTCGTGCACCCACCGCGTGTCGAGGGCCAGGTCGTCCTGAAAGTGCGTCAGCGTATCGACGGCGGGCATGAGACCGCCGGTGAAGAAATAGCGGCTCATCCAGTCGTCCTCACCTTTCACCTCGAAGGGGTAAAGGTGTTCTTTGTGGCAGAAGATGTGCGTGAACAGCACGCCATCCCGCTTCAACCAGCCACTGATACGTGCCATCAGGGTGGCGTAGTTGCGGACGTGCTCGAACATCTCCACTGAGATGGCGCGATCGAAGGTGTCGTGCGGCAGCTCGAGCTCGTTCACGTCCCCCGTGATCACATCCACGTTCTTCAGGTTCAGCGCCTTCGCGCGACCGAGGATGAACTCGCGCTGCGTTACCGAGTTGGACACGGCCGTGATGTGCACGTGCGGTTCCATCTCGGCAAGCCATAGCGTGAACGATCCCCAGCCGCAGCCCAGGTCCAGCACCCGTTGCCCGGGTTGGATGTCCATGCGCTCACGGTAGAGCTTCAGCGTATGCAGCTCTGCTTCGTCCAGCGTGCTGTAGGGCTTGGGAAAGATGCATGCGGAGTACTTCAACCGCGCGCCCAGGGCAAGCTGGAAAAATCCGGTGGGGACCTCGTAGTGCTGCTCGTTCGCCGTATCCGTATGCAGGGCCACAGGGCTCTCGCGCAACTCGCGGAGTCGCTGGGCTTTTACTGTGGCCGGTTGCGCCTGCTCTTCGCGGAGCCGTTGCTTTACGAGCTTGCGGATGCCGAGGCGGATCAGCGCATCGGGGATCCAGCCGGATTCTGCCAGGGTGATGGGCAGGCTGGTGATCGGTATCGGCAGGGTCATGGCCATGACGTTTCTCCGGGTTGGGTTGAAGGTGTTACGCAGCGCGGCGCTGCGGTTCTTCGGCTGGTTCTACGCGGGCTTCTTCCAGGTCCGACACCTGGCCCCGCGCGAAGCGCGAAACCGCGTAGAACAGGGCGAACCAGCTCAGGGATATCCATGCGGTTGACCAGAGATCCACCACCGCCACTGCGCCGAAGCGTTCGCCGGTGAGGTACGTGACGGGGGCAAAGGCGCCAACGATCAGCGCGCCCAGCCAGCCACGGTCGCGGAAAAAGGCCAGGGAATGGTTCAGCGTCATGCCGAGACCGAACCACAGAAAACCGATCCAGTAGGGCGCAAAACTGGCATCCGGGTACGCCAGAATGTCGAACTGTATCCACAGGTTGTCGAGCAACATGCCGACGCACAGCATCAGCGTGGCCACGAAGAAGTCCAGTCTGCGCACGGGGGAAAACCAGGTGTGTAACGTCAGGGGCACAATGGCCGCCAGGGCCAGCCAGTGCAGGCCGTAGCCACCGGCGCCGACCACTGATGAGAACCACAGGGCCTGGAAGAAAACGAAATTCAGAATGACAAAGCTAGACATCGGCTTGAAACGCCTCTGGTGATTTAATGAAAACCGCGTGCACGTCGCTGATGGCGCGCTCCGCAAACCCGCCCGCGCAGTAGCTGAAATAGAACTGCCACAGGCGCTGAAAATAGTCGCCGTACCCAAGCTTGAGGAGCTTCGCCCGGGCGGCGGCGAAGCGGTCGGACCACGCCGCCAGCGTGCGGGCGTAGTCCAGCCCGAGATCATCCAGCTGCACCAGGCGCAGGCTGGGGGTGGTGCTTGCGGCACCAACCAGCCGCGTCACGCTGGGAATGAAGCTGCCTGGAAAGATGTGCTGCTTGATGAAGTCCACGTCCTTCAAAGCGGCTCGGTAGCGCTGGTCCTGGATGGTGATGGCCTGCATCACGAAGCGCCCGCCGGGACGCAGCAGGTCGTGCACTTTGTGGAAGTAGCCATCCACGAAGTCGTCGCCGACCGCTTCCACCATCTCTACGGAGATGATGCGGTCATAGGTGCCCGGCAGATCCCGGTAGTCTTTCTCCAGCACCGTTACCCGGCCTTCGAGACCTGCGCTCTTCACGCGCGCGGTGGCTTCCTCGAACTGCGCCCGCGAGATGGTGGTGGTAACGACTTCCACGTCGGCCATGGACGCCAGGTAGATGGCGAGGCCGCCCCAGCCGGAGCCGATCTCCAGCACGCGCATGCCCGGTCGCAGCTCGAGCAGCTCGGTCAGGCGCGCCAGCTTGGCGGTGCTGGCGGTTTCGAGATCCCGTGCACCGTTTGCGTACAACGCTGATGAGTACATCATGCGTTTGTCCAGCCACAGCTTGAAGAAGTCGTTCGACAGATCGTAGTGAGCGGCAATGTTCCTGCGGCTGCCGCGGTGCGTGTTGGCGCGCAGCCGGTGCCGCAGGCGTTGCACGCCCCGGCGGGCCACGTTGACGACGGCGTGGTCGAAACCGTCTGCAACGCCCTGGTTGGCCGCGAAAAGGCGGATCACCGCCGTGAGATCGCTGGTATCCCAGTCGCCGTCAGCGTAGCTCTCTCCGGCTGCGCTCGTGCCGCCCAGCAGCAGCCGGGTGTAGAAACGCGGGTGCTTCACCTGTACACGCACCGCCGGGAACCGGGCGTGTGGCTTACCGAAGTGCCGCTGTCGCTCGCCTTCGGTCAGGTGCAGCTCGCCACTGCTCAGGTGCTCGAGGCTTCTGAGAATGACGCGCCGCGCCAGGCGATCCAGCCAGGAGCCGGTAACTTCTCCGGTTTGCGGGGGCAGCGTGAGACTATTCTGGATGTGCATGAAACGGGGCTCCTTTCAGCTTCAGCACCAGCGCCTGCCAGTAAATGCGCGCCAGCGTGGTCAGGTTCTGCAGGGGATGCCGCGCGCGCAGCCAGAGCGGGGTAAGCGGGCGCAGCGATGCGCGACGCAGCGCGAGGTGAGCTGCGAACACGGGCTGGTCGCCGCGCGCCAGGCGCATGGCAACCCTGATGTGGCCGTGCTCGACGGTAAAGCACCATCGGTAGCGGATGTCCATGGGCAGGAAGGGCGAGACGTGGAAGCGTTTGTCGAACTGCCACACGTTGTCGGCGTTCTGTGCCAGCACGTAGCAGTGGCTTTCGTCCCAGGGGGTGTTCGTGATGTGCGCGACGATGCTGACAAGCGCACCCTCGCTCTCCACGAAATAGAACGATACGGGGTTGAACGAGCGGCCGAGCAGGCTGGGCTGCGTGAGCAGCCATACGGTTGCCCCCCTGCGGTCCAACGCCTCGAGCCCGCTCCTGGCCAGCACGTCGCTGACAGACAGGTAGCGGCTTGTCCGCGGCCGCAACAGGCGGGGCAGCCTGGAGTCCTGGAGCTGTGCCAGCGCCATCCACACCCGGTAGCTGAAGCGGTGCGCCACGGCGAGGTTGCGGGCGTGGCTGACGCGGCCCACGAACACCCCTTCGCTGAAACGCTCATGCGGCACGGGCCACCTCCGCCAGCACGGCGTCTGCGCAGCGCGCACCGCTCTGGAATCCGTCTTCGTGGAAACCCGCACCCCAGTAAGCGCCGGCGAAGTACACGCCACCCCGGGATATCTCGTGCCACCGCGCTTTGGCTGCTTCAGCGGCAGCCGTGAAGTTGGGATGCTGGTAACGCCCCTGCCAGTGCACGTGCGACGGCAGGCATTGCGGGTTGAGAGTGACGAAGTAATCGTTCTGGGCCCCAAGGCCCTGCAGCCGGTTCATCCAGTAGGTGATTGTCAGCCTGCCGTGACCGTCGCGTACGACGTTCCAGCTGGACCAGCAACGTCGCGCAGCCGGCATGAAGCGAGGATCGGAGTGCAGGAAAACCTGATTGTCGTGATACGCAATGGCGCCCAGCACGTCCCGCTCCGCCGCGGTGGGTGCAACCAGAGCGCGCAGCGCCTGGTCGCTGTGGCATGCCAGCACCGCAGCGTCGAAGGTGTGGCTTTCGCCGCCGGTTTGCACGCGGGTGGCAGCGCCCGCGCGGGACACCCGGACGTCGCGGGTGCCGGTGTGTACTGTGCCGGAGAAACGGTCGGCAAAGGCCCCCAGATAGGTTGATGAGCCGCCTTTCACCACGCGCCAGGGCGGCCGCTTGAACAGCTGCAGCATATGGTGGTTGTGCATGAAGGTCAGCACCTGGCGCATGGACAAGGCTCGCGTCTCGGCAGGTGGCTGAGACCACAGCGCGGCGCACATAGGCACGAGATGGCTCTCCGCGAACGCGGTCGAGTAACCCTCGTCGCGAAGATAGTCGCCCAGCGTCAGGTGCGGCGGTACGGCCTCGATGGCGCGTGGCAGCGTGCGTTCGAAGTGCCGCCCGGAGAGCGGTGCGTTGTCGCGCGCTTCGAAACGCGTGTAGAAGCGGCGCAGGTCGTACCACATCCGCCACCACGCGCCCCGGCTGAGATGCGCGGGACGTCCGGCCAGGGCCGCGAGGCTGTGGGTGCCGTACTCGAAACCGGCGATGTCGTCACGCACGCCGAAGCTCATGTCGCTGGCCTGGCTGGGTACGGCAAGGTCTTTCAACCACGCGCTGAAGCCCGGGTAGTGGCTGTCATTGAAGACGATGAAGCCCGTGTCGACGTTGACCTCGTCCGCCCCGAACGCCACCGCATGGGTGTGCGTATGACCACCGAGGCGCTCGGAGCGTTCGTACAGCGCGACGTCCGCGCCGGCCCGGGACAGATGCCAGGCGGCGCTGATGCCCGCGATGCCCGCGCCAATGACAGCCACCCTCACGAGCGCTCTCCCGCTTCCAGCAAGCGCTGGGGCACCGGCTTGGCATCCCAGATCAACCCCAGCCGCTCCATACCCCGAAGGACACCATACGTGATGTCGATCTCGCGGCGCCGGTGACTCTGGCGCATGGATCCGCAGTATTTGTGATGGTTGTTGTGCCAGCCTTCGCCCAGCGTGAGCAGGGCCAGCACCGGTGAGTTGCGGCTGTCGTCGTCGGTGTCGTGGCGCCGTGTGCCCACCTTGTGGGCGAGCGAGTTGATGCACAGGGTCACGTGGATCAGCACCAGCGTAGAGACCACGAAGCCCCAGAAGAGGAGCTGCCAGCCGTTCGTAAGCCCCGGCGCGAGGTTAGCAATCAGCTCGCCGGCGCCGAACAGCAGCACAGCCAGCGCGAAGGGCACGGCGCTGTCGAAGCGGTCGAGCCACACCAGCTCGGGGAACCGGGCCCAGTCCCGCACGCGGTCGAGATTGGTAGCGAAGTGTTTTTCGGCGAGGAACCAGCCTATGTGGCTCCACCAGAAGCCGCGCCGGCTGTTGTGAGGGTCATCAGCGGTGTCTGCGGCCCGATGGTGCTGGCGGTGAATGGCCGCCCACCAGAGGGGGCCGCGCTGCGTTGCCGATGCTCCCACTACCGCCCACAGAAACTGATGCACGCGTCCGGTGCGGAACGACTTGTGAGAGAAATACCGGTGATAGAAGCCGGTGATCGCAAACATGCGGGTGAGATACAGACCGATCGCTACGGTGACGTCGAGCCAGGATACGGGCATGAACCAGATGCCAACCAGGGCGACGAGGTGCAGCGTCAGCAGGGGCAGGGTACGCAGCCATTGTATGCGTTCCGAGCTGCTCACCGGGGCCCTGTGGGTGTCTACCCACGAGGCAATCTGGCGTGCATAGCGGCTCGGCGCGCGGGCCGGGCTCTGTGCAATGGAGGCGGTAGTGGTCATACGATGCCATGGTCCGCCTGTGGTCGTGAAAAGCCTGTCAAGCAGGAAATTTTCCCTGTTCACGTGTCGTTCACTCGCAGGCCCCTAAGTTGCGCCGCACCAGGTGAGAGACCGGCATGAGCAAGCTGACGGTTTACAAGTGGATGAGGCACCGCACGACCGAGATGATCGTGCTGGTGGCACTGTTGGCGGTACTGGTCATGGCACGCCCCGTGAACGCTGGTGCCGCCCTGGCCCTGCCTGCGCTCACCGCCCCGGCTGCGTCTGCCTCATTGCCTGACGCCATGAATTTCCGTGTCTGGCTGGACGACCGGGCCATTGGCGAGCACGCCTTCCGCTTCCAGGACGGTGAGCGGCTGACTGTAACCAGTGAGGTCTCCCTCCAGGTCAAAGTGCTGTTCGTGAAGGTCTTCGACTACGAACATGCAACGCGGGAGCTGTGGGACGGTGCCTGCCTGGCGGAGTTCACCAGCCGCACACGCAGCAACGGGCGCACCATGCAGGTGGGTGCGCAGCGCGAAGGCAATGCGTTCAACATCGAGATCGCCAGAGGACGCAGCGAACCCGAGCGCGTCACCGCTGACGATGCCTGCGTGGGCAACTATGCCTACTGGGACCTGGAGCGCCTCCACAAGCATCGGCTCATGAACGGTCAGACCGGCGACGTGAATGCCGTGACGCTCGAGTACGTCGGCCCTGCGCCGGTGCCGCGCACCGACCGCGTGGGCCGGCAGTACAGCCTGGTGGCCGAACAGGGGCGAATCGACCTGTGGTACGACAGCGACGGGCTGTGGCTGGGTCTGGCCACCGATATGGACGGGCGACGCCTCGCCTACGTCAACGAGACGGTGCTGTAACCAGGTGTTTCCCCGGGGCCGCCAGGTAGTGCGTGCCGGGGATGCTCAACGCGCCGTATAACCCCCGTCCACCGGTAACACCACCCCGTTGACGAAGCTTGCATCGTCGCTGGCGAGAAAGCTTGCGGCGGCGGCGATTTCTTCCGGCTGACCGAGACGGCCCAGCGGATGCAGCTCTGTCAGGTAGGTGAGGGTTTCGGCGTCCTCGCGCATCTCCGCGGTCATGTTCGTTTCGATGTAGCCGGGCGCGATGGCGTTCACCCGCACGCCGAAGCGACCGTAGCTGACGGCGTACTGCTTGGTGAGGCCCGCGACACCGTGTTTGGCGGCTATATACGCCCCGCCGCCGGGTTCCAGGTCTTCCAGGTTGGCCAGGTGCGGCCCGGTCAGACCCACCAGGCCGGCGATGCTGGCGGTGTTGATGATCACGCCTCCGCCGTGCTCGGCGAGATAGGCGGCGCCGTGGGACACGCCGTAGAACACGCCGCTGAGGTTGATGGCGATGGTCTCGTCCCAGGTGAATCCGCCGCCGACACCGGCATTGTTGAACAGCACATGCAGGCCACCGAAACGCTGAGCGGTGCCGGCGATGGCGCTCTGAACCTGGGCCTCGCTCGACACGTCCAGCGCCAGCGTATCGGCCTGCCCGCCGGCCTCGAGAATGGCCGCCACCGTGCCCTCGGCGGCCTGGGTATCGATGTCAGCGCACATCACGGCAGCGCCCTCGCGGGCGAAGCGTTCTGCACTGGCCCGGCCGATGCCGCTTCCGGCCCCCGTCACAAGGGCAACTTTGCCACCGAGGCGTGGTTTGATCTCCGTCATGCTTTCTCCTCAACTCGTGCGCAGAGCGCGTTGCCAGTATTCCGGTGCCATGTATGCCCCCCAGCGATCCCTGGCGTCTTCGCGGCACAACGCCACCAGGGCGTCTTCTATGGGTTCGCCCGGTGCCGCGCACGGCAGCCGGCGCCGGTCCTGGCGCGACAGATAGATATCCGGGATCACGAGCTGGTACGGCAGGCCGCGCCGGACCATCTCCAGGGCGGACAGATAGGAACCCGTGTGGGCCGATTCCGACGGGTCCAGCTCCGGGGTCACTGCCGCAAAGCGCTCGGTCAGCGTGGCCGCGAAGGTGCCGGGTTGCCACACGAACGTACGCACGCGGTTTCGAAAATCCTGGCGCGGCCAGTAGTAGTACTGGGGAGAAACCAGCACGGCGTGCCAGGGCAGCAGGGTCTGTTGCACGATGCCTTCAGCCGCCGCGACGTTCCCGGCGTGGAGAATGGCAATGTCGACGCTGTCCTCGAGCAGCCCGGCGACGGCCTGATCGACCCGCACGTTTTTCACGTCGGTGGGCATGCCGCTTTCCAGCAGCATTTTTTCGAGCAGCATCGAAGCCATGGAACCAACGGAGATGCGGGGCACGGGTTGCGTCAAGGTGGGGTCGCCGCTGCGGGGGAGCGGTGATGGTACCCACTGGCGTGCGCTGCGTTAAGCGCTCCGGGTGGTTTCGCCCGGCGGGTCGGGTAACATGATCCACGCACAAGGGCGCACTGGTTTTCGGGGGGAGTGTTCTGAACGAATTGCTGCTAGCTTTTGCCCGCTGGGTGGATGAGTTCCAGTGGAGCACGGCCATCCACGAGTCGATCTATCTCTACTCGTGGATTGAAACCACCCACGTTCTCACCCTCATGGTGTTTCTGGGCCTGCTCATCATCATCGACCTGCGCATGCTCGGCTGGGCCTTCACCGACGTGGCCGCGCCGCGGCTGGCCGACCGGTTGCAGCAGCCCATGCTGGTCGGTGCTGTCGTGATGGTGATCACCGGCGTGCTGCTGTTTTTTGCCATTCCGGTACGCACCACCCAGAGCATCTGGTTCCGCATCAAGGTCGTTCTGCTGATCGCGGCGTTGATCAACGCCCTGCTGTTTCACCGACAGCTCGCAGCGTCCCGCGACACCTGGGGCAGCGAGGCGAGGCCGCCCAGGCGCATCCGCACGGGCGCTGCCACGTCGCTCGCCCTCTGGATCGGCGTTGTGTTCACCGGGCGCGCCATTGCCTACGACTGGTACGACTGCCACAAACCGCAGTCCGAGTTCATCTACTGGATGGCCGGCTGCGTGGACGAACTGGCAGCGCTGGGAGAAGGCTGATGGACGTGCTGTTTCTGTTCGAGTGGCTGGACACGTCGTTTCTGGCCACCATCTCCAAAGCCTACGGCGGGGTGTTTGCGGTGGTGCAGATGTTCCACCTGGCGGCCATGTCGGTAATGGGCGGTATGGTGCTGGCAAGCGATCTGCGCCTGCTTGGCGTGTTGCTGCCCGACGTGTCGTCCGAAGCGGTGGTGGCCAATACCAACCGCTGGTTCGATGTGGCGCTCGTTGTCATGATCGTGAGCGGTATCTTCATGTCCAGCGCGGTGGCCATGAAGCTCTACTACAACGAGATGTTCTGGGCCAAGATGGCTGCCCTCGCCGTAGGCGTGCTGTTCGTCTACCTGATTCGCCGTCCGCTGCTGCGTCACGCGCACGACACGATCGCCCCGTTTACGCTCAAGGCCATGGCTGTGAGCTCCATCTTCGTCTGGTTTACGGTGGCCGCCTGCGGCCGCTGGATCGGCTTCAGCTAGGAGGCGCCCGTGAGTAAGGAGTTGCTGGAGAAGGTGGCGCTGGTGGCCGCCTGCGCCATGATTGCCGGCGGTGTCTGGTTCTGGATACTGCAGATCGGCGACGTCATCGAGCTGCTGCAGATGGCCTACGGCAGCGAGTGATGTCTGCCTAAAGGGCGACGATGGCGGCGTCGATGGCCTGCTCCAGCGGCTCGTCGGGCCGCGGAATCACCTCTGACAGACAGAAGTGGCGCCACACCAGGTGACCGCGCAGTTTTGTCTGCTCGCCGGGTGGTGGTGTGGGCTCGCGGACGTAGTAGAGATAGAACCTCGCCAGCGGATTGTCCGGCCGGGTGGCATTTGCCCGGCGGCACAGCCACCGTCCGTAATGCACCCGGTAGGGCTCAGCGCTGCGTTCCGCCAGCCGGCGCAGGTATTTCCGCCAGCGATAGGTGCCGAACTGGGTGGCGTAGAGCTTGTCCGGCTTGCGGAAATCGGGGGTGGTTGCTACCGCCGTGCGGGCGTCCACCAGCGTGCCGTCGGCCACTACACCTGGCCACGCAAACCAGCCATCGTCCTGCGACGGTCTCGGGGCGAACATGCTCCAGTGCTGATCCAGGCGCAGCAGTTGCTTCACAGGGTCGATGGCGGTGGGGAACGGCACCGTCGCTGTGCCGCCGCCGCGCCACGGCACGCTCCAGTCCGGTACGGTCGCAACATTCCACCAGCCGATGTAGACGATGAACAGCGCCGCCAGGGTCTGGGTGACGGTTCCTGGCAGCGCCGTGTGCTGGCGCCAGGGTAGAAGCGTGGCGCTGACGCGGCCCAGGGTGCCGCGATGGCGGGCAACGACGTCGTACACGCGGTTGCCGAGGGGTTCTGCCAGGCGCAACAGCGGCGCCAGCCAGAACAGCAGTGGCGAGCAGCGGAACAGCGCGGTCATTGCCTGGCTCCGGGTGGTGTCTGTGCCCGCGGCACGAACCACCCAGGTGAAGTGCGCGTCGCGCAGGCGCAACGCAGCCGGATCTGTCTGCACGGGGCGTACCTCGGCATCCGGCAGAATCAGAAAGGTGCGCAGCACCTGGCAGCTTTTCAGGCAGAAGTCGCAGCCGTCGTCGTAGAAGAGCGTGGCCTGTGCCCGCGGTTGGCAGGCCTTTGCCAGGCGATCCCAGATCTCCGTGGGCAGGAACAGCAGCAACGACGTGATGGAGATGAATGGAAAGAGGCCGATGTGCAGATTGGCTATGAAACCGAGCTCCAGGGTGACAAAGCAGAACACACCAAGCAGGCGCGCTGGCACCCGCAGAAACGGGGAGAAGATCACAAGCGGCCCCAGCAACTCCAGCCACCACACATAGAACGACAACGGTCGGGTCAGCCACAGCTCGTCGCGCCACAGCAAAGCCAGTCCCGTGGCGAACTGATCCAGGTGCAGGGCGTAGTAGATCGCCGTGCCATCCGGTACCCACGCGTCTCCTGCTTTGAGAAAAGCGGAAAAGAAATACACGCCCATGGCCTGCAGCAGGATGCCGGCGCTGCCGAAGCCAACGTAACGGTTGGGCCCGGGCGCATCGCGGACCACGGCGCGGTCGAGAGACCAGCGCGCGCCGAGGGGCAGAAACAGCGACCAGAACAGCAGCAACAGCAGCAGGTTGTCGCCCCCCTGCAGCAGCATGGGATTGCGGTTGTGCAGCGATATCAGCAGCACCAGGCTCACAACGACACTCGCGCGGGTCTTCCAGCCGACGAGCAGGGCGCACGCCGCGACGGCTGCAGCCAGGTGCAGGGCGGCGGCCCATGCGGGACTGCCGCTGAAAAAGTACAGGGAGAATCGCCAGACGCTCGTCTCCGGCACGAGCACGTCCAGCGGCAGCAGGCCGGCGTCGGTCGACCAGGCAACGAGGTTGGCGCTGCGGATGGCCAGATCCGCGAGCAGCAGCGTGGCGAGCATCACCCGGAAGAGCGCCAGCCCCCGCAGATCCACGGCGAACACATCCGCCAGCCGGCTGCGCATCAGTCGCTCTGGCGCATCACCAGGCCGAGCTGGCGGCTCTGCGCCACCAGCTGTCCGGTGCTGTCCCACAGGCACCCGTTTTCCACCATACGTCCGCCAAGCAGGTCGTCCGTGTGGAACCAGCCCTGCACCCAGCCCGGTGCCGGCAGGCGTCGCACGTGCACCGTGAGCTCGAGCGTTGGCACCCAACCCACCACCCCCAGCCGGGCCAGGGGCGTAGGCGGAAAGGCATCCACGAAGAGTGGCAGAGCGAACGTGTCGGGGTCGCGATCGTCCCGGAATCTGATCCAGCCACCCATCTCCGCGGCGTCGTTGGCGCCGGCTCTCGCGTGCCGGGGATGCAGCCGCACGTCGAGGCGCGTCATGATGGGAAGATGAATTCCCTGCGTTTCGCCGGACCGTTCGGTGCAGGCTTCCGGGGCAGGGAGCGACGGCGGCGGCAGCGTGAATTCGGCGTCGACGCCCACGGGCTGCGCGAGATCTCCAAAGGCGCACAGAAGCTCTATGCGCGCTTTGCCTGCCTGGGTGAGCTGTGCCCGTGCTGTGCTGAGCTGGCGGCCGGTGCGCAGCACCTCCACGGCGATCTGACACGGCTGGTCTGCCAGGCCGGGGCGCAGAAAATGTGTGGTGACCGTCACGGGATGCGGATGAGGCACGGCCTTACGCACCGCCGCGAGCGCAAGGCTCGCCAGATAGCCGCCGTTGGGATTGTCACCGATGTTCCATGCCGACGCCACGAAACCCTGCCAGCAACCGTCTTCCAGAGGTTCCAGGACCGTTTCCCGATCAAACGCGCCGGTGTTCACGGGTAGGTGTAGGTGGCGGCAAGACCCAGAGGAATACCGACAGCCCAGAAGGCGAGCAGGAACAGACTCCAGCCAACGAGAAAGGCGATGGAGAAGGGCAGCATCAGCGCTGTGACGGTGCCGATACCCGTGCCGGTCACCCACCGCTGGCAGTAAGCCACGACAAGCGGGAAGTAAGGCATCAGCGGCGTGATGATGTTGGTGGACGAATCCCCCACGCGGTACGCCGCCTGCGTCAGCTCCGGGGACATGCCCACCTGCATCAGCACCGGCACGAAGATCGGTGCCAGCAGAGCCCACTTGCCGGACGCGGACCCCACCAGCAGGTTCACCAGCGCAGTGAGCAGGATAATGCCCACCAGCGTGGCGCCGCCGGGCAGTGCCAGCGCTTTCAGAACGTCGGCGCCTTCCACCGCCAGCAGCGCCCCGAGATTCGACTGCCCGAAGGCATAGGTGAACTGGGCGCAGAAGAAGATCATCACCAGGTAGTAGGCCATCGTCTGCATGCTCTGGGTCATGCCGGCGACAATGTCCTTGTGACTGCTCACAGTGCCGGCCACGTAGCCGTAGATAGCGCCTGGAATGATGAACAGCAGAAAGATCAGCGGCACGATGGACTGCATGATCGGTGCGCTGAAGGAGGTGATGTCGCCGTCGGGGGCGCGCAGGGGAGAATCGGCGGGGTACGCCGCCCAGATCAGAATGGCCAGGCCTGCAACCAGTGCAGCGGTGCCTGCCCGCAGGCCGCGCCGCTCCTCGGGCGTGAGCGTCTGCAGGTCTTCCGCGGCGCTGTCCTCCCCGTCCACCACGGTGCCCTGCAGGCGTGGCTCGATGACCTTGTCCGTGAGGTACCAGCCGATGGCAATGACGAGAATGCTGGACAGGCTGGTGAACAGCCAGTTCGACAGGGGGTTCACCAGACGCTCGGGATCGATGATCTGTGCGGCCTGCTGAGTGAAACCCTGCAGCAGCGGGTCGATGCCGGAGGGGATGAAGTTGGCGCTGAAACCGCCTGACACTCCGGCGAACGCGCAGGCGATGCCGGCGAGCGGATGACGGCCGGCGGCGTAGAAGATCAACCCGCCCAGAGGGATCACCAGCACGTAGCCTGCGTCGGCTGCCGTATGGCTGACGATGGCCACCAGCAGCAGCATGGGCGTGAGCAGTTGCCGGGGTGTTATGGAGAGCAGACGCTTCAACCCGGCGTTGATGAAGCCCGTGTGCTCTGCGACGCCGACACCGAGCATGGCCACCAGCACCAGACCGAGGGGTGCAAAGCCGGTGAAGGTCTTCACCATGCTGGCGAGGAAGGTGGCCAGGTTGTCGCCGCTGAGCTGATTGCTGATGGCAAGCTCGCGCACGCCGTCCTGGGCCGGCACGGTGAACTCGTAGCCGGCCAGCAGCCAGGAGATGAGCCAGACAAGGCCCAGGGCCCAGAGAAACAGCATGGCCGGGTCCGGTAGCTTGTTGCCGAGGGACTCGATCGCGGCGAGGAAACGTTGCATGGACGCAGTATGCACAGTGGGAGTGACGGTCGCAAAAGCGCCGGGGGCCATCGGCAGCTCAGCCTTTACCGAATGGCTTCTGGACGAAGGCGGCATCCCCGGGGGCGTGGAGCCCATGCTGGTTCGTTGATTGACGGCAGCGAAACTGTGACCTGATCGAGGTTTCGGCCGGGCTCCGTCGATAAAATGGCGGGTGCGTGCCTGGGAAAGGCATTGCCACGAGAAAAAAGGTCAAAGGATTGACCACCCATAGCCTGTCAAGGAGTACAGCCCCATGCGTGGGATTTTCCGCCCGGCCCGGTTTCTGTTGGTGTGCTGCGTGTCAGCGGCGCTGCTCGCCGCGGCCAGCGTGCACGCGAGCATGGAGCTCAGCAACGTCATCTTCCACTTCGAGCCCGGCGAGTCGTCGCGGCAGGACGTGGAGGTTTTCAACACGGGCGAAGAGCCGCTTTACGTGGAGATCCAGCCCACACAGGTGCTGGCCCCGGGTACGGACGCGGAGGATCGAGCGACGATTGTCGATCCCCGTCAGGCAGGACTGCTGGTAACGCCCAACAGAATGATTGTACCGCCGGGCGGCGCCCGCGTGGTGCGCCTGGTGAAGCTCGGCGGGGGTGGAGAGGAGCGTGTGTACCGCATTGCGGCCAAGCCTGTCACCGGAGGTGTGGAGGCTGAGCAGAGTGGTTTGAAAATCATGATCGGCTACGAGATTCTGGCCATCGTCTATCCCAACAACACCCGTCCTGAGCTGGATGTGCGCCGCGAAGGCGAAACGTTGTACGTGAAGAACGTGGGCAACACCAACGTGCTCCTGCGCGAAGGTTATCAGTGCGAAACGCCGGGACAACCGTCGGAAGAGTGTGAGCCCCTGCCGGGGCGCCGCATGTATCCCGGCAACGAGTGGACGCTCGAGCTGCCTCGCGACCTGCCGGTGACGTACTACCAGAGTGTGGGTACCCGCAATTTTGTGGTCACTTATCCTTGAGGCGCGGGAGGCACGCTGATGCGCTGGCGCGCGATGACCGCCCTCGTGGGGTGGGTGATGTGCAGCCTGGGGGCGCCGGCTGGCGCCGACAGTCCGCTGCGCGTCAAAACCGGGCCACCGCCGGGCTTTGATGACCTGTCGGCGCCGCAAACCACCGAAGCCGATGTTTTCTATGGCGGTAAGCTCATCACCACCGCGTTCGTGGAGTTTGATCTCACCTCGGTGACGCTGCGTGACCCGCTTGCGGTCACCGAAGCGATTCCCAATGCCCGCGATCCCGCCTACCTTGCGGGTTTTCTGTCGGGCCGCCTGGCGAACAATGCGCAGGTGCTGTGCAGCAGCCGCAGACGCGACAACTGCGGGCGCCTCGAGCCCGAGGTCATCGACGTTGTCTTCGACGAGAGCCGCTTCCGGCTGGAGCTGTTCATTGCCAGCCGCGAGCTGCTCACCCATCACCTTGCACAGCAGCGCTATCTGCCCGCATCGCAGGCCACCCGCGCTTCCCTCAACCACTTCCGTATCAACCTGGGCGGTGTAGGCGACCAGCGCCGCTTCAACGTGGGCGCCGAGAGCTTTGTTGCCCAGAAGGCCTCGCGGTTGCGTGCCCGCTACGGGATCTCGGACGAGCAGCCCACGCTCTATGAACTGGCCTGGCAGCATGACGGGCGCGATGTGGCGTACGAGGTTGGCAGCTTTCGCGCGGTTGGCGGGCAGATGGGCTTTGCGGCGGAGACAGACGTGCTTGGTTTCCGTGTGGGCACGTCCACCAAAACCCGCGTGGACCTGCGCCATGCGCTCAGCACGCCGCTGTATCTGTTTCTTGCCGAGCGCAGCCGGGTTGATGTGTATCGCGGCAGCGAGTTGCTCAGCAGCCGCTACTACGACGCGGGTAACCAGCAGCTGGACACAGGGCAGTATCCCGATGGCGCCTACGATCTGACCCTGCGTATTCTGGATGCGAGCGGGCGGGTCACCACGCAGACCCAGTTCTTCGTACGCAGCGGTCAGCTGCCACCGAGGCACGAGCCGCAGTTTTACGTGGAAATGGGCCAGGTGGTGGACACGCAGCGCAGCGCTTTGCCGGAACCGCAGGATGCTGCCTGGGTACGGGCCGGCGCCAGCGTGCGCATTGCGGACAGTGCCGCCCTGGACCACGAGCTGGTGTATGCGGGCCGCAAGGGGCTGGCGCAGGTGGGAGCGTTCTGGCTGAAGCCGCGCTGGCACGCGTATGCGGGCGCCATGTACAGCAATGAAGGTGATCTGGGGCTGTCGCTGCGGGGGAGCTGGCGCTGGCGCGAGACCACCGCCAATCTCGACGTGCGGTACGTCGATGCTGCCCGCGGAGCAGTGCCTGTCGACGAGTTCGATCTCGTGCGCGAGGGGTTCACCCAGGCATCCGCGACGCTGGCGACGCCGCTCGGCGCCGGACGTCTCATTCTGCGCGGCCGGCTAAACGACCGCAGCAGCGGCCGCGAGCGTGGCGTGGGCGTGTCTTTCTGGGCACCGGCGCTGCGCCGGGGTCGCCTTGCGGGCGACTGGAACCTGGATGCTTACCACACCAGCGACGATGCCTGGCTGCGGCTTGGCTTCACCCTGCGCTGGCGGGACGGCAGGGACTCGGCGTTCGTGCGACCGCAGACGCAGCTCAGTCGCGCCGACGGCGCCTGGGGCACGGAAGCGATGCTGGATGGTCGGTGGAATCTGCGCCGGGCGCTGCCGGGTTTCGGTGCGGTGGACCAGACCTACTATGCGACGCACGACGGTGATCGCAGTGCGCTCGGGGTGCGTTTCGTGCCGGATGAATATCCGCAGTCCGATTTCGAGCTGGGCCTGCAGCGGCGCGACCGGCGTAACGAGCTGTTCTACACCCTGAACAACAG
Organism: uncultured Pseudomonadales bacterium; assembly: GCA_964651595.1. Classification (GTDB taxonomy): domain Bacteria; phylum Pseudomonadota; class Gammaproteobacteria; order Pseudomonadales; family Azotimanducaceae; genus UBA4421. The sequence continues at coordinate 68,419 of CAZYYJ010000008.1, read as the reverse complement.
CTTCAGTGTCGTCACCAAGGACGGCAGCACCTCCGTGAGTTCCGGGAGTGGCCAGGAAAGCGGGGGTGCGGCGGCGGTGGTGGTGCTGATCACCGGTAACACCTTCGGCAAGTTCGATGTGGTGGTAAACGACCGGGTCGCGGGATCGGCGTGGGCGCACCAGCGCAACATCCTCTCCTTGCGCCCCTACGAAACCTATGAGATCCGCGTGCGTCCGAATGGCGACGGCATCGTGGGCGTGGACGACGCCGTGCATACGGTGACGCTGTATCCGGGGAACGTGCACACGCTGCATTTCGCGGCGAAAGAGCTCACGGTGCTGGTCGGCCAGGCGCTGCACCCCGACGGTACCGTCGTGAAACACGCGAAATTCCAGAACGTGGAAGGATTCGGGGCTACCGATGCGAGTGGCTGGTTTCAGGTGGAGGTGGTGGACCTGGCGCCCCTCGAGCTCACCCTCCCGGACGGCAGTGCCTGCGAGCTGACGGTGCCGCCGGTGTACGTGGAAGACGGGTTGGCGGTGCTGGACGCCTTGACCTGCCAGCCGGTGCCCTAGCCGGCGCCCTGGCCGGCGCCCTGGCCGGCGCCCTGGCCGGCGCCCTGGCCGGCGTCATTCCGGTGCAACAGTCAGCTCCAGCACACCGCTGTAAGCGCCCGCGGGCACCTGGCGCAGATCTTCGGCGCGAAGCTCCACCAGCACGCGGACGCGCGAACGGCCACAGTTTCCGTTCGGTCGCGGGGGCCGGGCTGATAAGCCGGTCAGCGGTACGCCGGGGGTCAGCTCGCGCGGTCCGCGGCGCAGTTGCGGGGCGTTGATGCGTACTTCGAGCCCTACCGTATGCCTGCCGGTACCGTCGGTCAGCGCGAAGGCGCCGCCTGAGCCGGTGCCGAAACCCGTGAGCTGGTAAGGCCCCGCCGGATCCATGTTCACGCACACGCGCACGCGCTCACGCGCCCGGTCGACGCTGGGCGACAACTGACCGAAATCCAGATCCTCAAATTCCGTGATGCTCAGGGTAGCCGCTGTGGCGCCTGCACTGAGCCCGCAGAGGAGGAGAACGCTCGCAACCTGGCGTGCCGTCATGGCAGCGAGCATACGCTGTCACTCGGGAATGAGCATCAGGGTCAACGTACCTGCGTAGGCGCCGGCTGCTGCGGAGAGTTGCGCTTCGGCCACAACCACCGAGATGTTCGCGTTGTTGATGGCGCAGCCGAACAGCAGATTCAGAAAGAAGCGAAAGCCTGTGCTCGTCTGTCCCGTGAGCATTACCCCGGCGGTCAGGGGCACGCGGCCGCCTAGCCCCGGCTGGTCGTTGAAGTAGGCGTCGTAGGCGATACGGTTGACGCCGTTGGAGAGCGTGAACGCCGCCGGATTCCCCGGCGCGCCATCGCCGCTGGCGAGGATGCGGTAGTTACCGGTCCCGAACAGACCGACACCGGAACGGCCGATGCAGAGGTTGTCGTCGGCCGCCATGGCGCCGGTGCCGCTCCAGGTACCGAGCGACAGGTCGGCAAGACCAGCGATGCGGACGTTGATGCCCTGGGTGTAAGTGACGTCGATCGAGCCTGTGGACGTGGTGCCGCGGGTGCCTTGCACGGCAGCGGTGGCGTTCGGCGTCAGGGTGGCTGCCAGCAGGGCGAGAAGGCCCTTCAGCAGCAGTCGTGCGGTTAGCGGGGCGACGGTCACGATGCGTCCGTGCAGATAGCGTCAGGCTGTGCCGGCTGCGGCGTAGCGCAGCCGGCAGGGCCGGGGGGTGCGGGTCCTTCTCACCCCCCGAGGGTTCCGCCTCAGATCGGCGCGACCAGCAGCGTGAGCGTGCCCGTGTACGTGGCTGCGGGCAGCGTGGCGGCATCCGCGGCGGTTACGGTGACACTGATCAGCGCGTTGGGGCCGGCACCCAGACAGTCGGTGTCTACGGTATCGGCGTTGGTGGCGCCCAGCGCCGTCCCTGAAAGCAACGGAGCGACGGCGTTGCCATCGTCGAACGTGACGGAATAGGGCACCGTGTTGGTGCCATCGGTCAGCTCGAACGCGTTGCCGGCGCCGTCACCCGTACCGGTGATCTGATAAGCCGTGTTGCCGTTGCGGTAGATGCACGCGTCCGACGTATCGGTTTCGTCCACGCCGGAAAAATTCAGCACGATGTCGCTCATGCCCGAGATGCGTACCTCGTCGGCCACGACCAGATCGATGGTGAGGTCACCGGTGGACGTAAAGCCCAGCGCGCCGTCGGTCGCTGCGTGAGCGCCCAGTGCAGTGCCCGCCAGGATGCCGCCGATGGCAACGTTCCTCATTGCTTGCTTAAGGTTTATTCTCATTGGTTGATACTCCATGACAGTGAGAAAAATCAGTGGTGACGGATCTCTGGCGAAGTCTGTCCTCAGCGGCGCCAACTCTACGGAACGTGGCGACGCGGTGACGCGAACCAGATCACCAAATGCCGGAAACTTGACGCCCCCGCAACGGCGTGTGTGGCTCACATCACGTTTCCCGGCGCGGGTTTGTGCGAGGTAACGCCTTGGCCGGTGGTGCTCAGCGCCTGCGTATCGAAAGCGTTACCGGCGTGGACCTGGAGCTGCACGTTGCCGGCCCGGGCGCGCGCTCGTATGCCTTTGTGCTCGACTGGCACATCCGTCTGCTGCTTGCGCTGGTGTGGTACGTAGTGGGGTCTTACCTCGTGCTCGGCACCTTCGTGGTTGCCGGCGCGCAGGATATTGATTTCCGGGAACTGACGTTGCTGGCCATTACACCGGCTGCTGCGATCTATCTGCTGTATCACCCTGTGCTGGAACTGGTCATGCGGGGACGCACGCCCGGCAAGCGCATGGCGGGCGTGCGGGTCGTCACGGCCTCCGGAGAGGTGCCCGGTGTGACGGCCATTCTGGTGCGCAACGTCCTGCGCCTGGTGGACAGTCTGCCTGCCGGTTACATGGTGGGCCTGATGGCGACGCTGTTCACTGACCGCTCAGTACGGATCGGGGACATGGCGGCAGGAACGCTGCTGGTTTACGAGCAGGATGGCTATGCCGATACCGGCGTATCCGCAGCGCCTGCGGCAGTAGGTGAGCACGGCCTTGCTTCGGCCGAGCTCGCAAGCGACCTGCTGGCCCGCTGGGACACGCTGGAGCAGGAGAAGCGCCAGCACCTCGCGCAACGGCTCATTGTGAGCATGGGCGGCGAAGTCGGCGCCACGCACGACGAGGGTCTGCGCGCGACCCTGAAGCTGCACCTCAACGGCGCCGATGATCGTGGTTGAGCGGGCAGATGATTCCGACAAGGCGCTGGATGCGCGCCTGCGCTACTGGCAGGAGGCAGCCGCGGAGCTTCCCGTGCTGGAAGACAACCGGCCCGTCGCGGTGCACACGTTGCGGCGCGGTCTCGCCAGCTACGCGGAACTGGCCCGGGACGTGGCGCTGGCCCGGCGCAAAGCGCCGCGCAGCCGCGTCACGGCCTACCTGGAATCGCTGTACGCAGGGCTGCATCGCGCCATCTACCGCCCGCCCGTGAAGCGCTGGCAGGATGTGACGAGAGTCTTCACGCGGGACGTGCCGCGGGTTGCGCGGCAACTGCGCTGGCAGATTGCCAGCATAACGCTTGGTTTTGTGCTGAGCGCGCTGGCGGGCTGGTGGCTGGTGGCCACCTACCCGGAACTGGTGGCGTTGTTTGCTTCGCAGGCCATGATCGACACGGTGCAGCGTGGGGAGCTGTGGACCGATGGCCTGCTCAACACCATGCCGGCGTCTATGCTGGCGGCCGGTATCTTTACCAACAACATTGTCGTGGCGCTCACCGCCATGAGCCTCGGCGTGTTCTACGGGCTGGGCACGCTGTACATCGTGGCGTTGAACGGGTTGATGCTGGGCGGAGTGTTTGCGTTCACGGCGCAGTACGGGCTGGCGGATCGCCTCTTTCAGTTCGTGGCCGCCCACGGACCGGTAGAGCTCAGCGTGATATTCATCGCGGCGGCCGTGGGTTTCTCGCTTGGCGAGGCGCTGGCCCGACCGGGACACCGCTCGCGGCTGGCGGCCTTTCAACTCGCCGTGCGCGACGGCACCAAGCTGATGTTGCTGTGCGTGGTGTTTCTTGTGGGCGCCGGCATCATCGAAGGCTATATCTCGCCCGACGAACGCTATCCCCTGGCCGTGCGCCTGCTTGTGGGATGGGGTTACTGGCTGGTGCTGCTGCTGGCGCTGAATGGCTGGCGGTTGCCGCGCTGGCCCGGCGGCGCTGCAGCTACAGGCGGTGCTGCAGCTTCAGCAGGCGATACTGATCGAAGACCCGGGCCTGCAGGTCTCTAGGGCGACTCAGCAACGTGGTTGCGCCCAGACGATGGGCGGCGTCAGCGTTGTGCGTAAGCGTCTGGACGTATTCTTCGGCCGCAGTCTGCTCGTACACCTCGTCGAGGCTTGCGGCGTCTGCGCTGTGCAGCCCCTGCACGTCGTCGCCGAGCAGGCCCACCACCATGGGCAGGTGCCGGGCGCGCCACAGTCGCAGGCACGCACCAAGGCTGCCTGTGGTTGACTGGCCGTAGAAATCGGTCAACAGCACCATCAGTGAGCGCTGGCGCGCGATGCGGTGGGCAGTGGACGCGGCGGCAACCAGATCGGTTTCCACGGGTTGGGGCCGGCTGGCGCACAGCGCCTGACGGATCCGGTGCACCACTTGCGCGCCGCTATGCGGTGCAACGGCCTGCTGGGGACGGTCGGCTGCCACCACCAGGCCCACGTGGTCGCCCTGGTTTGCAGCCATCTCGGCGAAGCGGGCTGCCAGATTCACGTAGTGAGAGAACTGGCTGAGCGTATCCACTACGGTGCGGCTGGTGCGGCCGACGTCCAGCACCAGCACCACTTCCACGTGCTGCTCTTCGGTTTGTACCCGGGTGATCGGGCGGCCGCGTCGAGCCATGGCTTTCCAGTCGATGCTCTGGCGGGGATCGCCCGGAACGTATTCCCTCAGATGGTGGAGCTCATGGCCGCTGCCCGCGAGCGTTGCCTTGCTGCCGCTGCGCGCATCCCCCGCAGCGGCACCGCGAGCGCCGAGCAGATCGGGAACAACGGCCAGGGTGGCGTCGAGGGGTATGGGATGGTTCCACCAGCCGAGCCCCAGCGGGCCACGCACGCGTGCGGCTAGTGACGTCCAGCTTGCGAGAACATCAGCATCGGTGACCAGTTCCCTGGCAACGACCGCCACCCTTTCGCGATGGGGCGCGCCGGGCTCGAGCTGACAGGTGCGCACCGTGCCCGCGGTGTCCAGACCGGGTGGCAGCTGCACCACAAATTGCACGGGCAGGGGACGGTAACCGCCGGCTTCAAGGGTGAGCGTGATGGTTTCTTCTCGACCCAGGCGCAGGGGCGAGTGATCTTCCCGGGCTGCACGGATGGGCACCAGACGTGTCCGCAGCCATTCGTAGGCAAGACCCAGCACCAGCAGCGCGGCACCGGTACGCCACAGGCCCAGACTGTCGGCCGACCAGGTTTCCATCACGCCCACCAGCAGCACCAGGGCAAGGGCCACATAGGTGCGCGCGGAGAGATTCATTTGGGCACGGGCAGGTTGTCCAGAATGCGCTGGCACTCCTGGGCGGGGGTGATGCCTTCGATGGCGGCTTCTGCCGTGAGCACCAGCCGGTGCGGCACCACCCAGTGGGCCACTGCCTGCACGTCGTCGGGCACAACAAACTCGCCACCTCGCAACGCCGCCTCGATGCGGGCGCACCGGCTGAGAGCCAGCGCGCCACGAATGGACAGGCCCAGGTTCACATGTCCGGAATCGCGCGTGGCCGCGGCGATGTCCAGCACGTAACCCACCAGGCTCTCGTCCAGATGGACCTCGGCAACTTCGGCACGGGCCGCGTCGATCAGGCTCCGTGCGACTGGTGTCAGCGCCGGGGTGCTGGCGGCGCCGTCGTCGGGAACAGACAGCGTTGCGAGCACGCGCGCTTCTTCTTCCCGCTCGAGGTAGCTGACCGGGATGCTGAGCGCAAAACGGTCGAGCTGTGATTCGGGCAGCGGAAAAGTGCCTTCGAACTCACGCGGATTCTGCGTGGCAACGACAAGGAAATCTTCCGGAAGCGGAAAGGTGTCCCGGTCGACGCTGACCTGCCTTTCCTGCATGGCCTCCAGAAGCGCCGACTGGGTCTTGGGGCCGGCACGATTGATTTCGTCGACGAGCAGTACGTCGGCGAACAGCGGCCCCGGTTGAAACTCGAAGCTCTGCGCCTGGCTGTTGTACACGTGCACGCCGGTGACGTCCGCCGGCATGAGGTCGGCGGTGCCCTGCAGCCGTTTGAAGGTGCCACCGATCACCTGTGCAAAGCCTTTGCTGAGGCGGGTTTTGCCGAGGCCCGGGGGACCTTCCAGCAGCACGTGGCCGCGGGCGATCAGAGCGATGGTAAGACCGCGGATGGGGTCGACCATGCCATACACCAGTTGATGCAGCTCGCTCTCGAGATGCCCGTGAAGCGCGTTACAGTTCTGCGTCATATCCTCTCTTCAGGTCTGTGTTCTTTCTGCGTCCCCCGGCTGCGTGTCAGCCGAGACTGCGACGCAGCGCCCGCAGGGTGTTGTGCAGCTCTCGGAGCTTTATGCGTCGACCCTTGCCGAGCTCGGCATAGGCGTGCTCGACCCGTTTGAGCGTTTGTTGATCGATGAGCGGCATGGTCCGCAGGACAACCCACGGGTCTTCGTCCGGGGGCAGCTTACCGGCTGCGGTAAGCTGCGCAAGCCAGTTGTCCACCAGCAGCTTGCCGCTGGCCTGCTGGCTGAGCTTGCGCTGAAGAAAGTGGCCGATGGCCACTACCAGGTCCCGCTGGCGGGGTGTAGTGACGGGGGGCTGGTAGCGGCCCAGGCGTCCCGAACTGCCGACGATGTAGATCAGCCAGAATGTCAGAGCGAACAACAGGGTGGTGTGCAGGCGCGTGTCGCCAAAGAAGGCGGCGGGGTCGTACACGTCCGACAGGCCCTGGTGAAACTCTGCGAAGATCACCTGTCCGTCGGGGGCGAGATGGTGCGCCAGCACGTTGCTGAACCAGCGGGCATTGTCGCCGGAGGCAAGCAGCCGGTTGCTGAGCAAGGTCGCGCTGCCGCTGACAATGATGAAACCGTTCCCGTGGGACGCCTGCCACGCGGCGCCGGCGTCGAAGCCGTCGACGGTCGCCAGGCGCAGCGCGGCGCCGCGCGCCGGATTCCAGAACGCCGTGGCGAGATCGGTCTCGCCTGCCAGCGTCGCCACGCCGGCCATCAGCGGATGTTCGGCGCTGGCGGTGTAGGTGAGAGGGTGGGCTTTGATGGTGGTGAAGTCGCCGACGGTGAGCTGTTCGCCTTCCTCGTCGTTGACGGCCACGAACCTCATGTCGGTGAGCGCCTCCAGAGCGCTGATGAAGTCGGGATAAGCACCATCCGCCCAGGCCGGTGTTTCGTTCAATGCGGCGAGCACGAGCATGGTGTTGCCGGCGGCCAGCCAGCGATGGAGCGTATCGATTTCGCGCGCATCGGCTGGTGTGGTGAAGGGATAGGTGACCAGCAGCACGTGGCCCCGCCCGTAGGCGGAGACCGGCGTGGGGAAGCTGTCGGGCAGCATGTCGAAGCGCTCACGCAGGCTCACCACCGGCACGGCCGGGGACTGGCTTTCCAGCCAGCGCACCAGACCAAGGTAGCCATTGGCGCCGGCCTCTGTGGTGAGAGGGCGCGTGTGCGGGCTTGTGGCGGCAGGCTGGTAAAGGAGAAGCACCAGTACCAGGAGGGATCCCAGCGCGCCAGCCAGAGTGACGAGACGGTCGTTCATAGCTGCGGCCTCAGCGGCGCCGACGCCGGACAGGGGCGGACTCTGCCAGGGTCTGCATGAGCTGTTCGCCCTGAGTCAGCAGCACCTCGCGGGCCTGGGCCGCGATGGGTGCGGCGCCATACCGGTCGTGTTCAGCCCCGGCTGAGATTGCTTTCAGTGGCTCGCGGATGGCCTCCAGAGCTGTGCTGGCGGCCGCCTGCCGGGCAACCTGACGATGGGTGAGCTGAGCCCCGCGGGAGAGGTGCCCGCGCGCTTCCAGCCGGGCCAGCACCAGCGCCAGCAGCAGACTGAGCTGTGCACGCGGCGCGGCGTCGCGAACGTCGTCCAGCGACAAAGCGGCTGCGGAGCGGCGCGCCGGGGAGTTCCAGGTCTCGGTTTGCGGGCGGCGGCTGTGGCGCCGGGCGAGGTAAATCTCCCAGCCGACGAGCGCCACGGCGGCCGCGACCAGCAGCACGACCGTGACGAGGAGCGTGGCATCCAGAAAGTCGTTGTCGATTTCGATATTGCGGGCCCAGCTGCCCAGCGGGGTTTCTTCGTCCAGCCACTGGCTTTCCAGCCAGGCCCACAGACGCTCGGACCAGGACGGTGCGCGGGGCGGTTCTGCAAGTTCCTCCATGATGTCGCGCAGCGGCGTCTCATCCAGCGCCGCGCCGCGTTCCACGAACGTGTAGTGGTCACCCACGGCGAGCAGCGCGCGGGCCCCCGGTAGCGTGAGCGGCTCATCGAGCGGTTCCAGAAGATGCTGCAGAGGGTGTGCGAGGGCAGCCTCGTTCAGCTCGGGACACACCTCGGCCAGCAGAAAAGGGGGCTCGTCATCGCCGGCCAGCCAGTCTTCGAGGGCCGCCTCGCACGCGTCGAGGGCAGCAAAGTTGCCGAGCGCGGACGTCCCCGTTGTCAGCAGCAACGCGAAGAGCGCAATTTTCACAGGCTGCATCAGCAGTGGGGCGCCGCGGGCGGGACGGAGCAATGGTCAGTCCGCTTCCACCTGCGCGAGGCGCGCTTCGAGATCGTCGCCCTGGCGCCGCAGCTTCAGGTCGTTGAGGATCGCCAGGGAGCAGCTGTACATGACCGGCATGTAGGCAGCCTGCAGCAGGGGCGCAACCACCCATTCGAACACGGTGAGCAACAGGTCGCTTTCGCCGCCCTGAAAGGCGATCACCACGCCGGTGACGATAGCTACCACGGCGTAGATGACGATAAACACGAAAAACAGCACCGTGAACAGGGCCGCCGTGCGCCACCAGTTACCCCAAACGAGGTTGTAGCTGCCTTTGAAAGAATCGCCCACGCCGGCGTTGTCGGTAATCACCAGGTAAGCGGCAAACATGAGGGTCAACGTGAGGATCACGCCCGGCACGATCAGGGCAACGTAGCCGAGCAGGATGATGAAAAAATAGGCGATGAATACAACCAGCATGACGGGAAAACGACGCATGGCGAGCGTGGCTGCGTCACCCAGCGACACGGGCTGCTGCAGGGCCGCCCGATGGATGAAATAGATGGCCCAGGCAAAAGCGAACGCGCTGACGAGCGTGGACAGCAGCAGCACGGCAAAGAACACGCCGTTGAACATGGCGAGAGGATCAGCTTCGTCGACGGTGATCATTAGCGTGGGAATGTTGGCAATGAACGCTCCGATCAGGGCGATCACGAAGACCTGGCGGTAGACTGCCCGGGTCAGGCGAAAGCCGTCGTCCAGCACACCACCGATTGTGAGCGGCGCGTCGGGCGGAACGTAGTCCTGGGGGATCTGCTCTGTGGTCATGGGGTCCTTCCTCTTCACATCCGCCGGCAATGTATAAGACCGTCAGGTTGCCAGCAAGGTACGGAGCCCGGGGTTTACGGTCTGGCCTCGCTGAAGTAACGGTCGCACAACGCGGCAAACAGGCGGGCGCCGGAAGAGAGAGCATCATGACGGCGCCAGTAGATGCCTACCTTGCGCGGTATGGACGCTGCCTCCATGCCGGCAATGGGGTGCATGCCGGGTGCCTCCGGCAGCACGTGATTCGACAGGTAAACCACGCCTTTGCCTGCTGCAGCCAGCGCGAGACGCAGCTCCAGATTGCTGACCTCCCAGACTGCCCCGAAGCGTGAGCGCAACCGGCCCTGATCGGTGCCGCTGGTGGCTTCGTCGAGATAGGATGTCAGCAGCGTGGTCTGGCTCAGCGCTTCTGCCGGTTCGCGCATCAGGCGCTGAAACAGGGGGTGGTCTTCGTGAACGGCAAGCACGCGGTCTTCGTCCAGTAGTGGCTTGCAGGTTAAATGTGGTGGCATCTCGTTGAGAAACGGTCCGAAACCGAGCTCCCACCGGCCTTCTTCCACGCCGTAGATCATCTCTTTGCTGGGGACCACGTCGAGCTTCAGGCGTGTGAGAGGATTCGAGTCGCAGAAGCTGAGCAGAAGCGTCTGCGAGAACTTGCGATTCACCATGGAGTCGGTGGCGAGGCTCAGCGTGGACAGTGCGCCGGTTTTGATCTGCTCCACGTCGGCCAGCGCCTGGCGCTCCTCCGACAGCACGAGGCGGGCGTGGTTGAACACGCGCCGGCCTGCTTCGGTGAGGTCTGGCTTGCGACCGCGAACGACCAGCACGGTACCCAGTTTGTGCTCGAGATTCGCGAGCGCCTGGCTGACCGCCGACTGAGACACGCCCAGGCGTTCGGCGGCTCGGTTGAAGCCGCCGAAATCCACGATCGCTTCCAGCACCCGCAGCTCCTGACGTTCCAGGTGCGGCGCTCGATGGGCGTTACCTTTCATGCTCGCAGCATAACTCGTGGCGCACGGTGGAGAAATAAGAATAACTTATATAAATATTATTAAGCGCCTTTAGAGTATTGGGAGATTAGTGATTTTAATTGAGAGAGAAGCTGCGGGCGCTGGGCTGTCGGCTGCTGGCGCGTTAGCGTGTCGGTCGTTGACATGACCCAGGAGGTGACAAATGAGCAGCATGAACCACGCACAGATGGCGAGCAAAGGGCTGGCAGGGGTTGTGGTGGACGAGACCGCAATTTCCGACGTGCGCGCGGAAGGTGCGCTGATTTACCGCGGCCACCCCATCGAAACGCTGGTGGAGCAACCGTTTACGCAGGTGGCCGCGCTGGTGGTGACCGGCGAGCTGTCCGCTCGGCTGGACCGTTTTCTCGCCGCGCATGCCAACCTGGCGCCGTGGGAAACGGCGGCGGTGCTGAACCTGCCGGAAACCAGTCATCCGATGCAGGTGCTGTCGAGTCTGCTGCCGGTGCTGGACACGGCGCCGGTGCACGGGTTGAACGGCTTGGACGACGATGCGGTACCGGGGCTGGTGGCGGCTGCTAAGGTGCCGGCGCTCGTAGCCACACACCTGACCCGGGCGGAGGTGCACCTGGATCCGGCCCTCGGTTACTGCGAACGTTTCCTCAGGGCCATCAATCCCGACCGCGTCAGCCCTGAGTTGCTGACCGCTTTCAATCTGGCGCAGGTGTTGCAGCTGGAGCACAGCTTCAATGCGGGCACCTTTGCAGCGCGGGTGGTGGCGTCGACGCTGGCGGACGTGCAGAGCGCCATGGCGGCAGGTGTGGGGGCGCTGTCGGGGCCTCTGCATGGCGGGGCGGATCAGGCGGCGATCGAAATCGCGGACAGCCTGGCCGATGCGTCAGCCGCCAGGGCCTATGTGGACGCCACGCTTGCCGAGGGTGGGCGGGTGCCGGGTATGGGACACCGCGAATATCGGGCGCGCGACCCTCGGGCGCGCGTGCTGGAAGCGTGGGCGCGGCGTCTCGTGGCGGCCCATCCCGAACATACGCAGACCCTCACGATTCTGGAGACGCTGGATGGCTATTTTCGCGAGCGCATGAGCGACGCCGGCAAGGAGGTTCACGCGAACGTCGAGTTCTACAAAGGCCTCGTGTATCGCATTGTCGGGCTGCCCAACCACTTCTTTACGGCGGGCTTCGCCATGGCGCGCGTGTTCGGGTACGTGGCGCACTTTGCGGAAAGCCGGCTGGACAATCGCATCTACCGGCCGGCGGCCCGTTACGTGGGGCCCGGTTGAGACGGCGCGCCTTGTGCGGCGTGCGCACCTCTCTTACATTCTGAGCGTGCAACGCGAGATGGGAGGGGAACATGGGACGCTTGGACGGGCGGGTATGTCTGATCACCGGCGGGGCCCGCGGGCAGGGGGAGGCTGAAGCGCGGCTGTTTCACGACGAAGGGGCCCAGGTGTGGATCGCCGACGTGCTGGACACCGAAGGGGCCGCGCTGGCCGAAAGCCTCGGGGTGCAGTACCGGCACCTCGATGTCAGCGACGAAGCGGGCTGGCAGGGGCTGGTAGACGAGATTGTGGCGACGAGCGGCGGCCTGCACGTGCTGGTGAACAATGCCGGTATCTTCCGCAGCAATCGCATGGTGGACACACCGACGGAGGAATTCCGGCAGGTGATGGACGTCAACTGCCTGGGCGTGTTTCTGGGTATGCGTACGACGGCGCCGGCGATCATCACGAGTGGCGGCGGGTCCATAGTGAACGTATCGTCGCTGGCCGGCCTGCGTGCGGCTGTGCGCTCTTTTGCGTACGGCGCCTCCAAGTGGGCGGTGCGGGGCATGACCAAAACGGCGGCAGTGGAGCTCGCCCGCAAAGGCGTGCGCGTGAATTCCATCCATCCCGGGTTGATCGAAACCCCCATGGCCGAGCAGGTGGGGGTGGGACTCGACAAGATTGCGCGGCGCACGCCGCTCGGTCGTACGGCCGAGGCAGGCGAGGTGGCAAAGATGGCGCTGTACCTCGCCAGCGAGGAGGCGTCTTACTCGACCGGCAGTGAGTTTCTGATTGACGGGGGCCTGAACGCCCTCTGAGCGCGGGCCTGCGGGATCGGGTTCAAGTCGTGACGAGCAGCATCTCGACGCGGCCGTCCGGCGCGTGCAGATCGGCCGCGATGCTGAAGCCCGGAAAATTCTCGCCGAAATCGGTGTACGACCAACTTTGATAGGACCTTGGTTTGCTGCGCACGGCCTCGAGCTGATCGGCGCCTCTGATGCGGTAGTCGACTGCGTTGTCCGTTGCGCTGAAGCGGCAGAGGCTATGTACCCGCGTCGCGCTGTAGGTGAAAGGCACGAGCGCCTCGCTGAGCGTGCGCAGCTGGTGCGCGTCGAGGCGATGCAGCAGATCCCAGAAGAGACACACGTCGAACAGCACGCCCGCGTAGTCGTCCAGCGCTGCGGTGAAGGCATCGGGCTCCGCGTCTCCGGCCAGCGCCTCGGCCAGGTCGAGGAAATAGATTTTGGACCGGTAGCGGGCCAGAAACTGCACCGTGTCGGAGACGCCGGTACCGACATCCAGGACGTGCAGGCAGTCTTCCGCCCCGAAGCCGTCGAAGGCACGAGGCAGCAGACTGCTGTGAATCAACGGGTCTGGTTTCTCCGCGCGGTTCCCGCGAAAAGAAAACAACGGCATCAGGCGGCGGCTTCAGCGCTCGCTGCTTTGGCCTCACCGTCGACGGAGCCGGCTGCCATGGGTCCCTTGCTGGCTTCGTTGCCCGGGAATGAACCGGACTTGGGGGTCATGTCGATGCTGCCCTTGAACTGTGCGCCGTCTTCGAGCGTGACGCGTGGCGCGACGATATTGCCGAGCACGCGGCCGGTTTTAGATACGACAACCAGTTCGCTACCTTCGATGTCGCCGTTCACGGTGCCGTGAATATGGACCGTTTTGGCGGACAGGTTCGCTGTGACGACCCCTGACGATCCGATCGTGAGGTCATGGCCGTCGAGATTGACCTGCCCCTCGACCTCGCCGTCGATCACGAGATTTTCGTCGCCGGCGATGTCGCCTTTGATTTTGATACTTGCACCGATCATAGCCATGCTCCTGGAAGTGGTTGGGGTTGCGACTGGACGGGGCTCCACGGGTGGCGGCCGAGACGGCGGATCCGGCTCAACCTGCTCAGCGCCGCGACCTTTGAGTCTCTCGAACATCATTGGCCCTCTGGTTGCGTTGCGAGGACCCATGATAGGAGCGCTGTCCCGCAGATCGTGAACCAGGTTCTCGTTTCAGAACACACGATCTGATCACTGAGACACACAATTCCGCGATGTACGACCAATCAAGCTCCATTTCGCGATTGGCTTCAGGTGTGCGCTATTGCAATCCCCGAGCAGGGCTCGCAACGGCGAGCGTTAGCGCTGGAACTGATGATGACGGGGTGGGCGATCGTTGATGTTTGACGTGAGCGATTGCCCGGTTAGCGCTAACCGGACAGGGCTGCTTCCCGCAAACGCCAACCGCGCGCGGTTGACCAGGCTCTCACAGCGCTTTCTGAGCCGAACATACGTTGCGGTTTCTGCAGTGAGGAAACATGCTGATGCCAGCGACGGACTTTGCTCTGAGACCACCGCGGTTTGCGCGATGGCAGCAGCACTTCGAGACTCTCGACGTAGTCGTTCAGAGTCACGGCCAGAATTGGCGGTGCGCCCACGCCCGCAAACAGTGGCTGGAGGTACGCGTCCAGAGGCTCGTGGCGTTCCATGAGTCTTGCGTGAATTGAAGTGTGGTCGGCCTCAGCGATGGATTGCGCGATTTTTGCCCGAACAGGGTTGAGGTCGACGTAAGCCATAGCCGCAAGGACGGCCTCGTCGGTGAGCAGTGCGCCTGAGTAGAAGCGCTGCTCGAAGAAGTGCCCCTTGCAATCGTCTTCGAGATTCGCCCGCCGCGCGATAGGTTGCTTCAAGAACTTCATGAAGTAAGACACCGAGCCGAGTTTTTCGCGCAACTTCGACAGGCGCGTGCGATCTGAGAGAATCGTACTCATCTGGAGATCTCGCAGATCTTCGTCTATCGAGCCATCCGCCTGCTTGGGCGGACAGACTCTTAACCAGCGCCGCGCCACTTCAAGGTCGGTCCAGCGGTGCGCGGCACCTGGATCGTAGTACACCACCAGATGAAAATGGTTGGACATGATGCTGTAGGCGTACACATCCACAGCGAAGGCGGTGGCGAGCTGCTCGATTCGATCCACCAACCACGCCTTGCGGTGACCGTAGTCACGACGAGTGATGCGGTCGTACCCACAGAGCCAGCTCCTCCGAACGCACCGCGACACGAGGTGGTAGCAAAGCGGTTGGACCGCGTCGATAAGTTGGCGTCGGGGGGTAGCCACGGGTGCATTCTGGAACACTTGCCGGGTTGGTATTGCGCGGGATCGACATCGAAGACTGTGAGATTTTCTCGCGGGCGTGTTAGACGTCGATTTTGTGTGTCTGGCGCGAGACGCGCATAATCAGAGCGGTTGGTGGTTCATTGGAATGAGGGGAAGCTATGGGGGCGGATCAGCAGCACGTTGCGGTGCTGGGCCTGGGTAATTTCGGCACGGCGCTTGCCGTGAACTGGGTGCAGGCGGGGCTCAAGGTATCCGGTTGGACGGTCGAGGAGGAAGTCTACGAGAGCATCTCGGCGAGAGGTGTCAACGAGAAGTACCTGCCGGACCTCCCGCTGCCCGGCATGAGCGTGTCCATGGCCATCGAGGAAACGGTCACCGGTGCCGACATCGTCGTGTTCGCGCTGCCTTCGGGAGTTGTGCTCGACGTGGTCGACCAGACACTGCCCTACCTGAAGAGCGAGCAAATTCTTCTGGACCTCGCCAAGGGTCTCGCCCCGGGCGATCAGCTCATCTCCGACGCCATCGAGGCAAAGCTCGCCGCGGTGAATCTCACCAATCCTCTCTGCGTGATGATGGGTCCCACCATTGCCCCCGAGCTTGCCCGCGGGGTGTACACCACGGCGCTCGTCACCAGCAAGGACGGCGCACTGGCAGACCGGCTGGCGGCAACGCTCACCACGGCAACCCTGTCGCTGCGCGCGGGCACCGACCCGCTCGGCGCAGAGTACTGGGGCGCCTTCAAGAACGTCATTGCCCTTGCCTGCGGTGTGGTGGACGGCCTCAAGGGCGATGGTCGCGGCGGCGACAACCTCAAGGCTGCAGTTTTCACCGCCGGTTACCGGGAAGCCTTCAGCCTGCTGCCCCGCCTCGGCGCCGAGACAGACACGGCGCTCAGCGCCGCGGGTATCGGCGACCTTTTTGTCACCGCCACGTCCCCGCACGGGCGCAATCGCGAAATGGGTGAGCGTCTCGGCAAAGGCCAGACGCTGGAAGAAGCGCAGGGTGAAATGGTCATGGTCAGCGAAGGCGTTCGCGCGGCACGCATGTTCAAAGGCGTGTTTGCCAACGCCGGTATCGATGCGCCGTTCGTCAACACGGTGTGTGGCCTTCTCGATGGTGACCTCGACATCGATGGCTTTCTCAGTCGTGTCATGACCACCTGAACGCGCCTGTTTCGGCGCAACCCTGACTCAGCGCTCAGCCGGCGTGCCCGGGGTCCAGATAGAAGAGGTTCCCGTCAGGGTCTTTGAACAGTGCCAGGGTGCCGCCCCAGGGTTGCTTCGTTGGCGGCATGTCGAACTCTACCCCTTTCGCCTGCAGCGTCGCGTAAGCCGCGTCTATGTCCGCGGTGATGAAGCCCACGCCGGTGTGTCGGCCCACGAGGGTTTTCTCGTCTGTTTGCGCCACGGCAAAGCTTGCGGGTCCGGTATTGAACGAGGCGTAGCCGAAGGCCTCATCGGCGGTGTTCACGGCCAGCCCCAGCGTGTCGCGGTAGAACGTCAGGGCCCGGCCGAAGTCGCTCACAAACACGTTCACGTAGCCCAGTTGCATGGCGGTCCCCTCAGCGCTGGTGTCGGGAGACTATAGCCCTCCCAGGAACGGCTGACCATGCAGCGCCTGCACGAACGTGGCTGTGGTCAGCGCAGCGTAGGCGGTGGCTGCAGCGATGATCAGGGACGCCTGCACGTGGGTCGGCCAGCGGGATGGCAGCATCAGCGCAAAGAGCGGAATCACCTGCATGGCGTGCATGCCGAAAAAGTGTGCTACGCGCAGATCGCCCACGTCGCGGGCCCACTTCACCAGCCACAAGCCGTCGGCATCGGTGGTGCCGGGTCCCACGAAGTGGCTGCCGTTGCCGCCGAGGTATCCGCCGAAACCGCCACCCAGAAGGAATGTGAGTGCCAGGCCGACGGTCACCGCCAGCGTCATGGGCTGAGACAATAGCTGCCAGCGGGCTGCACGGGCGATAACCAGCGCAAACCACACCAGCACCGAGACGAGCATGACGGCGCCGAAACCCATCAGCGAGTACATCATGCTGTGAAAGCTCGTGGAGTGGTTGAAGTGCGACGCCTCGCCCTGCGCGGCCTGCCAGATGATGTACGCCATCTCCCCCAGCGCCATCACCAGGGTGATGCTCACCAGGCTGCGGCCGCTCAGGGTGCGCCAGAACGTTGCCGGAACGAGCTGAGCCATCAGCAGCAGCGTCGCAAAATAGGCGAACAGCGACAGCGAGAACTTGAAGGGTTTGGTCCACACCGACACCCCCAGCAGGGTGCGTGCGTCAAGCCACTGCGCGCTCCAGAACACGAGGGTCATGGCAAGAAACAGAAGGCTCGCGTAGTACCAGGCCGGCTGCAGCCCGCGCAGAGCAGGCCAGTGACGAGGTCCCGGCGCACCAAGCGGGGGCTGAGAAAGGGCGTGATCCTGCATGCTGCTGCTCCTCTCCGATCAGGCCGCCGCGGCGGCAGGGTTGCGGCTGCGCCATAGCGTGTGCGCACCGCGCAGCAGCCAGTAAAGCACCAGCCCCGCGGGGCCGGCCATGAACGTGGCCAGCAGGCAGGGAATCACCAGCAGATGGTGAATGCCCTGCGCCTGGCTGTCCTTTATTTCCCAGGCACCCACGAAGAGATCGAAAGCCAGGTAGTGGATCCATCCGGCCAGCAGGAGTTCCTCCACCGTGAACAGGGCTGCCACGGCGCTCAAGGAACCAAAACCGCCCTCAGCGGGGGCACGGTCGATATTGGCGAGCATGAGATAGGCGTACAGCACACCAATCAGCAGGGGCGCGACGGTGGGCGCTACCCAGTCGCGGGTGACGGTCCAGCGAGGCGCCAGCACCAGACCGGCCCAGCCGATCATGGCAATTGTGCCGCACACACTGAAAAGTTGTTCGGGGCTCACGGGTGCGCCTCCTCGCCTAACGGCATCTTTACAATGGAAAGATTCCTGAAAGTACGCGCCAATCTTTCCATTGTCAACTTTGCCCGGTTACACTGATCGCTGAGCTTTCACGGGAGCAGGCGCTTGACGAGCGACGCGGCCACGGGCCGCTACCACCACGGCGATCTGAAGAATGCGTTGCTCGACGCGGCTGAGACACTGCTGGAAGAGGCAGGCCTGCAGGGCTTCACGCTGCGCGCGTGTGCGCGGCTGGCGGGCGTTTCCCACGCCGCACCGAAACATCACTTCGGAGACGTGAAAGGCCTGCTTGCCGGGGTCGCCGAGCGGGGCTACGAACGGCTGGTGTCTCGGCTGCAGGCCGCCATCCACCCCGTGCTGGGCGATCTGGATGCGGAGATGGCGGCCACAACCACCGCGTATGTCGCTTTTGCCGAAGACTTTCCTGAACACTTCCGTGTGATGTTCCGCGCGGATCTCATGGACTTCAACGCGGTCGCGCCACCCCCCGTGATGTTCGAGACGTTCACTGAGCTCACCAACGTCGTGCTCCGCCAGCGCGGCGAGCCGGAGGTATCCCGGGAAACTCTGGATATCGGTAGTTCCCCGGCCCTGGTCAACGACATTCTTCTCGGCTGGTGTTTCATTCATGGCTATGCCCACCTGAAGCTGGAAGGCCGCCTCATGATGGCGGAACCGGAATCCCACGACGAACACATCCGCCTGGCCTCGGCCCGTCTCGGAGCACTCATCCGGGGCTTGCAGGGGCGCTAGGGGAGGGCGTGCGGTCTCGCGGCGCAGGCCGTAGAATGCGCGCCCGTTCCAGTTTGAAGCTTGCTCCATGGCCAGTCTGTTTCGCTGCGTGGTCGTGCTGACGATCGCAATCGGGCTCGGAGCGTGTGTTCGCTCCACGCCTGTCGATACCACCTCTGTTGCTGGGCCCGCCGCCGGGCCGGCTAGTTCCACACCGCCGCCCGGCACCTTCGACGCGCGCGAGCTGTCTACCACGGTGCGCCCGCAGGACAACTTCTGGAAGTACGTGAACGCGCGCTGGATCGATGCCACGGAGATCCCCGCAGATCGCTCCAGCTACGGCTCGTTCCATCATGTGCTGGATCGGACGGACGAGCGCATCCGCACCCTGCTGGATCGATCTCTGGAGGCCGGCGACGACGCTTCGCACGCTGCGCGAACCATCGGTCACCTTTACGGCAGCTTTCTCGACGAGGCTACGGTGGAAGAGCTTGGCCTCGAACCGCTCGCCGGCTATATTCAGCGCATCGATGCGTTGTCCGGCGTGCAGGCTGTTCCTGCCCTCATGGGCGAGCTGGCACAGTTCGGCGTAACCGGTCCGGTTTCCTTCTACACCGACAACGACGCCTTCGATGGTACGCGACTGCTGCTGTACCTGTGGCAGGGTGGCCTCGGCATGCCCAACCGCGACTACTACCTGTCGGACAACGACAAGCTGGTGAACGCGCGGCAGGCGTACCGTGAATACATCGCCGCCATGTTCGAGCTGGCCGGCTGGGACAACGGCGCCTCCGGGGCTGACGCCGTACTCGCGCTGGAAACCGCCATGGCGGAACGTCACTGGACTCCGGTGCGCAACCGCGACCGGCAGACCATCTACTCCAACCAGCTCTCCCTGGCCGAGGCTGAGGCGCTCACCGGTGAGTTTGCGCTCACCGCCTGGCTCAGCAGCCTCGGCGCGGGCGCGCCAGGCAAAGTGGTGGTGGCGCAAACCAGCTATTTCGAAGCGCTGGGTGCGCTGCTGGTGGATACCGACCTTGCGGTCTGGCAGGCCTACATGAAGTTTCATCTGCTGCACGCCATGGCGCCGTACCTGCCGCAGGCGTTCGTCGAGCGCAGATTCGATTTCACGGGTCGCACGCTGCGCGGGCAGGAAGAACCGCTGCCGCGCTGGCGTCGCGGAGTGCGTCTCGTGAATGGCAGCGCGGGCCAGCTTCTGGGGCAGCTTTACGTTGCCGAGTACTTTCCGGAGAGCGCGAAGCAGGAAATTGCAGCGCTGGTGGAAAACCTGCGCGTCGCCTACGGCGAATCCATACGCGCGCTGGCATGGATGAGCGATGCCACCAAGGCGCAGGCGCTGATCAAGCTGGACGGCTTTCTCCCCAAGCTCGGCTATCCGGAAACCTGGCGCGACTTTGCCGGGTTGACCGTGGCACGCAACACGCTCGCAGAAAACGTGCTGGCTGCGGCAAGCTTCAATACAACCTATCGGCTGGGCCTCTTGAACGAGCCTGTCGACCGTACGCTGTGGTCCACCAATCCGCAGACGGTCAACGCGTTTTACCGGCCTACGCACAACTCCATCACCTTTCCGGCGGGCATCCTGCAACCGCCGTTCTTCGACCCGGCGCAGGATCCGGCGCTGAACTACGGTGCGATCGGCTCCATCATCGGCCACGAGTTCAGCCACGGTTTCGACGACCAGGGGCGCAAGTTCGATGCAACGGGGTTGTTGCGCAACTGGTGGACCGACGAAGACGCCGCGCAGTACGAAGCGCGCAGCGAGCTCATTGTGGGGCAGTACAGTGTCTTCCAGCCCCTGGCGGACACGGCCATCAACGGCCGCCTCACGCTCGGGGAAAACATCGGTGACCTTGCGGGTGTGATCATGTCCTTCAAAGCCTTCGAGCTTTCGGGGTATGCAGACGGCCCGAGCGTTGGCGGTCTGACGCCGCGGCAGCGTTTCTTTGTGGGTTACGCGCTGGCGTTCCGCAGCAAGATCCGCGAGCAGTACCTGCGCGAGTTGCTGCTGCGCGATACACACTCGCCCGCCGAATTCCGCGTCACGGGCGTGTTGCGCAATGTCCCCGCGTTCTATGAGGCCTACGGCGTGGAAGAAGGTGACGGCATGTACCTGCCTCCCGCACGGCGTGCAAAAATCTGGTAGTTGCCGGGTCACTTCCGCCGCCGCTGCCGTAACCAGCCGGCGGCGGCCAACGTCAGGCCGCACGCGATTGCCACAGCGGCCGTTTCCAGCAGGGCCGGTGCGCTCACGCCGTCGAGCCATGCCAGCACCAATCCCAGGCTGACGCAGCAGATGAACCATACGCTGAGAGCAAGCGGGTGTTTCATGGCTTGTCATCCGGCCGGTGGGAGGGGCCGTGCGCCTCCGGAAACAAGCGACGGCCGAGAAACTGGGCGGCTGCGATGCCGATCACCAGGCACGTGATTTCCCAGCCGTGACCGGGTAACACAATTCTGCCCACCAGCCAGCCGGCGCATCCGCCGGCCAGCATGAGAAGCCCGTGCTTGAGATCCCGGGACATCGCTGCCGCTTCGTTCAACGCTGGTTGAGGAACCGGGCGAGGTCGTAGGAAGCGACGATCAGGCTGGCGGAACCAATGGCCCAGCCGATGACACCGGCAGATCCGCTCGCTTTGCCGGCCAGGGCCAGGCCGAAACCGATGACGGGCAGAATGCCGCCACTGGCCTGATCCATTTCTTCGTCCGTGAGTTCGTTAGCGCCGAATTGATCGGCCGTGAGTTCGTGCATGCTCATGCTCCTGAAAGTGATTGGGAGCTCAAGCGTCGAGGGTGCTGGGCGAAGGCGCAACCGCGT
Source organism: uncultured Pseudomonadales bacterium (assembly GCA_964651595.1). Classification (GTDB taxonomy): domain Bacteria; phylum Pseudomonadota; class Gammaproteobacteria; order Pseudomonadales; family Azotimanducaceae; genus UBA4421. Next base: position 47,016 of record CAZYYJ010000008.1, on the reverse strand, counting down.
GACGGGGATCTCCACGCGTTTTCCACGATGTGATGGCACAGTGATGTTACGGCGCCGTTGTGGCTCACGTGCAGCCGGGGTAGCAGCCCCTTGTCGTTCGTCAGGTGTCGTCAAGGTGCACCAGGATGGCGGCGTTCACGATCACCATGAGATCGTCCCCCGCCTCCGCCGGGACGTTGAGCCCGCCGGGCTCGGGAACAACCTCCACGGTGCCGTAAGGCAGTTCGGCCGCAACTTCGGCGCAGTTGATGGCGTCAGGCTCTGCAGCGCCCAGCTTCACCGTGATGCGCATGTCATCGGGGGACCGATCGATCACCCGGAAAAAGTTGAGGCTCGAGTGGCGCAGCGCATCCGATACGGCCCTTTTTGCGGCCTTCGTGTAGTTCCCGCCATGCACGTCCACGCCCATGCCCATCTCCGTTATCCAGCGTGCCATCGGTTGTCAGTCCTCCTGTTTCTCCCGTTTCAACGCAAACCTTCGCGACGTATACGCACGTCGTGATAGGCATTCAGTGTGTCTATGGCGGTCAGCGGTGCGGCCTCGCGGCGCCATGCGAACAGGCGCACGCGGACATTGTCCGGCTCGATATCAACAATGCTAAAACCGTTCTTCTCCGCGATGGGCGCCGGGTGCTCCATGCGCAGATGGCCGGCGGTCTGCGGAGCGGTGCCCCGGGCGTTGCTGGGCCAGTAAAGGCCGGTGCCCAGAGGTCCGGCGATGAGTGTATTGACGGGATTGTCAGTGAAACGCTGCTCCCCGCTTTGCGTGATACGCCCATGGCCCGTGGCATGCAGATCACCGCTCAACATCAACGCAGCGCGAGTCTCCTGCCCGGCGAGGGCGGCCAGCAGGCGCTGGTGCTGGCGCCACCAACCGCTCTGCCACATGAACTTTGGTTTGCTGGTGGTGAGCTCGAAAGCTCTTCCTTCCACACCCATCTGCGCCACCTGGGCGCCCGCATTGCCATTGTCAGCGACATCCGGGTACCACTCCCGCCACTTGCCGGCGCTCCAGCCCATGGGATGGGAAGGGATGTGCAGCAGTTGCCCTGCATCGCTGCGCTGCGTGCGCTCTACCAGCCAGGCCTCCACGTCGGCCGGCACCAGCCCGGCTGTATTACCTTTCAGACTGAGGTGCCCGGCGCAGTCGTACATCAGCACCTCGGCGAGCCGGCCCCAGCGCAGGGTGCCGAAGTGCGCGCTGGTACCCCGGCTCGTGTCGCCCGTCATACGCCGGTTGTTGCCGCGCGCGGGAAGAAATTCGGGCAGATAGTGATCGCGCACGAAGGCCGCAAAGGCGCGCTGATACAGATACGGCGGCAGGGTCACGAAGCGGTCGGTGGCTTCGTCGTTCTCGAAATAGTCGTGGTCGTCGTTGACGAAGAAGCAGGGCGTCGAGCGCAGGCGGGTGCCGTACAGAGGCGTGATCTGCTGCCCTGCCACTGCTTTCAGAACCTGCTCGTTGTAAGCGCCTGCGCCCGCCCCCGCCGCGGCGAGGGTGCGATCCAGGAGCCCGGCGTTTTCGTACAGCCGGGTACCGCGGGTGCGCCGACGCGCGTCGCTCGCTTCCAGCACGGTGCGCTGATCCCAGTAGACCTGGTCGCCGATGGCGATTACCACGTCGGGTTCGAAAGCAAGGCCCCGTTCCAGCAGGCGTTGCCGCACCGCCATGGGCAGGAAGGCCGATGCGTCGCCCTCGCTCATGAGCGGATGGCCGCCGGCGCACGTGTACACCAGCAGGCGCACGTGGGCGGGCGTCGCGTCGGGCGCTGGCAGGGTGGTGAGAGACCAGTCGTCGCACAGCCGCGTCTGCTTCTGCCACAGCGACAGCTCATAGCGGGTATCCGGCGCCAGACCGGGGACATCGAATACGTAGCCTTCGCCACCCGCATCCGTGACTCTGCCGGTGATGCGCCTGCCCCCAACGGACAGCGCCACGCCGGCGGTGGGCTCGGCGAAGATCACCTTGAGCTGCAGGCGGTCGTGGCTGGCGGTGGGCAGCAGATGCGTTATGCGTCCGCCGGACCAGGCCGCGTCTGGTGAGGCGGCGGCAGCGGCCCAGGGGCTCATCACCCCGGCGCTGAACGCCCCGTGCAGAAAACCGCGCCGGCTTGCTTTCATCGGCTCCTCTCCCCTCGTGCCCCGGGCAACGATAGCATTCCACGCCCGCTGCGCCATGATACAAAGGCAGCAGGCGCCCCTACCGCTGCGCTACCGGAGCTGGCGCTTTGGCGGCCATGCCGCTGGTAAGCGAGACGCCGTTGGCGTGTGTCACGCCGGCGCGGAGCGATATACTGCGCTGGCAGAAACGCAGGAGCGCCAATGGGGATACCGGTCATTCTCGACACAGACATCGGCCTGGACGTGGACGACGTCTGGGCGCTGGCGTTTCTCCTCAACTGCCCGGAGCTCGACGTGCGCCTGGTCACCACGGCAACCGGCGATACGGTGTACCGGGCCCGCGTTGCGGCCAGGTTGCTGAGCCTGGCGGGCCGCGAAGACGTGCCGATCGGCATCGGCATTCCGCTGGACGCATCGCCGCTGACGCACAGTCAGTGGCTCGAAGACTATCAGCTCGCTGACTATGCGGGTGCCGTCCTGCGGGACGGCGTGGGCGCCATCTGCGACACGGTGCTGGCGGCCGAAGAACCCGTGACGATCCTCGGCATCGGCCCGCTGCCCAACCTGGCCGCAGCCCTGGCCCGGGAGCCGGAGATTACCGGCAATGCGCGCTTTGTGGGCATGCACGGCAGTGTGCGGCGGGGCTACAACGGCGCAGACAAGCCCATGCGCGAGTACAACGTGCGGCAGCACGCGCTGGCGGCCCGGGCGGTGTTCAACGCCGACTGGTCCAAGACCATCACACCGCTGGACACCTGCGGCACAGCCTATCTCGACGGCGAGCGTTTTGCGCGGGTGGCCGCAGACGGCGCCCCCGCCCTGACGCGCGCGGTTGTTGCGGCTCACGAGAGCTGGGCCGATGCCGCACGGGACTGGCCGTTGTTGAAAGATCTGGATCTCACCAGGCGCAGCTCGGTGCTCTTCGACTGCGTCGCGGTCTACCTTGCCTTCGCCGAGAGCTGCCTCGCCATGGAAACCTTGCCCCTGCTGGTGACTGACGATGGCAAAACCCTCGTCAACGAAGATCTGGGCACGCCGGTGAACTGCGCCATGGACTGGGCGGACAAGGACGCGTTTCTCGACCTGCTGGTCGACCGGCTTACCTGATCCAGTGGCGACGGCTGCTCCCAGGCGCCCTAACGTCGTGCTGGTGTTTCCGGATCAGCTGCGGGCGCAGTCGCTGCCGTTGTACGGCATGGAAACCCCGCAGATCGACACCCCCCATATCAACCGGCTGGCAGCGGAAGGCGTGGTGCTGGGCAATGCCATCGCCAATTGCCCTGTCTGCACGCCGTCACGAGCCATGCTGTTGACGGGCCGGTATCCGCAGACCACCGGCCATCTCATCAACACCACGCGCACGCGCCACTCAGAACTTTCGTTGGGAGATGCCTTCGGGCACGGGGGTTACCGCACGGCCTGGGTCGGCAAGTGGCATCTGCACACCGGGTTGTGGCCTGCCATCGACCGCATGCCGCAGCATCCGGACTGGGTGCCGGAAGGCCGCGACCGGCTCGGCTTCGAGTTCTGGCGGGCTTACAACCAGCACATGGTGTACTTCGATGGCTTCGTGCATGCCGACGACTGGAACTACGAGCGCTGGCGCGGCTACGAGACCGAAGGGCTGCTGAACTACGCCTTCGAGTTCATGGACGGTGCGGGGGACGAGCCGTTTCTGCTGTGTCTGTCGCCGCATCCGCCGCACTATACGCCGTTCGAGTTTGCGCCCGCGCGTTTCTACGAGGCGCTGCCCGACCAGCTCGTGCTGCCGGCGAACGTACCCGCTCATCAGCAGGCCGCCTCGCTGGAGATGTACCGCCACTACCTGGCAATGACCCTTGCGGTGGATGAGATGCTCGGGCGTCTGCTGACGTACCTGGACGAGCGCGGCCTGGCCGACGACACCATTGTCGTGTTCACCTCCGATCACGGTACCCAGGCAGGGTCGCAGGGAGTAAACCCCTGGTCCAAGAAAAATCCCTACGATGCGTCCGTGCGGGTGCCCGGCATTGTGCGCTTTCCCGGCCAGCTGGCGCCCGGGCGCGTGGACAGCGTGTTTTCCATGGTCGACTGGTTTCCCACGCTGTGTACGCTGGCCGGGCTGCCCGTGCCGCGCAGCGTGGAAGGCAGCGATCGGGCCCGGGTGCTGGCTGGTGAGCCGGAGGAAGGGGATGAGGCCGACGCTTTCCTCATGAACTTTTCCAAGTGGTTCGACTGGTTCAAGGATGGCGCCGAATGGCGTGGTGTGCGCACCCGTCGCTATACCTACGCGGCGTGGCTCGATGGCCGTCGCGAGCTCTACGATCTGGCGCAGGATCCGCTGCAGCAGGAGAACCTCGCAGGTCGCGGTCACGCCGCCGAAGCAGCCCTCATCGACAAGCTGCACGGCCATCAGCAGGCGCGACGTGACGAGCTGGTGCCCTGCACGGCCTGGAAACACTGGCTGGACGAGCAGCGGCGCGTGGTGCGCAACGCCTATGGCCCGCTCAGCCACCCCGAGAGCCTGCCCGACTGGTCGCTGCTGCAATGAGCAACGCCGTGTTTCCCCATGTCGTGCCGGCGGAGCAGCTCACACAGTTCCGTGAGAACGGGTTTGTCCGCACGCCGGGAGTGTTCGGACCCGCGGAGCTTGCCCGCTACGCCGCCGCTGTGGACACGGAGGTGGCTCGACGTACGGCGCACGATCGCCGTGCGCTGGCTGACAAGACCACCTACGAGCAGAGCTTCGTGCAGTGCATGCGCCTCTGGGAAACCGCACCTGCCGTTGCCCCCTTGACGCTGGATGCGCGCCTCGCGGGCATTGCCACGCAGTTGCTCGACGTGGCAGGCGTGCTGCTGTGGCAGGACCAGGCGCTGTACAAGGAAGCCGGGGGGCGGGAAACCACACCGCACCAGGATCAGACGTTCTGGCCCATCGGCGCCGCGCCGCTCGTGAGCGCGTGGATCCCCTTCGATACGGTCACAGCGCATAACGGCGCCATGGCTTACGTGCCCGCTTCGCATCTGGCTGGCCCCTTGAAGGTGGTAGACATAACGCACCGCACCCAGCCGTATGAGATTCTCGGTGACCCGGCCCTGGGCGGCCGGCGGCCGCAGATTGTGCCGGCGCAGCCCGGGGACGTGATCTGGCATCATGGTTTCACCGTGCACCAGGCCGCCCGCAATGCCAGCGACACAACGCGCCGTGTGTTCACGGTGGTTTACATAGCCTCCGGATCACGGCGGGCCGGAAGTTGGCCCGGCTATCCGCTCGATCGTGACGGCGTGGCGGCAGGGGAAGAGATCCGTGGCCCGGGCATGCCGCAGCTGTGGCCACCCCCCGCAAGTGCGCCGGAGCCCCCCGGCGAGGTGAGCGTCCCGGTGGGGCCTCAGTACCAGCCCTGAAGACCCGCGTGGCTACAAGCCGCCGTTGATGACGATTTCGTTGCCGGTCATCCAGCTGGAAGCCTCGGAAGCGAGGTAAACCACGGCGGGGGCAATGTCTTCCGGTGTGCCCACGCGGCCGAGGGGTACCCCGAACTGTTTGCCGAGGCCGGGAATGTCTTCTTCTTTGAGGTTCAGAAACTCCAGAAATACCTCGGTGGGAATGGGTCCCGGGGAAACGGTGTTGACGCGGATCCCCAGCGGCGCCATCTCCACTGCGAGCGTTTGCGTCAGATTGTTCACGCCGCTCTTGGCTACCGCATAGGGACCATTGTGCGGTGATGCGCGATTGGCCGCCTGGGAAGAGATGTTGATGATGGTGCCGCCGCCATTGTCTTTCATGATGCGCCCGGCTGCCTGGGCGCCGGTCCACACGGCTTTGAGATTCAGGTTCAGCTGAAAATCCCACTGCCGTTCCGGCATGTCCAGGAACGTGCGGGGTACGCGGTCGTCCGCGCCGCCGGCGTTGCTCACCCAGCACGTGAGGGCACCCATGTCGGCAAACGCTTTCTCCGCGAGCGCCTGGACCTGCTCGATTTCCATCATGTCGGTGGTCACGGCCAGAGCGCGGCGGCCCAGCCCGCGGACTTTTTCGGCCACTGCTTCGATCTCTTCGGTGCGGCGGGCGGCAAGCACCACGTCTGCGCCGGCTTCCGCGAGCCCGAGGGCGATGCCTTCCCCTATGCCACGGCCCCCGCCCGTAACGACGGCTACCTGTCCATCCAGGTTGAAACGATCAAGAATGCTCACGACTCTGGCGCCCCTTAGTAAAATAGTTGTTAAACGGTTGACAGCTCTCCGCCGGGGCGGCACCGTGCGCCGCGCTGGCAGGTGTCAGCCATCATAAAGGAGTTTTTCATGCGAAACGTCCCGATCGCGCTGTTGGTTTTTGCGCTTACCTGCGCGTCGCTCGATGCGCAGGCGGCTGACACGGGCCTCTATCTCGGCGCCGGTGTGGGCGCATACACGCTCGATATCGACGATACGGATTTCGACGACAACTCCACGGTGGCGCAGGCGATAGTGGGTTTTCAACTGGGCAACTTCCTGGCGGTTGAAGGCAGCTACCAGAAACTCTTCGATGTGGAAGACGACGTGCTGGGCAGCGAGGTGGAACTGGACGCCGATGCCTGGTCGCTGGCGCTGCGGCCCATGATTCCCGTGACACCGCTTGTCGACGTCTACGGCAAAGTGGGCTATGCCTGGTATGAGGTGGAGGCTCAGACGGAAATTTTCGGTTTCTCTTTCTCGGAAGACGACTCGGACAGCGCTTTCACCTGGGGCGCCGGGGTGGACGTGAATCTGGGCAAGCTCTCGATCCGGGGGGAAGTGAGTCGTATCGAGATCGACGATACAGACCTGAATCTCGTCTCTGCCGCGCTGCTATACCACTTCTGAGGTTGCGCCGAGGCCGGTTGCGCGCCCGCTGACGGCCGCGGCGGGTATCCGGGGTCTGCGGCTCGCAGGCATCGGCCGTTCCTCTCCCCATTTGCGCGCTGCGACGGTACCCTCGTGGGTTGATCCCGGGGGAGCAACATGACGTCATCGCAAGCGCCGGTGCTGCGCATCTTTTCGTACCTGCCCAATCCTCGCGTCTGGAAGAGTCAGATAGCGGCGGATCTCTGTGGCGTCACGCTGGAAGTGGTGGGTGACAAGCCCGCAAAACTCGGCGAGTGGCTGTGGGACTACGATGCGCGCGCGCTTGCCGAAGAGGAGCGCACCGCAGCCAGTCCGCATGCCCGCGAGAGCCGGCGCGGCTTCTCGGGTACCCTCTACAAGACCGACGCCTTTCTCGAGGCCCACCCCTTCGGCACGGTGCCGGCAGCGTTCGACCCGGACGGGGCTGTGGGTGTCTTCGAATCGAACAGCATTCTGCGCGCCGTGGCCCGCGCAGGGGGAGCGCTGTACGGTCGGGACGGCTATGAGGCATCGCGCATCGACAGCTTTCTGGATGCCAATCTCGTGTTCGCGCGGGAAGCGCAGGTGTATCTGCTTGCCATGGACGCGCCCGCGGCGGCCAGCCATGGGCGCATGATGGCTGCGTATGAGTTCTATCTGGCGGGCGTGGAGCGAGCGCTGGCGCGTCATCCCTATCTTGCCGGCGAAGCCTTGAGCATTGCGGACATCTCGTTTGTATGCGATTTCGCGCAGTTTCTTCGGGAAGGGCATTATGCCGACGCGCTGGCGCAGGCAGGCCTTACGCTCGTGAGCCGGAACGGCCCCGCCATGTACCCGCGCGCCTACGGACATCTGTTGGAGCTGGCGGCGCGGGACGAGTTTGCACGACATCTGGGCACCTATCTGAACTGGTATCGACAACGTATAGAGGAGCAGGACAACGCATGAGTGACGCGACAGGTGACAATGCCGCGCAGAAAGACTACTGGGACGGGGCGGCCGGAGATACCTGGGTGGAAGCGCAGGAGCAGCTCGACGCCATGCTGGAACCGATCTCCGCCACGGTGCTCGCGGCAGCGGCTGCACAGGCCGGAGAGCGGGTGATCGACATAGGCTGTGGCTGCGGCGCAACCAGCCTGGCCATGGCCGACGCCGGTGCGCAAGTGTGGGGCCTGGATCTGTCGAGCGCCATGCTGGCCCGCGCCCGGGAGCGGGCTGGCGGCCGGGCGCACTTTTCGCAGGGTGACGCCGCGGCGCAGCGTTACACACCGGATCACGATCTGGTTTTCTCGCGCTTCGGGGTCATGTTCTTCGAAGACCCCGTGGCCGCGTTTACGCAGCTGCGGACGGCGCTGAGGCCCGGAGGCCGGCTGGTATTCGTGTGCTGGCAGGCACCGCGGAACAACCCGTGGCTGTCGGTGACGGGTGCTGCGCTGCAACCGCTGCTGCCCGATACACCGCCACCTGATCCGCTGGCCCCCGGCCCCTTCGCCTTTGCCGACCCGGAGCGCGTGCGGGGCATTCTGGAAAGCGCCGGCTTTGCTGAGGTGACCCTGACACCGTGTGAGGAAATGCTCACCGTTGGCCGGAACGTGGAAGCCGCTGTGGCGTTCCAGAGCCGGGTCGGTCCGCTCGCGGCGGCGCTGGCAGAGCTGTCCGAAGCGGAGCAGGACCAGGCGCGTAGCGTTGCCGCAGACGCGCTGGCACCTTATGCGGGCGCGGACGGTGTGCAACTCGGCTCTGCCTGCTGGGTAGTGCAGGCCCGGCAGAACTGATCTCGAGGAGAAGTGAGAATGACCATGAACCAGCAGGTGCTGATCGACAGCCTGCCGCAGGGCCGCCTCGAAGCGGACAACTACCGCCTCGCTGAAGCACCCATGCCCGAGCCCGGGGTGGACGAGGTGCTGGTGCGCACCACCGCGTTTGCCATCACCGCTGGCACGCGGGCGGGCCTGCAGGGCAGCGCCAGCTATGCAGGGGCACCGCGGACGGACGTGGTGATGAACGGCACGGGCGTGGGCGAGGTGGTCGGTGGCAGTCACGAGGCGTTTCCCGCGGGCACCCGGGTGCTGGCGCCCACTGGCTGGCAGGCCTTCTCGGTACAGAAAGCCCGCGACCTGACGATCATTCCGGACGAGCATGATCCGCTGCACTACCTTGGGCCGATGGGCGTGAACGGGCTCACGGCCTACTTCGGTCTGCTGGATGTCGGCCAGCCTCGCGGCAACGACACGGTGCTGGTCTCCGCCGCAGCCGGTTCGGTAGGACACATCGTGGGGCAGATCGCGCGTATTCGCGGCTGCCGGGTGGTGGGTGTGTGCGGCAACGATGCAAAGGCGGCGGTGCTCACGGATCAGCTGGGCTTCGACGCCGTGGTGAACTATCGCGATGACGGTTTCCGGGATGCGCTGAAGGCCGCAACCCCGGACGGCGTGGATGTCTATTTCGACAATACGGGTGGTGCCGTGCTGGGGGCGGCGCTGTTCCGCATGAACGTGGGTGGTCGCATTGCCTGCTGCGGGGTGGTGTCGCAATACGACACCGACCGGCCGGAGCCGGGACCCAAAGGTGTGCCCGGTCTGCTCGTGAACAAGCGGCTCACCATGCAGGGCTTTCTGCTCTTCGATTTTGCAGATCGCTACGCGGAAGCGCGGACCCGCATACACAGCTGGTTGACGTCTGGCACGCTCGTGAGCCTCACCGACGAGGTGCGCGGCCTGGAAGCAGCGCCGGCCGCGTTTGTGGATCTGCTGGCCGGCGGCAACGTGGGTACCCGTATCGTGCGTCTCGACTGACCGCGGCCAGCTATGGGAACCGGTCTGCGCACGGTCGACGTGGCGGTGGTGGTGCTCGTCATGGCGGCTGTCACCTGGCTCGGCCATCGCCTGAGTGGCTCAGTTGCCACCCGCAATGCATTTTTTCAGGGGGAAGGAACGCTGCCGTGGTGGGCCGTTTCCGCCAGCATCATCGCCACGCTGGTCAGCGCGGTGACCTTCATCTCGGTGCCGGCCAACGTGTTCGCGCCGGGGGGCGATCTCAAGTACTTCCAGGTGATTCTCGGGCTGGCCCTCGGCAAGGTGGTCGTGGGCATGCTACTGGCGCGGCCATTTCATGCATCGGAAGGTCTGCGGTCGAGCTATGAATACATCGGCGCGCGTCTCGACCGGCGCACCGGCGAGGCGTCCATGTGCCTCGGCCTGTTGCTGAACGTGATCAATTCCGGCGTGAAGCTGCTCACGGCGAGCCTTGTGCTGGACGTGATCACGGGCTGGGGCCTGCCCGGCTGCGCGCTCTTCGTGGTCGCCGTGAGTGTGCTCTGGAGCGCGCTGGCGGGTATCAAGACAGTGATCTGGACCGACTTTCTCTTGTTTGTGCTGTTTGCCGCTGGTGCTGTCTTTGCGCTGGCGTACATGGCGCTGGGTGTCTCGATGCCTCTGGCCGATGCGATGCTGTGGCTCGATGAGGAAGCCAAGCTGGTGCTGTTCGACTTTTCCACAGAACCCGAGAAGCGCTACACGATCTGGGCCGGGGTGATCGGTGGTATTGCCCTGAACATTGCCCAGGGCAGCACGCAGGGTACCTGGCAGCGTGTCAAAGCCTGCCGCAGTGCCGGGGAGGCGCAGCGCGCCTACAACTGGGCGGCGCTGTTCTACGTGGTGCACCTTGTGATTCTGGCCGTGGGGCTTGCGCTCGCTGTGTTCTACGCCGAGGCCGGCCTGCCGGCGGCGGTGGGGGCGCAGCTCGCCGACGCGCCGGACCGTATCTTTCCGTACTTCATTGCGACCGAGCTACCGGTGGGCATCTCGGGGCTGTTCATTGCGGCAATTTTTGCCGCGGCTATCTCCACGCTGGATTCGGCGCTGGCGGAGGCGTCGGACATATCGGTAACGCACCTCTACGCGCGGTTCCGGCCCTCCCTCGCCGAGACACACTACGTCCGCGTGGCGCGGGTGCTCATGGCGCTGTGGGGGCTGCTGTTTGTGGCGGTGGCGTTGTTCTTTGCCCGGTTTCAGGGTGAGGGATTGCTGGATCTCACCTTCAAGCTGCCGAACTACGTGTACGGGGCGATTTTCGGCAGCATCCTGCTTGCGCGCATTGGCATAGGACGCTTTCCCAGCTTTCTGCTGGGCTTTGTCTGTGCGTGCGCGGTCACTGCCTGGTTGAGCGAGGCAGGCATTGCCTTCTTCTTCTGGTGTCCCGTGGCGGGTCTTGTGATGGTGGCCGTGGTATTGCTGGTGGAGCGGCGCGCGCCGGAATGGTCCGGCGTGGTGGCCGCCCGGCCTTGACGGGGTGCCTTCAGCGAACGGCGCGGTGACCGTTGCTGCGCGGCGTCTGGCGCACCTGACGGGGGCGCTGGGGCTGCCGCGCTTCGCGTCGGTTGTTGGACGCACGGGCCACGCGCTGCGATTGGCGCTGTGCGCGGGCGGGGCGCTCGTTGCGCACCTGTCGTTGCTGACGCTGCGCCCGCTGGGGTCTTTCCGCGCGTTGCGGACGCTGGGCCCGCTGCGGACGCTGGGCCTGCTGCGGACGCTGAGCCCGTTGCGGCTGCTGCTGGCGCATCGATCGGCTGGCCCGCGCTTCTCTGGGCCTGGCATTGCGTTCTGCCTGACGCTGACGTACCGCACGCTGGTGGCTGACACCGGCCGTCTGACGCTGGGTGCGTTGCGGCCTTTGTTCGCGGCGTTCCCGACGTTCGGCCCGACGCTCACGCGTGTTGCGGTCGAGGCGGTCGCGATGATTGAAACGCGCAGCATTGCCCTGCCGCGGGCGATGCACTGACGAACGCTCGCCGGTACCGGCAACGGCGTTGCGTTCCCGGCGCACATCCCTGTGCACCACGGAGCGTTGTTCGCGCGCGGCACGGTCACGGGCACGTCGTTCCTGGCGCTCGCGGCGCAGATCCCGCGCTTCGCGACGCTCGCGGCTGTCACGCAGTTCCCTTCGCAGCGAGCGGGTATCCCCCCGGGCTTCCCGCGCTGCCAGCCGTTCGGCGCGACGCTGCCTGTCCGCGGCGCGCTCCTGTCGGTGAGCGCGGCGCAGCGCCCGGTTCGCGTCGTTGTAATGATGCCGCGCGTCCCGGCGGATGTGGCGCCCGCCGCTGTAGTCGCGACGCAGCTGCCGGGCCAGCGGCCGAGCGCCACGGTACCGGGAGTGCGGCCGCCAGTGACCGTTGAATGCATAGTCGTGGCTGCGCCGGTGTGCGTGGCGGCGGTGATGATGATGCGGCGCGCGGTAACGGTTCGTGTACCGGAAGTGGTTCCTGTGGTAGCGGTGGCCGTAGTAGCGATGGCGCCGGTGACCATGGTCGTAGTGATGCAGGTTGTAGTTCGCCCAGCTCAGCGTAAATACCGAACTGATGCCCCAGAACGCACTGTCGTAATAGCGGTGGTAGCGTGCGTAGGGCCGGTAGTACACGGGGTAGGGGTCCGGATAGTAGTAGTACACGCGCCGCGGCTGGTACACCACCACTTCTGCGGGTTCGTAGTACGGCACATAGATTTTTTCCTCGTCAGCCGGCTCGATGGTCACCGTGTTGTCCTGCACGGTCACGACCTGCCGGTCGTCGGTCTCGAGGTTGCCGGTGGCAACGGCCTCGTCGCGGAACGACTGCACCGCCTGCATCAGATCAGCTTCCTGTGCGAGCACCGCCTGGCCCAGTTCCCAGGTCCAATCGATGTCGTCGTTCAGCAATGCCAGAGCTTCGGGATAGTTGAGCAGAGCAACCACGGCCTCGTCCCAGTTGGCGTCCGGCTCGCGGTCGCGGTTTTCTGCATCGCCGCGAAAGCGCGCGGCAGCAACGATCTGCAGCGGGTAAGTGGACGCGGCGAGCACAATGGCCAGCAGATCGTCGGGATACAACGCCACTGGCCCGACCAACGCCTGCAGTTCCTCGTCGGTGAGCAGAGGGGCGGGTTCCACGGTGACAATGTCTTCGGCGGCGTGCGCCGGGACCATCGTCAGACCTGCCGTGAGGGCCAGCAGCAGCATAAATTGTCGGACAAAAACACGATACAGCATGACGGTTCTCCGTAGCTCGCAGCTACCGTAACGCCCGTAAACTGAACCCCCGGTGAACATGGCTTATGCTTGCCCCGCCCCGCAGATCTGCCGAGAGACAATGAAACCCCTGGGCGGCCTCACGCACAACCCCGCAAATGCGGTGACTCACAGCATCGAGCGCATCGCCTGGGGGCACGGTACGGCTGTGCGTAAGGTGTTGAATGGCCGGAATCTCGCATCGAGCCCGCCGGAATGGCAGACCAGCGACGATCCGTCGCACTGGAACTTCTGGGCCCGCGAAGCGTTGATCTACAACTCGCCGTTCAGCGCCTGGCTGGCGCCTGCCGGGGTACGTCTGCCGGACGTCTACGAGCTCAGCCTCGAACAGCAGGCACGCCGCGCGACGCTGGTGCTGGAGGACATCGACGGGCGGGGCGGTGCGACCCTCACCGAGGACGACTACGTCACCATAGCTTCTGCCTGGGGTCGCGCGCAGGGATTGCTGGCCAGCGAACGCGCCGGCGAGGCCCGGGCGCTGACCTGGTGGAGCCGGGCATTCCTGAGACGGTATACCGCGTCCAAGCCTGTCGACTATGGCATGCTGCACGATGAGGCAGCCTGGCAGGCACCATTGATCGCCGGGAACTGGCCGCCGGCGCTGCGCGACGGGCTCGCGCTGCTGCATGATCGGGCGGAGCAGCTTTACGCCTGCCTGGAGGCAGGGCCTCAGGTGTTGTGTCACCTCGATTTCTGGCCGAACAACGTGTTCGTCGAGACGGGCGACGGGGTGGTGCTGGTGGATCTTGGCTTCTGCGGCTGGGGCAGTCCGGCCGAGGACATCGGCAACTTTGCGCCCGACGCGGTGTTCGACGGCTTTCTGCCGGCCGAACGGCTGCACCCGGTGGGCGAACGCATGCTGGCAGCTTACAACCGCAGCCTCGTAGAGGTGTGGCCGGCAGCCGGTGAGCTCGACCTGGAACGGCTGTATCGGGCGAGTGCCGTGAAATACGTCTGGTTGGGGCCGTTGCTGCTGGCGCGGGCGCAGGCCACGGTACAGACCGCTTACGGTGGAGCACCGCTCGAAGATGCGGCGCAACAGTACCGGGCGCGGGGTGCGGCCCTGCTTACGCTCTGCGAGTGGGCCGAGCGCGCCACGCGTTGAGCGCAGCGCAACCGCGCGCCCGGTCCCGTCAGGTGAGCATTTCGTGTGCGCCCAGCATGCGCTCGCGGATGGGCAGGCCTTCGGGACACGACCCGGCGCAGGGGGCGTTGCAGTCGATGCAGGCGCTGGCGTTGCGCTCGAGCTTGGCGTACAGCTGCATGGCCTGTTTCTGATCGCCGTAATCCTCGAAATACATGCGATGGCGCAGCACGTCGTGGATGGGCAAGGCTTCAGGGCATGCGCCCTGGCAATTGCTGCAATGCTGGAAGCAGTGCGTGCCGGCAATGAGCGCGTCGTACTTCTCCAGCACGGCAAGGTCGTTGGTGGTCAGGGCCTTGCCCGATGCAAACAGGTACTCGTCCAGATGCTGATCGTTGTAGAAGGAGATCACCAGATTGGACACGGCGGGATTGGACAGCACCCACTTGAACGAGGCCTGCGTGTAGCTGTCGGCTTCCTGGCGGAACCCGGCGAGACCGTTGTGCTTCGCGCCTTTCAGCGTCTTCATGCCGACGATACCCACACCCTGCTCTGCGGCGCGGGCGATGATGTTCTGTTGCTCGGGCCACGCACCGTGATGGTAGGCGAGCATCATCACCCCGAAACGACCACTGTCGATGGCGGTGTTTGCCACCTCTGCCAGGTTCGGGGTGTGCGTGGACACGCCGAGGAAACGCACCTTGCCCTGTTCGCGCAGGCGGTCGACCGCCTCGTGCACGTTCTCGTCCATGAGCCGTTCGATCGTGTCACAGGCGTGGATGTGGGCCACGTCCACATAGTCGGTACCCAGGCGTTGTATGGCCCCTTCCATGGCAGTCATGTATTCCTTCACGCTCGACCCCTGGCGCAGGTGGCCTTCGGACGTGCAGAACTTGGTGGCCAGCACCAGCTTTGACCGGTCCCGGCCCTGGATGGCGTCGCGGATGATGCCCTCGCTCTGCGGCGCGTAGTCGGGGGATGCATCGATGTAGTTCACGCCCCGGTCCAGAATGGCGTTGAGGAAGCCCACCGGATCCGCGTTCTGATGCAGCCTGGTGGAACCGGCGGAAATGTCGGACACGGTCAACCCCGTGTTACCGAGAGGCCGGTAGGCCTGTATCTCGGCGCCTTCCCAGAAGGCTTTGGGATCCGTTGCGGTCTGCTCTGTATCGACGAAGACTTCGCTGCCCACCTGCGTCCAGCCGGCAACGCGGGAAAACCCGGCGCCGGCGGCGGCGACGGTACCACCGGCAACGGCGGCGGAACCGGTCAGAAACCGGCGTCTGCCCGACGCCAGCGTGGCGGATGGGTCGGCAGGCGTCTCGCTGGCGTCGCGCCGTGGCAGGGTCAGCGCCCACCAGATCGTGAAAACCAGCGCGTCCAGAAACAGCACCCCGAAAACGATCGACTGCCACAGGGGTACCTGGCTGGCCGCGATGCCTTCGATCAGCTCGGCGAAGTAGTTGCCGGGACCGAAATAGGCGAACACTGCTGTGGCGATCCACAGCGCAAGCACGATGCGGTGATCGAGCCAGCTGGGCCTGCGTAGCTGCATGACAATTCCTCCCTCTGGTTCCCTGTGTATAAAGCAAAGCTGGCCGCGGGTAAACTGCCGCCGCATGCTTACGACCGGTCGCCGAACTTTACCGTCCCTGCGCTGCAGACAAGCAGTCGCACGCGTCGCGCTGACGCTGCTGCTGGCGGTGCCGGGCACGACGCAGGCGTTGCAGGCAGCGGCGGGGGCGGTGGACGTGACACCCCCGCCGGGCACGTTTCTCGCGGGCTATGGCCGGGATCGTCGCGCAACGGGACAGTTCGACGAGCTGTGGGCCAAGGCCGTGCTGCTGCGCGACGGCGCCGATGCGCCGCTGCTGGCCCTGATCACGCTGGACAACATCGGCTACACCTACCCTGACGTGGCCGCGCTCCGGGAGCGGATTCGCGCCCGCCTGGGTGCCGTGAACGTGGTCGTATCATCGACGCATACCCATGCGGGACCGGACGTGGTCGGGCTCTGGGGTCCCTCGCTGTGGCGGTCGGGTCGTAACGATGCCTACGTGGACAGCCTGATCGACGCGGTGGTTGCGCTCCTGACGCGCCTGCAGACGGAGCTTCAGCCGGTGACGCTTCGGCTTGGCGCAGCTCAGCAGCCGTTGCCGTGGGTCGAGAACGTCAGCGAGCCGGAGTTGCTGGACCGGCAACTGTCGGTGCTGCAGCTCGTCGATGCGCAGGGCAACAGCGTGGCAACGCTCACCAATCATGCCTGCCATCCGACGGTGCTCGGCCCGGACAACACGCTGGTCTCGGCCGACTACCTCAGCGGCTTCTACACGGCGATGGCCGAGGCGTTGCCGGGCGAGCACCTCTTTCTGCAGGGCAGTATCGGTGGCTGGGTGCAGCCGTTGCAGGGAGATCGCTCCATCGAGCTTGCCCGCGACTATGGTGAATCGCTGGCCGCTGCGTCTCTGGCGGTGCTGCAACGGGCCACCCCTGACGCCGCGCCGCAGCTTGTTTACCGCGACCGGCGCGTGCGCGTGCCGCTGGAAAACTGGGGCTTCCGGCTGCTGATGTGGCTGGGGGTGCTGAACCGCGAGCTCGACGAAGGCGCCATGGTGACGGAGGTGGCCGCCTTCCGGATCGGTACCGCAGTCTTCGTCACGCATCCCGGAGAAACGTCGCCGGCCTACTCCCTGGCCTCACGACAGGCGATGGATACACCGTTCAGCTTCGTGCTGGGTCTCGGGCAGGACGCGATGGGTTACATTCTCAAACCCGAGTACTTCGCTGAAGGCGCAGTCTTTCCGCACGGCGACTACCTCACGAGCGTCTCCGTGGGGCCGGAGGCGGGTCCCCGGGTCATGGCCGCCGTGGCTGCGCTGCTGTCGGCGCTGGATACGCCATGAGTCACAAACCGTCCCGGGACGAGACCGGGCAGCGCCCGAAGACGGGGATCGAAAGGGGAAGTCGATGAACGACGTGCAGACGGACTACGTG
The DNA here is from genome assembly GCA_964651595.1 of uncultured Pseudomonadales bacterium. Classification (GTDB taxonomy): domain Bacteria; phylum Pseudomonadota; class Gammaproteobacteria; order Pseudomonadales; family Azotimanducaceae; genus UBA4421. The sequence continues at coordinate 29,939 of CAZYYJ010000008.1, read as the reverse complement.
GACGAGGTACCACTGGACACCATGCGGGCGGTGGTGCCCGGCGCGACGCCGCTGCGCTGGACCCTGCCCAACGCCTCGCCCAGCGGCGGAACGCTGGCGCTGGCCGGCTGGGACTTCGGTGGTCGCGGCCGGCCGCTGGCGCTGCTGCATCATGCGAACGGCATGTGCGGGGCTGTGTGGGCGCCGCTCGCGCGGGCGCTTGCGACGCACTATCACGTGATTGCCTTCGACGCGCGGGGGCATGGCGCATCGCAGCACCTGAGCGTTCCCGACGACTACGCGTGGGACTTCTTCTGCAGCGATCTGCTTGCGCTCGCGCAGCATCTGCTGGCGCAGCTGGGCCAGGAACGCGTCGCCCTCGGTCTTGGCAGTTCCTTTGGCGGTATCGTCTCTGCAGCAGCGGAGGCCCGCCAACCGGGGACCTTCGAACGGCTGGTGATGCTCGATCCACCGATCCATCCCACCCCGGAAGTGGTGGCAGCGCTGGGCCTGACGCTGCCGCCATGGCAAGACGACCGCCCCGGGAGGGTGGCGCAGACGCTCAAGCGCAAAGCCATCTGGCCCGGCCGTGCGGCCGCCAATGCGGCGTGGCGCCACAAGCCGCTGTTTGCCCCCTGGCGCGAAGCGGCGTTCCGCCTTTACCTTGCCTACGGCCTCACCGACGTCGGTGACGGCACGGTAGCCCTCAGCTGTCCTCCGGAGGTGGAAGCACATATCTTCGCAACGACAGGGTCGATGGACGTGCAGGAGTATGCGCCCCGGGTGGCGGCACCCGTGCTGTTTACGCGGGCGTTGCGCGGCTTCTTTCCCAATGAGCTTTTCGAGCGGCTGCCGTCTCTGTTTCCTGCCGGTGAAGGGGCGGCTCTGGATGCCGGCCACATGCTGCCGCTGGAGGCGCCGGACGACGTTTATGAACTGCTCCGCGGCTGGCTGAACCTCTAGCGCCCCCGCTCACGGCCAGGCGAGCCACCAGGCGCCAACGATCACCGCCACGGCGACAAGCCCCGCGCGTTGCTGATCGGCGGTGGATTTGGCGCGCAGATCGACGTTTGCAACCGCCAGGCCGGCGACCACCCCGTAGGCAAAACCGAAGAGGTGTCCCAGCACGTCGATCTGCTCGGGGTTCTGGCCCCCGAAACCAGTGAATGAGAAGAGGGCGATGGCGCCGAAGATCGGCGCGAAGCCGCGGACCGCGCCTGCGCCGCGGAAGTAGCCGCGACGCCAGGCAAACGCGGGGGCGACGCCGAGGGCGGCGAAGGTGGCGGTGGAGGCGCCGATGGCGCGGAACGCGCCCGGTTGCAACCACGCGTTGGTGAGGTTCGCCGCTGTGGCGCTGGCCAGCACCAGCAGCCAGCCGAACCCCGAGCCGAGATAACGCCCCACGAAGAGCCCGAAAATACAGCCGAAGAAGCTGTTGCTCACGATGTGCGCAATGTCGCCATGCAACGTCAGCGCCGTGACGGCGCGCCACCACTCGCCTGCGCCGACCAGTTCCGCATCGAGGCGCCCGACTGCGCGCAGGTCCGGCACAACCTCGCCGTTCAGGGCGGGCACCGCCCAGATCACTGCGAGAAAGCCCAGCACCCCGAACCACCCGCTGTCCACGTGCTGGACGGCCGGTGCTGGGGACGGGCGGGGGCGGTTCTCCAGCCAGTAGGCCTGCAGCTGCCACTGGGCCATGGCCTCGTCATCGCCGTGCACACACACGATCCATGCGTGACCTTCGGCGACCACCAGGTTGTCGATCTCCATGGCGGTCAGCACGAGGGCCGCTTCGCCGGCATGGCGCCGCGAAGGGGAATGGAAAACGGGCACGTCGAGGGACAGGGGGCTACCTCAGTGCTGCTGGCCGGTGACCTGCACCTGCTCGTAAAGGTAGTCGGTGAGGGCCTGGCGCCCTTCGAAGCGGTCGAGGATCTGCCACGGGATCGGGCTGCCTACGTTCACCTGGATGGTTTCGCCGAACTTGTTCAGCGCCTCGTGGACCAGCAGAGCCATCCGCAGAGGCTCGGCGATGTGCGAGGCCACGTGAAACTTGCGGCTGTTGCGGCCGAAGAAGTGCACGGGCACCACCGTTGCCCGGGCGTCCCGGATCAGCTTGGCGGCAAAGGTGGTCCACGGCGCCTCGATGACCTTGCCCATGCCCAGGCGGTCCGCCGTGGACACCATGCCCGAGGGAAAGATCAGGATGGGAATGTCCTGGTGCAGGCATTCCAGCGCGAGACGCTTGGACTGGATGTTGTTTTTCATCGCAGCCTTGCTGTCCCGGAAGTCGATGGGCAGAAAATAGGGCGCAAGGTCGCGGTCCTGGCACAGCAGCGCATGGATCATGATGCGGAAGTCGCCTCGCGTGCGCAGGGCCAGGTCGCAGAAAATGAGCCCGTCCACGACGCCGTAGGGATGGTTGGCGACGAACACGAGGGGTCCGGTGCGCGGTATGTCCGCGAGCCGCGTTTCGTCGTAGACCGCGTTGATCCGGGCGCTGCGCAGCGCGTTGTCGAAAAACCGGGCAATCTCGAAAGGCTCACGTTTCAGCTCGTGATACACCGCTTCGATGCGGCGCCGGCCAAACAGCACCTCCAGGCCGCTGACGAGCTGCCGGGTCACCCACGGATCCGACGGCTGCACGTAGGAGATACGGGGTTTGTCCCGGACGTAGGCGGCCTGGATCGAAACTGGGCGCTTGGTGCCTGCCATGACGATACGCGCTACCTCGAAAGCGCAGAAGCTAGGCTGATTGTGTGAAAAAACTGTTACGGGTGCCAACCTGTTTGACCAATATCGCCGCAAAACTTATGCGATCGACGGCAGTCAAAATGATCGAGAAAACCGGTGTGCCGTAATCGGCAAACCGTAGCTTGGCGGCTTGCATTCGCCGCATGAAGCATCATAGTTATGCCTTAGACAACCTGGAGGTAATGCTGAAAATGGCAACCGAAGAACAATCCATGCCGCGCGCGACCGTCGCGGGGCTGTCTGAGCTGGAAACCAGCAAAGTCCTGAAGAATACCTATCGCCTGCTGTCCATGACGCTCGCGTTCAGCGCCCTGGTGGCTGCGGGCTCTGCCGCCCTCGGGCTGCCGCACCCGGGTCTGCTGCTCACCCTGGGCGGCTACTTCGGGCTGCTGTTCCTCACGTCGTATCTGAAGAACAGCGCCTGGGGACTGGTCAGCGTGTTCGCGCTCACGGGCTTCATGGGCTATACGCTGGGTCCGATCCTGAACGCCTATCTGCAGCTCTCCAACGGAGCGACGCTGATCGCTACGGCCATGGGCACCACCGGGGTAGCATTCCTCGGCCTGTCGGCGTACGCCCGCTCCGAGCGAGCGGTGGATATGCTGCGGTTCGGCAACTTTCTGTTCATCGGCATTCTCGTGGCCTTCTGCCTCGGTCTGGCGGCGTACTTCTTTCAGATTCCCGGCCTCAGCCTCGCGGTGTCCGGCATCTTCGTGCTGCTGATGTGCGGGCTGATCATGTTCGAAACCCAGAACATTCTCCGCGGCGGCGAAACGAACTACATCATGGCCACCGTCACGCTCTTCGTGGCGATCTACAATCTGTTTCTGAGCCTGCTGCACCTGCTGGGTGCGTTTGCCGGCGACGACTAGGCGGGCCCGCAAGGCGCTCTTTAAAGGCCGCTTTTCAGCGGCCTTTTTTGTGCCTGCGATAGCATCCCAGCAGCAGCGCGAGCAGGTCCAGCCCGACGAGGGTGGAGGTGCTTTTCAACTCGCGGTGCAACCGTTCAATCAGGTTTCTGCTGCTCGTCAGCGTCAGGCCTGCGGTCAGGGTCATTCTGGCGACCGGGCAGCCAGAACTCGAAAATTCTGCCGCGCTGGTGCGCCTTCAAGGTCTGGGGCCGGAGGGATTCTGCCGCGGGTTCAACCGGGCGCGCTTGCCTCACGGGTCCCGGCTGCCCGGGGCGGGGCCCGTCGATCTGTCCCCAGGATCCCTGGTTGAGGTCCATGGACTCGGCGAGGCCCTGTGCGGTCATGCCGCGGGCGGCATGGACGCTGCCTGCGAGCGCGGTCAGCAAACCAGCCACGAGGATCGCCAAGCGCCGCATCATGCTGCCTCCCGCGGCAGATCGATGGTAACTTCCAGACCGCCACTGCTGGCCCTGCCGGCGGAAATTTCACCGCCGTGCGCATGCGCGATACGAGCGGCCATCGCGAGCCCCACGCCGAAGCCTTCGCTGCGCCTCCCGGCGTCGGCGCTGCCGCGGTAGAAAGGGCGGAAGATCCGCTGCAGCTCGCTTTCCGGTACACCGGGACCATCGTCTTCCACCACGATGCGCCAGCTTGCCCTGCCGGCGGTTACCGCCACGCGCACGGGCGAGCCGGCGGGCGCATACTTGATTGCGTTCGCGAGAATGCTCTGCAGACAACGGCGCAGCAGTTTGCGATCGAAGCGACAGAAGGCTTCGCCGGCGTCCGCATCGAGATGCAGCACATGGCGGCTGGGCGTGGCCTGCAGGGCCATGTCATCGACGATCTCCCGTACGACGGGGATCAGATCTGCGTCCGTGGCCGTGAGAGCCTCGGTCTCGTGGTCGAACCGGGCCAGCGTCAGGATCTCTCCGATCATGGTCTCGACGTGGGCAATCTCTTTCTGCATGCGCTGCGCGAGCTCGATGGCGTCTGGCGGACACCGTGCCTCCACGATCTCTGAAGCCACCTGCAGACGCGCGAGGGGCGAACGCAGCTCGTGGCTGACATCGCGCAGCAGCGTTTTCTGAAACTCCGTGGAGCGCGCCAGGCGTTCGCTCATTTCATCGAAGCGTCGAGCCAGCTGCGCAAGCTCGTCGCTGCGGTGCGCGAAGAGTTGTCCCGGCCGAGCCGAGAAATCTCCTTTGGCCACACGCTCGCTGGCGTGAAAGAGCGCCTGCATGGGGGCAAGGAGGTGCCTGGAGAAAAGCCAGGCCCCGAGGGCCGTGAGCACCAGGCCCACGAGCACGAGCACCAGTGGCGTCGGCAGGTAGTCGCTCCAGCGCTCGCCGGCGTCGGGGATGAACACCAGTGTGTACGGTTCAGCCTGTCCTGGCGCAAACACCGTACGCGCCAGCGCGCGGGTGGATTCGGTGCTGAAACCGCCTTCACCCGCGTCGTCGCCTGCGGCGCGGGCAAAGGGGCGCAGCGAAGCCTGCCCGAGCGCCTCCGGCAACATCCCGCCGCCCAGCGCGTCGCCGTTGGCGTCGAGCAGGTACACGGTGCCGAGGCGGGTGGCGGTGTCTGAGCGGCTCCAGGCACCAAGATCGCCGCCGCGCTCGGCCACGCGTTCCGCCTCCATCGCAAGGCTTTCGATGGTTTGCCAGGGTCGGTGTCGGGCAGCCTCGTGCGCGTCCACGGTGGCGAGCTGCTCCACGATGTATCCGGCCAGAGCGAGGGTTGTCAGCAGCACCAGCCACAACGACGCCCAGGTTTTCCAGAACAGGCGCCCCATCATGGACTCAGCTGGTAGCCCACGCCGCGCACGGCGGTGATGCGGGCCGCGCCGTCGGCGCGCTTGCCGAGCTTGCCGCGCAGATTGCTCACGTGCGTGTCGAGGCTGCGATCGTAGGGAGAGCTCTCACGGCGCAGGGCATAGCGGTACAGCTCGTCGCGGTGCACCGGCTGTCCGGCATGCCGGCACAGAAGCTGCAGCGCCGCTGCCTCCACCGGGGTCAGCTGCACCTCGCGCTCGCCGATGCACACCCGGCCGGTGTGAGGATCCAGCGCCAGGTCGCCGGCAGCAGAGGCCTCGGCCTGGGTGGTGCGGCGGTTCAAGGCACGCATGCGTGCGACCAGCTCGCGGCTGCTGAAGGGTTTCGCCAGATAATCGTCGGCGCCCGCTTCGAGGCCGCGTACGCGATCCTCTTCGTCGCCTTTGGCGGTCAGCATGATCACGGGCACGCTGGAGACCCGGCGCAGCCCCGCCAGGACGCCGTAGCCGTCGCCGTCGGGGAGCATGACATCCAGCAGCACCACATCGTAGGCCGCGCGGCACAGCGCGGCGGGCGCCTGCGCGCCGCAGTGCACGTAGTCGAGGGTGATGGCTGCATCGGCGAAGTACTCAGCCAGCAGATCACAGAGCGCTTTGTCGTCGTCTACCAGCAGGCATTGCATGAATCGTCTCCAGGTATCCGGTGGTGTTTGACCATTACAAGAGCTTGTACGTAGTGGCTCGTCGATCCCGTCTCTAGGCTCAGTGTTTCAGGCTGGCGCCTGGATGTATGCGGTCCTTGACCTTTCTTGACACTTTTGTGCGGGCGCCAGCCAGGGGGCCGTGTCTACACTCTGCGCGCTTTGAACTTTCTGTTGGATCTGCCATGCACGCTTTTCTCCCCCCGCCCGCCCTGCCAGCCGTCTCCCTCTTCTTCCTCTGGACGCTGGCAGGGTGCGGCGGTTCCGACAGCGACAGCGATGATGCACGCACGGGGTTCGTGCAGGTGGTCAACGCCATCGTCGATGCGCCCACGCTGGCGGTGGTGATCGAGGAGGGCAGCGAGCGGACTTTGCCGTTTCAGGGTTCCACGGGGCTGGTGGCATTGAACACCGGCAACCGGAGCTTCGAAATCAGCTATACAGACCCTGCCACCAATGACGCTGAGGTGCTGGTGGATGAGTTCGACGAGCGCATCTCCAACAACACCATTCACACGCTGTACCTGACCGGCGCTTTCGACAATCCACAGCTGATCTGGCTCGACAAGGAGGTGGGGGACGTGACTGACGACCCGGATCTGGAAGAGGCCGAGATCGAGGTGGTGAACCTGGTTACGGGCGACGCAGTGGATGTCTATCTGGGAGATCCGGATGTGAGCCTTGGGGCGGGCACCCTGCTGGCGACACTGAGTGAAGGTGGCACCGCGTTACCCGCGGTGTTTGCAGCCGGGGACTATCGCGTGCGCGTTACGGCGGCGGGCGAGACGGACATTCTGTACGACTCCGGCGCCTTCGATGTCGATGCGGCCACCCGGCGCACCGTGGTGCTGCATGACGGCATCGGTGCTGATCGGCAGGCGCTGGCGGCGTTTCAGCTCCTGGATGATGGCGCCGTCGCGGCGACGAACGCGGCAGCGCCAGCCACCGTCCGGGTTGTCAATGCCATAGCGGACGATACCGCGGCCGTGGTGGAAATCCGCGACCCGGCAACCGGCGACACCCTGGAGATGCGGACGCTCGCCTTTCCGGAGATCGGCGCATCGGTTGCGATCGATGCCGGCTTTGTCGATGTGGCGCTGGTCACTGCGAGCGACCCGAGTGTGGGCAGCACCGCCACGATCAGCCTCAATGAGGCGACGGCCTATACGGTGATTGCTGCGGGCTCAGCCTTCGACGATGAGATCTCCCTGCGCGCGGGTGCGGCGGACAACCGTCCCACCGCGACGCTGGCGAACGTGCAGTTTTTCAACACGTTGCGCGAGACGGATGTGGAAGATCTCGACGAGGTTGATCTGTATGCGCTGCCGCTGGGGGACTCGCTCGACGACACCGCACCGCTGTTCACCCGTATCGGCTACCTCGGCAACTCGGACGGGACGCTTGCGGGGGATCAGTTCTACGACTTTGTGATCACCACGGCGGGCACCCAGTCGATTCTCGCCGGGCCCGTGCGGCGCCTGGTGGATGAGCGCTCGTCGCTGCTGATTTTCTCTGCGGAAGCGTTCGGGGGCGGTGCGCCCGCGCAGCTCGTGCTCGAAGTGGTGGAATGAGTGGCGTTGCGCTGCTTTGCGATCATCTTCGGGGCTCTGGGGCTGGTGTCTGCGGCAGCAACCGCTGATGTGGGAGAGCGCTGGTTTGCGGGTATCGGTGCCGGTCACTTCGACGCGGACCGGGACCGCACCTACCTCAACAGCGGTAGCTACGCGGTGTTTGCCGGTTACACGATCAACCGTTACTTCACCATGGAGGTGACGGTCGACTACGTGGATACAACCCGGGAGCTGAACGAGGAGGACACCGTGTCCGAGTTCGGCGCGTGGGGGGTGTCTCCTGCATTCACTGCGCGGTGGCCCCTGGACGAGGGTTTCGACATCTATGCGCGGCTGGGCGCCACCTACCTCGACTACACCATGGAAGATCTGGCGCTGCCGCGCGTGCAGGGCACGGCCGTGCAGCCCATGTTCGGCGTTGGTGTGGGCACGCGGCATCTGTTCGTGGAGTACACCAACTACGGCGAGCGCAACGACATGCTGCTGGAGCAACTCCGCGTGGGGCTGCGGTTCCGCTTCTAGAGCGCCGTATTCCGTTCAGCGGCCGGTCAGCGCGGCGTACACCTTGGAAAGCTGGTCCGGAAGATCTTCCATCTCCTCGATGACCAGGTAGCGCGCGTCGGGGCACATGCGTTTCAGATAGTCGTGGCCGGACCGGTCCACGGTGATGCAGAACGTTTCTACGCCCTTCTGTTGCGCCTCTGCGATGGCTTTGGCGGTGTCCTCCACACCGTAGTCGTGGTTGCCCCGGTCGGGACCGTAATCTGCGTCCTGGGGAAATCCATCACTGATGACAATCAGCACCTTCAGCGCGTGGCCCGATTGCATGAGCCGGTGGGTGCTGTGGCGGATCGCGGGACCCATGCGGGTGGACCGCTTGGGTTTCATGGCGGCGATGGCGCTGAGCGTATGCCGGCCGAAGGCTTCGTCCGGTTCCTTGGCGACAAACATTTCCACGCAGTCTTTCCCGTAACCCGAAAAACCGTAGATGCCGTAGCTGTCGCCGAGCGCCTGCAGCGCCGCCGCCATGACCACCATGGCCTCGCGCTGCACGTCGATGATCTTGCGCTTGGGTTCTTCGTCTTCGAGCGGCGTATCCGGCAGACCGAACGGGTCGCGCAGGTTCATGTAGCGCTCTTCGTCGTAGTCGGACCAGTCGGTCGGCTCCGGCTGTTCTACCGGGTCGTCCGTGGAGGCTGACAGATCCACCAGAAACACCGCGCACACGTCGCGGTGCATGCGTTCCTTGCGCGAATAAACGCGTTCGTCAGGGGACTGGCCCGCGCGGATATCCTGGCGCGCCTCAATGATGGCATTCAGGTCCAGCTCGTCTCCGTCGGGCACCCGCGTGACGCGCTGCAGGCCGGTTGGTCGGATCTGTTCGAGCTGACGCTGCACCAGACCCTGATAGTGGCGTATGGCCCCCCGCAGATCGTCTTCGATGCGCTGCGCTTCGGGATCGTCGCGGCCAACGGCTGTTTCTTTCAAGCGTTCCTCGAAGACCCGGCACCAGCGGGGCAGGTAGCGGCGTTCGAGATAGCTCCATTCGTCGTAGCGGAAGCTCCTCGCTGCTGACCTGTCTGCCCCCATGGCGTGCTGCACGGCCGACTTCTCCATGTCGATGCGCCGCTGCATCGTGTCGCGTTCTTCCTCTATGACTTTGATGTCCACGTCCGCTTCGCGCACGGCCGCGTCGTTGCTCTGCCCCCGTTCGGCTTCCAGGTTCTCGGCTTCCAGCATCTCCACGGCCATGGCCATGCTGAGCTGCTCCACCTGCTCTTCCCAGTCGTCGATGCGCTCCTCGCGACTGAGCCAGTCGGACAGGGTCTCTTCCTGCTGCTCGTACGGGGCAAGCTCGTCGAACACGTAGCTGGCGGCAACCTCGTCGTAGTGCGCGCAGGTGGCGGCCGCCGACGCGTAGACATCGAGGCCCGGCTCAGCCAGCGCATCGAGCGTGGCGCCCAGCGTCGGCCACTGCCTGGCCGGCTCTCCCCAGATGTGTCGACGGGCGGCCAGCAGCGCGTCGGCGGAGGGCCCCACCAGGCTGAGCAGATGCGCGTGATAGGCCTGCACGTGGCGGCGGCTGCCGGGGTAGACATGCTGAATGTGGGCCAGCACGCGGGCTTTTTCGAATGTGTTGAACAGCTCCGCCGCCAGGGCGGGATGTTCGAACGTGCCGAAGAAGCGGTGAAAATCTCCGGTACGTGGTGTCAGTCCGCGGGGTTCGACGTAGCGTTCGCGCAATGCCGGCAATTGCGCGAGGGCCGTGTCCATGCGGAAGCGGAACGTGCCGCACTCGCGTAACCCGAGCTGCTCCAGCACCAGCACCCGGTAGGCGGCGGGGTGCGATGCGTCCAGCTGCTCGGGCAGAAAGATGGTGTCGGTGGTCTGTCCCACCCCCTGTGCGCCCAGGGCGAGGCGCCGGTGCGAGTTGAACTCGTCGCTGGCTTTGATGTGGTAGTAGCGAGATGCCCTCGGTGAAGAGCGCCAGGCTGTCCTCGACGTCGGCAAGCGCGAGCATCAGGGCAGAATGACGTCCACGATGTCAGCCACTGCAGTCTGCACAGTGGGATCGTCAGAGATGGCCGTGATGATGCCCACCTCGGCCGCGCGGCGGGCTTCGATGCCGCCATTGATCAGCTCGCCGGCGTAGATCAGCAGGCGCGTGCTTACACCTTCCTCGAAACCATGCTGACGCAGGTTGCGCACACGCTCGCCGATGACCGCCAGGCGTTCGGCGGTGGCGGCGTCCACGCCCGACTCGTGCGCAATGATGGCGGCTTCGGCGTCGACGGCCGGGTAGTCGAACTCCAGGCTTACGAAACGCTGCCGCGTGCTCGGCTTCAGGTCTTTCAGCACGCTCTGATAGCCGGGGTTGTAAGAGATCACGAGCAGAAATTCGGGGTGTGCCTGCACCAGCTCGCCGGTCTTGTCGATGGGCAGTATGCGCCGGTGGTCCGTCAGCGAGTGAATCAGCACGGTGGTGTCTTTACGCGCCTCTACGATCTCGTCGAGGTAGCAGATGGCGCCGCTGCGCACCGCGCGTGTGAGAGGCCCATCGGTCCAGACAGTTTCGTCGCCTTTCAGCAGGTAGCGGCCCACCATGTCCGTGGCCGTGAGGTCTTCGTGGCAGGACACGGTCACCAGCGGCACGTCGAGGGGATTGGCGGTTTCCCGGTACAGCCGCCAGGCCATGTGCTCCACGAAGCGGGTCTTGCCGCAACCCGTGGGGCCTTTCAGCAACACCGGCAGGCGGGCGCTGTAGGCGGCGCGGAACACATCCACCTCGTCGGCGAGGGGCAGGTAGTACGGTTCATTGTCCGCGGTGAAAAAGTCGACGGCGTTGCTCAAGGTTAGATCCTTACTGCTCTGAGGCGGGCGGTGTTACCGCGGCGCTGGGGAAAACTGCTCGTTGCCACGCCGGTAGGTGAAGAAGTTTGTCGCCGGGTTACGGTTGACCAGAGGTCGTCGGTACATGGCGTGGCTGAGAGAGCGCACTTCGTGCTCCAGCTCGTACAGCGTCTCCCCGGTCTCGGGGTCAGCGATGGCCTGGAAGCGGTATTGGTACTGGTCCGATTCCTCGGTGATCAGGCCGCGTTCGGCAAGCCAGGCGTGCGGCGCAGAAAAGTTGGCCACGTAGATGGCGATGTGGTGGCCATCGTAAGCGGCCAACGGGGCGTCGGTTTCTGCGAAGACCAGGGTCTGGTTGTGACCCATGGCAACGTGCGCGCGGTCGTTGTCCAGGCGGACGGGACAGTCGAGAACGGTCTCGTAGAAGCGCGCGATGCCCGGGGCCGTGCCTGCCGGCACATCGAGCTGCACGTAGGGCATGCCCAGATCCATGCGCGGAAAGCTTGCTGGCTCGTAGGCTTTGATCGTGTTGCCATACGGGCATGTCAGCTCCAGGTGGTCGTCGCGTTCTGCGCAGGCAAATTTTGTGTCGGCCAGCCCCCGTGCCGCAAATTTGAGGCGTTTCTGCAGGCCTTCCAGCTCTGGCACCACCACGCCGATATGGCCGCGCAGCACCTGAGCTGTGTTGGTCGGCAGGTGAAACTGCTGGTCGCCGAGGTTCACCCACATGTTGAGGGTGCCGAAATCGATGTAGGGGTCGCGGGTAAAGCCCAGGCCGGTCACGTAGAACATGGCAGCCACGCCCTGGTCGGGCACGGTGAGGTTCACGTGCTCGAGAAGCTGCACGTTGCCCACGTCTTCCTGCGCGCGATCGAAGGCCGCTGCCATGGTTGGTCCACCGCTGAAGGTCTGCGGCACTATACAAGAATTGATGAATCGATGACCATGAAGGGCCAATGACACGGGTGAGCCATGTTGACGAGGATAGTCTGTCTGGCGCTGCTGCTAGGCGCCTGCAGCGGACCGCCACCGGACGCAAGCGATGCAGCACCGGTTGCGCCTGCGCCGCAGGCGCCGGTAGATGCGGCCCCGCCTCCGGCCCCGCCGCTGGATCTGTCCCGGGATGCGATCAGGCAGACGGCTGACGAGTTTGCGGATAGCGCGGAGGCTACGGTGGGGGATGCGCCCGATGTGTTGCCGGATCTCTTTGAGGGCGACGGCAGCGATGCAGATAAGGTGAAGGTCTCAGGCAGCGTGCTGACCGATGAGGAAGCGACCACTCTGCGCGATCGCGTAGACGGGGTGGAGCTGAAGGTAAAGGTACCCACCCGATGAGGATCAGGCGCCATGAGTGAACAGGACACAGACGTTCTGCTGGACGCGACGACGGCGCTGGTGCCGGCGCTGCTGACCGGCATCGACCTCCTGCAGCATGCGGGACGGTATCTGCATCCGCCGCGCATTCCTGCGCTGGCGGAGGAGCTCACCCCGCACCGACAGCCCCTGAAAGATGGTCTCGCCAAGTTCGAAGCGGTTGCCTGGCCCGAGCACCTCACCGGTTTCGCGGCCCACGCGACCCGCGCCGCCGGCGCCGTGCTGAAAGGCTTCGATGAGTTTCTGAGCGCCCCCAACCAGAGCAATGCCACCATGGCGGCCTACCGGGCTCTGGGACACAACACCCGGGCGCTGGAAGACGCTTACGTGCTGGCGATGATGCTGCCGCCCGTGAGTCGTTTTTTCCTCGACCCGGACGCGCGGGAAGACGCCGCCCTGGCAGAGCGGCTGAACGGTGCGGACATGACCCGCGAGCACGTGGGCGTGCTGCACGCGGACAACGACCGCGACAGCCGTGGCGGCTTCTCCATGTACGTGCCGGAGTACTACGACGGCGAGGCGGTGCCTCTGGTGGTGGCCCTCCATGGTGGCAGCGGTCACGGGCGCAGTTTCCTGTGGACCTGGCTGCGGGCGGCGCGCACGGCAAATGCCATTGTCATCAGCCCCACCTCGCGGGAAGGCACCTGGTCGCTCATGGGACCCGATGTGGACAGCGAAAACCTCTACGCGATGGTGGCCTACGCTCAGGAGCACTGGACTATCGATCCCGAGCGGATTCTGCTCACGGGCATGTCAGACGGCGGCACCTTCAGCTACGTGAGCGGTTTGCAGAGCGAAGCGCCATTCACACACCTCGCACCTTGCTCCGCGTCTTTTCATCCCATGCTGGTCGAGGTGGCGGACAGTGCGCGGCTGAAAGATCTGCCGGTCTATCTCATGCACGGCGCGCTCGACTGGATGTTTCCCGTGGACGTGGCGCGCACGGCACGGGATGCCTTGTCTGCGGCTGGCGCACAGGTGGTCTATCGCGAGATCGAAGATCTGTCGCACACTTACCCTTCAGAGGAGAATCCCCGCATCCTGCGCTGGCTGGCCACCGGGGAAGCGCCGTCACCGTGAGCGTGGAGGTTGTCACCTACCATGAGCGCCATGCGGGCGCTTTTGCCGCGCTGAACTACGAGTGGATCGAGCAGTATTTCGAGGTGGAAGACGAGGACCGCAAGGCGCTGGAGCATCCGGAAAACTACGCGATCGAGCCCGGAGGAGAGATTTTTTTTGTGCTGGAGGATGGTGAAGCAGTGGGCACGGTGGCCATGGTGCCCCACGGGACAGGTTTCGAGCTCGCCAAGATGGCGGTGCGTCCGGACCGGCAGGGCCGCGGCTACAGCAAGCTGCTGATGGACGCGTGCATCGAATTTGCGCGGGCCCGCGGCGCGCGCGAGATCATGCTGGTTACCAACGACGTGCTGGCGCCGGCGCTGGGCCTGTACCAGCGCGCAGGTTTCCGTCCGGTGGCGCAATACACCGATCAGCGCTACGCGCGGGGCAACCTGCAGATGGCGCTGGCGCTGGCAGACTGACGATGCTGCTGCACGAGAGCAACCTCTATCACCTCGCGGTGTTCATCGCGAGCTTCCTGCTGCTGGACTATATCGCCAGAAACACGCGCGTGAAACGCATGCGCTCCATCTCCACGCTCATTCAGCTCGGGGTGGTGCTGCTGTGCGTGGATCTGCTTGTCGGTTTCACGCTGATCGACAACGTCTATGGCTCCAGCCTCAGCGCCGGCTGGATATCGAAAGCCATCTTCGGCTACCCGGCCGTGACGTTGCTTGCCATCGGACGTGTCTTCGTGCATCACAAGCGGGCGGCGAAAGCACCACCGCCCGCGCCGGACTGAGGCCGTTCAGCGCCCGGGGGGCGTGACCTCGGTGGCCTCGTAGAAGCTGGCCGTGACGCTCTTTGGCGGGTGGGCGGCCATGGCAGCCTGGAAGTCGGCCATGTGGGGCATGGCGAAGTGTGCGGCCAGCGCGTCCATGCTCTCCCACTTTTCGGTAATGCGCATGACGTCCGGATTGTTCAGCTCCACGCTGAACGTATAGTCATGGCAGCCGTCTTCGGCACGGCTGGCCGTTTCCATGGTGGCAATGGCATCGCGCATGGCGTCGATGGACGCGGCGTCGGCTTCGATGATGGCGTTGACGACAATCATGGAGGTCTCTCCCGTGTTTTGAACATTGCCAGCGATCTTAGCAGCCCCATAGACTGGAGCGCTTCAACGGAAGGGCGTCGGGAGGAGGAAAAGTGGCTGGATTGGCTCAGGAAGCAATTTTTGGCCCTGTCTTCGGCATGTTCGTGCTGACGATGGTGGTGTGGGTCTACATGTATGCAAAGCGCATCCCACTCATCCAGTCGCTGGATCTCGCCCCCGACGAGCTGACGCCCGAGGCCCTGGCCCGGCATTCGCCGCCGGCCGTGTCCAACCCGTCGGACAACCTGAAGAATCTCTTTGAGATGCCGGTGCTGTTCTACGTGTTGAGCGGCTGGCTCTACGTGACGGCAGCAGTTGATGCGTTCTACCTGTGGGCAGCCTGGGCGTACCTGGCGCTGCGCGTGCTGCACAGCGGCATGCATTGCACGCGCAACGTCGTGCTTGTGCGCTTCTGGCTGTACGGTGCTTCCTGCCTGGTGCTGTTCGTCATGATATTCCGTGCCGGCTGGCAGCTGCTGGCGGGCTGATCGGCGATGGAAACACAGATAGCCGACGGGCTGTGGACCGTGGAAGGCCCGGAAGTGGTGTTTGCCGGTGCGGCCATGCATACCCGTATGACGGTGGTGCAGCTGGGGGACGGTACGTTGTGGGTGCACTCTCCGATTGCCCTCGATATGATGGTGGTGGCGTTCGTGGAGCGACTGGGCGGAAACGTGAGTGCGCTGGTTGCGCCCAACAAGTTTCACCACCTGTTTATGGGTGAGTGGCGGGCCGCGTACCCCGAAGCCCGGGTCTTTGCAGAGGCGGATCTGAAACGCAAAGTGCCGACCCTGGCGGACGTGGAGAACATCACCGACGAGCCACCGCCGCTGTATGCGGCAGAGATTGATCAGGTGGTTTTCGTCGGCAACCGCCTGTTCCAGGAAGCGGTATTTTTCCATCGCCCGAGCCGGTCGCTCATCCTCACCGATCTGATGATCAACCTCAAAACTCAGGGCATGGGCCTGTTGCCGAAGCTGTTTCTGCAGTTCGAAGGCGTGACCTGGCCTGATGGGGGCGTGCCGAGGTTGTACCGGTGGCTTACGCGCGACAAAGATGCAGCCCGGCAGGCCCTGGCCAAGGTGATGGGCTGGGCGCCCGAGCGTGTGTTGTTCTGTCATGGCGAAGCGATCGAGGGTTCTGCCCGGGATCTGCTGGAGCGCGAGTTCGCCTACCTGCTCTAAGCTCGGCGGAGCCTGCCACAGCGCCAAGCCGTAACGTACTGTCTCCTGTTATGCTCGGTAGCCAACAACAACAAGGAGCGCCCAGCCCATGTCCAGCTCTGACTTCCGAGCCTTCCACATCTATCAGGATCCCGCTGTCGGATTGAATTTCTGGTCTGTGTTGAATGGCGTCAACCACGAAAAAGCGCGGGAATTGCAGGCCAATGCACAGGTAAAGCTGGGCGAGAACGAGGAGTTGCTGTTTCACGGCATGTTCCGGGACATATTGAGGTTCATGCTGGAGCAGGACGGGGTGTACTTTTCCTTTGCGCCGTCGCGCGCGTTCGTGCATGTCAATCACGTGAACGAACTGGCGCTCTCGCCGGATGAGCTGGCGCAGTTCTACCCTGGTATGAAACCGGGAGCGCCAGGGTTGCCGATGGTGGCGGATGACATCGACGGCGCGTTTGCCGACGAGATGGAGAATCCGCCGCAGGGCCGTGAAGGGCGTAATCCCGATGGTAGCGTGCGATCCATGGACGGTGCCTTTCAACCGCCCGTGGCGGAAGCGGAGTATCTGAGCGGCAAACTCTTCGTCGAATGGGGCGAGCCACCCCCGGCCCAGGCAAACGTGGTTCAGAAGGCTTTGCTTGGTACCGTGACCTTCGGCGGTGGCGCAGCCGCGTCAGCCATAGGCGCGGCAGTGGAAGCCGCTTCCAGCACGGAGGCTTTTCAAAAAGCCGGCCAGGAGGTGGCGAATCGCAGCGTTGGCCCGGTTTCCAGCGCCCTTGCGTCCGGGCGAGAAAAGCCGGTGGTTCTGCGCGTCCGCGGCAGCAAACCCCGCGGCGCGGGCCTCAATATCCGGCGGTTCGATCACCGCATGGACAGTGACGGCGGCAGGTTCACGCTGCGGCTGCTGGCCCAGAAAATGAACAACTGTGCAGGCGACGACAAGGCATCGCAGCTTGCCGTGGACTACGCGCGGAATCCGGAGGATGACGTCGCCGCACAACGCCTGATCGACCACGAGATGAACAAGATGATGCGGCGGCAGGTGGCAAGAGGACCGGCCGGGGGTAGATTGGGTGCGGCTCGCAGGCAGCGGGAAAATCGGCCGCTGGCCAGACTGAAGCGCTTTCTCGATAGTAAGCGGATCGGCTGAGCCGGTTGCCGCACATCAGGCTGCCGCGGTGGGTTCCCGCCGGGCGGGATCGACTGACCAGTCGTAGCCCTGGCGGAACCGCTCCGCCAGAAACTCGATGAACATTCTGACCTTGGGTGGAATGAACCGCTGGTAAGGGTGCACGGCGTAGAGCGGAGAGGTGGCGGGGTGGGGTGCGTACGTCGGCAGCAGCTCCACGAGTTCGCCCCGGGCGAGAGGTGGGCCCAGGATCCAGTCCGGTGACAGCATCAGGCCCCGCCCGTGGCGGGCTGCGGTGACCAGCATGTTGCCGCTGTTTGCCGTGAAAACCCCTGCTGCGCGCACGTCGATGACTTTGCGCCCGTCCTTGAAGCGCCAGACGTTTGCGCCAGGGTCCCGCCGCAGCGTGAGGGCGTTGTGGTTTTCGATGTCCCGCGGGTGCGCGAGTTTCGGCGCCGCTGCCAGGTAGTCCGGGCTCGCACAAAGCCGCCGCGTGACGTCCGCGAGCTTACGGGCCCGCAGCGTCGAGTCATCCAACACACCGGCACGAATGGCGAGATCGAAGCCTTCTGCCACGAGGTCGATCTTAACGTCGGTGGATGTCAGCCCGAAGCTCACCTGCGGCCAGCGCGTCTGAAACGCCGCCGTGGCAACCACAATGTGTTGCTCGAGACTGGCGGGCACCGAGACGCGGACCAGCCCGGCGGGTGCGTTCTCGAGGTTTGCCGCGGTGACACGGGCTTCTTCCAGGTCGAGCAGGATGCTGCGCGTGCGCTGGTGAAACTGGCGTCCCGCTTCCGTGAGGTTGAGCTTGCGGGTGGTGCGGTGAAACAGGGTCGCGCCCAGCCAGCTCTCGAGATCGACGATGCGTCGCGACACGCTCGATGGTGCCAGATTGCTCTGGCGCCCGGCCGCTGAGAACGAACCGGTTTCTACCACTTTGTGGAACAGCGCAATGGCGCCCAGTTGATCCATGGGGTTCACCTCGAATGTTGAGGGTTGTCTCGATTTGTGCATTTTACGCAACAGTAATTTACGTATTGAAGCTCTTATCAGAATTATTGGGTCGGCCTATGGTGGCCGTCAGACGGAAGGGGAGACCCTGCCGCCGGAAAACCGAACTGACAGAGGAAAAAATCATGAACGAAACCACTACCCGGCAGGCGCGCACCGCGATCATCACCGGGGCATCAACCGGCATCGGCTACGCGATCACCGAACGGCTGCTGAGCGACGGCTTCAACGTCGTCATGAACGCGCGCACAGGTGCGGACCTGGAAGCCGCCTTCGGCAGGCTGGGGGCCCCGCGCGCCGCCCGCTTTGTCGTGGGTGACATTGCCGACAAAGCCCTTGGCGCAGAGCTCGTGCGCACTGCCGAGGACGCCTTCGGCGGCGTCGACGTGCTGGTCAACAACGCCGGCGTTTTTGCCGCCAGGCCGTTTCTTGAAACGGAAGAAAGCGACATAGATCGTTTTCATGCGATCAATTTCAAAGGCGCTTACTTTGCGTCACAGGCGGCGATCCCCAGCATGCAGCGACGCGGCGGTGGCGCCATCGTGAACATCGGGACCGTGCTCGTCGAGCACGCTGTTGCCGGCTTCCCGGCGTCGGCGGCGGTGGCCAGCAAGGCTGCCTTGCACAGCTTGACCGAGCAGCTGGCTGCAGAGTTCGGCGGGGAGAACATCCGCGTATCCACCATCTCAACGGGCATCATCGAGACCCCCCTGCATGCCAAGCATGGTATCGATGACACCAGCGGTCTTGCGGGTCTGCATCTCCTCAACCGCATCGGCGCGCCGGAAGATGTGGCCGACGCGGTGGCCATGCTTGCCAGCAACGATTTCATCAGTGGCACGGTGCTGCGTGTCGACGGTGGCCATGCCGCCGGTCACGCCTACGGCTGACCCGGTCCAGGCGCATGCAACGGAGAAGATTCTCATGCCTTACGTAAACATCAAGGTGACCGACGAAGGGGTCACCCGCGACCAGAAAGAGGCGCTGATAGCGGCAACGACCAGGTTGCTGCAGGAGGTGCTGAACAAAAACCCCGCGTCCACCTTTGTGGTCATCGAAGAAGTGCCCACCGACAACTGGGGTGTGGGCGGTGAACTGGTGACCGACCTGCGCGCGCGCAGCGCGCACCGTTGACGCAACACGATCCGAACAGAAGGAATACAGTCATGAACAACCTGACAAACCAATCTCCCGTGGCGAGCCTGCAGCGGGAATACCAGGCCATCATCGGCCTGCTCAACGACTACTTCGACGGCCTGTACGAAGGCGACGTGGAGAAGCTTCGCGAGATCTTTCACGAAGACACCGTGCTGAAAGGCAACGGCTACCGCAGGACGCGCGACGACTGGCTGGCTGCGGTGGCAAGCCGGCCGATCCCGCGCGACGAAGGCATGGCCTTCGACTTCAACATTCTGGCCGTGGAGATTGTCGGCGACCAGGCGATGGCCAGGGTGGACGCGCCGTTGCCTGCTGCGCACTTCATCGATTTCCTGGGACTGCTCAGAGAAGACGGCGAGTGGCGGATCGTGAGCAAGATGTTCACGACAGTTTAGCGGTCGCCTTCGACACGCGTCCGCGGAATTGTGAACGCCAGACCGCCTGCAAGGGGGCTGGTGATCACCGCAACCTCAAGATCCGGGAGATGGTTCGCCATGAACGGTACATCGCTGACCTCGCTCAGCCTGGTAATGCTGCTCGCAGGGATCGGTATTCCCGTGATGGCCGCCCTGAACGGCGGCCTCGGGGAACGCCTGGGAAATCCGGTGCTGGCCGCCACACTGCTGTTTGTGCTGGCGCTGTCGGTGACGGTGCTGGCGCTGCTCGTGCAGCCTGAGCCCATAGCCTTCGATCTCCAGGGCATACCGCCCCAGTACTTCCTGGGCGGCGTCTTTGTCGCCTTCTATGTGCTGTCGGCAACGTTCATCGCGCCGAAGATCGGCCTTGGGAACGCCATTGTGCTGGTGCTGCTTGGACAACTGCTGGCGTCGTCGGCGATAGACCACTTCGGCTGGCTGGGTACGCAACAGACCACCCTGTCGCCGGGTCGTGGCATCGGTCTGCTGCTCATCTTCTGCGGCGTGGTGCTGGCACGCCGGCCGATGATGGATGGTTGAGAACTGTATTTATATACAGTATTCTGATGGGCCGCTCGCAACTTATGGAACCAGCCGTGAGCGCATCCGACACCGATGATCAGACAACGCAGACAAGAAATCCGCAGACAAGAGATCCGCAGACAAGAAACGCGCAAACAAGAGATGCCCTCGAATCGACCGTGGCCCGGCCCGGGACGATCCGCAAAGGCAGAGGCGCCCCCAGCAACGCCGAGAGCCGCTATGTGCAGCATACGGTAGAAGCCGACCCCCAGGCGCAGCAGGCCGCCTGGGAAGCGGGAGAAACTGATCCGGCGCCCGGTACGACGCTGTACAACGACCGCACGAAGACGCTGATCACCACCAACCGTTCGCCCGACATTCCCTTCGATCAGTCCATCAACCCGTATAAAGGGTGCGAGCACGGCTGCATCTACTGTTTCGCGCGCCCCACCCATGCGTTTCTCGATCTTTCTCCGGGCCTCGACTTCGAAACCCGCATCTTCTGCAAGACCAACGTGCGCGAACGGCTCACGGCAGAGCTTGCGCGTCCGCGCTACCGCCCCAGCGTAATAGCAATGGGTACCAACACCGACCCCTACCAGCCGGCAGAGAAAAGCCGTCGCGTGACGCGCGAGGTGCTGGAAACGTTATGGGCGCACAAGCACCCGGTGAGCATTGTCACGAAGAGCAAGCTGGTCTTGCGGGATCTCGACCTGCTGGCACCGATGGCGGAACTGGGGCTGGTACACGTCAACGTCAGCGTGACCACGCTGGACAACGAGCTCAAGACGAAACTGGAACCGCGCACCGCGTCGCCGGCGGCGCGCCTGCGTACCATCACCGAGCTGCGCGCGGCCGGGGTGCCCGCCGGCGCCATGCTTGCGCCGATCATTCCGTTCATCAACGACCACGAGATCGAAGCGCTGGTGGCCCGCAGCGTCGATGCGGGGGCGCAGATTCTCAAATACATCCTGCTGCGTCTGCCGCTGGAAGTGAAACCTCTGTTCGAGGAATGGCTGGCTGCTCACTATCCCCTCAAGGCCGACCGTGTCATGGCGGCGGTGCGCGATACCCGGGGCGGCAAGGCCTATCAGGCGGAGTGGTTCAAGCGCATGGTCGGGCAGGGTGAAATAGCGCAGCTCATCGGCGCGCGCTTCAACCGGGCCGTGACGAAAGCCGGTCTGCATGGTGTGCAGCTGCCGCCATTGCGCACCGAGCACTTCGAACCACCATCGGGGCCCTCCCCGCAGCTCTCACTCTTCTAGTAAGCTCTGCGTCTTCCATCGGGTGAGGGGGTCGTGTGGATCTGACGGTCTGGTCGTGGGTGTTTCTGGCGGGCTACATCGCGATGATGCTCGTTTTCGGTATCGTCGGGCAGCGCAAGGTGGCCAACGCGGACGACTTCGCGACGGCCCGCAATGCCTACGGGCCGTTGTTTCTCGCGTTTGCCTTTGCGGCGACCACCGCCAGTGGCGCCACTTTCGTGGGATTTCCCGGCATTGCCTACAACGCGGGCATCTCGGCGATCTGGTCGGTGTTTCTCTATCCCATCGGGGTGTATCTCGGCGTGCTGATCTGCCTGCACGTGGTGAGCAACAGCGGCCATGAATTCGGCAGCCGTTCGATCCCCGAGTATCTCGGCACGCGCTACCAGTCCGACTGGATCCGCATACTGGTTTCGCTGTTTTCCCTGTCGCTGTTCTTCTATCTCGCCGGGCAGCTCGTCTCCGGCATCGTCATGTTCGAAATCATGCTGGGCGTGTCTCCGGCCGTAGCGCTGGGGGTGACGGCCGCGGTGCTGCTCATCTACGTGGTCATGGGCGGCGCGCACGCTGACATTCTCACGGACGGGGTGCAGGGTTTCATCATGGTGGCGGTGGGCCTGCTCGTGCTGGTGCTGTTTCTGCTGGGCTACGGTGTTGAAGGTGGTTTCGGCGGCATGCTGGACAAGCTGGAGGCAACCGACGAGAACCTCGTGAGCCTCATCAACCCGGAAAACGTGCTGTATCACTCCTGGTGGTCGGTGTTTGCCGTGCTGCTTGCGCACATCCCGCTGGGCATGCTGCCGCACATCGGCAACAAGCTCTGGGCGTTGGAGAGCCCCAGCCAGCGCCGTTCCTTCATCAAGCTCGCATTCACCTTCGGCATGATTCTCGGCATGCTGGGTTTCGGCGGCATCATGGCGCGGGCGATCCTCGGCGAAGGGGTCAACGGCAACCAGGCGCTGGCGCTGCTGTTTATCGAGCTCTTTCCCACCTGGCTCGCGGCGTTGCTGGGTGTAGGCATTCTTGCGGCGGTGATGTCCACGGCAGACGGTCTGGTCGTGTCCTCTTCGCAGATAGTGGCAAACGACATCTATCGTCTGAGCATCGTGCCCCGCTTTCAGCAGCACCTGTCCGAAGCGGAGGTGGAACGTCGGGTGCTTGTCATCAGCCGCATCGCCACCGTGGTGATCATGGTGCTGTGCACGGCGCTGGCGTGGTCCATGCTCGACACGAACGTCACGCTCATCGTCTGGATCGGCACCGGCTGTATGATGGCCGCCTTTGCGGGACCACTGCTGCTGGGAGCCGTGTGGTCCGGCGTCACCCGGGCCGGCGCCTTTGCGGGTCTGTTGTCGGGTGGCTTGACCTTCATCGTCACCTTCAACGCCATGATCGACCCGCTGCTGTTTCCGCCGGGACCGCTCATGGACGCGGCCGAGTGGCTCGTGCGGGAGGCCCCCAACCCGTGGTCCTGCGCGGCCATGGGTGAGCTCGTTTCGCTGGCGGTGACCGTGGTGGTGTCCAAGCTGACGCAGCCGCTGCCAAGGGCCCACCTGGCGCGTATGTTCGGCGGTAACAGCGCCGGCGCAGATCCCGCTTAAGGCTGAAGCTGCCCGGGCCCGTTGCGGCGATAGCGCGCGTACAGCACCACGCCCAGCACCGACCACACCACAATGGTCAGCCATTCCTCGGGCCAGCTCAGCGCGCTGTCGCTCCATGGAAAGAACGCCGACAGCAGTCCCAGGGACAGCGCGATGGCGCCGTAGCCCACCAGGTTGGGGTGGCTGACGCGGAACGGTCGTGGCATGTCCGGCTCCCGTTTGCGCAACACCAGAAACGAGATGGCAACAAACAGGAAGGCGATGGTGACGGCGAAGCTGCCACTGTTGATCAGCCACACCAGGATCGTGCGGCCGAAGAGCGGGGCCAGGATCGACAATGCGCCGATCGTGAGAATGCCCACGTACGGGGTTTTGTACTTCGGATGGATGCGCATGAACGCCGCGGGAAGATAGCCCGATTCTGCCAGCGCAAACATCACCCGCGATGCCCCCACGATGAACGCGTTCCAGCTGGTGAGAATGCCGCCGATACCACCCAGCACGAGCAGCGTGCCCGCCCAGCTGCCTCCCCACAGGCTGGTGGCGGCGTCGGCCGTGGCCATCTGGGCATCTGCCAGCCCGCTGGTGGGTATGGCGAAGCCGACGGCGCCGGAGACCAGCACGTACCAGGCCACGGCGCAGGCGACGGAAAAGACGAGCAGGCGCCCGATACGGTTGGGCGGCAGATCAATTTCTTCGGCCGACTGGGGAATGACATCGAAACCCACCAGCATGGAGGGCACCATGATCAGCACCACGAGGATGCCGCTGGCGGGGGTGGTTATCCAGGGCTCGGCATGGGCGGCAGAGCCGTTGAAAGCGGCGCCGGTGATCAGCAGCAGCCCGGTCGCCACAATCAGCAGCGTGACAAGAGACTGCACGAACGCGGCCGTGCGGATGCCGACGTAGTTCACCCAGGTAACCAGCGCAGCGCCTGCTGCGCCCACCAGCACGAAGCCAAGATCCACGTCCGAGCCGAGAAACTGCCACAGGGTGCCCATCTCGATGGCGGGCACGAGATACGCAACCGCTGTCGGCAGGGCGACCGACTCGAACAGGCACACGTTCAGGTAGGAAAACAGCAGCGCCCAGGTGCACACGAAGCTCCAGGTGGGTCCGAGGGCACGGTGCGTGTAGATGTGTTCGCCGCCGGCGCGGGGCATGGCGGCGGCAAGTTCGCTGTAGGTGAGGCCGATCAGCGCAATGGCGAAGCCACCGACGGCGAAGGCGACGAGCGTGCCCAGCGTGCCGGCCTCCTGCAGCCACACCCCGGTCATCAGTACCCAGCTCCAGCCGATCATGGCGCCGAAAGACAGCGTCAGTACCTCGCGACCCTGGAGCACTCGGGCGAAACGGCGTTGAGGTGGTTCGCCGGCGGTGGCGAGTGGTTCGGCCATGGGTGTTTTCGTCCTGCCTGAAATTGGCGTAGCATGCCCGCCGCCCGGAATCTGCGCAAATGAGGAGCTGCTTTGGTCCGCCGTCTGGAGTTCAGTCACCGCCACAAGACCTTCGAGCTCACGTTGACAGACGAAGGCACGCTACAGCTCTGGCTGGACCGCTGTCTGCGCAAGGATCGGCCGCGGGGCGCGAAAGAACCACAATACGTATGGACGAACGTCGAGCTCGAGTGGGAAGAGCACCACTACGTGGAGGTGCGTTACTGGGCCAGCGACGATCGCCTGACGGTTACGGTGAATGGTGCATCGCTTCTGGAGGGGAGCTTTGCGTCGCTGGCGGCGAGCCATGCTGCAGCAACGCAGCCAGCAGCACCTTCTGATCGATAGGCTTGGTAACGTAGTCGCTCATGCCGGCGGCCAGGGCGCGATCGCGGAACTCGGCGAGCGCGTGGGCGGTAAGCGCGATGATTGGCACCTCTACGCCTGCGGGTTCCAGAGCCCGAATAGCCCGGGTGGCGGCGTAGCCATCCACGCCGGGCATCTCGCAGTCCATGAGCACCGCGTCGAAGCCCGGCCCGGTGCCATCGACCGTGCACGCGTCGATTGCCGCCTGGCCGTCTTCCACAAAGGTCACCTGCGCACCCCAGTGCTCGAGCAGTCTGCCCACAATCATCCGATTCGTGGCGTTGTCTTCCGCTATCAGCACGTGCCATCCCGCCAGTGACCTGGTTTTACGGTGCTGCTCCGGCATCACCGAAAGGCTGCGATCTGTGAGATGTGGCATGAGCTCACCCAGCGCCAGCGGCACCGCGAGATCGTGGCCGATACGCAACGTTACGGGACTGTCCTGGCTGTGGAGACGGACCACCACCAGGTCTTTGTCGGGGTCGGGGCACGGAGCGTTGCGCTGCAGCGGTGTGCCGCCCGGCTCTACCCCGGGCGCGTCGTAGGCAATCTGCAGATGACCGCACCAGGCCGCAAAGGTGTCGTGAAGCTGCGGGTGCGAGCCGAGGTAGGTGAGCTGATACGCCAGCAGCGGCGGCGGCCTGGCGTCCGTGGGTATCAGATCGACGCGGACGGTCATCCGCGTACCGACGCCCGCCTCGCTTGCCACGGTGACATCTCCGCCCATGAGCAGCGCCAGACGTTTGCAGATTGCCAACCCGAGACCGGTGCCGCCGAAACGGCGGGCCACTGACGAATCTGCCTGCCGGAAGCGCTCGAAGAGGGTGCCCTGCACGGTTTCGTCCATGCCGACGCCCGTGTCCTCGACGCACAGCTCCAGCATGTCGTGCGGTTTGTTCGGGGCGGGGCTGATGCGCACGGTGAGGCGGATCTGGCCCTCATCGGTAAATTTGACGGCGTTGTTGAGCAGGTTGGTAACGATCTGCTTCAGGCGTGTGGGATCGGTGTGGATCATGGTCGGCGCCCGCGGATCCACGAGCGTGTGCAGCTGCAATCCCCGGCGGGCGACGGCGTCGCGCTGCAGAAGAACCACATCATCGATCAGCTCCCGCAGGTCGATATCCACCATGTCGAGCTGCAGGTGGCCAGCCTCGACCTTGGAGTAGTCCAGCACGTCGTTGAGAATTGTCATCAGCGTGCTGCCGGAGCGGCTGAGCGTATCCACGTACTGTGCCTGCTGCCCGGAAAGCTCGGTGGTCCGCAGCAGGTCCGCCACGCCGAGAATGCCGTTCATGGGGGTGCGGATCTCATGACTCATGGTGGCGAGAAACGCCGACTTGGCCTGATTTTCCTGGTCTGCCGTGGCGGCCTGGAACTGGGCTTCCCGGGCTTTGAATCGCGCCACCATGGCCGCATGTTCGGCGCTGGTCTTCTGCTGGTGCGTGCGCCTTATACGCATGCCCATAGCCATGGCCAGCGTGATCGAAACGCTGGCAGCACCGAGGCTGATCAGCAGCTGCGCCTGGTCCGGAGACAGGCCCAGGTGCGCGACACGGTTCCACCCTGCCACCAGCATCGTGAGAAACAGAGGCATGAACGACAGCAGAAAGTAGCGCCCGTTTGCGTCGCCGCGCAGCGCGTTGCGTGCGGCGACCCCCACCAGAATGACAAACGGCAGCTGGTAGAGAAGGGCGCCGTACACGGCAAGCCGCAGGTCGCTGTTGACGAGCACCGCCACGAGCATGCAGGGGGTGAAAACGATATTGAAGCGCTGCAGCCAGCGCACGGCTCCCCGGTTCGCGAGGCGCAGAAAGTCCTGGGTGAAGAGCAGCAGCGTGGCGCAGAAGCAGATCAGCACGGGGCCGGCGACGAGACGTGTCAACGGTGGGGTGTCGGGCCAGAAATACACGGTTGCCAGATCGCGCAGCACCAGATGCAGCGCAAGGACGGCGAGGAGAAAGGCCGACAGGTAGAGATAGCCCCGGTCGCGGGTGATCATGGCAATGCCGAAGTTGTACAGCACCATCACAGCCATGATGCCCAGCAGGATCCCAGCCAGAAGCCGAGTGTTGGCAAGCTTTGCGGCGTACGCGTCGGGCTGCCAGAGCTGGGCTGCCCAGTACAACCGGTCCACTGTACGCACTTTCAGGTACAGCGTGACCCGGTCCCGTCCCGCCAGCTGCACGTCGAACACCGGCGAAGCGGTAGGCAGCCCCTCGATCCCGTGGCGTAGTCCCCGGGCCTGTCTGTGCAGGAACACGCCGTCGCGGTAGAACCACAGCTCTGCGGTATGCAGATGCGGGTTGTCCAGCACGAGGCGCCGATAGATGGGTGCCTGGGACGGATTTTCCAGGGAGAGCGTGAACCAGTACGCCTGGCCGAAGCGGTTGAACGCGTCGGCGGCCTGGCTGACGGGACGATAGCCCGCACGTGGGGGTTCGCGCTGAGCGTCCTGAGGTACGTGCTGGAACAGCCAGTGGGCCGTCAGGTCCACGCTGGGCGCCTCTACCGGCACGGTCACGTGCGCAGGTAGTACGCCGACCGATGCCGGCTCGTCCGCCCGGGCGGGCCCGGTGCCGATGAGCCCGGTGATCAGGCTGGCCAGAACGGGCAGCGCGAGCAGGCCTCGAAGGAAGCAGCTCATAGCTCAGTGTAGGTGGCTGGCACGTCGGTCGTGGACGGGGGCGGAGAAAGTGTGAACTGCAGCGACCTTCGGGTTGTCCATTGTGGGCTCGCACCGGGAGCAGTCTAGGCTTAAGCCATCTAGGATCGGTCAAGCGGAGGCACGTTTGCGCATGCATCGCCGCCGGCTGTTGGCGCGGATGGTGGTTCCCATGGTGCTGGTGCTCAGCATCGTGGGGCTGGCTTGCGCGTCGGTGCTGGCGGTCATGGAAACGCGTCGCGAGCTTGCCGGTCTGCAGGCTGAAGCGCAGATCGTCAAGGCGGCGCTGGAGACCAGTGCAGGTCTTTTCGGCAGTGCCGCAGAGCTCACCAGCTACGTTCAGCAGCTCGGCGTGGAAGGCACCACGCTGGAAGAAGTGGTGCTGATCGAGCGGCGCAGCGGCCGGGTGGTGGCCAGCACGGTGGATGCCTGGCATGGACGCGAAGCGGCCACGGTCTCGTTGCTGGCGCCCTACCTCCGGGAAGCGCACTGGCCCGGCATGAAGCCCGAGCAGCTCGTGTTCGCGTTGCCGGTTTCGCTCGACAATCCTTTCATCGCGGCCAGTCTCGGGGAGGCTTTCACGGCGGTTCTCATTCTCGACGGCAGTCGCGGCAGCGCATTGACCGAGGAGCTGCTGCTGGCGCTGATGGCGGTGGGCGCCTTCGGCGTCGGGGCAGTGTGCATTGCCTTCCTGTTTCTTCTGCAACGGCGAATTCTCGCGCCTGTGCACCGTCTCGAGCGTGCAGTGCAACGCCGGGCTGATGCGGGCGGAGAGCTGCGTTTGCCGGCGTTTCATCCCGACGAGCTGGGCACCCTGGCGGACGTGGTGCGGGATGCCTTCCGCACGATCGATGCGGCCCATGGCCGCGAGGCGGTGCTGTCCCGGGCGCTGCAGCACACCAGCAATGAAGTTTACGTGGTTGACCTTGTCAGCCAGCGCTTCATCAGCGCCAACCCGCAGGCCTGCAGCAATCTCGGCTACACCGCCGACGAGCTGGCCGGAATGCTCATAGAAAACGTCGCCGTGGAGCTGAAGGACCCGGTGGTGCTGGCAGTGCTGACCCGGCAGCTGGAGGAGCGGGGCGAAATCAGCACGCAGTACCGCCACGTGCGCAAAGACGGTTCGGTGTACCCCTTCGAGTTCAAGTGCACGGTGGTGCCCGGCAGCGGGCAGCGCCTGGTGGTGCTGGGCAACGACGTGAGCGAGCGCTTTGCCCAGGAGGAGGCGTTGCGCGCCAGCGAAGAGCGCATGCAGCTTGCACTGCAGGCGTCGAACAGTGGTTTTTTTGCCTACGAGATCCGCCGGGGGCGCATCTACGTTTCCTCCCTGGTGCAGCAATGGCTGGGCCGCAACGAGGAGTCGATGACCCTTGATGAGTTTTTCGGGCTCATCGACGCCTACGACCGGACAGCGGTGGAAGAAGCCGTGAACCTCGCCATCGAAGACTCGGGGGAATGCGCCTTTGAGTGTCGCGTGCGCGGGGGGGATGGCAGAACGCGCTGGATGGAGGCGCGGGGACGCCTGAGCGGCACCATGGCAGGCGAGCGCGATGCGGACCGGCGCCTGATCGGCGTCGTCACCGACGTCAGCGAGCGCAAGGCGGCGGAAAGACTTCTGGAAAGCACCGTGACCAGGCTGGCCGCCGTGGTGGATCACATCGCGGACGGCATCGTCACGCTCGACGCCGCCGGCATGATCCGATCGGTCAACCCGGCCGTTGAGGTCATGCTGGGGATGCCGCGCGAGGCGCTTCTGGATACGCCGCTGGCCGAGCGCCTCAGCGAGCTGCCGGAAGCTGCCGGGCGCCCGGGGCCGGACGGCTGGAACAAGCTGGCGGACGGGCGTGTGCGCGAAGGCCGACTGGCCCGCGGAGACGGAGAGATCTTCGATGCCGAGCTGGCCGTGAGCGAGATGCCCGAGCTCGAAGACGAGCGTTACACGGTCGTGCTGCGTGACATTTCCCAGCGTAAGCAGCACGAGCGTGAGCTGCGGGCGGCCATGATGGAAGCTCAGGCGGCGTCACGGGCCAAAGCGGAGTTTCTCGCCACCATGAGCCATGAGATTCGAACACCCATGAACGGTGTGCTGGGGATGACCCAGCTGCTCATGGACATGCAGCTCAACCTGGAGCAACGCCAGACCGCCGAGATCATCTACTCGTCCGGCGAATCGCTGCTGACGCTGATCAACGACATTCTCGACTTCTCCAAGATCGAAGCGGGCAAGCTGGAACTGGAGCACCTCGCCTTCGATCTGCGTGCCGCAGTGCGCGACGTGATGGAGCTGCTGGCCGCCAACGCGCGCCGCAAGCGACTGGATCTGTACGTGGACTATCCGGATACGGTGCCGCATGCGTTCCTGGGAGACGTCGGGCGCATACGGCAGGTGCTGCTGAATCTCGTGAGCAACGCGGTGAAGTTCACCGACGCCGGCCACGTGGTGCTGGAGGTGGACGTGACGCCGGCCGCCGGTGATGACGTGCTGCGTGTGGTGGTGCGTGATACCGGTGTGGGGATACCCGCCGAGGCGCAGGCGCGGCTGTTCGACTCGTTCACCCAGGCAGACGC
>CAZYYJ010000007.1:0-129572 GCA_964651595.1 uncultured Pseudomonadales bacterium | reverse complement strand
GTCCCCGTTCCAGCAGCACGACGCTGCGGGCCCCGGGCGCGGTTGCCACATGGTAGGCAAGGCTGGCGCCGACAATACCGCCACCCACCACAATCACGTCAAAGTCGTTGCCGTTCACGCGTATACTCTACCGTTTTTGCCCGGACAAACGCGCTTTTGAAACCGACACTCCGCCGCGTGCTGCTGGCCTTCTGGCCCGTGCTGCTCGCATCCGCATCCACATCTGCTGCTGCCGCCCCCTGTGAAGACCCGGCACCGCCGTCGCTGGCCACCACTTACGGCGACGGCTGGGGCATCGACCGGCGCAATACCCGCTACCAGCCGCGCTCGGCCCTGACGGCGGACAACGCCGCCGGCCTCACCCTGAAGTGGGCATACGGCCTGGGCAGCGACACGCCCCGCGCGCTGCCGCTGGTGACGGAGGATACGCTGTTCGTCGGTGACGACGCGCGCGGCATCGTCGCCCTGGACCGGGAAACGGGGTGTGAACGCTGGGTGTTTGCGCACACCGGCCAGATAGCCACCGCCATCGTGCCAGCCAGGGTGGGCGCGCAGGCGCTGCTGGTGTTCACAGATCGCACTGCCGGGGTCTACGCCATCGACGCCCGCGACGGCAGCCTGATCTGGCACAAAACCATCACCGAGCAACCCCTGCCGTGGTATTCCGGCACGCCGGTCGTGGCCAACGGTCGTGTGTTCGTGCCTCTGTCATCGTTCGAAGTGGCGCTGGCCGTCAATCCGCTCTACGGCTGCTGTACCACCAGCGGCGCCATGGCGGCGCTCGATCTGGCCACCGGCGAGCAGCTCTGGTACCGGGCCACCATCGAAGATCCCGTGCGCGAGACCGGACGGCACTGGCTGTTCGTGGAGAAGCACGGTCCCAGCGGCGCAGCCGTGTGGGGCGCGCCCAGCTACGATGAAACGGCCGGCCACGTGTTTTTCGGCACCGGCCAGAACTACAGCCACCCCACAACCGATACCAGCGATGCGATCTTTGCCGTCGACGGCGCTACCGGCGAGGTGTTGTGGACCCGCCAGTTCACGGCCAACGACGCGTACACCGCGGCCTGCAACGTGATTTCCCTGGACCATCCGAACTGCCCCAAACCGCTGGGACCCGACGTCGACTTCGGCGCGGCAACGATGCTGCTGCGCGCCGGTGACGAGATGCTGCTGGTGGCCGGCCAGAAGTCTGCGGAGGTGCACGCCATGGACGCGGCGACGGGGGCGGTGCGCTGGTCAAAACGGCTGGGGCGCGGCGGCATCATCGGCGGCGTGCACTGGGGCATGGCCGCAAACGAAGCGCTGTCGCTGCTGTTCGTTCCGATCAGCGACAAGGCGGTGCAGGGTTTTCCATCGCCAGGGACCGCGCAACCGGGACTGTACGCGCTGGATATCGCGACGGGCCAGCAACGCTGGCACTACGCGCGCGACAACCGCTGTCCCGACGAGCCGTGTGTGTTCGGTCTGTCTGCCGCGGTTACTGCCGCCAACGACATCGTCGTGATCGGCTCCATGGATGGCTACCTGGAAGTGCTGGATGCAACCTCCGGTACACCCGTGTGGGAGCACGACGCCTGGCGCGACTACGCAACGATCAACGATGTTCCCGCCAGTGGCGGCGCCTTCGACGCCCACGGCGCCCTGCTGGCCGACGACCTGCTCATCGTCAGCGCCGGTTATGGCTACGTCGGACGCCAGAGGGCCGGCAATGCTCTGCTGGTGTTTCAACTGGAGCCGGGCAATGAGTAGCGCGGTTGAGCTTGCCAGCCGCTGGCGCCGCCTCGCCGCCGCGGTCATCGACGCTGTGCTGGTACCGGCCCTGAGCTTCTTCCTCGTGATGATCACGGGGACCGTGGAGGATGCGGAAGATTTTGTCGATGCCACGTGGATGCTGCACGTGCTGCTGCTGGCCATTGCCGCCTACCTGTTGCTGAACGGCGTTCTGCTGTGGCGGCGCGGACAGACCATCGGCAAGGCCTTGCTGGGAATCGCGGTCCATGCTGTTGCCGACCCTTCGCAGCCGGCGCCTTTCTGGAAGCTGGTGGCCCTGCGGGCCTGGTTCTTTGCGCTGTTGTTCGTCGTGGTGGTGCCGTGGTTCGCCCTGTTGCCCCTCGTCGATCAGCTGCTGATTTTCCGTAACAACCGCCGCTGCCTGCACGACCTCGTTGCGGGTACGATAGTGGTAAGAAAGTAAGGGGACAAACCGTGCGCATACTCTTCGTGGTGATGCTTGTGATCAACTTCCTGATGGAAACGCTGGCGGCGGCCACGCTGATCGCCGGGCCGGGCGGCATTCCGGCCGCAGGCACCGGCGAGCAGTGGTCGATGCACTACGGCTTCGCCGCCCTGGCGATTGCCAGCATCAGTCTATGGATCTGGCCACGGCGCAACGATGCCGGAGCGGTTGCCACGGTACTGGGTGTGCTGCTCGTGTTTCACACGGGCATTGCCGTTTCGCTGGCCACGGCCGGCGACCAGATGGGCGGCATGGTCATGCACACCGTGGTTGCCGCCATGTGCCTGGCGCTGTTTTTTCAGCGTGCCCGGGTGACAGCGCCGGCGTAAGCGGCGCCGTCCTCAGGCGGGCGGGTATTTGATCTCGAGAGGCGGACAGTGTGCCGGTTGCGGCGCCACCGGCCGTTTCTCGATGGGACCTACAAGCTCCAGGAAAACACCGTCCGGGTCGATGGCGTGAACGATCGCCGTCTCGTCGTCAACTGTGCCCGTGCAGCAAGGTGCAATCTCTGAAAGAAACGGCACACCTTTCGCTTTCAGAATGCCCACCGCCCGCTCCATGTCCGGCACCATCAACGCGATGCGATTGATCCCGATGCGATTGATGGGCGGCGGATACGGCGGCTCGGGATCGAAGGGATCGAGCCATTGCGTCAGGCGCAGCGTGTGCCCGTCGCCCCGTTCGATGGAAACGTCCGCACCTTTGATCTGGAATGGTCGATCGAGGCCCCAGGCCTGCGCCTCCTCCAGGCTGCCCGCCGTCTGAGCGAGCGGCGTGACCTTCGTGTAGCCGAAAAGCGCATAGAATTCGAGCGCCCGCTCGAGGTCGCTGACGTTGATGCCGATGTAAGGCATGCCGGCAAGGTTCATGTCCCGCGCCACATCCGGTTGCGGCGGCCCGTTCTCGAACAGCTTGTACAGCACGCCTTCCGGGTCCCGGAAGAACACATACCGTTGGCCCACTTCACCCCAGGGCGGGGAGAGAAACTCGACGTTGTTCTCTGTCATGAAGGCAACGTCACCATCGAGGTCTGTGGTGAGCAGCGCCGCGTAGGCCATGCCGAGATGGTTGGGCAGCTCGTACGGCGGCGACGGATCGAAAGGCGTCTTGAACTGCAGAAGATCGATGTTTGCGCCCATGATGCCGGGCAGGTTGATCACCTCCCCCTTGGCGAGCTCGTACTGGCACAGGTCGAACATGCCCAGCGCCCGGGCCATCTGATGCGTATTGGTGAGCGGGAAGCCCCCAACCCCCTCCGTGTACCCCAGCATGCGGTAGAAGGCCCGCGCGCTGTCGAAGTCTTTCGTCTGGGTCGCGAAATGAAACCGGGCCATGAGACCGATGTCGTCGGGACTCGTGAACTCGATGGCGGCCACTGCCGCAGCCATGGCGTCGGCCAGCTCCTCATCGCTGGGTGCCTCCTCAGCCGGGGTTTGTGTCGCCACAGGCGCCGCAGAAGAGTCTGCCGGGGCAGACGACGGCGCTTCACCACAGGCGTTCAGCAGCGCCAGCGCGGCCGCCAGCAGCAGCGCGCCGGGGCGGGGACAGGAAAAGGTGACGATCATCGATGCTCCTCTATCTCAGCTAAATTCTCGGAATGCGCATGCTGTGGCGCCAGAAGGCCGCAACGCGGCCCTGAGCGTCGCGCTCGAAGCGCCACGCTTCCCGTTCCTCTCCGTCGTCGGTGACGCGCACGAAGGTATCTCCTTCCTCCCGCTTCAGACGGGTGATCTCGTCGAGGTTGTCGGCAGGCAGGCGCACGGCGGCGAGCTGATCGCCCCACACCCGCACAGCCACTTCGCCACCCCACACCGTGCCACCGAAATTACCGGCAAACGTCTCGAGGTCCGCTGGCGCATCTTCGTCGCTGTCCCCGGCAGCATCAGCCTGCGCGGTCGCCTCAGCCGCCTTGCCAGCCTTCGCAAGCGCCGCGCCCACCGTCTTCATGATGCCGCCCGTCAATCTACCGGCGGGGCCGTCTGCGGCATTGGTCAGCACAATCACGCCGAGCTTGTACTTCGGTACCAGGGCGAATTGTGTGATGTAGCCCGGACAGCCGCCGCCATGGCCAACGACGCTCGTGCCGTTCTGCTCGGTCACCACGAAGCCGATACCCCAGGTCGTCTTCCAGTCGGGATCTACCCAGTGCACCCGATGCATCTCGCGCAACGTATTCGGCGCCAGCACGGCGTTTGCCTCACCGTCCAGCGTGCGGAACTGCCAGCTCGCAAAGCGCGCCAGGTCGTTCACGGTGCTGGTGAAGCCAGCAGCCGGCGCGATGGCGCGGGTATCAAAGGGCTTCACGGGCTTGCGGTCGCGCTGGCGGAATTTTCCCGCGTAGCCCACCGCCATCTGCTTGCCATGCAGGTCCACCGGAAAGAAGGGACGCGTGTCGGCCATGGCGAGGGGGTCGAGAATGGCGCTGCGCACGTAATCGGCATACGGCGCGCCGCCATGGTGCGCTGCAATCTCTCCGGCCAGCGTGAGCCCGAGGTTGGAGTACTGAAACAGCGTATCGCTCGGGTACAGCGTAGCCTGCTCTGCAAGCCGCTCGATCATGGCGGCACGCTCCGGAAACGGAAAGTCCCCACCCCAGTAGGGAAAATCGGCTTCCCTCGGCAATCCCGACGAATGCGTGAGCAACCCGACAATGCGCGCGGGACCGGCCTCGGCATGCTGCTGCTGGATGGCCTCGGCCCACGGCAGATGCTGCGTAACCGGATCACGCAGCGTCAGCTTGTCCTGGTCGCGCATCTGCATCACCGCGATGCTGGTGAAGAGCTTGCTGATGCTGCAGACACTGTAGATGGTGTCTGCGTCTGCCGGAATGTCAGCCTGCGGATTGGCGTAGCCGTAGCCCCTGGCGAAAATGAGGTCCTGATCGTGAACGATGCCGACGGAGACGCCGGGGATCTCATCGTAGGCCCGCGTGGCCGCAACCCACGCGTCGATGACCCCAAGGGCCCCCGCCACTTCCGGGTGTTCACTCAGTGCGCTGTCGGCCCGCACGCTGGCGGCAATCAGCAGCGCGCAGAGCAGGGTCACCGTTCTGTTGATTCGAACGTTCCGCATGATCGTGCCATCTCCCCGCATTCCATCCCCACGAGGCACAAGCGTACCCTGTTTCTAACGCGCTGCCAGCCGCAAGCCCGGCACATCGAGCGTTTCGTACCACAGGGCCAGCTCCGCACCCGCCCTCAGCAACGGCGGGTCGGCGAGGGGTTCGGGAAACGTCAGGCCGCAGTCGTAGTCCGCAAGCACCTCTTCGCCCGCCGTTCTGATGCACGTGAGCACTCTGAGTTCGTGATCAACCGGCAGGTGCTGCGGCAGATGCACCGGCGGCAGCGCCACACGTCCTCTGGCATCCGCAGCGAACGCCCGCGCCGTCTCCAGCGTCAGAGTAAACGACGCTTCCAGCAACTGCCGGGGCGGCAGGGCCTCGCGCGGCAGGGCCTCGCGCAGCGCGGGCACCACGTCGCTGCTCATGCTGAAGTACTCTGCGAGGCGTTCCGTGGCGGCCGCTGCCATCGCCTGCTCCGCCGCGGGACTCAAGAGACACAGCGACAACTCGACCCGTTCGGGCACCAGAAGGCCGCGAGGGTGAAGCAAATCCGCCAGTGCCATGGTCACCGCCACCTGCGGTTCCGCCACGAGACCCCGCTGCATCACCTCCGCCACCGCCACGTGAAACCGGGGTTCTGGCGATGGCTGCCAGAGCGATGCGTCGGCGTGCACCAGCTCGCTGACAAAGGCGTTCACCTCGAACGTGTTTATGACGCGGTTCAACGCCTGCAGCGCGGCAGGATGCACGTCGATCAGCGTGAAGCTCACCTCGTCCGGCGAAAACCACGGTGTCGTGAGAAGCGCCAGCGGAGCAAACGGCCCGGTGCCGGCATAGATCAGGTCGATGCGCTCGCCCGGAAAGCGTTGCTGGGCGGTGCGCACCGCCGCAACCACCCCGCGGGCGAAGGCACGGGTGCGAGGGTAGTCGAGCAGACAGGCGGCGGCGGCGTGAGCGTTGAGCGCTCTGCCCGATGGCAGCAACGTGTCCTGCTGCCAGGCCAACACATCGGGGCCAATGGGCACGCCCGGCAACCCGCCAGCGGCGCTGCAGAGATCGTACAAAGCGAGGGCCGCTTCGCGGCAGGCGGCCTCGCTGCTGGCGTCCGCGAGCAACCGCTCCGCGCAGGCCGCGAAGCGATCGCGCGCGCTCAACGATCAGCTGCGCGAGGGGAAAATCCCGGTCACCGCTATGCAGTATTGCATCGTCAGGTACGGCGGGCGGTTCTCGTGGGACTGGCTGCCCCCGGTGCTGTCGATGGCAGCGCCGCTCATGTTGGCGTTGACGCCGGCCGAGCTGTAAGTCGCCGAGGACACCCCGAGATCGTCCGACCACACGTTGTCGACGGGGGTCGGTGAATCGCCGTCACCGCTCTGCGCCCTTGCCTGGTGGGTGTGTGACGGCATCTGCTGAGTGGTCAGCGTCACACGCTCCTGTCCGCCGCGAGAGCCGATCGGATAGCCCCCAAGCCCCGGACCCGTGCCCTGGTGGATCGGCGCCCTGCCGCGCAGGTCCGGCAGCGCAAAGGTGGTACGGCCATCGCCGCCGTAGATGGTGCCCAGCAGCGAAAACAGCGCCGGATTGGAGCTGATGGCCACCAGCTGGCCATCGGCTGGCGCGTAGCCTCGCGGACAGAAGTTGAAGCCGGCCAGGCAGATGGAGCCGATAAAGGGGCTGGAGCTGCAGCCCGCAAGCGCCGGCGCGCTCTGGAACATGGCGAGTGAGGCGATACCGGCGACGAGCGCACCGGAAATGCGTGATTTAATGGTCATTGTTGTCCCTCCCAATTTGCTATCGAAACACCCGGCGGTTCGCTATACCCCTCAGCGAACCGTCGTGATCACTTTGCGCCCCACGAGCATCAAGCCGCCCAGCAGCATCAGCAGCCAGGTGGCAGGCTCCGGCACGCCGGTCGGCGGCGGCGGTGGGGGCGGCGGCGTATCTTCGGTCATGATGGTGAGCGTGGAGAAAATCAGGTGCGCGCCGTTGCCCGCACTCTCCTGCGCGCCACCACCACCCAGCAGAGGCGTGATAAGACCCGGGCCCGCGAGCGCCAGCGTCACTTCAACGTCCCCGTCGGCCAGGCCCGCAAACAAGCCGGCGCCGAGGTTGATCGTGAACGCCTGGTAGACACCGTCCCCTGCGGGCAGCGCTTCCATGACGGTGTTGAGCAGCGACGTCTGGTCGCTGCCGTCGACCAGAAAAGAGGACAGCTGGCTGCCTGACGCCGCGGAATCGTGATCCACCAGCCCGATGGTAATTGTTGCTGCCAGGATCGGGTCTGCAATCGCACCGAAGGAATGCGTCCAGGTCTCGTCGAAGATCTGCCCCGGAAACAGGTCGTTGCCTTTCCCCGCATCGAAGGGCGCAGCCTGCCCGCCCTGGATGCCAACCAGTTCGAGGATGCTGGGCGTATCACCCGGCGCCAGTCCCGACGCCGTATTGCCCAGATCGAAGGTCAACATCGCCGCATGCCCATTGATCGAAAACGCCAGCGCGCTCCCGAACACCATCAATGATCGTAGAAGTTTCACTTGCCCGCTCCCCCAAGAGTGGTTTTGTAAGTAAGTTGTTTGACTTGTTGGAATTGTGCAATATCGAGGCCAGACAAAGATTTTCTATTTATTTCAGTAGGTTACCCCCGAGACCGGTCCTCACGTCTGCAAAATGTGGAAAAAATTCCGACAGGTGCCATCGCGCGTGCTAAGACACCGGACACCGCTGTAAGGCCCGTCGCAAGGGCTTATGCGTTGAAGCGGAGTGGAGTGCAACAGGGAGACCTGTTGGTGTAAAAAAAACGGACAGCAGTCGCTTCGCATTACACTATTGAGCCATCGGGATCGCGGGGTATGATCGACCCGGCTCACTCGAGGGAGACCAGACAGGTGGTCTACCGGTCGCTCATCATCATCGTGCTGTCCGCGTTCTGTGTGCACGCGGACCTCGCGTCAGCCGCCGACGTGCACGTAGCCGTTGCGCCCGACGCGGTGCGCGTAGAGGCCGACAGCGCCACCGTGCACGAAGTCCTTGCCCGTTTCGCCGCGGTCACCGGATTGCGCTTCGAGGCCAGCGCACAGCTCCCCGACGAGCGCCGCTCCTGGCAGGTCGACGCCAACGATCTTGAAACCGCTGTCGACCGGCTGCTGCAGGGCTACAACCACATCATGATCTACAACACGGACGTCGAGGCCGACATGAACGTGCTGGCCGGCGCCGTCGTGATGGCTGAAAGCGCCGCAGCTTCCGCGGGCGGGGAGCCTGTGCGCCTGGAAGTGACCATCGAGGAACCCGTGCCCGGCGAGATTGTGGTGTTCGCCCCCGAGCCCGCGCCCGTCGCCGACGAGCCGGCCCCGGCCGAAGAAAACGAGCTCAGCGCCGAAGAGCTGCTGAGAATGGCACACGAACCCTCGCGGCTAAGGGCAGTGGCGATGCTGACACGGCAACGCACGGAAGAGGCCGTGCTCGTGCTGGCACAGGTTGCCATCGGCGACAAGTCACCGGCCGTCAAACGAGCCGCTTTCGACGGGCTGAAAGCGATCGGCAGCGATCTGGCCATTGTCTTCGTCGAAGCCACCGAGCGGGCCAACGCCGGCGCCGGGGAGTCCTGACCTCAAAGGCCCGGCGCAGCCGCCGCGGCAAAGTCACGAGCCCCCTGCGCAACGGCCTGTGCGCAGGCCCCCGGTGTGAGCCCGCCTTCGAACATGTCCCGGCACGGCCCCGCAAACACCTCCGGCCGCGTATCCATCAACCACTCGAACAGCGCTCCGAAAACCGGCGGGTCATCACCTTCGAAGTCAGCGTCAACCACCATGCCGTCCGTGATGGTCAGGGAGAAGGTGTCGGTGGCGGTGTAGCCAAGCGCCTGACCAAAATCGTCAGTCACGGTGATCGCACATACGACCAGGTCGCCCTGCATCTCGCAGGGGCGCCGGTTGAGAACGGCATAGTTCGCAGCTTCCGCCCAGCCCTGGTAGTACAAGACGCGGTCCGCAGCAACGCCCGGGGTCATCAGAGACGCCAGCGTTTTCTGCTCCCACGCGTAGAAAGCATCGACAAACTGCTCTCCCGCAGCCACGGCCCCAGGGCGCTGCTCGCCGGCTTCGCAACCGGCGACGAGGCAGCAGACGACCCAGCCCCATCGCCAGCTCAGTGACTTTTTTTCCTCTCGCCGGTAGCTCATCATGCCTGCCATCTCCCTTTCCGCGGTTCAGCATGGCGCATCCCGACTCCACCTACAACGAAGCCAGCGGCCCCGGCGCAAGCATCGTGAAGTACACGCTGCAACCGGTGGCCCTGCTCGTGATCATGGGCTACTGGCTGCTGGAACCCGACAACCCTCTGGTGTTCGCCATCACCATCGGCGCCCTGCACGTCGTGCTGGGGGTGCTGGAGCACGTGGTGCCGGCGCGACCAGGCTGGCTGATCCGCGGCTGGGAGAAGGTGCGCAACATTTTCCTCGTCATCGTGCTCACCCTGGCCCTGGGCTTCGTTGCGGCGCTCTACGACGCTGTTCTGCGGGAACCTCTGGGCGTGCTGCGGCAGAGCCTGGGCCTGGACATCTGGCCACACCACTGGCCCCTGCTGGCGCAGGTGCTGCTCGTGTTCTTTGCCAGCGAGTTCATCTGGTACTGGGTGCACCGCGCAGAGCACCGCTGGCGGCTGGTCTGGAAACTGTCCGGACACGGCGCGCACCACTCCTTCAAGCAGTTGAGCGCCCTCAACTTCGGCTTGAACCATCCGCTGGAGTTTTTCCTGCTGGTGCTGCCCGCCGCGCTGATCGAGCTTACCTTCGGCGTCGGCCTGGCCGCAGCCGGGGCGACAATTCTCGGTACCGCGCAAGCGTCCATCGCCCACTGCAATCTGGACCTCAACACGAAAGGCATCGGCTGGCTCTTCACCACCAACCGCTACCACATTCTCCACCACTCCATGGTGCTGGAGGAGAGCAACACCAACTACGGCTGCTCCGCAATCGTGTGGGACCGCTTGTTCGGGACTTTTTCCGACGCCCGCACCGTGGAAGCCGGCACTGGCCCGACGGAACCCTCCCTCTGGCAGAAGTTTCTGATGCCGGTACGGGAGCCGTCTGATACATCCATCGCGCCCGAACGGGCAGCCATGCGCTGATTCAGTATCCCTGCACCTTGTCGATGACCCCCTCAAGAGGCTCTCCGGCGCGGAAACGACGGAGGTTGTCGATGAAGCGGTCGAGATTACGCTGCGCCCGGAACTGACTGGCGCCCGCCGTATGGGGGGTCATCACCACGTTGGGCAAATCCCACAAGGCGCTCTCCGGCGGCAACGGCTCGCGCGGCGCAACATCCAGACCGGCACCGCGCAGCTGCCCGGTCTCGAGCGCCGCCACCAGCGCGGCTTCATCCATGATTTCGCCGCGGGTCACGTTGATCAGAAAAGCCCCCGGTCTGCAGGCGCCCAGGCGTGCGGCGTCGAACAGCTTGTTGGTCCCTTCGGTGAGCGGGCAGCAGATAGCGATGACATCAACGGCAGCCAGCATGGCGTCGAGCGCGGTCTCCGGTTCCACCTGCTCCACGCCGTCGCCTGCCGGGACCGGATCTTTGTCGACAGCGCGTACGTGCATGCCGAACGCGCGGGCCCGCCGGGCCATGGCCCGGCCCGTGCCGCCGAACCCGACAATGCCCATGGTGGCGCCCGTCAACTCGATTTCCTGCGCGCGCAGCTCCGCACGGTGATGCCAGGCGTCGGGACCGAGGTCGCGGGCAGCGGCGAGTTGCCGTGTCAGCATGAGCAGCAGACCCATGCCGTGATCGGCAAGGTGCTCGCCCACCAGGCCCTTCTCACTGGTGAGCACCACCGATGAGTTGATGAACTCCGGATACATGAACGAGTCGACGCCTGAGGATATGGACTGCACCCACTTGAGCTGTCGCGTTTCTGCAAAGAGCTTGCGCGGCACAATCCCCAGAATCACGTCGGCGTCGACAACGTGATGGCGTGCTTCCCCATATTCGCAGACGGTGACACGCGCATCGTCCCCGGCGGCAGCCCGGATGCGCGCAAGATCGTCAGCCGTTACCGTGGCGAGCGTCAGGCCCGGAATCACCACCACGTGGAGACGGTTCATGGCACGAGGTTCGCCGTCACGGTACCCACTTCCGGCTCGAAGGCCCCGCGGTAGCTGCCCGGAGCAAAGGGCGTCTTGCCGTACGCGCCGGTAATGACGAGCTGCCCAGGTTCCAGCTCGCGCCCACAGGCGGCGAGACCGCGGGCCAGCGTGGCGAGCGATTCGTAGTGGTCGTCGATGTGTCCCTCACTGGCCACACGCTCGATCACGCCGTTCTCACCACGCAACGTAACCGTCAGCCCGGCCAGCGATGGGGGCGGCGCGACCGGGTCGCCCACGAGAATGCCCCAGTTCGACAGATTGTCCGCCACGCGCAGACCGGGCTCGGCGCCGGCGGCAAGGCGTTTCTGATTGATTTCGAAGGCCGGCAGCACTGCGGCCACCGCGGCGGCTGCAGAGCCACGATCAGCCCCCGCCCCAAGCGCTGTACCCATGCGGAAACACAACTCGTTCTCGATCTGGCCGCGGGCGAGCGTCGCAACGGACAGCCGGTCGGCACTGGTTTTGATGCGACTGGCGAGAATGAAACCGAACGGACGGATACCGTCACCCATGGCATTGCGGGATGCGCCCGAGGTCATGCCGATCTTCCACCCACCGAGGCGTTCGCCCTGGTCGAGCCACCGATCGAGCAACGCGAGCTGGCATTGCTGCCCTTCCGCCAGCGACAACGACACATCCGCAAGCTCCGCCTCGTGGCCTCCGCCGGGATTGTTGTGCACGCGCCAGAGCGTATCGACGATGCTGCTTGTGCTGTTCATCGCCGCGATGCTAGCAGGGGCCCGGCGCCTTGTCCCCCGGGGACGATTGGCGGACACTGATCATCCGGGGACAAAGGGGAGCAGGCCAATGCGCAACGGGTACCGCATTCTCGACACCGACGCCCATCAGATGGAACCGCCGGGCATGTGGGCGCAGTACATCGATCCGGTGTTCGCCGACCGGGCACCCGGCGCAGGCGACCTTGGCAACGGCGAGAAAGGCATGCTGTGCGAAGGGGAGCCGCTGACGAAGCAGGACGGCTCCTACCCCATGCACTCCGAAGAGTTTCTCGCGGCATCAAGGCGGGCCATGGCGCGCTTCGAGCGCGCCCGCCGCCAGGGTTTCAACGCCGCCAGCCGCCTGGAAGACATGGATGAGCAGGGCGTGGACGCTCAGGTCATCTACCCGACCGTGGGCGGACAACTGCTCGGCAAACCGTTCCACGACACGGAACTGCTGGCAGCCGCCTGCCGTGCCTACAACGACTGGAGCCTGGAATACTGCAGCGCAGCGCCAGAGCGCCTGCGCCCCGCGGCCATGCTGCCCGTGCAGGCGCCCGACCTTGCCGTGGAGGAAGTGGCGCGCGCCGCGGACAACGGTGCGGCCTGTTTTTACGTACGGCCCAATCCCGTCGAAGGCCGCAACCTCTACCACGCCGACTACGACGCGCTCTGGGCTGCCATAGCCGCCACCGGCAAACCCGTCTGCATCCACGATTCGGGTTCGCCGTACTGGCCGAGCTATGGCGAACGCATGGACACGCACACGGCCGGGCACATCATCGCCCACCCCTTCGAAGCCATGGTAGCGATGATGTCGCTGATCTGGTTCGGCGTGTTCGAGCGGCACCCGGCCCTGAAGATTGTGCACGTCGAAGCCGACGCGGGCTGGCTGCC
The DNA here is from genome assembly GCA_964651595.1 of uncultured Pseudomonadales bacterium. GTDB lineage: Bacteria > Pseudomonadota > Gammaproteobacteria > Pseudomonadales > Azotimanducaceae > UBA4421. Next base: position 116,511 of record CAZYYJ010000007.1, on the reverse strand, counting down.
CTACTGGCTGCAGCGCATGGAGCAGCACTACGACTTCTCCGGGCAGGCTGAGCATCCCGATCTGAAACGTCGTCCCACCGAGTATTTCAAGAGCAACTTCCTCGTGGCTGCCCGCGGCGACGAACGCACGTTGCCCGCTGCCGTGGCACTGGTCGGCGAGGACTACCTCACCTTCAACACCGACTATCCGCACCCGGACGGAACGTGGCCGCAAGGTATGGCGGACCTCGAAGCCCAGCCCATCAGCGACAGCGCACGGCGCAAGATCTTCTGGGACAACGCGGCCGAGCTGTTCGGCCTGGCTGCCTGACTGTGACGCTGGAGCCTGCTGCTACCTGCCCCTACCGCAAGGCAGCGGAGATCGATCTGATGGATCCGGTCGTGCAGGAAAACTGGTTCCCCTGCTACGACGTGTTGAGAGACGAGTCGCCGGTGTACTACATGCCACAGCTCGACATGTACGTGGTGACCGGTTACGACGAGATCGAGCACATTCTGAAGCGCCCGACCCTCTTCACGGGCGGTGCCGACGTCGATGAGCGCGAGCCGCTGATCACCCATGAGGCGTCGCGCGAGCTGTACGCGCGCAAAGGCTGGCCGCGGTACACACCGCTGAGCGAGAACCTGCCCCGGCACAAGCACTTCCGCGCTGTGGTGGATCCCAAGCTGACCGTCGCCGAGATCCGCCGGCGGGAGCCATTCATACGCGCCACCATCAACGAGCTCATCGACGGCTGGATCGATCGGGGAGAGATCGAGTTCATCCACGACTTCGCCGAGCCCCTGCCCATGCGGGTCATTGCCGAGCTGCTCGGCTTCCCGCGCATGGACCTGCCCCAGCTCAAGGTGTGGTCGTCTGCCTGGGTGCTGCCGTTCTCCCGGGGCCTCACGCCCGAGCAGGAACTGGAAGCGGTCGCGCAGCACATCGAGTTGCAGCACTACATTCACGACGCCATCCGCGAGAAGCGCCGCCAGCCGCACGATGACATTCTCTCGCACCTGACCCAGGTGTCCTTCTACGACGTGGACACGGACACGCACCGCAAGCTCACAGACCCGGAGATCATCGGTCTCACCGACCACCTGCTCATCGGCGGCAACGAAACCACCACCTTCGCCTTGTCCAACGGCCTGTGGCTGGGCTTCCGCCACCCCACCCTCTTCGACGCGCTGCGCCGCGAACCGGCCAGAATCAAGAATTTTGTGGAGGAGACGCTGCGCATCGAATCTCCCACCCAGGGACTCTTCCGCCACGTCGCAGAAGACACCGAGGTGGGCGGTGTGCATCTACCCAGAGGTGCGATCCTCAGTATCCGTTATGGTGCGGGCAACCACGATCCAAGGCGATTTCCCGAACCGGCAACGCCGGACCTGACGCGCAGAAACGCCGGACGGCACCTGGCGTTCGGCATGGGCGAAAAGGTCTGTCCCGGCGCGGCGTTGTCGCGCATTGAGCAGCAACTTGCCTGGGAAGTGCTGCTGGCGCGCCTGCGCACCCTTGCGCCCGCGCCTGACAAAGACACCTACGAGCACATGAAAGGTATGTGGATGCGCGCCCTGCTCGCCATTCACCTCCGTTTCGAGGCGGCCTGACCCGGCAGCTACGCCATCTCTGCAACGGCCTTTGTGGCAGACCGCACGGCGGCCACGCCCCGCTCACCGGTGCGCACGCGCATCGCGCCATCGAGGCCGAACACAAAAATTTTGCCGTCGCCAAAGTGACCGGAGCGTGTCACCGCGCAGATGCCTTCGATGCAGGCGTCCAGCGCCCGCGCTTCCACAGCCACCTCCACTTTGACCTTGGGAAGGTAATCGTGGGCTTCTTCGACGTAGCTGCCACAGGCAACCTGGCCACCCTGCTGGCCGAAACCACGCACTTCCGTGACCGTCATGCCAAGGATGCCCGCGTCGGGCAACGCGTCCCGCACACGACAGAGAGCGTGGCTCTTGATGATGGCGGTGACGAGATACATGCAGACTCCCGAAAACATATGCCTGCAGAGAACCTTGCACGAATCGCGCCAGCCGCAATGGTCACTCAGGGGGGCGTTTTGCACCGGGTACGGGCGCGGGCGCTCTGCTGCGCCCGCAAAAAGTGCAGACCCGTCAGCGGAAGTAGAAATCCGGCGCAGGCGCGCGATTGGGCATGACTGCCACCGTCTCGTCCACCTCCCGGAAGAACGAGCGATCGAAGAGCTCTTCTTCGCAGCGGTCCAGCGTGTCGGCAAGGTCACCACTGCGTCGCGCCGCCGCAAAGACCGCCGGATCGTCGAACCAGTACTCACCAACGGCGTCCCACGATGCGTAGAACTGCTCGCGCCGCTCCACGCCGGCGGGCGTGAAACCTTCGGCATCGGCAGCGAAGAAGCCGCTCATGACATCCAGCGAGGTGCGCACGTTCACCACAGCACCCCACAGGCCGGGCAGCGTTGCGAGATGACTGACGTAGCGTCCGGCCCAGTAACCGGCAAAGAGCTCCGGCGCAAGACCGGCCCGCCGCCTCGCAAAATGCGCCAGCTTGAAGAGTTTGCGCTCCGGGCGCCGAACCGGCACGCCGACATGCTCGTCCACGTGAAACTGAAAGGGTGAGCCGCTGTAGAGGTGATCGAAGTCGCCACCCACGCCGGCAACCGCCGGGTCCATCGACAGACCGTCCGGGCCGGCGCGATCTTCCGCGGGTGACCGGGCCGCGAGGTAGTCGTCCAGGGAATCGAAGAGAAGCTGTCCCCAGCCGTCCCATTGGTCATCGAAACCTTCAGGCTCACCACGGGTAATGCGCGCCACCGTTTCTGCGCCGAGCGCATCCGGAAGCGGTCGGTTGGCGCGCACGTTCAGCACATAGCCCCGAATGCCGTTCAGCCGGCGACCGAAGGAGTTGTGATAACCCACGTGGCCGGCCCGGTATTCATCGTGAGAGAGGCGCGCGTTGCGCCGCACGAAGCCGAAAACTTTCAACATGGCAACCGTCCTAGCGGAAGTAGAAGTCAGGCGCCGGGGCGCGGTTGGGATTGACGATGAGATTCTCATCCACCTCCACGAACCAGCTCCGCGCGAAGAGTTGCTCTTCCGCGCGCTTCAGAGCCTCGTGCACTTCGCTGCGCGCCACCTGGAAATCGTCCAGCGAGGCAAAAAACAGCTCCAGCGCCCCATCCCACAGGCCGCAGAATTCCCGGCGCGCGGCAGTTGCCTGCGGGCCGAAAATCCACTCGTCATCGGCAAAGAACCCGCGCATGGCGGCTTCCTGATCCGGGTCGCGCAGATTCAGCGTGCAGCCGAGCAGACCGCGCAGCCGTCCGACATCAGGGGCGTAGGCCGTCTCCAGCTGTGTCATCCAGGCGTCTTCGGCAAGATCCTCGCGACGCTTGAAGAAGTGCATCAGCTTGGTGATCTTGGTCTCCGGTCGCACCACCGGCACAACCAGGGTTTCGCGCATGTGCAGGTGGATGGCCTGAAACTGCGCGGGGTTGTCGGGTGCCGGCATGAACAGATGCGGGCTGTCGGCCAGGCTCCAGTCCGGATCAACCACCAGGCCGTCCGCGGTGGCCCGGTTGGGCTCCACGGTGCGCGCATCCACCCACGCCGCCTGATCGTCGAAATACACCTGCGGGAAACCATCCCACCAGTCGAGAAAACCCTCCGGCGCCTGGATCGGCAGCTGCTCTGCAAAGGGCCCGAGCTTGTGGCTCAGCGACTCGTTGGCCCATACGTTCACCAGATAACCGCGAATGTTCTTCAGCCGCCGGGACTGGCCGCAGTGGTAGCCCACGTGACCTGCCCGATACTCGTCATGGGTGAGCTGCGGGTTGCGTTTCAGAAAGGCGAAGACTTTGTACACGCGCCCTCCCCCGACGCTTGACGTGACGGGAGCATAACTCGAACCTTACGGTCTTGCCTGGGGAGGAAAGTCTGGGTTGTCATGTTGAACGACGCTGCCTTCGCGCGCGACGGCGATGAGCGCCAGCGCCTGCTGCTGGCCAAAGACGAAATCCGCGATCTGCGGCGCTGGTATGCCATCGGCACCGACCTGCTCGGTCGCCCCGACGGCTTCGCCCGGGGGCTCGCCGTGTACCGGCGGATCTTCGCCGCGGATGCGCGCATCAGCGTGCGTGGTGGCGCTCGCGCGCTCAGCGGCGAAGGGCCGGAGGCCTGGGCGGAAGTAGCACGCAACGCGTTGAAGGACTACGCCGCCACCCAGCACCTCATCGGCTCGCAGGTTGTTACGTTCAGCGGCGTGACGTTCAACGGCAAGCCCCCGGAGATCACCGGCGGGCATGCCGAGATGCTGAGCTACGTGCAGGCCTGGCACGCCTGGCCCGACCGGCGCCTGCGCCTCGTGCTGGGTACCTATGAGGACACTGTCCGCTTCGAAGCGGACGTGGGCTGGCAGATTGCCGAGATGGTGCTGGTGTATACCGACGAAGAGTACCGGCCGCTGGGAGACGCCCGATGACCAGCCGTCCGGACGAGGCCTGGCCGTCACCGGTCTACGGCTGGTACGTCACCTTCGTGCTGCTGCTGGGCTTCACGTTCTCGTTTGTCGACCGGCAGGTGCTGAACCTGCTGGTAGAGCCGATCCGCGCCGATCTCGGTCTCACCGATACGCAGATCAGCCTGCTGCAGGGGTTTGCCTTCGTCATCACCTACGTGTCTCTGAGCGTCCCCATCGGCCGTATGGTCGACCGCTTCAATCGTATGCGCATCATGATCGGCGGCATTCTCTTCTGGAGCGCAACCACGGTGGCCTGCGGCCTGTCGCGTAATTTCACGCAGCTGCTGTTCGCCCGCATGGGCGTGGGCGCCGGGGAGGCGGCGCTGACGCCGGCCGCCTGGTCCGTGCTGGCCGACTACTTTCATCCGGACAAGCTGGCCCGGCCCATCAGCGTATATCTGATGGGGCCGTACATCGGCGCCGGCATCGCCATGATTGCCGGCGCCGAGGTGCTCGACTGGACAGCCCAGGCCAACGAAATCGTTCTGCCGCTGGTGGGCGAGGTTGCACCATGGCAGTTCACCTTCATTGCCGTGGGCCTGCCGGGCATCGCCATTGCCGCGCTCTTCGCCACGTTGCGGGAACCCGCCAGGCGCGGGCGCCAGGCTGCCGTGGACGTTCCCCCCTGGCGGGACGTCATGAGCTATCTCAAGGCCAACAAGCGCCTCTACATCGCCCTGCACCTGGGCGTGCCTTTCATTGTGGTGATGCTGTACGGGTTGCAGGCCTGGGTGCCAACCATTCTGGTCCGCGTGTACGAGATGGACCTGGCCGACGCCGGGCGGCAATACGGCCTGGTGGCGCTGTTTGCCGGTTCCGCAGGGGTGTTGTCCGGCCCGTACCTGGAGCGGGTGCTGCGCGCGCGCGGCGATGTCTGTGCGCCGCTCAGGGTGGCCATGCTGGGGGCCATCAGCGCCACGCTCTGCCTCAACGCGCTTCGCTGGATCGACACCCCGCAAATGGCGCTGATAGCCATTGCCGGCGCAAGCTTCAGTGTCACGCTGCCCCTCGCGCTCATTACCACGGTGATGCAGGACGTCACCCCGAACGCCATGCGCGGCGTGGTGAACGGTCTGTACGTGGTCACCACCAACGTTCTGGGTCTGGCGCTGGGGCCAACGCTGGTTGCCGCGTCCACCGACTATCTTTACGCTGATCCGCAGGCCGTCGCCCAGTCTCTTGCGCTCGTTGCCCTGTTTGTCGGGCCTGTGGCCATTCTGCTGCTGTGGTCGGGCATGGCCGCTTACCGACGCTACCAGTCAACCCCCACCCAGCCTGTCCCGCCACACCCTGCATAGGAACCCCACCCCATGAGCAGAGCATTTCATCTGGGTTGCCTCACGGTCCTGATGTGCCTTGCCGCCGATGCCGCTGCGGCGGCCGAAGGTAACAACAACCTCCAGGCCATGGACGTGTTCGCCCTCGAATGGGCAAGCGATCCACAGGTATCGCCGGATGGACGCACCATCGCGTACACGCGCAATGGCTTCGACGTCATGAAAGACCGGCGCACGGCCCGGATCTGGCTCATCGACGCGGACGGCGGGCGCCACCGGCCCATGACGGACCGTGGCGGCTATGGGGCGCGCTTTTCCCCGGATGGTACCCGCGTGGCGTTCCTGTCGCGTACGCCGGAAGGTACCGAGCTCTTCATGCACTGGCTCGCTGACAACCGCACTGCGCGGCTCACCCAGCTACCCGAAAACCCATCGAGCCTCACCTGGTCTCCCGACAGTCGCCAGCTCGCATTCACCATGTTCAAGGCAAGCGCCCCGGCGCCCATGGTTGCACCGCCCAAGGCGCCGAAGGGGGCCACGTGGGCACCGCCCTTCAAGGTTTACGAGCAGGTGCAGTATCGCGCGGACGGCATCGGCTACCTGCGCCAGGGTTTCACCCACGTTTACCTCCTGGACGCGGACGGCGGCGCTCCCCGCCAGGTCACCACCGGCAACTTTCACCACAGCGGCGGCATCGCCTGGGCCGGCGATGGCTCAGGCCTGTACGTCTCCGCCAACCGTCACGAAAACTGGGCCCTCGATATCCTCAACACAGAGCTCTTCCGCATCGATCTGTCAGACCTTTCCATGACGCAGCTCACCGAGCGGAACGGACCCGACAGACAGCCGAGCGTATCACCGGATGGACGCTATCTCGCGTACCTCGGCTACGATGATCAACGCCGCGGCTACGAAAACACGCAGCTGTATCTGCGCGAGCTCGCCACCGGCACAACGCGCGCGTTGACCGAAGGGCTCGACCGCCGCCTCGATGCCATTGCATGGCAGGACAATTCGCGCGGCCTGTACTTCCAATACGACGAGGACGGCACCGGCAAGGTGGCATCCACCAACCTCAGCGGCCGCATCAGCGAGGTGGTGGGGGACCTCGGCGGTATTGCCATGACGCGTCCTTACAGCGGCGGCAGCTTCGCCGCCGGGGGCAGTACGCTGGCTTACACACGCAGCGATGCCGCGCAGCCCGCTGACATTGCCGTGGCGACGCGGCAGGGCGCCCGCACCCTGACCGCCCTGAACCGGAACCTCCTCCCGCACCGCGAGCTTGCGGAAATCAGTGAGTTCCGCGTGCCGTCATCGCTTGATGGCCGGGAGGTGCACGGCTGGGTGGCGAAACCCCCTGGCTTCGACCCCGCGAAGAGCTACCCGATGATTCTGGAGATTCACGGTGGTCCGCACACTGCCTACGGCCCGCACTTTTCCAGCGAAGTGCAGCTTTTTGCCGCCGCCGGCTATGTGGTGGTCTACGTCAATCCCCGCGGCAGCACCAGCTATGGGGAAGAGTTTGCCAACCTGATCCACCTGGCCTATCCGGGCGACGATTTCCACGATCTGATGTCGGCCGTCGACTACGCCATCGATGCCGGCTGGGCAGATCCCGAGCAGCTCTACGTCACGGGCGGGAGCGGCGGCGGCATTCTCACGGCCTGGATCGTCAGCCACACCGACCGTTTCGCGGCAGCCGTTGCCGCCAAGCCGGTGATCAACTGGTACACGTTTGTGCTGACGGCTGATCTGTACCCGTTTTTCGTGCGCAACTGGTTTGCCACCACCCCCTGGGAAGATCCGGCCGCGTATCTGGATCGTTCGCCTCTCAACTACGTCGACCGGGTGAAGACCCCCACGATGCTGCTCACCGGTGAGGCTGACCACCGCACGCCCATCTCCGAATCGGAACAGTTCTACCAGGCGTTGATGCTGCGCGGGGTACCGACAGCGCTGGTGCGGGTGCCCGGAGCATCACACACCATTGCCGGCCGTCCGAGCCACCTCATCGGCAAGGTTCAGCACATTCTGGCCTGGTTCGAGCGGCACGCGCCACCCGCCAGCAACTGACCGATCAGCTGCGGGCGAGGGCCCGCCAGTCTTCGCTGGCGCGGTCGGCAACGAGGCTGTCGTCGAGGATGCCTGTCAGCACGCAGTACTCGAGCTGCAGGCCGTTGGGGTCTTTGAAATAGACGGATTTGCACCAGCCGTGGTCGACCACCTCCGTGACGTCCACGCCTTTGTCGCGAAGCGTCGCCTGGCGGGCCACGAGATCGTCTTCGTCCGCTGCTTTGAACGCGAAGTGAATGACGCCGCCGCGAATGCCCAGACCACGGTTGATGCCGGCTTCGAAGTCGTCGGAAACACCCGGCACATCGTTACACTCCATGAACGCCACCATCTCGCCAGCGCCGAGATCCATGAACGCGTGGCGGATGATTCCACCGGCTTCGGGTTTCAGCAGATCGCAGACTTTCACCGGCAACCCCAGCACGCCTTCGTAAAAGGCGAGCGTGGCCTCCATGTCGTGGGTTGCAAGACCCAGATGGTGCATGCCCAGGTGATTCATGCAGAGCGCCTCCCATGTAAGCGATGGATCGAGTATGGCGCGCGCGGGCTTTTCTAGCCAGTCGCCTGCAGCACGAGGCGCACCACGTTGGCCTGGTCCATGGCCCCGGTTTTGGCTTTGATACGCGCAAACTGCGTACGCACGGTCGTCATCGACACCGCGTGGCTGGCCGCATAGTCCTGCAGCGACATCCCGGCCGCGAAGGCCGACGCCAGCTCTGCTTCAGCGCGCGACAGACCATAGAGATCCCGCAGCACAGCAGTGTCGGGCGCCTTGCGGCTGCCCCCCACCAGCTCGAGCAGCAGCAACGGCGCCGAGCGGTCACCCGGGTCGAGGCGCACCCGATGCGCAACAAGGCGCGTCTCGCGCCCCCCATCTTCCAGCACGCAACCCAGCACCTCACGATCTTCGGCATTTCCGGCACGCTTAAGGAACGCCACAAACGCCTGGGTCAGCTCGGGGGAACGACCGCACACATGGCTGGTTTTGATCGTCAGGCAGCTCGCGCTGACCGCCTCAGCCGCCCCGGCGTTGGCAAAGAGCACCGTGCCGTTCACCGTTACCAGCAGGACCGGGTGGTCCCGGGCAGCCATGAAGCGATGCAGCGCCTCGCCAACGATGTCGGTCTTCAGGTCCAGCACCGAACGGGCGTTGCGACGTTTGACGAAGTCCAGCACCCAGTTGCCGCCGTCACTCTGCGCGGACCATTCCGAGATCTCGTAGGTGCGCGCCACGTTCTGCTCGGTCCAGGCATCGGTCTGGTTCTCGATGTAGCGTTTCACCTCGGCGAGCCGCTCGGCCTTGGACGGGCGTTCGTCGCCGCGTCCCGCTTTCTGCCGTGACTTGTCGCGCGGTGTCACGGGATACGCCGCTTGAGAAAGTGGGCGATGCTTGCCATGGAGCACTCGGCTTCGGGAATGAACGCCTGCAGCCGCTGCCACACGTGGGGCATGGCCTGCCAGATGTCCAGCCGCGCATTGCCGCCGGCTTTGCGCATGTTGGCAACGATGTTCCTGGAGTCGTCCAGCAGCAGGTCCGTGCTGCCTACGTGCACCAGCGTGTCCGGCAGACCGTGCAGGTCTGCCAGCGCTGGCGAAGCGAGCGGATGAGAAGCCGGGGTGCCCTGCAGGTACAGCTCCGCAAAGATCGAGACGGCTTCGGTGTTGGACATGAATGGATCGGCATCGGCATTTTCGATGATGGAGGCGCCGCTGAAGGTGAGATCCGCCCAGGGGCACAGCGCCACGTAGGCCGCCGGCAGCGGCTGATCCGTATCGCGGAGCACCATCAGCGCAGCCAGGGCGAGTCCCGCCCCTGCGGAGTCGCCAAAAAAGGCAATGTTCTCCGGTGCGACACCGTCCTCCAGCAGCTCGATGTAGCTGGCGACGACGTCTTCGATGGGTTTCGGGAACGGATGCTCCGGGGCGTAGCGGTAGTCGACCGCCAGTACCCGCGCCTCGGCATCTTTCGCGAGATTGGCGGCCAGCACGTCGTGCAGGCGGCTGCGTCCGAGGATGTAGGAGCCACCGTGCACGTAAAGCACGGTGCGCACCGGTGTCGGCACGTCCGCTTCCGTGAACCACTCAGCCTCGATTTCGCCGATGTTCACCGTCTCGCTGTGCACCCCCTTCGGCATCACCGCGATGAACGCATCCGACGCATCGACAAAGCGGCGAAAACGGTCCCAGTCGAAGTTCGGATCGGTGAGGTCCGACTTCGGCAGCAGTCGTGACAGGCCGATGACGGTTCTGTAGTAGCCGCGTGCCAGCCGGCCACGCCACGTGATGGGCAGCGTCTGCGGCGCGTCGCGCCACCAGCTCGGAGTGCAGAGCGAAGGATCATAGATGGTCGTCGTCAGCGACGGCATGGCGGGTACCTCCAGGCAGTAACAGCAATCTTCGGGAAAGGTCTGCGCAGAAACGTCATCAATACTGATGATGTTTCGCATTGAACGCCAGCACTAGCATCGTTCTCATCGACCGTCGATGAGGAAGAACGATGTCGCGCTCAAGCAGGGATGAAAAAGCCGCAGGCAGCTCCTACGGCCCCGAACCGCAGATCAAACGCCTCGGCTATGCCGCGGCCCTGGGCGCCATGCTGCTGCTGATTGTCACCGCCAGCGACGCGCACGCCATCGACGACGAGGCCACGCTGGAACTGGAGGTGATTGCCACTGAAGGCGATGCAGCCCCGGGCACCAGCGGCGAGTTCGATCTCGATTTTGTGATCACCGGCAACGGCGCACCATTGATCAGCGCCGCCGGGCGGGTGTATTTCTTCAGCGCGTCTACTGAAATCGACGACTTTTTTCAGCCCCGCGAAGGCATCTGGCTGGGCGATGGCAACACCTTGACCCCGCTCATCCTCGAAGGCACCGGGTTACCGGCGTTCGCCCCAACCGAGGAGGACTGCATCGGTGTGGGTGAAACCTGCGGTGAGCTTTTCGGCCTGAGCGATGTGTTCTATGTGAGCCCCGACGGCGAAATCATCGTGCGCGTCAGCCGCGACGATGCCATCGGGACCAGCGCCATCGTGGCCGGTACGCAGACGGGTAACCTCCGGCCACTGCTCACCCGCGATCAGGATCCGTTGCTGGACTTCGGCCGCGTCTCCCTCGCCACCGACGGCGGGCTGTATCTCATCAACAGTCAGATCGGCACGGCGCCGTTTGGCGAACCTGACGGCGGCCTCACGGACTTCGCCGCACCGTTCATCGGCGGCGCGGCGCCTTTCGTTACCGACCCCGTCACGATCGTCGGGCTGAACGGCACCAGCAGCTCCATTCCCAATTTCGCCACCTTCGGGCTCAACGAGAACGGCGACCTCCTCTTCGAGGCCACGCTGTCGGACGGCAGCACGGCCCTGTACGCCGATCCCGGTGCGGCCGGGGCCGCAACCAGTCTGTTGGGGCGCACCGGCGAGGCCGCCCCCGGCCTCGCCAGTGCCGAATTCGTCGATCTGGCGCAGGCACGCGCCAACGACAACGGTACGGGGCTGTTGCTGGCCAGCTGGCGCGATCCCAATGGAGGCACCGGAAACACCAACCTGCCCCGCCTGGCCATCTGGCGTTTCGGCCCTGACGGTGCGCTCACCCTCGTCGTGTCGGAGCGTCTCGTCGACGGCGATCCGGTCTATGAGTCCAACGAAGGCCCTCGAACGGTGTTCACGCGACCCTTCAACAATTTCGTGAAACCGGTCATCGCGCCGAACGGCGATATCTTCTTTCTCGCGGCTGGCCGGCAGGTGAACGAGGATGGTGTGATCGTCGGGGATCCGGCAACGGGTCTGTGGCGGGTACCCGCCGACGGTGGTCCGCTGGAGCTGGTGCTGCGCGAGCGGGAAGGTGACCGCCTCGGCACGCAGGTGAGTCCCGTGGACGGCGCGCGGGTAGCCAGCATCGGCTTCGGCAACAGCTTCTACGGCTTCGACAGCGCCGGTAACCTCGTCATCGACCTCATCACGCAGCTGCCCGACAACAGCGCGGTGCGCGGCATCTACATCCGCGAGCCCGACGGCAGCTTCGAACGGGTGATCCAGGAAGGGGATCAACTGGAAGTGGCGCCCGGCGAGTTCCGCACCGTGGAGCGCTACAGCTTCGACAGCACCGACTACGTGGGCGGCACCATCGCGGCTTTCCGTAACGACCGGCTCGCCTTCAACGTGCGCTTCGACGACGACACCGTCGCCGTGGTGCGCGCCAGCTTCGTGGGACCGGAGGTCATCGTCACCGAATTCGTGTGGAGCGGTGGGTGCGGCGACGACAACTGGCACACCACCTGCGACAGCTTGACGAGCGATGCCACCAGCAACTGGGCCGACCCGGACGGACGGCCTACCGAAGCAGTGCCCGGGGATGCCGGCGGCACGGAAACGGCGATGATCGTGGGCGCAGACGTGGTCATCACGCAACGCCCGGTCAACGTGCGTTCGCTGGACGCTACCGGGTCGCTCACCGTCGGGCAGCCGCTCATTCTCGGCGAAGACTCCAGCATCGAAAATCTCAGCTTTCTGGCAGGCGGCAGCATTGAAACAGCCGGCGTGTTGACCCTGCTGGGCACCGCACGCCTCGATACCGCAGCACAGATCCGCGGCGCCGGACGCGTCGTGCTGGACGCGGAAGCGACGGCAACCATTGCCCCCGACACCGGCACCATCGATCTTTCCAACACCCTGGAAGTTGCCGGGCGCGTGACGCACAGCGCCGGCACCGTGCAGCTCACCGGCGGCGATGCGTTGCTGCGCATCCTGCCTTCCGGGCAGTACGAGATCGAAAGCGGCACGATCACCGACGACAGCGACGGCGTGCACGTGGAAAACGGCGGCACTTTCGTCAAGAGCGGCACGGGCACCGCCACCATCGATGCGTTTTTCGAGAATCTGCCCGGCGCAGGCGTGAACGTCGTCGCCGGAGAACTCCGCTTTACGGACCCATCCAACTGGGCCGGGGAGCTGAACATTGCTTCGGACGCAACGGCCGTCTTCGACAACACGGTTGCCACCTTCGCAACCCCCGGGGGCGAGACCTTCGAGATCACCGGGGGCGGGTTGCTGCGCATCGACGGCGGTGACGTGATCATCGGCGGTGGCGCTGCCACCACGTTCGCCCTGGAGGGTGAAAGCGGGGGCGTGCGCGTCGACGGCGGCGCCTCTCTCACCGGCGACAACCTGCTGAACACGGGCACGCTCGAACTGCGCGAGGTGAGCGCGCTGGACCTCAGCACCTTCGAAAACCGCGGCGAGCTGCGCGTGGATGGCGGCCATATGGTGACGTACACAGGCGACGGTACCTTCGCCAATTCAGGCCGCATCGTCGTCGCCGACGGCACCCTGCTGCTGCAGAACGGCGCCACAGATTTCGACGAAGGAACGGAGCTTGACGTGGCGGACGGCGGCACGGTGCAGCTCAGCAATACCGCCGTGACCTTCTCGGCAACCACCACCACCACCGGCGGCGGCAAGCTTCTGCTGGGAGACGACCCGACAGAGATTACGCTGATCGACGGCGCCACGCTGATCAACGGATTGTCCGCGGCCATCGAGCTCGACTTCGGCTTCACCCAGGGGCTCGAAATCGCCAGCGGCGCACGGGTGTCCGGTAGCGGGGTCATAGCCAACTCCGGCACGCTGGCCTGGACCGGCGGCACCATCGAAGGTGAGATCACCCTGGAAAACTCGGCCAACGAGGCAGAGACGGGCGTGCTGATCATCGGCGATCCGGAACAGTTTCTGGACCAACCCAAGCTGGGCGCGCGCCTGGACAACGAAGGACGTACCTACCTGGTGACGTCGCTGGATCTCAGCCCCCTTCGGCCCGACGCGCAATCGATCAACATCATGAACAGCGGCGAGTTCTATCTGGACGGCTCTGCAGGCATCTTCGCCGAACCCAGCTTCAACGACGATTTTTTCGAAACCGGCTTCGAGAATCGCGGTGAGCTGGTCAAGAGCGGTGGAGAATCGTCCACCATCGACGTCCGTTTTGTCATGCCTTCGGGCAGCATCGACGTGCGCAGCGGCGAGTTGAACTTCTTTTCGGAGCTGCAGCTCCTCGGCGACGACAGGATCGAGATCAACATCGCCGAAGGCGCCACCCTGCAGATTGCTCCGGGCTTCGACACGGCTTTCGGAGAGGAAGAAGAAGCGCCGCAGTTTTTCATGAGCACGGCAACCACCGTGCAGGGATCAGGCACGCTGATCTTCGACGATCTGGACAGCGTCATCGCCGACGATCTGCGCCTGCTGGTGAACACCGACTGGCGGAGCGGACTGATGGTGGCGCCTTCCCGCTTTCTGGACCCCGATGCCTTTGGTGCGTTGCGCATCGGCAACGACACAACCCCGGTGATCCTGCAGATGACAGGCGAAAACACCGAAACGCGCGGCAGCCTGGATTTCCTCGTGGCAGCAGGCAGTGAAGTCGTCCAGGCCAACGACTGGTTCATCGTGACCTCGGACACCAGCATTGACCTGCACGGCCGCTACAGCCTGTCCGGCAGGCTGGGTCCGCAATTCGGCGGCTCACTGACGCCGAACCCGCGGGATGTGTTCCGCATTCATCCCACCGGCCGCCTCACGGTGCCGGACGGCGCCAGCGCCAGGATCGACAAGCCCCTCACCTTCGAGCCGGGCGGCGTCGTGGAGCTTGGCACGGGCGCGTCTCTGCAGGCCGAGAACATCGTCGGGACCAACTTCGAAACCAACGCGTTGCTTACCGGCAACTGGCAGCTTGCGCCGACCGCGTCGGTGAGCTCCCGTTTCAGACTCAACCGTCTCGGCGAAGGTACCCGGGTTGCCCTCGCCGAGGGCTCTCAATTCATGAACCTGCCTCGCGTGCTGGAAGATTTCACCATCGATGCAGGGGCCACGCTGGAACTCAGCAGCGCAGATTTCTTCGTCGACGGAGACATCGACAGCGCGGGGTTCATTGTGGGCACCAACAGCGTCGTTTCGGCCACCGGTGATATCAGAACCAGCATCGGTTCCGTGCTGGGAGGCAACGGCATCGTATTCCGGGCCAACGTCGAAGCGGGCGGCACCGTCGCACCGGGCGTCTCTCCCGGCATTCTGACGATCGACGGCAACTACACCCAGACCACCGGGGCGAGGCTGGAGATCGAGATCGGCGGCACCACGCCGGGCACCGACTACGATCAGCTGATCGTCACCGGTACCGCCACCTTCGAGGCGGGCACCGCCATCAACCTGAGCCTCATCGATGCAGACCCCACGGACGCAGACGACACCCCGTACGTGCCCCGCACCGGGGACGTGTTCGATTTTGTCATGGCCGACGATCTGGTGGTCGAAGGCGACATCGGTGATCTCATCAGCCTGGCAGGACTGCCGAGCGGCCTGCGCTTTGAGCCGCGCCTCGGGGAGCTGGACGGCGCGTTCATGCTGCAGCTCGAAGCTTTCTTCGGCTCCACGCTCCTTGAAACCAGCGGTCTCACGGGACCGCAGCGGGAACTCGCCGGCGTGATCGACGCCGCGTCCATCGACAGCGCGTCACAGCCTTTCATCGACTTTGCCCTGGCCATTGACGACATCGCGGATCCCGGCGCACAGCGCAGCGCGCTGAGCGCTGCGAGCCTGTCCTTCGCTTCCGCGCTGTACGATTTTTCCAGCGTCGTTACCGAAGCGCAGAAGCGGGGTGTGGAGCGCGCCCTGTGGCTCGGCACCACGGAACCGCGCCAGACCAGCAGCCTGGCCTGGGGCACCACGGCACCGGGAGCCGGCAATTCGCTCGACGATCGCGCAGATTTCTTTGCTCTGGCGAGCCAGTTAAGCGGCGGCGAAGCCCGCCGGGAGCTTGCCCCCGGTCTGGTAGGCATCGCCCAGCTTGCCTATCTGCAGGGTGACTTCGACGAGTCGGCCGCGCAGGTGGGCATGGACTACGACGGAGCCGCCCTCGATCTCGGGCTGATGCGGGAAACGGCCAGCGGCCGCTTTGGCGCCCTGCTGCAGCTGGGTGAATACAACGGCGATGCGGACGACCGGCGGGGCGATGTGGACGCCGACAGCATTGGCGTGAGCCTCTTTGGCAGCTGGTCGCCCGACTCACGCAATCAGCTCTTCGGCAGCGTGTCGGGAGGCCGCGTGAGCCTGGACTACGAGCGTGAGTTCAGCGTGCCCGGGGCCGCCTTCCGCGCGGACGGCGACACCGATGCCGACTATACCGGCGCGCTCGTGGGCTGGCGGGGCAGCTTCGAGATGGCTGGCTTTCGCGTGCACCCTGCGGTGACCTTCGACTACCTGCGGGTGGAGATGGACGAAATCGTCGAAGAGGGTGCCGGCCCTGCCAATCTGGTGATCGACGACGATGTGCTGGAGACACTCATCGGACGTGTCGGCTGGGAAATCACGGGGGCCAACCCACGCCCGGGGCGTGTGGCGCCACGGGCCGGCGTGTACTACCGCAACCGTCTGCAGAACGATGCGCCCACCGTGGATGCCCGGTTCAGCGAACCGGCCAGCGGCACCTTTGCCATTCCCATCGACGCCATCAACGAAGACGGGTGGGAGTTGACGCTGGGCCTGGACTGGCGCCAGTCCGACCGGGTGCGCATAGCGCTGGACTACCAGGGCATCGTCAATGACGGCTCGCGCCGCCAGCACGCGTTGACCGGGGCGTTTCTCTACCGCTTCTGAGACCGTTTGCGCCAGACAAGGAGATACACGACCGCGTTGACGGTGACGAGGGCGGCAGCTAGAAACCACTGCAGTTCCCGGGTGAGCTCTGCCGGGTAAATGATCGGCAGCAGGTAGTGCTGAACGAAGCTGCCCGCGTAACCTTCTGCGCCGCCGAGTTCCCGCAGCCGGTTCTCGAGCGGCGTCAGGGGACAGACACCGCCCGTGACTTCGATGGCGGTTCCCCAGAGAAGCGCCGGCACATGCAGCCAGAGCGCCACGGGCCACCGCAGAACCAGCAAACCGCCCAGCACGGCAAACAGAATGAAAGCGAAGTGCAGCAGCACCACCGCGTCGGCGAGCATCGAGAAGAGCATTCCTGTCACCGCTGGCATCCAGAACCGGATTATTCGCTATCACCGGGCATGCTGCCCAGTCCGGCAGCGCCCACGGGGCTGCTAAACTGCGGTCATGGACAAACCTCGTGTCGTCGTCGTTACCGGCGCTGGCAGCGGCATCGGCCGCGCCACCACCCTGCGCTTTGCCCGCGAAGGCTTTATCGTCATTGCCTGCGGGCGTCGCGCAGCACCGCTGCAGGAAACCGCGGAAATCGCCGCAGAGCTGTCCGGCGAGGTCATCGCGCACGTAGCGGACGCCGGCGTTCAGGCTGACGCCGGACGCGTCACCATGGCCGCCGTGGCTGCCGGCGAGTACTTTGCCCTGGTGAACAACGCCGGTGTTGGCTGGAACTACGGCATAGACCACCCCGGCGCCATGAGCGCGCTGCGCGATACCAGCCCCGAACAGTGGCGCGAGGTGATGCGCATCAACCTCGACTCTGTGTACTTCATGTGCCATTCGGCGCTGCAGCACATGCATGCCGGTGCAAGCATCGTGAACGTCGCCAGCGGCGGCGGCCTGCGGGGCATGGACGACGCGCACACTTACGCCACCGCCAAGGCAGGCATGGTCAACCTGACGCGCTCCCTCGCCAGGGCCTACGGTCCCGAGGGCATTCGCAGCAACGTGATTGCTCCCGGCTTCGTGGACACCGAGATGGTTTCAAGCGTGCTGGCGTCCGCCCAGAACCCCTTCGCAGACGAAACGCTGCGTTTCCAGGTGTCGCCTCTGGGGCGGCCCGGCCGCCCCGAGGAAATAGCCGACGCCATCTACTTCATGGCGGTGGACGCCACCTACTGCAATGGCGCCGTGCTGAGCATCGATGGCGGCTCGCTGGCCTGAAACGCGCCTTAGAAGCGGAACACCCCTTCCAGCCTGAGCGAACGTCCCCGGGTCAGGCTGACGAACTGGCTGCCGGCAATGTTGTACGCGTGCTGGATCGTCATCTCGTCGGTGAGGTTGCGTCCCGTGAGACCCACTTCCCAGCGCTCGTCACTGGCGGCTATGGCCACCCGCGCATCCCATTTCGTAAACGAGTCCTGCGTGGCGTAGGCGGCCTGCGTCGGTTGCACAAAATACTCGTCCGAGTAATACACCGAGGCCGTCGCCTTCAGCCGCAGTTTCTCTGTGAGCTGAGACTCCCACATGGCCGCCAGGTTGAATTCCATGTCCGGTGAACGTTCGAGCGGCTCGCCTTTCTGGTTCTCCGTGCCCGAGACCTGATCACAATCGGCATTGGCCGGTTGTCCTGCGGAGTTTTCCACGCACTGCGCCCCTGCGAAATCGTCGTATTCCGCATCAATCAGGGATATGGAGCTGTGCAACCGCAGGTTTTCCGTCGCCCGCCAGCTGAACTCCACCTCCAGACCGTCCACAGTGGCGCTGCCCGCGTTGCCGATGATGAACTGCGTGCCATCGTAGTTGGAGGTCTGCAGGTTGGTGAACTCCGTGGTGAACAGCGCAACGGCGAGGGAAGCGCGATTGTCGAAAAGACTGGTTTTCATGCCGAGCTCCCAGCTTTCCGCTTCTTCGTCCTCGAAGTCGAACACCTCGTTGCCCTGACGCAGCGTGAGACCGGCGGCAATGTCAGCGGGCGTCACCGCGCCGACACCAAGGAACCGTTGCGCGTACGCGGGGTCTGCGGCACGGGCCGCGAGCTGCGCTCCGAGCGTGGCGTCGTTGGCTTTCATGCCACCGGCCTTGGAGCCTTCGGCGTAGACGCCGTAGATCATCAACGCCTCGTTCACGTCGTACTGCACTCTCAGCGACGGATCGAGGCTGTCGTCCGAGCGCTCCTGGAAAAAGAGATACTCCGTGTTGTGTCCCGGCGCGCTGCGGGTCACCCGTTCCGGATTGAACGTGCCCCCTGTGAACAGGATGGGCCAGGACGCACCGACGCCATCCTGCTCCTCGTCCGTGTAGCGCAAATCGACGATGGCGCGGAACCGGTCGCTGATGTTCCAGGTCAACTGCCCGTACACCGAGAAAGCATCGCTCTCACGATCGAAGTTGCGGTCCATGCCTGTCGCCGACGGGTTGATGAGGAACGGCGGCAGCCCCACGGCCTGCCAGAACGTCGGGTAGAACGGCGAGAACTGCCGGGTTGTCAGATCCGATTCCTGGTACCAGGCGCCGACGATGTACTCGAAGGTCTGCGCCGTGGGGGACAACAGACGGATTTCTGCCGTCGACTGATCGTATTCGTCAGCCAGGTAGGTGTTCAGAATGGCTTCCGGGTGTCCGTCCACGTCCAGAAACCACTCGTTGTCGTACTCCCAGTATCCCAGCACCCCCATGAGCGAGTGTTCGCCCAGCTCCGTATCCATGTTGAGCGTGAAAGACGACCATTCGTAGTCGTAGAAGTCCTCTTTCTCCACACCGGTGCCCACGCTGCGCCGGTCGTCGTCGCGATACTCCTGGTTGGGGTCGGTGGTCGACGCGGTCATCGCACCGGGCCGCACGAGCTGGTTGTTGCGGCCATCGGTTTCCGAGTCGCCGGTTTCGAGCTTGAGATAGAAGCTGGTGGTGTCGGTTGCGTCCCACTCGAAGCTCAGGCGCGCGGCACGCGTCTTGTTGTCACCATCCTCGCCGCCGAGCGCCAGATTGTCGGTGTAGCCGTCGAGGTCGTCGAACCGCACGGCCAGCCGCGCGCGCAGGGTGTCGGACAGCGCGCCAGAGACATAGCCGTTGGCCGTATAGCCACCGTGCTCCAGCTCGCTGCCGATACGGAACTCGGTTTCGAGCTCGTCGGTAGGCCGCGCGCTGATGGCGTTGATGGCGCCTGCAATGGTGCTCTTGCCGAACAACGCCCCCTGGGGCCCCCGGGCCACCTCGATGCGTTCCATGTCCAGAAAGGCCGATTCCATGCACTTGCCGCGACCGCAGTACACATCATCGATATACACGGGCACCGATGAGTCGAAGGCCAGGTTGGTAATGCCAGAGCCCAGACCGCGGATGCGCACGGCCCAGCTGCCGAAGGTCTGCTGCACCTGCAGGCCCGGCACGAAGTTCTGCACGTCGCTCATGTCCCGCACGTCGAACGTGTTCATGAAGTCTCCGGTGACCACGCCGACCGAGATCGGCACGTCCTGCAGGCTCGATTCACGTTTGGTGGCAGTGACCACCACCTCCTCGAGCACGGGCGCGTCCTCGGCAATGGCCACACCGCTGCCGACCGTACCGGCCGCCAGCACGATGCCAGCGGTGGCGCGTAACGGACTGAATCGCTTTGCTCTCATCTCTCTCCTCCGAAGTTACTGATGTTGCGCGTCAGGTTCTGTCGCTCCAGGCCGAGCCGGCCCAGTCAACGGGTTCGCCCGCGCCGGGGGTCGGCACCTCTCGTATGCGTTCGTCCACATCATCGAACTCCAGCCGCAGCGCCTTGCAGCACACCGCGTGCAGGTTGTAGCCCATGATGTGATAGGTCAGTTCCAGAATGTCCTCATCGGACAGGTGCGTGTGCAGCGCCTCGAACAGCTCGTCAGATGCCCGCCCTCCTTCGAGAATCAGCGCATCGGCCCATGCCAGCACGGCGCGCTCTTTCCCGTCGTAAGCCTCAGACACCTGCCAGTGCGCTATGCCGGCAATTTTTTCCTCCGGCACGCCGTTGCGCCGGGCCGCCTTGCAGTGCTGGGAAAACACGAACTGACTGGCCTGGGTGTAGCCGGCACGCATGATGCCCAGCTCCCGGATGGCGGGGTCGAGCTGGCTGACGCTCTTGTCGGCAAACATGCCGAACATGCCGAAGTGGCCCGTGGCGTGATCGAAGACGTACGGCACGTTGGCAAACACCGTCCACCAGTTACCGGGCGTGCCGGTGGCCGTGCCGGGCTCTGCCACCGGGTCCCGGTCACCAAAGAGCGCGTCGTAGTACTTCCGCACGTTCTCCGGTGCATCCGTCCGCGAAATCTGCTTGAGTCTTGGCATGGTCTCCTCCCGTGTGCCTGTGATCTGCCTGCCCGCCCGTCAGGCGTCCGGCAGGTTCGTCGACTGCCAGGCCACCAGCTGCAGCCCGCCGCCACCGTTCCGCCAGACAGCAAGGAACTTCGCTGCCAGCGCCTTCGGCTGTCCGCCTCTGCTGGCCCGGCCGTGCAACATGCCGCCATGCACCAGGGCATCGCCCGCGCTGCGTACCTGCTCATCGCTGACGGCCAGGCTTTCGTAAGTCACGTGCCCGTCAACGATCGCCGCAATGAACTCAGCCTTGGTCTCGGTTTTTCCTGACGAGTGTGTCCACGTGAGATCGTCGGCCAGCAGTTGATCCAGGGCCAACGCGTCCCCGGAAATCATGGCTGCGCGACGGGCCTGATCGGCTTCGCGCAGCGCCGCCGGCACGTTCATGGCAGAAGCTCGGGGTGATGCCACACCGGCGACGTCCAGGCCCGTTCACGCAACCAGCGGTCGGCTTCCGGAAAATCTCCGCACCGGCCCTCGCGCTGGCACCGATACGCACTCCAGCGTGGCGTTGGCGTTTCCTGCACGCGGGCATACCAGAAGGCGGGGTTGCCACGGTTGAACCCTTCGTCGCGCCACGCCACGCACAGGTCTGCTGCACCAGCCTCGCTGCGCCAGACTTCCACGACCGTCTCGCGCAGCTCACCGTCCTCGAGCTCGCCCCGGATGATTTCCACCGCGGCAAGGGGCGTGCCATCCGCCTGTGCTTCGACGCGGAAAAACGCGCCTTCGCCGACCGGCAGCTCACCCCCCATGGGCACGGCGTCCCGGCCGGGCTCCTGCGCGCAGCTCAAAGGTGTGCCCGCTGCCAGCAGACGTACACGCATGCGGGGCCCGCTGGTGGCGTACACTTCGCGTCGTTTCAAGGCACCGAAGAGACTCGCCCGCGTGTTCTCCTCGGCCCACACGGCAACGAGACCGCCGGGGTTCCAGGCAACGCGGGTCATGGCTCGATCAATGTCGCCGAGGCCAAACACCGTTCCGGGCCACGTTTCCTCGTCCACGAAGCCCCCGGTGGCGGCGTGATTGTCGGTGGAGCCGATGATGCCGAGCTGCAGGGGGTTGGCGCGTCGGTCACCGGACTGCGCGTAGCCATAGAGGCCGCGCAGCAGCAACCGCCGCACGTAGCTGCCGCGCATACGCTCCCATTCCGCTTCGCTGTAGGCTGCCGGTGTTGCCGGGCGCGACTGTCTGGTGAGGTAGTGCTCGAAGCTGCAGTCTTCGTCGCTCTGACCGAACGCGGGCAGGCATTCGCTGTTGCCTTTCTCCTGATGAATCTCCACCAGACGCTCGTACTTTGCCCGCAGGGCAAGATCGTCCGGAGACTCCGTCTCGACGTCGAAACTTTTGCCGTCTCCCATGTTCGTGTTGTGCGGAATGGCAATGACGTCGCAACCGTCTTCGGACCGGCACTGGCGCTCCAGCTCGCGCCACAGGGCGGCCGGGGTCGAATAGCGCATGTAGTCGATGGCATCAGCAGTGACAGCTTCGCCGGCGAATATCACGTTACGGTGGTTGTGGCTGTAGTCCGGCGTGGCTGACCATTCAAAGGCCGCGAAGGTGGTGAAGCGGCAGGGATCGTTGGCCGCATGGGCCTGCGCCTGCACGCGCTGCCATTGATCAAGATGCGCGGCGCGGCAAGCCTCGGGTTGCTGCTCACAGAGCATCGTGGCCTGCGGCACCGCCAGCGTGATCGTCGGCAGCACGTATTCCGCAAACACTTCGCCGCCGGTCTCGGGCGTGTTGCGCTCGGTAAGCACGTCACAGTACGCATGCTCGCTGTGACCGGGATCGGTGCACAGATGCATGAGGTTGAACCACTCCGCGTGGTCGGTCACCGCCATGAAGTCGAGGGGGCGCGGCAGCCGGGCTTCGCTGCCGTCGGCGAGGCGCAGCGGCTCGCCGCGCGCAAAGGCATACGCCTGCGCCGGAGTGGCCATGGTGCCGTAACCCCAGGCATCCAGCGAATAGCCGGAATGCACGTGCAGATCACCCCAGAACAGCTGCTTTTCCCCGGCGGCCGAGCCTGGACAGGTGGCCGCTGCCACGGCGGCCGGCAGCAGGGCCAGCAGTGCTGCTGCAACGCGCGCGATCCGGTGTATGTGTGCCACGCGGTCCGCCAGCATCAGACAGGCGCGTTGGCGGGCAACCCCACCAGCAACCGCCCGTAGATTTCTGTGCTCAGATCGAGGTCGAAGACGGTGTGGCAGGACGCTGTGTTCAGATCCCGCAGCGCCCGCTGCAGCGGATTGTCCAGAAAGTGAGCGCTGGCCCCGCACGCCTCCACCACATCCCGCACCACGTTGCGTGAACGCCTGACGATATGGCCGATATCCACGCGCAGGCGTGCGCGCTCCAGCTCGGGACAGGGCTCACCCGCCTCGCCCCACGCCTCGACTTCTGCCGCCACGTGATGGAGCTGATTGACGATGGACGCCATTTCCACCTTCGCGTGGGCCAGCCGCGACTGCGCCATCGCCCGCTCGCTCTGCTTGGACGTGGTGCCGTAGACGGTCCGTCCCTGCATGCGCTCTTCGAAGAGCCGCACCGCGTCCCGGGCCGCTCCCACGAGCGGCGCGGTGGCCGTGAGCCCCAGCACCGGCAGCATGGGCATGCGATAAACGGGGGAATCGTGCAGGCGTGCGCCCGGGCTGCTGCCGTCGCGCACGGTGGAGAGATCCACCACCCGATGCCCTGGCACGAATACATCGTTGACGGCGATGTCGTTGCTGCCGGTACCGACCATACCTTCCACGTACCAGGTGTCGATTACCTCGACCTCGGCGCGGGGCAGCACGTACATGCCCAGCATGGGTCTGTCACTGCCTGCCACCGGCGTCAACGCGCCTACCATGACCCAGTCGGCATGCATGACGCCGGTGCCCCATTGCCAGCGTCCGGTGATGCGATAGCCTCCGTCTACCGGTACAGCCTTGCCGTTGGGCGCCAGGCTGCCGGGGGCAATGATGTATGGCTGAGCGCCAAAGAGATCGTCCTGCGCCGGCTGGTCGTAGAGCGACAGCAGCCAGTTGTGTTCCATGCAGAAGGTAGTAACCCAGGCGTGCGACGCGCACGCCTCGCCGAGCGCGACGCCCACCTCCATGAAGCCGGACAGGGAAAACTCGCCGCCGCCATAGCGCCGGGGCACAAACCAGCGGTACGCGCCGGTTGCTTCGATGGCGTGCATCACCTCGTCGACCGGTCTGCGCAGCCGCTCCGCTTCGACGGCGTGCTCGCGGATCATGGGCGTGAGCGCTTTCAGCGCGTCGATCAGCTCCCGCTCAGTCCCCATCGCGGGCAACGTGTCGGTACCTGTCGCTGCCATGGCAACCCCTCCCAGTCGTTGCGTGACCCGACCCATTCTACTTGCCTAAGGCCCGAGATCAATATACTTTGGAACCTAAGTAATTTCCGAGGGGCTCAAATGGCACGTTGGCAGCAGGAATTTGTGTCCGTCACGTCGGCGACGAGCGCCCGCAACGGCGCCGGGTTCAACCCCTGTCAGGGTCTATACGTACGTCCAGCCGGTGAAACACCGCGAACCGCACTGATCGCCACTCACTACAACGTCGATTTCAGCGAGCACTATCTTGGTCCCTTCATGGCCGAGCGCGGCTACGGCTTTCTCGGCTGGAACACGCGGTTTCGGGGCAACGAAGGCTTCTTTCTGCTCGAGCATGCGCTGATAGACATCGGCGCCGGCGTGCGCTGGCTGAAAGAAACCGCCGGCGTTGAGCGCGTTGTCATTCTCGGCAATTCGGGCGGCGGGTCGCTCATGGGCGCTTATCAGTCACAGGCGCTCGGCGTCACCATGACGCCCACGCCAGGCTTGAAGCTGCCGGAGGCGCTGCACGAGCTGCCACCGGCAGATCTGTACGTTTCCCTGTGCGCCCACCTCGGCCGCCCCGAGGTGCTGACCGACTGGTTCGACCCTTCCATCACCGACGAGACCGATCCGGCGAGCGTCGACGAAAGTCTGAACATGTACAACCCGGAGCATGGCCCACCCTACGAGGACGCTTTTGTGAGTCGCTACCGGGCCGCTCAACGCGCCCGCAACGAACGGCTCACGGACTGGTGCCATGCCGAGCTCGAGCGCCTGAGCGGCCGCGGCATGTTCGACCGGGCCTTCAACATGTATCGCACCTGGGCAGACCTGAGGCTCATGGACGGCACCATAGACCCCTCTGAACGGGCGGTGGGCCGCTGCTATGCCGGAGATCCGAAAACCGCCAATTTCTCGCCGCGGGGCATCGGTCTCACCAACACGCTGCGCACGTGGCTGTCCATGTGGTCTCTTCGCGACTCGCACTGTCGCGGCGCGCCGCACCTGCAGCGCATCACGCAACCGGCGCTGGTGGTGCAGAGCACCGGCGACACCGGGGTGTTTCCGAGCGACGCCCGGGCCATCTACGAGGCGCTCGGCAGCGCCGACAAGCATCTCGAGATGATTGCCGGGGATCACTATCTGGAGCAACCGGACAATGCACGCGCGGGCGTAGCCGATATGATCGTGGGCTGGCTGAAAGACCACGGTGCCTGAGAGTGACACAGAACGCCCCGCGACGAAGGGATGACCCCTATCTCGACCCCATGCACAGCGTCGGTTACCTGACGCGCGTGAACTTCCGCGTCTTCTCCCGCGCGCTGGAACAGCTGACGTTGCCCCACGGCGTCAGCGCCGGTCAATGGCGCCTGCTGCGCGTACTGTGGGAAGAGGACAACATCACGCAGGTGGAACTGAGCCGTCGCACCGGTACGCGCGAAGCGACCACGGTGCAGGCGGTGCGCAGCCTGGTCGACGCGGGCCTTGCCCGGCGCAAACGCTGCACGGACGACAAACGTCGCTTCCTGATCACGCTCACGCCCAAAGCCCGGCGCCTGCGGGCCCGCCTGATGCCGCTTGTCGTGCAGGTGAACGAGCAGGCCATGGCGGGCATCGATCCCGGGGACGTCGACGTGGCCCGGCGGGTGCTGGCACAGACTTACACCAACCTCTGTCAACAACTCGGACAGGGTGATGCCTGACTATCCGTTGCTGCCCACCGGTATCGTGGGCAGCTACGCCCAGCCCGGATGGCTCATCGACAAAGGCCGCCTGGGCGCACGCCTGCCACCGCGGGTGCTGCTGAACGCGCTGTGGAAACCTGCCGGTGAGGACCTGGAGGAAGCGCAGAACGACGCTACCCGTGCCGCCCTCGACGACCAGCACCGTGCCGGCGTGGATATCGTCACCGACGGCGAGATCCGCCGGGAGAGCTACTCCAACCGCTTCGCGAACGCCCTGGCCGGCGTGGACATCGACAATCCCGGCGAGGCGGTGGATCGCACCGGCAAACGCGTGCCGGTGCCGCGGGTAACCGGCGAGATTCACCGGCGCCGCGCCGTGGAAGCACCCTACGTGGAATGGCTGAAGCAACATACCGACCGGCTGCTGAAGATCACCCTCCCCGGTCCTTTCACCATGACCCAGCAGGCGCAGAACGAACACTACGCGGACGATGCCGAGCTGGCCCTCGCCTACGCTGATGCAGTGAACGAAGAGGTACGGGATCTGTTCGCCGCCGGGGTGGACATCGTGCAGTTGGACGAGCCTTACGTGCAGGCCAGACCCGAAGC
Source organism: uncultured Pseudomonadales bacterium (assembly GCA_964651595.1). Classification (GTDB taxonomy): domain Bacteria; phylum Pseudomonadota; class Gammaproteobacteria; order Pseudomonadales; family Azotimanducaceae; genus UBA4421. Next base: position 90,071 of record CAZYYJ010000007.1, on the reverse strand, counting down.
GGCCCGGGAATACGCAGTACCCGCCATCGACCGGGCGCTCGCGGGCGCCACCGGACCAACGGTGCTGCACGTGTGTTTCGGTTACGGCAAACACGTGGCCGACAAGCCCGAGGGTTACGCCTTTCTCGAAGAGCTTGACGCCTGCGCCGTCGAGGAGATTTCCATCGAGTGCGCGCAGCCACGATTGAAGATGGATCTGCTGTCGCTGTTGCCGAACAAACGCGTGCACGTGGGTGTTCTCGATCTGCGGGACACGACGCCGGAAACTCCCGAGCTGGTTGCCGATCGGATCCGCGCAGCCCTCGAGGTGCTGCCGGCAGAGCGCTGCGTGGTTGCCCCCGACTGCGGCATGAAATACCTGTCCCGCGATGTCGCCTTCGCCAAGCTCGCTGCCATGGTAGCCGGGCGCGACATGGTGCGCGCCGAGCTCTCCTGAGCGGAAGTCACGCTTGCGCATCACCGGCATCAGAGAGCTGGCCGTAGGCCTCGAGGGGCGCATGGCCAATGCGCTGGTGGACTTTTCGACACACACCGTCTCGCTGGTAGCGATCACCACGGATCAATATCGTCACGGCCGCCCGGTGACCGGTATCGCCTTCAATTCCATCGGCCGCTTCGCCCAGAGCGGCATTCTCCGTGAGCGCATGATTCCGCGGCTCCAGGACGCGATGCTCACCGATCTGCTGACCGCCGATGGTGCCGGTCTCGACCCGGCCGCAGTGGCCCGCACGATCCTTGCCAACGAAAAACCCGGCGGGCACGGCGACAGGGCAGGCGCCGCTGCGGCGCTGGAGCTCGCCGCGTGGGATCTGAACGCCAAGCTTGCGGACGAGCCGGCGTGGGCACACCTGTCCCGCGTGCTCGGTACGCAGCCCCACACCCGTGGCACGCCCGTGTACGCTGCCGGCGGGTACTACTATGCGGACGATTCTCTGTCGCGCCTGCGGGACGAGCTGCGAGCCTACGCGGAGCATGGTTACCCGGCGGTGAAAATGAAGATCGGTGGCGCAGCCCTGGACAAAGATCTGGCGCGCGTGGCTGCAGCCATCGAAATCATGGGTGCTGCTGAGGCTGTCGCCGTAGATGCCAACGGTCGATTCAAGGCAGAAGACGCATTTGCCTACGCCGATGCGCTGGCCCCCCTCGGCCTGCGCTGGTTCGAGGAACCCTGTGATCCGCTGGACTACGCCCTCACGGCAGCGCTTGCTGAGGCGTACGCGGGCCCGCTGGCAACCGGCGAAAACCTCTTTGCCGCCATGGAGGTGAACAACCTTCTACAGTTTGGTGGCCTGCGTCCCGATCGGGACCTGCTGCAGATGGATCCCGGCCTGGCTTACGGACTGACCGAGTACGCCCGCATGGTGGCGCTGGCCGGACAGGCCGGCTTCGATCGTGCGCAACTCGTGCCGCACGGTGGCCACCTCATCAATCTGCACATCGTCACGGCCCTGGGCCTCGGTGGCTGCGAAGCTTATCCGGGGGTGTTCGCGCCGTTCGGCGGCTTTGCCCCGCAGTGCCGCGTGCACAACGGCCGCGTCTGGCCGAGCGATGCCCCGGGCTGGGGGCTGGAGCAGAAGGCCGAGCTTGCGCCTTACCTTGAGCGGCTCACGGAGCCATGAGATGAACATCTGCATTGTCGGCTGCGGCGCCATGGGTTCCATCTACGCCGCACTCCTCGCATCGGCCGGTCACCAGGTGTCTGTGGTCGATCGCAACGCGCTACACATCGAGGCCATACGGACGCGGGGGCTGCGGGTGCACGGCGCAAGCGGCGATCGAACGGTAACCGTGTCCGCTCATCTCGAGCCGCCCGACGCTGCGATGGACCTCGTGGTGTGCGCGGTCAAAGCCCGCCACGTCCCGGCGGCTGCCCCATCCCTCGCTCCTCTCCTGCACGAAGATACCGTTGTGCTGACGATACAGAACGGTCTCGGCAGCGCAGAGATTGTCGCCGGCGCCGTTGGCGAGGCGCACCTCGCGGTGGGTGTGGCGCAGGGCTTCGGCGCCTCTCTGCCGGAACCCGGCCGGGCGCATCACAATGACATGAAAGCGATCCGCATGGGCGCCTACGGCAGCCTTGCCCGCAAGCGCGTCGATGCCGTCGCAGAGGTGTGGGCCCGGGCCGGCTTCGACGCCGCCGCGGTGGACGACATCACCGCCATGCAGTGGGGTAAGTTGATCTGTAACGTCGCGTACAGCGCACCGTGCGCCATTACGGGCCTGACCGTGGGTGAAGTGCTGGTTCATCCGGAGATCGGCGAGGTCAGCCGCGCAGCCGCGCGGGAAGCCTACGGGGTGGCCGTGGCGCTGCAGATCGAGGTGCCCTTCGACGACCCGGAACGGGCCGTGGAGGAGTTTGCGGCACGCATGCCCGACGCCAGACCATCGGTGCTGCTCGATCTGCAGGCGGGCCGCCCGAGCGAAGTGGGCGTGATCAATGGCGCCGTGCCCGCCGAGGCGCGCAAAGTGGGCCTGGAAGCACCCGTCAACGCCACGCTGACTGCCCTTGTGCAGGCCCTGGAGCGAAGCGGTCAGCGTCCCTCGTCCGGGGCCTGACCCCAGTCGGCATGCAGCGCCCGGCGCAAGGAGGTTACATGCCGCGCGCCAATGCGGCGCATCAACTCTGTTTCCAGACTGTACAGGCCACGGCGCGCCACGGCCTGAAGCTCGCGGCCGTAAGACGTCAGCACCACACGTTTCTGGCGACCGTTCACCGGGTCCGGCTGCATTTCGATGATGCCTTTGCCGGCCAGCGCCTTCAGCACCTGTTGCGCCGCCTGCTTGGACACAGCCAGCGTCGCCGCAAGATCGGACGGACGGTCGACACCCTCGGTGAGATACACCATGGCCATGGACTGAGCCCGCGGTAGAGACACGCCGGCGTGGGTCTGCATGTACGCCTGCAGGCCGTCGTCGAGCCAGTAGGCTGCGTGAACGAGGCCGCGCAGCAGCCCGTGCTCGTGCTCTGCCAGGGCCGCAGGCTCAGGCATCGACTGTCATGCCCGTAACCGGTTGGCCGTTGGCCTTGAGGCCTTTCTCGTTGACAGGCAGATCCACGTTAGGCAACCCGGGCTGCAGCGTCGCGCAGAATTCGAGCATCACCCCGTCAGGATCGAAGAAGTAGAAAGACTGCAGCCAGGTCTTGGCGGACGCGGCTTCTGCCGTGCGCGATTCTTCCCCGGTCACGACGTCGTTGTGATTCACGATTTCGCTGCAGTCCACACCTCGCGATACCAGCAGCTCCCGATACGCTGCGATCGCGTCTTTGTCGACATTGAAGGCCACATGATTCATGGAGCCATGACCGGAGCTGATGGTTGGTCCCGCACGGCCCACGATGTTGCCGGCCGAAGCCACACCCGGCTGTGCGGGAGCCGCATCGTTGAACCAGAAGAATGCCAGCTCACTGCCATTGCCCATATCGAAGAAGAAGTGCTGGCCATAACCTTCCAGATCGAAGCCCTTGGTGAGCCGCATCCCCAGCACGTTGGTATAGAAGTCCACCGTCCGTTCCATGTCCCTGCACACCAGCGCAAGGTGGTGAACGCCGTTGAGCACAATGTCAGTCACGAGACCTCCCGATCGTCAACCTCATGGACCTTCAATATTGTTGACTATCCACGGAACTGTCAATAGCATCCCGCCCGGGGGGATGACTCATGCAAGCCATCGTTGCGTCGAGGCCGAGCGCCACATACCGCTGGTACGTGATTTTTGTTCTGCTGCTGGCGCAGACGTTCTCGTTTCTGGACCGCATGATCATGGGCCTGCTCGTGGGTCCCATCCGCGAGTCCTTCGCCATCAGCGACACCCAGTACAGCCTGCTGGCAGGCCTCGCCTTCTCGCTGTTCTACGCGATCATGGGCATTCCCCTGGCGCGCATCGCCGACAGCAGCAACCGGCGCAACCTCATCACCTGGGGCATTGCCGTCTGGAGCTTAATGACCGCCCTGTGCGGCATGGCGCGCGATTTCTGGAGCCTGTTCCTGGCACGCGTCGGGGTCGGGGTCGGCGAGGCCGCACTGGGACCTGCCGCCTACTCCATGATCACCGACTATTTCCCGCGCGACACGCTGGCCCGGGCCCTGTCCGTGTACATGCTGGGGGTCACCATCGGCTCGGGCTTTGCTTACATGCTGGGTGGCGCCGTCGTGGCGTACGTACAGACCCTGGAGACCGTTTCGCTGCCGGTGCTGGGGGCCGTGGAAGGCTGGCAGCTCACGTTTTTCATCGTCGGCCTGCCTGGCCTGGCCGTCGCCTTACTGATGCGCGGCACCGTGGCAGAGCCATCGCGCGGCGCGGATGCGGCCCCGCAGGGCCTGCCGATACCGGAGGTGCTCACCTACGTGTGGGCCCGCCGCCGCGCCTACGGCTGCCACATCTTCGGCATCTCTATCTTCGTGATGGTGGTGTACGCGCTGAACCTGTGGGGACCAACCTATTTCATACGCACGTTTCAGTTCGATATTGCCCGCGCCGGCTGGACCTTCGGGCTGGTGATGCTGGGCGCAGGCAGCGCCGGACTATTGTGTGCCGGTTTCGTTGCTGACAAGTGGATGCAAAGGGGGGTGCCGGACGCCTACGCGCGCATCATCATGCTCAGCATGCTGTGCATGCTGCCGTGTACCGTTGCCCTCGGCTTCGTCACCAGCCCGACCGGCGGCATTGTGGCCATGAGCCTCGCGGTGTTTTTCTCCGCGTTCCAGGGAGGCATCTCCGGCGGTACGCTGCAGTTGATGACCCCCAATCGCATGCGCGGCCAGGTCATGGCCGTGTACCTGCTTGTCGCCAACCTGATCGGTCTCGGCCTGGGCCCCACGGTGCTGGCAGCCACCACCGACTACGTCTTCGGCGCCGACGAGGCGATCGGGCAGGCGATCGCTCTCTGCGGCGCCGTGCTCTGCCCCGTGGGAGCGCTGCTTCTGTGGTTGGGCCTCAGCGCGATACGACGCGAGATTCTCGGACAGATGGACGCAGCAGATGGCCGCAGTTGAGAGCTTCACCAGCGGGCGTTTACGGCTGCGGCGCCCCGTTACCGCCGATGTCTCCGCCATCTTTGCACGCTATGCAGCTGATCCGGAAGTCACCCGCTATCTCTCCTGGCCCACACATACCTCAACGGCCGACACCGAAGCGTTCATCGCCTTCTCGGACGAAGCGTGGGCACGCGGACCGTCTGGCCCTCTGCTGATCGAGACGCTCGACGGCACGCTCCTCGGCGGCACCGGGCTCGGCTTCGACACCGCGACCCGTGCGAGCACCGGCTACGTGCTGGCGCGCGACGTGTGGGGCCGGGGCTTTGCCACTGAAACTCTGCACGCCATGGTCGAGCTGGCCCGCTCCCTGGGCCTCTGGCGTCTGGACGCAATCTGTCACCACACGCACGGCGCATCCGCCCGCGTTCTGGAGAAAGGGGGTTTCGAACGGGAAGCAGTGATGCGTCGCCACACGGTATTTCCCAATCTCGACGATCCGACGCCGCAGGACGTGCTGCTCTTCGCCCGCGTGTTCGAACGCTGACCGTCACGCGAGTGGTAAGCTTGCGGGCTTCGTCGACAACCGAGCAATCAAGAAAAAGGGGCGAGCCGTGCCGGGAGAGAGAAAGCTGACGTTGCGCATAACCGCGGTTTTGATCGGAATCCTCGGGCTGGCCATGGCCTGGCAGGGTCTTGGTCTTGCCCTGGTCGGCGGAACACCCTACTACGCCGGCGCCGGTCTGCTGCTGGTCTGGAGCGCGGTAGATCTGTTTCGCGCCCGGCCCCGGGGCTTTGTGGTCTACGGGGCAGCGGTGCTGCTGACCCTCGCATGGGCGGTTTATGAGGCGGGCAACGCCTTCTGGCTGGTGGGTTCGCGCATCTGGCTGATCGGCATCATCTCCCTGTGGCTGTGCACGCCGGTCATCCGCAGGCGTTTGTGGCCGCAAGCCACACCGAAGCTCTTCAGCCTGCGCACCGTACAGGTGGTCGGCGTTGCCACCGCCGGTGTGCTGCTGGCCATGACGGCAGATCTTCTGGCCACCGGCGGGCGGGCGCCCGACACCGTCTACGGTCCGTCACAGAACTCGGCAGACTGGACCGCCTACGGCGCCAGCAACGCGGGTACACGCTACGCACCCCATGCGCAGATCGACGCCGGCAACGTGGCCGATCTGCAACCGGTATGGCAGGCCGAGACCCGGCAGCCCGGCCGCTTTCAGGCAACCCCGATACAGATTGGTGACGGTATCTACGTGTGCACGGCGGCGAACATCATCCTCGCGCTGGACGCGGATACGGGCGAGGAACGCTGGCGCTTCGATCCCGAAAACGACGTCTCACCTTACAGTTTCTCGGGCAACTGCCGGGGTGTGACCTACGCCCGCATTCCCGATGTGCCGGAAGGGCAACACTGCGCCGAGCGCATCTTCACCGCCACCAGCGATGCAAGAATGGTGGCGGTCGACATGCACTCCGGAGAGCCTTGTGACGAGTTTGGCGACGCCGGGCAGATATCGCTGCTGGCCGGCATGGGCGAGGTGAAACCCTTCTTTTATTTCGTGACGTCGCCGCCGACGCTGGCAAGCGGCGTGCTGGTGCTGGGCGGCTGGGTGGCGGACAACCAGGAAGTGGAAGAACCCTCCGGCGTGGTGCGCGCCTACGATCCGCGTGACGGCAGCCTGGTGTGGGCCTGGGACATGGGCCGCGAAGGGCAAACCGGCCTGCCGCCGGAAGGTGCGTTCTACACACGCGGCACCCCGAACGTGTGGAGCCTGACGTCCGCCGACGACGAGCTGGGCCTGGTCTACGTCCCTACGGGCAACGCAACGCCCGACTACTTCGGCGGCCACCGCACACCCGTGATGGACAAATATGCCAGCTCCATCGTGGCCATCGACGCTGCCACCGGCCTGACGCGGTGGCACTACCAGACGACGCATCACGACATCTGGGACTACGACGTGCCGTCACAGCCTACGCTGGTGGATCTGACGCTGGACGGCCGCAAGCGCCAGGCGGTGATTGTGCCCACCAAGCGCGGCGAAACGTTTGTTCTCGACCGGGCCACCGGTGAGCTGATCACGGAAGTGGTGGAACGCCCGGTGCCGCAGACGGACGTGCCCCACGAACGCTCCACGGCCACGCAACCCTTCTCCACGGGCATGCCGTCGTTCGCCTATCCGCGCATCGAGGAGCACAACCTTTTCGGTCTTACGCCGTTCGATCAGATGGCCTGTCGCGAGACCTACTACAGCCTGCGTTACGAAGGACCCATGACCCCACCGTCCGTGGAAGGCACGCTGGTGCATCCCGGTCCCGGCGGCGGCCAGAACTGGGGCAGCGTGGCCGTGGACGAGCAGCGCCAGCTCATGGTGGTGAACAACATGAACCTGCCGGCGATCGTGAAGCTGATACCGCGCGAAGAAGACCAGAACAGCCCGTCCGAAGGTCTCAACAACCGCGGGTACGGTATTGGCGGCCCGCAGGCCGGCACACCCTATGCGGCGCGCGTGACGTTTTTCATGTCTCCGCTGTCTCTGCCGTGCCTGCAGCCTCCTTACGGCGAGATGGCGGTGGTGGATCTCACCACCCAGCAGATCGTATGGCGCCGCGGCAACGGCTTTTGGGAGCTCGGTCTGCCGGCCGCAGCGGGCTCTGTCGTGACCGCCGGCGGGCTTATCTTCAACGGCGGCGTCATGGACGGTCAGCTGCGTGCCCTGGACCTGTTCACCGGCGACGTGCTGTGGCAGGACGCCCTGCGCAGCCCGTCGAGCGGCACGCCCATGAGCTACGTCAGCCCGAAGACGGGACGGCAATACGTGCTGGTCACGGTGCCCGGCGCAAGCCGTCCGCCCATCGCCGACGACCACAGCGCGGGGCCGGCCGGGGAGACGCCCCCGGAGCCTGCAGGCGGTCTCATCATCGCCTATGCGCTGCCCGAAGCGGACAGCCAGGCCGGCACTGCCCGGTGACCTTCACGTCACGCTGACGAATGATTCGATAAAACCGAGCGTTGGAATCACCGTTTACGGTGTAAATTGATGATCTCGCGTCAGCGTCGGACGCGGAGCGGAGCCCCATGCGAATTTCTCTAACGCTGGTCGTCTGGATGATGGCCTGGCTGCTGTGGAGCGGCCTGTACACTCCCCTGCTGGTCACCCTGGGTGTCGTGTCCTGTCTGCTCGTGATGGTGCTGGCGCGGCGCATGGATTTTTTTGCCAAAGGCGTTTACAGCCTGCACCTGACGCCGGGGCTCATCCCCTTCTGGGGCTGGCTCGGCGGACAACTGATCAAGACCAATCTGCAGGTGGCGCGCCTTGTTCTCAGCCCGCGGCTGACCATCTCCCCCACCGTCGTACGTATCGATGCCCTGCCGCCCGATCCCGTCGGCCAGGCGATTCTCGGCAACTCCATCACGCTGACGCCCGGTACCGTGACGATCGACGATCACGAAGGCAAGCTGTTTGTGCATTGCCTCACTCGCGAAGGTGCCGATGAGCTGCTGGAAGGCGAGATGAACCGCCGCGTTGCCAGCTTGTCGGCGGGCTGAGCATGTTTACCGCAGCGTCCATCGCGATTCTGGTCACCATGATCCTGGCTCTAGCAAGAGCGCTCATGGGCCCCAGCGTGTACGACCGTGTGCTGGCCGTGAACATGTTCGGCACCAAAACCGTGCTGCTGCTCTCCGTGGTTGCCTTTCTCTACGGCCGTCCGGATTTTCTCGATCTTGCCCTGGCCTATGCCCTGATCAACTTCATCGGCGTGCTCGCCGTGCTGCAGTTCTTTCAGAACCGGCGCGGCCACGGCCCTGCGGCGGAAGACCCCTGATGGCGGTGGCCCTCGACTGGCTGAGCTGGATTCTGCTGCTGACCGGCAGCATCTTCGTGCTGATCGGCGGCATCGGCGTGGTCCGCCTGCCCGACCTCTACACGCGCATGCATGCCGCGAGCCTCACCGACACCCTGGGTACGCTCTGCATTCTCATCGGCATCATGCTGCAGGCGGGCCTGACGCTGGCGAGCATCAAACTTGCGGCCATCGCCATGTTTCTGCTGCTGACCGGCCCCACGGCCACCTATGCGCTGGCTAACGCGGCGCTCCTGTCGGGCCTGCTACCGCAGGACGCGGAGCTGCCCGAGGACCTGCAGCCGTGACGGTGCTGTTCGGCATCTTCCTGCTCACGCTGCTGCTGATCACCGCCATCGGTATCGTGCGCGCCAGGAACCTGTTCACCGCCGTGATGCTGACCGGCATCTTTTCGCTGCTGATGGCGGCAAATTTTTTCATTCTCGATGCCGCCGACGTAGCGCTCACCGAAGCCGCCGTGGGCGCCGGCATATCCACGGTGCTGCTTCTCGGTGCCCTGGCCCTCACGCCGGCGCGCGAGCAGCCTACCCGCAGCGGCCGCTGGCTGGCGCTCACGGTGGTGACGCTGAACGCGCTGGTGGTGGTGTACGCCACCTTCGAGAAACCCCGCCTCGGGGATCCGAACGCGCCGGTGCACCAGCACGTTGCCCCCTGGTATCTGGAAGAAACGCCGCGCCTCATCGACATTCCCAACGTGGTGACGGCAGTGCTTGGCGCCTATCGCGCGTATGACACGCTGGGCGAGGTGATTGTCGTGCTGACCGCGGGCATTGGCGTGCTGTTTCTGCTGGGGCTGCCCGGGGCCGTGGGACGCAGGCGACCCGAAGAGCTGGCGCAGGGCCGCACCTACCTGAACCACCACCTGGTCCCCCAGGTCGTGGGGCGACTGATCGTTCCGTTCATTCTTCTGTTTGCGCTGTACGTGCAGTTTCACGGCGAGTACGGCCCCGGCGGTGGTTTTCAGGCTGGTGCCATCTTCGCCGCCGGGATCATTCTGTATGCGCTCATCGAAGGCGAGCGGGAGGCGCTGGAGATCATCTCGCCGCGCATGCTGATGCTGCTGATGGGCGGTGGCGCGCTCCTCTACGGCGCCGTTGGCGTCGTGACCATGCTGCTGGGCGGGAATTTCCTGGAATACGGCGTGCTGGCCAGCAATCCCGTCGCCGGTAATCAGTGGGGCATCATTGCCATCGAGCTGGGCGTGGGCATCACGGTTGCAAGCGTTCTGCTGGCCATCTACCACGCCTTCGCGGCGCGGGGGCTGTAGCCGTGGAGTTGCTGGGGCTCTACAACTACTGGATTTTTGCGGTGCTGCTGATGGTGGGCTTCTATGCGGTCATCGCCAAGCCCAACATGATCAAGAAGCTGCTGGGGCTCTCGATCTTCCAGGCCGCGGTGTTTCTGCTGTACATCACCATGGACAAGGTTGAGGGGGGCACGGCACCCATCCTGCAACCCGGCGTTGCCGACGCCATCTACTCCAATCCGCTTCCGCAGGTGCTGATTCTCACCGCCATCGTGGTCGGCATATCCACCACCGCCCTGGGTCTCGCCCTGGTGGTCCGCATACACGAGGCCTACGGCACCATCGAAGAAGACGAAACGCACCAGCAGGATCTGGAGCCATGAGCCTGACCGCGCAGCTGCCGGCGCTACAGGTTGTAGTGCCGCTCCTCACGGCACCTCTGCTTGTCCTGCTGCGCGGCGCAAGCCTGGCCTGGGCCGGCGCTACCGCAGCCAGCCTGATGGCGTTCGCCATTGCCATTGGGCTCACCATCGACGTGCGCGCTGCCGGCGTGCTCAGCTACGAGATGGGCGCATGGCCCGCGCCATACGGCATCGAGCTGCGGGTGGATGCGTTGAACGCCCTTGTGCTGCTGGTGATCACGGGGGCGTCGGCCCTCATGCTGCTGTGCGGGCGCGAAAGCCTGGCCCGCGACATCGACGAAAGCCGCCAGCCGCTGTTCTACGCTGCCTGGCTCATTGCCCTGGCCGGCCTCGTCGGCATCGCTATCACCGGCGATGCTTTCAACGTGTTCGTGTTCATGGAGATCTCCTCCCTGGCCACCTACATCATCATTGCCGCAGGTCCCGACCGGCGCGCGCTGACGGCCACGTTCAAGTATCTGGTGATGGGCACCATCGGTGCCACGCTGTACCTGATTGGCGTAGGTCTCGTTTACATGATGACGGGCACGCTGAACTTCGCCGATATGGAGGTACGCATTGCGGAGGTGTCCGACCAGCGGCCCATTCTGGTAGCCGCCGGTTTCATCACCGTGGGCCTCGCGCTGAAAGCCGCTGTGTTTCCGTTGCATGTCTGGCTGCCCAACGCATACACCCACGCACCGCATATCGTGACGGCATTCATTGCCGCCTGCTCCACGAAGGTAGCTATTTACGTGCTGTTGCGCTTCGACTTTTTTGTCTTCCAGGGCAATCTGGCCGATCACATGGTGCAGTTTGCCGGCTTCCTCGGTCCCCTTGCGCTGCTGGGCATCGTGGTGGGCTCTGCCGTCGCCATGGTGGAAGGGCACCTGAAACGTTTGCTCGCCTACTCGTCGGTGGCACAGATCGGCTACATCCTCCTCGGAGCCAGCTTCTCGAACGCAGCCGGCCTTACGGCCGGTATAGCGCATATCTTCAACCACGCGCTGGCCAAAGGCGCGCTGTTCCTGGCGGTTGCCGCACTGGCCATGCGGTTGCACAGCCTGACGCTGGCCGGTATTGCCGGCGCCGGACGCACCATGCCCTGGACCTGCGCCGCGCTGGTGCTGGCGGGCGCCAGCCTCGTAGGCATTCCGGGGACTGCCGGCTTTGTCTCCAAATGGCTGTTACTCAGCGCCGCTTTCGAGCAGGGAACCCTGGGCATCATCGCTGCGGTGGTGGTGGTCGCGAGCTCCCTCGCCGCAGTGGTGTACATGTGGCGCATCATCGAACCGCTGTACTTCGGCACACCGCCGGCAGCTTCCGGCGAGCCGCAGCGCGCTGAAGCGCCTGTGCCCCTGGTTGCCGGGGTGTGGCTGGCGGCGCTGGCAAACATCTACTTCGGCCTGGTGCCCGAGCTGCCCGTATCGCTGTCGCAAGCCGGGGCCGCCGAGTTGCTGAGGCACCTGCCTTGAGCGCCGAAGCCATCATCGTCGCAGCCCTGTGGGTGCCCCTCGCCGGGGCCGTGCTGATCGGTGCAACGGGTCGGTGGCCCAATGTGCGCGAAACCATGACGCTCGCCACGGCTGTCACCCTCGCGGTGCTGGTGTGGTCGCTCACGCCTGCCATCATGGCCGGCGAACGCCCGGGCGTGGTGCTGGCTCCGTTGTTCGGCACGCTGGAAATCGCCTTCTCCGTAGAGCCGCTCGGCATGCTGTTTGCCGCCCTTGCGGCCACGCTATGGATCGTGAACTCGATCTATTCCATCGGCTACATGCGGGGCAACAACGAGAAGCATCAGACGCGCTTCTACATCTGTTTTGCCATCGCCATCGCCGCGGCCATGGGCGTGGCCTTCGCCGACAACCTGCTGACCCTGTTCCTCTGCTACGAAGTGCTGACGATATCCACCTATCCGCTGGTGTCGCACAAAGGCGACGCGGCCACCGTACGCTCTGCACGGATCTACCTCGGCATCCTGCTCGGCACGTCCATTGGCCTGTTGCTGCCGGCAATCATCTGGACGTACGCTGTCGCTGACACGCTCACGTTCGTGCCCGGCGGCATCCTCGCCGGACACATTGCCGGCCCGGCCATGGGTCTGCTGCTGGCGCTGTACGTGCTGGGTGTGGGCAAAGCCGCCGTGATGCCCGTGCACCGCTGGCTGCCCGCCGCCATGGTGGCACCGACACCCGTCAGCGCGCTGCTGCACGCCGTCGCCGTGGTGAAAGCCGGCGTCTTCACGGTCACCAAGATTGTCATCTACACCTTCGGCGTGGACACGCTTTTTGCGGAGCCGGCGGGAGGCTGGCTGCTGTACGCCGCCGCCTTCACGATCATCGCCGCCAGCGTGGTGGCGCTGCGCCAGCAGAACCTGAAACGCATGCTGGCCTACTCCACCATCGGGCAGCTCTCCTACGTGATCATGGCCGCCGCCATCCTGACGCCGTTGTCGGAGATCGGCGCCGCCGTGCACATCGTGGCGCACGCGTTCGGCAAGATCACCCTGTTCTTTGCGGCGGGCGCCATCTATACGGCGTCGAAAAAGACCGAGCTCGCACAGCTCAAGGGCATTGGCCACCGCATGCCATGGACCATGGTTGCGTTCACCATCGGAGCCCTGTCCATGATCGGCGTGCCGCCCACAGGGGGCTTCGTGTCGAAGTGGTTCATCCTGGCCGGCGCCTTTCAGAGCGACAACTACGTGGCAATTTTCACGATCATTCTCAGCACCGCCCTCAATGCCGCGTACTTTCTACCCGTGGTGTTTGCCGCCTGGTTTGCGCAGGAAGAGCCCGGCGGCAAGGCGCACGGAGAAGCGCCCTTTCCCGCGGTGCTGGCGCTGTCGTTGACAGCCCTGGCAACGCTCGCGTTTTTCTTCTTCAACCAGCCCGTGCTGGATCTCGAGAGCCAGCTGGTGGAGCAGCTACCATGAACGACCACAACAACGCGGCTGGCAAACAGGCGCCTGAAGGCGATCACTGGCTGGTGCGTGCTGCCACCATACGGGGCCTGTGGATCGGCTTCTCCATCGTGCTGGCCGCCACTGTGCTCGCGCAGCTCGTGATAAAGATCAAAGGCTACTTCGGCGTGGACGGCTGGTTCGGCTTCGGCGCTGGCTTCGGCTTTCTTGCCTGCGTGGCCATGGTGCTGGTGGCGAAAGGTCTCGGCGTCGTGCTGAAGAAGCCGGAGAGCTACTACGATGATTGACGGTCTGCTGCCCCCGGCTTACGTGCTGCTCGCGGCTGCCGTGCTGGTAGGCCTCACGCGCGGGCACGTGCGATCGCTGGTGATTTTCGGCGCACCGGTCCTGACGCTGTGGGCCATCTGGCAGGTACCCGACGGCGTCGCCGTGACCGCAAACTTTCTGGGTTATGCCATCGAGCCCGTGGAAGGCAGCCCCGTGCGCCGTCTCTTCGCCACGATCTTCGCGATCATGGCATTCACCGGCGGGTTGTTCGCGTTCCGGCACGCGAAGTGGTACGAGCTGGCCGCCGCCAGCGCTTATGCCGCCGGTGCCGTTGGTGTGTGCTTCGCCGGCGATCTCATCACGCTGTTTCTATACTGGGAACTGATGGCCATCTTCTCCACCGTTGTGGTGTGGTGCGGCGGCACGCCCGCCGCCCGCGCGGCCGGTATCCGCTACGCCATCATGCACCTGCTGGGGGGTGTGATTCTGAAGGTGGGTATCGAAGGCGTGGTGGTGCACACCGGTTCGGTCGATCTGCAGCCCATGCTGGCAACCAACTTCGACACCTGGATGATTCTCATCGGCATTCTCATCAACACGGCCGCCCCGCCGGTGTCCGCCTGGCTGGCGGACGCCTATCCGTCGTCGAGCCCGACCGGGTCGGTGTTCCTGTCCGCGTTCACGACAAAGTCAGCGGTGCTCGCGTTGATCCTGCTGTTTCCAGGGGAGACGGTGCTGATCTACGTCGGCTTGTACATGATCTTCTACGGCATCATCTATGCGCTGCTGGAAAACGATGCGCGCCGCATCCTCGCCTACTCCGTGGTGAATCAGGTGGGCTTCATGGTGTGTGCCGTAGGTATCGGTACCCAGATGGCGTTGAACGGCGCGGCGGCGCACGCCTTTGCGCACATCATCTACAAGGCATTGCTGTTCATGAGCGCCGGGGTGGTGATCTATCGTACCGGGCTCACGCGCTGCTCGGACCTGGGTGGCCTGTTCCGAACCATGCCCATCACCACCGTCTGCGGCATCATCGGCGCACTGGCAATATCCAGCTTTCCGCTCACGTCCGGTTTCACCACCAAAACGCTGATCTCGGTGGCAGCCGAAGAACAGGGGCTGGCCCTGGTGTGGTTCCTGCTCGCCGCCGCGTCCGCCGGCGTGTTTCTGCATGCGGGCATCAAGTTCCCATGGTTTGTGTTCTTTCAGAAGGACTCGGGGCTGCGCCCGAAGGACGCGCCCTGGAACATGGCCGCCGCCATGATCTTCTTCGCGGGCCTGTGCGTTCTGCTGGGGATCTACCCGGACCCGCTGTGGGCGCTGCTGCCGTACCCTGTGGAGTACGAGGCTTACACGCCCGCGAAGGTACTGTTCTATCTGCAGCTGCTGCTGTTCTCCGGGCTGGCGTTTTTCCTGCTGCTGCCGCTCATGCGCCGAACCCTGACGATCTCGCTGGACACCGACTGGCTGTGGCGCGTGCTGTTAGCCCGTTGCGGCGCCTGGCTGCTCAACATGGCTGCAGTAATCGGTCAGCGCGCAACGGACACCTTGAACGCTCTGCGCGACACGCTGGGTCCGCTGTTGACCCGCACCCTCGGCAGCACCGGGGCCCTGGGGCGCGTGTGGCAGGTCGGTACCACGGCGCTGTGGATCGTGGTGCTGCTGACCGTTTACGTGGCGCTGTATTACTTCTGAGCCACCGGGCGCGAACCGCGCATGAGACGCCTGCCACGCGCTACGATTGCCGCAGTTCCTGCTGCAGCCTCTGTTCCTCATCCGTCAGCGGCACGAAGACCGGCTTGCCTCGTTTCATGACCGGCTCACCGTCCTCGATGAGAAGCTTCTGGCCTTCCCTGGAGTGTTCGACGTACAACTGAGACAAGGCGATGCACTTATCGCAGATGAACACCCCGGGGCCGGCAATCAGCTTTTCCACGTCGGCTGAGCCCCTGCCACAGAAGCTGCAGCGCACTTTGCTGTTGGTATCCGCCATCACCCGCCCCAGTACCTGTTGAAAGCTCAAAATACGCAACCCGTCCGCAACCAGCGTGTCGTCCGGTTCCACCCCGGAGATCGTTCGCGTCCGGTAACGCCCGTTGCGGCGTTCGCGCAGCACCCAGCGTGAAAGCAACTTTCCCTTCCGATAACCGAGATGCAGACCGTCGGTCAGCCTTACGTAGTACGGCTTTTCCCTTACTTCCAGACGGGCCCTATACTCCGGCTCGTGAATTGAGAGCGGCAAGCTGGTGCCTCCGATGGTGTTTGCAAAAACGATAGCAACAAGCGTTTGCCTTGTAATGGCTAACCTCTGTCCACTCAACGACGCCGGGGTGGTGGCCTTCGCGCGTAGCAGCGCCATGCAGGGGCCGCGTTAGCGTGACCAGCCTGATCTCCATGGCACCGCAGTTTCTTGTCTCAGACCTGCAGAGTTCGATCGCTTACTACGTCGACCGTCTGGGCTTCGAGCAGTCGATCAGCTATGAAGATTTCTACGCCAGCGTAAAAAAAGATCACGCCGAGATTCATCTGAAGCGTGCCGCGCCATTGAAGCCGGAGCGCCTTTACCGGCGAACCAACGATCACATAGATGCCTACGCGACGGTGAGCGACCTCGACGAGTACTATCGCTTCTGCACGAGCAGCGGCGCTTATATCTACCGGAAACTGACCAGCCACCCCTGGGAGGTCACGGACTTTCAGGTAGAAGACCCCGATGGTTACATCATCTGCTTCGCACAGGCACGCGCCAGTTCCGGAGTCGACAGTTGACCGGGGAGGGAACCCTCTGGGTGGTTGCAGAAATTGCCATCGGCTTCGCAGGCTTTACGGGCGTCGTTGCGGTGTTTGGCAAACAAAGCTGGGGCGCGCTGAATCGCTATCGGTTCACAGCCCTGTGGGCAACCTCACTGTCCACCATGCTCTTCGCGCTGTTTCCCTTTCTGCTTGTCCATGGCGGGCTTACCGAGGCGGAGGTCTGGCGGTACAGCAGCGGGGCCCTCGCCCTTCTCGTGACGGTGGTGAACGCGGTGGAGCTGCCGCGCACCTGGAAGCTCCGCTCCCGCATGCCGCGCGTCGACAAGGTTGCGCTCCTCGCGCTGACGTTTGTGCTGCTCGGCGCCATCGGCGGTCTGGCATGGAACGCCGGTTCCCCCACGCCGACAGTGGCCCCTTACCTCGCCGCTTTGATGTATCTGCTGCTGGTCGCCACCACCATGTTCGTCCGCCTCCTCTCGAGCCACGTTTCCGGCAACATCGATGACGCCTGAACACCTGGACGAGGCAGTAGCATGAGCGCGCACATTGCGACGCTGGGGCATGCATCGGTGAGCATGCTGTTCGTTGCGATGGCAGCACTGCAGCTCAACGACCCGGATCCACTGCTCTGGGTTGTGGTCTATCTGGCGATAGCCGTCATTGCAGGTGCACGTATCTTCGACCTGCGACTCCCCGCCGTGTTCTGGGTCACCGTTGGCATGGCTGCTGCCTGCCTGATGATTTCTCTGCCAGGCTTTCTTGCGTATCTGGTTTCGGGTGATCTGGCCTCGGTGGGTGGTGAGATGTCACCGCACAAGCCCTATGTGGAACCCGCGCGGGAGTTTCTCGGCATCGTCATCGGAGCCATAAGTCTGTTTTTCTATCGAAACGGGCATGGGCTGGCAACGTCAGCAACGTCCGGAAGAAACCCGGAACCGCCATGATCTTCGAAACAGACAGAGTCCAGGGGTTCCTGCTGAGCGCTGAACACGCGCCGGCGCTTCACGCGTACTACACCGCCAACGCCGACCATCTGGCACCCTGGGAGCCCGTTCGTCCGCCCGGCTACCATTCTTTGGACGCATGGACGAGCCGCGCCCGCGAATTCGAGGCGGAACAGGAGCGCGGTGTCTCGATCCGGTTGCTGGCGTTCGCCCCCGACTCGGCTGAGCTGACCGGTGTGTGTTTTTTCACCAACATCGTCCGGGGCGTGTTTCAAGCGTGCAACATGGGTTATTCCATCGCAGGCGAGCATGGTGGCAAAGGCCTGATGACCGAAATCGTGGGCGCTTCCGTGGACTACGTCTTCCGGCATCTCGAGCTGCACCGGATCATGGCCAACTATATGCCCGAGAACGTTCGCAGCGCCCGCGTGTTAGAGAAGCTGGACTTTGAGAAAGAGGGACTGGCCAGGTCGTACCTGCACATCGCCGGCGAGTGGCGAGACCACGTCCTGACCTCCAGAATCAATCCTCTGCACCGTTGAGGCGGCCAGGCGTCCGCTGATGCGCTCCCGCGGTGTAAGATGTCTACTCAGGAGCTATCGGGAGGACGTGCATGCTCAGAATCATCCTGCAGATCATCGGGCTAGTGGCGCTAGTGCTGGCCGCTACCCTCATCACACTGAAAATCAAACATCAGAGTGCCGACGGTCCGTCGGTGTTGTTTCCCGGCGGCGAACTCGTCTCCGGCAACCTGCACGAGGGCCCCGAGCCCGACTGGGCTTTCACCGACGATGTTTTCACCATCGAGCTGCAGACCATGGATCCGGTCAGCTCGCGGCGCATCTTCATCATGGAGAGCGACGGCCGCATCTACGTGCCGTCGGGATACATGAAGTCGTTCCTCGGCAAGCTCTGGAAGGACTGGGCCTTTGACGTGGAGGAAGGCAACAAGCTGGCGGTTGCACGCATTGAGGGCACCCGCTATGAGCGTGAGCTGGTACGCGTAACCGACCCGGCGGTGGTTGCCGGCGTGGCCGAGAAGCTTGCGCAGAAATACGCGGGGGGCATATCTGCCGAGGCGGTCGCCGAAATCAGCCGGACGGTGGCTGAAGGCGAAACCTGGCTGTTCGAAATGGCACCGAGGAGTTGACCCGTGAGTAACAGTACCTATCTGAAAGTCTGTGGTGGCGTGCTTGTGGTCTGGATTCTGGGCCTGCTGCTGGTGCCACCGTTTGCAACCCTGGTAGAGCAGCTGATGCTGCTGTTTCTGTCCACTAACGCGCGCTGACCAACCCGGCAACCGCCGGGTGCTCAGCGATGGCCGCGGCTATGAGCCGGTGGCCCTCCCGGCTGGTGTGCGCGTCCAGAGGAAACAGGAACAGCGGCCGTGGATCGGCAACCGCCTCGAAACGCGGCGTCGTATCCACAAACGGCAGCCCGGCCCGGGCGAAAGCACTTTCAAGGGCCCGGTTGGGAAACTGCCGGTCGGGCTCGCCAAGCTGCGACGCGTCCGGAATGAACACTCCGAGCACCGGCACCCCCTGCTGACGTGACCAGCCGGCAATGGCTGCAACCGCCCGTGCGAGGCCATCACGCTGCGCGCCGGAAAGGTTGCCCACCTGCACGGCGTAGTTCGGCAGATCAGCATTGTCGGCACTGAGATACGCTTTGCGCGCCTCGATGCTCTCCAGATACTCACGGCCCCGCTGATGGCGCAGACGGAACTCGAGCCGCGTTACCACGTTGCGAACGAGGTTCAGGGTTTTTGACCCGATGAAGCGGTCTTTCGTGTGCGCCGCGAAGGGATTGCGGGGGCGCAGGGCCGGAGGACGCTCCGGCGCAAGCAGGTCGTCGTGAAAGAGTCCGATGACCACCAGATCCGGAACAAGGGGCGCAACGCGATGTTGCAGCTGCGCCACGTGCTGCCACAGGTGATAGGCGCTCACGCCGAGGTTCAGCACCTTCACGTCCACCCCGCCGCTGCCCAGCATCGCCTGCAGCTGTTTCACGTACCCGTCTTCCAGCGCCAATCCGAAGCCGAACGTGAACGAGTCCCCCAGCACCACAATGCGCCGCTCGTGCGGCCCCTTGTCCTGAAACTCCGCGTCCCGCGCACCGTAGCTGTTGATCCGAATCAGTTCACCGAGATTTCCGACGCCCTCCGCTCCGGGCACCAGCTCAAAGCCATAACGCTCTGAAGGCTGATGGATCTGGCGCAACTCCGGCTCGGCCATGGGGGGATTGATCAGTTGCAGGGCAAGCTCCACAGCGCCCAGCGCGAGAGCGGTGGAAAAGGTGACCAGCGCAGCGTCTGCCCAGCCAAGCTGCAGGGCGCCTCGCGCCGCGGCCGAAAGCAACAGGCCCAGCAACAGCGGATCGGGGCGGTTGGAGCTGAGCTCCAGGCCCGCAAGGTCCACGTGGTAGCCGCCGGTAGCGGCCAGCGCCACCAGCGCCACGAGGTGGTAAGCCACCGCAAAGTTGAGAAACCAGCGCAGCGCGCGCAACAGGCGGGGTGTCATGATCGGGGGGTGCGGAGCCTGCTGCCTGTCAGTCGGCGTCGCCTTTCTCTTCCGCCTGCTGGCGCGCCAGTTCGCGCATGTCCGCCACCTCGTCGTGCTCATCCACAATCTCGGCCCCGAGAATGGTTTCGATCACGTCTTCCAGCGTCACCAGACCCGCCGTGCCGCCGAACTCGTCTTTGACGACGGCCAGATGCGATTGTTCGTGCATGAGATCCTTGAACACCTGGTCAATGTGGGCATCGGCGGAAATGGTCGGCGCAGTCTGCGCAAACTCCGACAACGCCCGATCCCACTCCCCGGTCGCCGCCGCCAGCAGCACGTCTTTGCGCAACGCAAACCCCCGCAGATCGTCGATGGACTCCCCAACGAGAGGTATGCGGCTGAACTGCGTCCTCGGCGCCTGTTCCAGCGCTTCGCGTACGGTGTAGTCCACCGGCCAGGCAGCAATGACAACGCGCGGCGTCATGATCTCCCGCACTTCCACGTTGCCCAGGTTGAGAAGATTGGTAATGACCGTTTCCTCGTCCGCAGCAATGGCGCCTTCCGACTCGCCGATATCTGCCAGCGCCGCGAGCTCATCGCGTGTGATCACCTGTGAATCCGCGGCGGGGAGGAGTTTTTTCAGAAACAGTATCAGCGCAATGAACGGCCACATCAGCCGCACCATCCACAGCAGCGTATGCGCGGCTGCAGGCCCGGCCTGTTTCCAGTACGCCGCGCCCAGGGTCTTCGGCAGAATTTCCGATAGCAGCAGGATGGCGATCGTCAGCACGGCCGAGGCCACTGCCACCGTGTACTCGCCCGGAAATGCGGCTTCCACCTCAACCCCCACGCCCAGCGCCCCCACGGTGTGCGCGATCGTGTTGAGGGTGAGAATGGCTGTCAGCGGCTTGACCGCGTCGTGATCTTTCAGATCCAGCCAGAGCTTGCCACTCTTCTTGCCGTCCCGGTCCAGCAGATGCGCGTGGCTGATGGTCGTCGACAACAGCACGCTCTCCAGCAACGAGCAGATGAACGAAACGCCGAGGGCGAGAGTGAGATAAACGGTTAGCACGGCTACCCCTGTGTGATCGCTGCGAGACGCTCGAGACCGTTGTGATCCAGCGCCGCCGTCGCATGGCGAGCCGCCATGGTAGCAATCAGCGCCACGCCGCGCTCGTTGGACAGATCCATGCCACCGCCGGTGACCATGGACGTAGCCAGCCCCCCCTGCAGGTGCGCGAGCCCGTAATCGTCCCACAACTGATCCAGGCTGTAGCCTTCGATGCCGAGCTTCACCAGTTGCTGATGGTACGCGCTCAGCAGCGCCGTCTCGTTGGCGCGCCGCAGTTCCGGGGTCATGGAGCCTCCAAGCAGATACGCCAGATCGTAAACGCCGGGACCGCGGCCGATACCCTGCCAGTCGAGCACCACCACCTCGTCCGAGCCGGCGGGCCCGAACAGCAGGTTTTCCACGCGGAAATCCTGATGCGCCAGTGTCCAGGGGCTGCGTGCCCCCAACACTTTGTTCACGGCCAGATAGTTGCCGGCCCAGCGTTCATAGACGGCAACGCCGTCTTGCGGAAGATACTGGGCAAAACCCTCGATGAACGGACTGAGCAGCTGCACCATCAATTGATCAACGAACTCGATGCGCGGGCCGATCTGCGTGGGTATCCAGTCCAGCGCCTGCGTCTGCACCCGCCCCCACCAGGCCGCGTGCACGTGGGCCAGCACCTTGACCGCAGCCATGGCCTGCTCCGCGGTCATGCCCACGGTCTGCTCCACCATGCTCAGACGGCTGAGATCTTCCATGACGATGACAAAATCCGCGGTGCCCGCGGCCACTTCCGCATGCATCACTGCTGGCAGTCCCACCGGCACCTCGGGCGCCAGCTCGTTATAGAAACGTACCTCCGCCTCGAACATTCCCAGCGCCACGCCCTGCGTGCGGTTCTCCTCGAAGGAGGAGGGAAGTTTCACGACAACGCTGGCAGGCGCGTCCGTGTCACCGTCCGCGTAGCTGACCGCTACCCGGTAGATGTCGCCCATGATGCCCACACCCTGGCCGATCTGTGTAACGTCAAGCTCGGCCACCTCCCGCGCGAGGGTCTCGCTCAGCCAGGCTGGCGTCACCTCTGCAATGCTGTTCGGAATCATCTATGGTTCGCTTTCTTATTTGTGGGAAGTGTCCATGTTCGACTTCAGCAACAAAGTGGTGCTCATTACCGGTGCATCTTACGGGCTGGGCGAGCAATTCGCCTATGGTTTTGCCGAAGCCGGTGCCAACCTGGTTCTGACGGCGCGGTCCGAAGAATTGCTGAACACGGTCGCCGACAAGTGCCGGGGCATGGGCCGCGAGGTCACTGTAGTGGTTGGAGATGTCTCCTGCGAGGACGATGTGCTGCGTGTGGTGGGCGAAGGCATTGCGCAACAGGGTCGCATCGACGTGCTGATCAACAATGCCGGCATTGCCGATCCCCGTGGCGTGTGCGCGGAGCAGTTTGACTCCGAAACGTTCAATCGCATCCTGTCCGTCGATCTCGTGGGGGCGTTTTACTTCGCCCGCGAATGTGGCCGGCACATGCTCGAACGCGGCAGCGGTGCCATCGTGAACATCTGCTCCATACTGGCGAGCGGCGCCAACGAGAACAATGTCGCAGCATACAGCGCTGCCAAGGGCGGTCTGTTGAACCTCACCCACCAGCTGGGTGTGGAGTGGGCGGATCGCGGCGTGCGGGTCAATGCGGTTTCGCCCGGTTTCGTGGTGACCGAGATGACCCGACCCATGCTGGAAGCCATGGGCATGGATCGCTGGATCGCCAGCCGTACACCCATGCGCCGTCTGGGCGACGCCCAGGAGGTGACCAACGCCGTGCTGTTCCTTGCCTCCGATCTAGCAAGCTACATCACGGGGGTGGACCTGCTTGTGGACGGCGGCACCAATGCCAGCAACGGCACTTTTCAGATTCCCCCGATCCACCATGAGTGGAACAACGATCGTCCCATGGTTCCCACCGCTTACGAGCCCGTGCAGCCCCGCCCGGACTGGTACCAGGCGCTTGAAGCGGGCATTCCCGGCATTCACTACCCGCCGCCCGACGCCCAGGAAAGCTGAGCCGCCCCCCAGCTTTTCCCCGCCCGGCGGATTGCGTATGGTGCGGTCTCACAATTTTGCGAGGAGTCTTTCGTGCCACGATTTACCAGCGCGCTCACCCTGCTGGCGGTGACTGCTCTCACCGCCGGTCAGGCTTCCGCGGAAGCCCCCTCGGGCAAGTACGTGCTCGAGAAAACGCACGCGTACATCACCCTCAGCTATCTTCACCTGGGTTTCTCCCGGCCGCAGGTGGGTTTCAACGCCTTCGAGGCAACCCTCGACTACAATGCCGAAGCCCCCGAGAAGAGCAGTATTCAGGTTGTGATCGACGCCAGCAGCGTCGACAGCCGGGTCGAGGAGTTCGACGAGCATCTCGTTGGAGAGCGCTTCTTCGACACCGCCAATCACCCGCAGATCACCTTCACCTCCACAGCGGTGGAGATGACCGGCGCCACAACCGCAAAGATCACCGGCGACCTGACGATCAAAGGCCAGACGCATCCGGTGACGCTGGACGCGGTGCTGAACCGGGCAGCGGTGCATCCCATGCTCAAAGTGCCCATGCTGGGTTTCGATGCCAGCGCCACCCTCAACCGCTCCCAGTGGGGCCTCGGGTACGCCGTGCCCGCGGTGGGTGACGAAGTCGATCTCGAGATCAGCGTCGAGATGATGCCCGGGGATTGAACACGCCCGCGCCCGCAGGGCGGGACGGCTACACCGCCCCTGCGCGCTATCTGCACTGGCTGATCGCCGGCCTGATCGCGTTGCAGTACGTGCTGGCCGAGGTTGCCGAGCAGGCCGGCGACGCCGGCACCCTGCTGCGCCAGCTCGCCGTGCTGGCGCAGCACAAATCCGTGGGTATCACGGTGCTGCTGCTGGCGCTGATCCGCCTGGGCTGGCGCGCCGGGCACCCGCCACCACCACCGCCGGTGAACACCCCCCGCTGGCAGCAGCGCGCCGCCGCCTCCATGCACTGGCTGCTGTACGGTCTCGTGTTCGCCTTACCGCTCACCGGCTGGCTCATGTCATCCGCATCGGCGTACTCGGTGAGCTGGTTCAACCTCTTCACGCTGCCCGATCTGGTAGCCCCCCACGAGGTGCTGGAATCGCAGCTGAAAGCGGCGCACGAGATCCTCGCCGAAATACTCTTCGTGGTGGCCTGTGGTCACATCAGTGCAGCGTTGTGGCACCACCTGCGCCTGAAAGACAACGTGCTGCGTCACATGAGCAGCGTCGGTGCTGTGAGCCTCGCTGTGGTCTGCCTCGTCGGCGGTGGCGTCTGGCTGAGCCAGGCCGGCACGGGGGCGCAGACCACCACACCACCCGGCACCGCGGCGGCGCCGCTGCAAACAGAAACCGTTCAACGCACGCCAACGGCCGCCGTTGCAGAGCTTGCGCTGTGGGAGATTGACTACGCAGGCAGCACGATCCGCTTCGCGGCTGAACAGGCCGGCGCCCCCTTCGAAGGCAGTTTTGGTGAATGGCGCGCCGACGTGCGTTTCGACCCCGCCGAGGCGCTCGGCGAGGCAACGGTGTCCATCGTGCTGTCCTCCGTCGCCACCAACGACGCGGAACGCGACAGCACGCTGGTGAGCGAAGACTGGTTCGGCGACCGCGAGGCCGTATTCCGGGCCGCAACCTTCGAAGCCACCGGCGACGGTAACTTCCGCGCGACCGATGCAACGCTGACCTTCGGCGCGACACCGCATCCCATCGATTTTGTCTTCGGCGTGACACGCACCGGCAACGGCTACCGTCTCACGGGCCGCGCCCGGCTCGACCGCCTGGCGCTGCAGGTAGGCAGAGGCGACTGGCAGGACACTACCTGGGTGGGGCAATTCGTAGCGGTGGAAGTTGTGGTCATGGCGTCCCTGGCGCCCTGACCTGTTAAGGTGAGGCGATGAGTACCACGTCCCTGGAGTTTGGTCTGCTGTCGCTCGGCGATCTGCTGGCCGACCCCAACACCGGAGCGTGCCGCACCGAAGCCGAGCGGCACAGAACCCTCGTCGATCAGGCCGTGCTGGCCGAGCACGTGGGTATGCACGCCGTGCATCTCGGGGAACATCACGGCAGCAGCTATCAACTCTCGGCACCGGCGGTTGTGCTCGCCGCCATCGGTGAGCGCACTGAGCGTCTACGCCTGTCTACCGGCGTGACGCTCGTGGCCAATCTCGATCCCTTCCGCGTCGCCGAGGATTACGCCACCCTCGACGTGCTGACCGGCGGTCGCGCCGAGATCGTCGCAGGGCGCGGCAGCTTCTTCGCGCGCACCTTCGAAATCTTCGGGCAGGACCCGGCCCAGAGCCAGGCTTTGTTTCACGATCATGTCAGTCTGCTGCTGGATCTGCTGCGCAACGAGAACGTCCACGCCGACGGGCTGCGTCCCTTGCACGGCGAAACCAGCCGCCCGCGCCCCGTCGGGGAGCTGCCGCTATGGATCGGGGGCGGCTCTTCCACGCGCACGGTCGACCTTGCCGCCCGCCTCGGCTGTCCGCTCATGCTGCCCAGCGTGTTCGCCCCTCCTGCGGCGTTCAAGCCGATCGTTGATCACTACCTGGCACAGTGGGAAGCAGCCGGTCACGCAGCCCCGCCGCAGATCGGTGCGTGTTGCCACGCCCATGTCGCGCGCACTTCGCAGGCTGCGCGCCGCGATTTCCGCACCTGGTACGAAAACTACTGGCAGTGGGTGCAGGATCTGATCAAGAGCTACACGCCGAAAGCAGAGGCGCTGGCGTTCGACTACGACGCGCTGATCAACGGCCCGGCCATGGTCGGCAGTCCTGCCGAGGTTGCCGACCGCATCGCACGCACCGTCGAGCTGCTGGGTCTGAACCGCATGATTTTCATGTTCGACCTGGGCGGCATTCCCGACGACGTGCTGTTTCCGACGATAGAGCTGTTCGGCGCAGAGGTGATGCCCGCTGTGGGCCGCTAGTTGCCGTCGCGCAGGTCCGGATAGGCGTCCAGCATCCAGCTCTTGCCGATGGCCTTGGCCGGCAGCTCCAGGCCCAGCTCGGGCACTTCCAGAGCCACCCAGGCAGTGAAGGAATTGCTGTTCGGACCTGGCCACATGACATACTCGTCCGGGAACGGGTAGGCCAGCGCCGCGTCGTGCACGGCATCCACAAGCGCTCGCGCGTCCGGACCGCGCCGCTCGTGCAGCAGCACCGGCGGCGCGCCGAACCAGTCCCCGTCCGGATTTCCGGTGGTGATACTGACCACGGGGCGGCCGCGGCGCTGCAGCCACCCGATGACCTGGTATTTGCGGTACTCGCTGGCGCCCGCCGCCTTCGTGGCGATCCAGGTATGTATGGCAAACCGTCCCCGTACACCCCATACGTCCGCGCCGTACACCTGCACCACCGCATCGTGATGCTCAGCGGGTGACGGGGCGACCGGTGCGCCCACGGCCGTGGGCTGCAGGGCCCAGGACACGGTGGCCAGGGATACCACCCCCAGCGCGATGACAGCGATGGTGATCATGAGCAGTCGGCGCAAGATGCTGCGTCTCCCGGTTACGTTGCGCTCAACCTAACACGCCCACCTCGAAGGGCCGAGCCCGCGTCCGACACGCGATGCGCCTAGCGACCCATCTCCCGCGCCAGCTCGGGAAGCCGGACCGGCTCGTAGCGGAGCAGGCGATTGCCTTTCGCCGGTGTTTCCAGAGCCAGCCAGCGATAATCTTCCGCCCCGTACCAGAGCCGGATTTCCTGACCGTCCACCGCAAGGTCGTAGCGAACGGCCCGCAGCGTTTCGTCACCGTACCGCACACGCTCCTCGCCGCGCGGTGTCACCACCACGGGCTGCACCTCGCCGGTCTGAGGATTGAGCAACTGCTGCGCGTCGAGCAGACGGGGGTTCCAGTAAGCAAAGCTCATCGGACACGTGTCGAGTGCCACCTCAACCTCGTTGGCCGTCAGCCGGAACACGGTGTCTTCCACCCCACCCGACACGGCAAGCTGTCGCCCGTTGTCGTTAGTGGCGGACTCGATGCGCAGCAGACAATCGTCCGCCCACACCTCCGCGTTCCGGTGCCGGTACCGGTAGGCGTTGATGAACAGCACGCGCACGTCGAAACGCGCATCCACGGCAACTTCGGTGGTGCCGTTACCCTCCCGCACGGTGAAGTCGTGAAAGCCGATTTCCCGATCGTCGAGAAACACCTTGAATTTCCATTGCAGCGGTTCGTTGAACGACGCCCGGGCGCCCACGGCCCAGCCGAGCAGCAAAAGCACGCCCAGCACCATCAGCGAGCGCCTCATGGCACACCCCCACACATTGCGGACGACGCCCGCCGACCAGCCCACTTTCAACAGCTTTCGTTTCCTGACCATCTTTCGCCACGTCAATTTCACTCGTGGCTCACTGTGCGCCCCGTGACGTCAATCCTCCGTCAAGCATCCGTGAGCGACGCGTGAACCTGCGCGCGCATCGATGGACCATCATGAATTGGTAACAAAGCTACATATCGGCGCATATTTCCCACGAAATGGTCGCCAAGCAAGATAATCTGATGTAGTTTTACTACATGAGCTCGCCACTTCTTCACAGAATCGACACGCAGCTGACCGCGCTCAGCCCCGCCGAACGAAAAGTAGCGGACTGCGTTCTGGCCAATCCCCGGCGCACCGTCGAGTGGTCGATTGCAGAGCTCGCCGCCGCAGCCGCGGTGAGCGAGCCCACGGTGATCCGCTTCTGCCGCAGCCTTGGCATCAACGGCTACCGCGAATTCAAGACCACGCTCATTGCCAACCTGCACCGGCCTGAAAACTACCTTCACCACGACGTTGCTCAGGGCGACACTGCCACCGATGCCGCGGGCAAGGTGCTGGACAGCGCCATTCGCGCACTGGTGGATCTGCGCCATCACACGACAGGCATGCCGTTCGCCGACGCGGTGCACGTGCTCGCCGAATGCCGGCAGATCATCTTCGTCGGCGTCGGCGCCTCCGGCCATGTCGCCACCGACGCGCAGCACAAATTTTTCCGTCTGGGCAAACCGTGCAGTGCGGCCACCGACGCCCAGACCATCCGTCAGAGCGCAGCCATAGCCGGAAGGGAGGACGCCTTCGTGGCCATCTCCAACTCCGGTACCTGGCCCGAGCTGATCGACAGCATGCACGACGCCCGTAGCCAGGGGGCCACGGTGCTTGCGCTGACGGAACCCACAGCGCCGCTGGCCGGCACCGCTGATCTCACGTTTCCCTGCCACGCGCCGGAGGACGCCAACGTGTTCACCCCCATGAGCTCGCGGCTCTGTCATCTTGCGGTGCTGGACGCGCTGCAGGTTACGCTGGCGCTCGCCATGGGTGCCGCGGCGGAAAGCAACCTGCGGCGCAGCAAGGCCGCGCTGCACCGGCAAGCGAGTACCGCCATGGAGACCGCATGAGAGCAACAAAGGTGGTGGCTACGCTCGGCCCGGCAAGCGACCCGCTGATCGACGCGCTGGTGCAGGCCGGCGTCAACGTCTTTCGCGTCAACTTTTCTCACGGCACCCATGCAGAGCACGCCGAACGCATCGGCCGGGTGCGCGCCGCGGCGGAAGCAGCCGGGCGTTTCGTGGCGGTACTGGGCGATCTGCAGGGCCCCAAGATCCGTATACGAGGTTTCGCCGGCACGCCGTCGGTCAGCCTCAGCGAGGACGCTGCGTTCACCATAGATACCACCCTCGGTGACAGCGCGGGAGACACCACGACCGTGGGCACCACCTACGGCAACCTCCCGGCGGAAGTTGCCGCCGGCGACCGGCTGGTACTCGGCGACGGCCTCATCGAACTGCGGGTGACTGACGTGGCGCCCACGCAGGTGCACTGCCGTGTCTCCCGGGGCGGCGAGCTGCGCGCGAGCCAGGGCATCAACAAACGGGGCGGTGGCCTGTCGGCCCCTGCACTGACGGAGAAAGACGAGCAGGACCTGGCCTTCGCCTGTGCTCACGCCGTGGATTACGTTGCCGTGTCTTTCCCGCGCAACGCCAACGACATGCATCAGGCCCGCGCGCTCATCGAGGGCCACGGCGCCCGGTGCGGCCTCGTCGCCAAGCTCGAACGCGCGGAGCTGGTGCGCAACGAAGCGGAGCTGACAGCCCTGATCGAGGCGTCCAACGCCGTCATGGTGGCCCGCGGCGATCTTGGCATAGAGATCGGCGACGCCGCGCTCATGGGCGTGCAGAAACACATCATCACCCTCGCCCGGCGCTTGAATCGCAGCGTCATCACCGCCACCCAGATGATGGAATCGATGATCGCCAATCCTCGTCCCACGCGGGCGGAAGTGATGGATGTGGCCAACGCCGTGCTGGACGGTTCGGACGCGGTGATGCTGTCCGGCGAAACGGCCATCGGCGCTTATCCCGTGGAAACCGTCCGCAGCATGATCGAGGTGATCGAAGGCGCGGAAGCGAGCCCGCAGCAGAACGAAGGGGCAGGCAGCGCTCACGCCTGTGCCCGGATCGACGAAGCCATCGCCATGGCGGCCATGGACATCGCCGAACACCTCAGCGGCGTCACCGCCGTGGCCTGTCTCACCAGCAGCGGCAACACCCCCAAGCTCATGTCGCGCAGCCGTTCGCGGCTGCCGATCTACGCGCTCGCCAGCAATCACCGAACTCTGGCCAGGGTGGCGCTGTTCCGCGGCGTGCACCCAGTGCCGTTCGAAGCGGACCACATCGACTACGACCGCATCAACGAAGAAGCCGTGCTGTGGCTGCAGCGCGACGGGGTCGTCCAGCAGGGCGACCGCATCATCCTGTCCAAAGGCGACTACCGCGACGCCCAGGGCGGCACCAACACCCTCAAAATCCTGGAGGTTCCCTGATGACTCTGAGAGTCGGCTTGATGGGTTTCGGCCGTGTCGGGCGTCAGCTTTACCAGCTGGCGCGCGAAGACGACGAGCTCGAGATGGTGGCCATCTCCGATATCGGCAGACCCGACATCCTTCACCATCTGCTGGTGCAGACCATGCCGGACAGCACCGATGTGCGGCTGGAAAACAACTATCTGGTCTGCGAGCAGACCCGTACACGGCTGATGCATGCTGACCATCCCGCAGAGATTCCGTGGGACGTCTTCGGCGTGGACGTGGTCATCGAAGCCACCGGTCGCTTCGGCACGCGCGCTGCGCTGGAACCTCACCTGGGCAACGGTGCGCATCGCGTGGTCATGGCCCGCCCTCCGCACGAAGCCGTCGACCGTGTGGTGCTGTTCGGCGTGAACGAGGACACGGCGCAGGCCTCCGACCGGATCGTCTCTGCCGGTTCCGCATCCACCACCGCCATGGGGCTGGCGTTGAAAACGCTGAGCGCCCGTTTCGACGTTGCGCACGCCACCATGACATCGGTGCATGCCTACACCAGCGACCAGATCCTGCAGGACTACGCTGGCGCCGACTACCGGCGCAGCCGGGCGGCCGCGGAGAACATCATTCCCAACGACAGCCCCGCACCGCTGTGGGTGGCGCAAGCTCTGCCTCAGTTCGAAGGCAGATTGAGCGGCTATGCGCTGAACGTTCCGGTGCAGACGGGATCCATGCTGGATATGACCGTCGCGCTGAACGAGGACGCGGGCGAGGTCGATGCCATCAACGACATCTATCGCGACGCCGCCGCCGCTGCGCCGGCGTTGCTGCAGGTGACGGAAGATCCGATCGTCTCCTCCGATGTGCGGGGCTGCGCGCAGTCGCTGCTGGTGGATCTGCAGGCCACCATGCGCGCCGGAGCCCGCATGGTGAAGGTGCTCGGCTGGCACGAATCGCTGGGGCACGCGTACCGGATCATGGATCTGGTGAAGTTGTATCACGGCCTCGACCAGGCCCTGAGGGAGGCATCGTAATGCGCATCGCTATCAACGGCTTCGGCCGCAT
This sequence comes from uncultured Pseudomonadales bacterium, assembly GCA_964651595.1. Taxonomy (GTDB): domain Bacteria; phylum Pseudomonadota; class Gammaproteobacteria; order Pseudomonadales; family Azotimanducaceae; genus UBA4421. The sequence continues at coordinate 59,235 of CAZYYJ010000007.1, read as the reverse complement.
CGGCAGGGCCGTGTTCCGCATCGCCGATACGCTGCCCAACCTGGAGGTGGTGGCCATCAACGATCTGTTCGACCCGGCCGCGCTGCGCTATCTCCTCAACTACGACACGGTGATGGGCACCTTCCAGGGCGGTGTGGAGATCGAAGACGAGCACATGGTCACGGGCAACTCGAAAGCCCGCATGCTGCACGAACGCGACCCCACCCAGCTGCCCTGGGGCGAGCTGGGCGTGGACGCTGTGGTGGAAGCCACCGGCGTGTTCCGCGCCAGGGCCCAGGTGGCGCAGCACCTCGACGCCGGTGCCGCCCGCGCACTGCTGACAGTGCCCGCAAAAGACGAGATCGACTACACCGTGGTGCTGGGCGTGAACGAGGACGGGCTCGAGCCTGCCCATCGCATCGTGTCCAACGCCAGCTGCACAACCAACTGCCTTGCCCCCGTGGCCAAGGTGCTGAACGACGCCTTTGGTATCCGCGAAGGCGTTATCAACACCGTGCATGCGTACACCAACGATCAGAGCCTGGCCGACGTGCCGCACTCCGACTGGCGGCGCAGCCGCGCGGCAGCGGAGAACACCATCCCCACCTCCACGGGTGCCGCCAAGGCTGTCGGTGAGGTGCTGCCCGAGCTGAAAGGCCGCCTCGACGGCATTGCGTCGCGGGTGCCGGTGCCCGACGGCTCCGTGGTGGATCTGTTTGTGGAGCTCGACAAAGACGTCACCACGGAAGAGGTCAACGACACCATTCGCAACGCCGCCACCACCGAACGTCTGCGCCCGGTGCTGGAGTACACGGAAGCCCCGGTCGTGTCATCGGACATCATCGGCAATCCCCATTCATCGATTTACGATGCGTCCTTCACCCGGGTGACCAGCGGCCGCTTCGTGAAATCGCTGTCCTGGTACGACAACGAGTGGGGCTATTCCAATCGTGTGTGTGACGTGTTGAAAATGATGGCCACGTTGAACTGACGCGCAGTCCGCGTTGTAAGTGCGTTACGATAGCGTCGATCGCAGTGCCTTTCGGGAGGGGCCATGCATCGAACCCTGCTCAAGCTCGCCGTCGTCTCATGCGCCTGCGCGCTGGTGGCCGGCGCGCACGCGGAGGTCACTGCCTTCATTGCCGGGGTCGGCGTTTCGGAACGGGACGGCGAGCAGTTCTACGATATCCGGGGCACCGCTGGCGCCGCGCAGTTCAAGCGGGCCTGGGTGAGCATCGGCCAGGGTGAGCAGCCGGGCACCTGGAAACGCGTGGGCACCAAGCTCAAGAAGCCGGTTGCCGACGGTACGCTGACGTCCGTGAACGCCGAAGCGTTCAGCGAGCTTGGCCTGTGGCAACTGGAGCTCTATGTCGAGGACGCCGCCGGCGAGGTGGCCACCTTCCGCAAACCGCTGCGTCTGAAATAGCGCGCTACAGGCCGTTCAGGTAGCCGCGGATGATGCCGGCATCCACCGCATCGGGCTGCACATCCAGATAACGTTGCAACGCGCTCCGCGCGCCGGCGTTGTCGCCCCGCTGGCGCAGCGCCATGCCGAGCTCACGGTAGGCATCTGCAAACCCCGCGTCGCTGTCGATGGCGCGGCGGTACTCGGCGATCCGGGCATCGTAATCGGGGCCGTTCGGTGCAGCGCGGCGATAGCTTTCTCCCAGCAGGAAGTAACCTTCACCGTCATGCGGACGAGCCTGCACGTACTTCTCGAAGGCCATGCGCGCCCGCTCGAACTGGCGCTCGCCCAGGTCCATGCGCCCGTTGATCAACAGCACGTCGGCAATGGCGCGGTAGTACGCGGTGGCATCGGGCACGGTGCCGGGCACGTAGTCTTTCTTCCGCTGCGCTTTCCTGACGGACTTCTTGAGGTTGTCTATGCGGTCTTCCAGCTTGGGGTGACTGGACCAGAGCAGCCGCGGTGTCTGCAGATCGTAGGCCTCGTTCTGCCCCAGAATCTCGAAGCCGCGCACGGCCTGGGCACGGTCGTAGCCGGCTTTGGCCATCAGCTCGAGGCCTTCCGCGTCAGCCACGTGCTCGAGCTTGCGCGAGTAACCACTGGTTACCAGATCGGTCCACAGCCCACCGGCGTCCATCAGGCCCGTGTCGATCACGCCCGTCTCGGACGCAACCGCAGCGGTCAACAGCAGGCCCAGACCTTTGCCGATGGCACCCTGGCGCCGATCCTCGATGAGCTCGCGGTAGGAGTGCCGCTGCAGGAAGTGCGACAGCTCGTGCGCGAGAATGGAGGCAAGCTGCGCCTCGTTTTCCATGCTCGCCAGCAGACCCGAATTCACCGCGATGGTGCCGTAGGGGTACACCCAGGCGCTGAGCACGTTGTTGCGCACCACGAAGAAATCCACGTGTATGCCCAGGTGGTCGAGCGTGTCGCCCAGCATGCGGTTGGCAATGCTCTCCAGATAAGCTTCCAGGGCCTTGTTTTCGATGCGCCGGCCGTCGTTGACGATGTTGTTTTCGTGGCCGCTCGCGAGATCCCACAAACCCTGCTCGCGATCGTTGGCCGGCAGCGCTTCGAGCGCCTGCACGGGGTCGACACGGGCCGCGGATGCCGCAAGCGGCAGGAGCAGAAGCACAACGGTGACAAGCTGGCGCATCGGTACCTCCTAAAGTTCGTCCACCACGAGACGTACCGCCTTGTTGAGGCGCTTGTCGTCGCTGAATACCCCGTCCATGGCTTCCACCAGCTTCGCTCCTTCCCGCCGCTGCAGCACCGAGACGCCCCCGCGGGCCAGATACGCAAGCTCGCCGTCGCGGTTGGTGAAGTGCAGCTGCAGCGACGCCGCGGCAATGTTGCCGGAGAAGCTGCCGCGGCCCTTGCTCTGGATCTTCTGCTTGATGCCGTCCCACTCGGCGCGGTCTTTCTCGAAGGGTGCACTCACGGGACGCATGGAGATGGTGGCGATGGCGTCCACGTCATGCCGGAAGAACATCTCGCGCCGGGCGTGATCCCACACGGCCAGCACGCGTTCGTTGTCGAGCGCACCGTTGGCGCCCTCGAGGCCGCCAATCTGCGCAATCATGGTGTCCCTGAGTTGCCGGTACGTATCGATGGGCACGATGTCGAACTTCTTCTTCTCGAGCCGCTCGACCATCTCCGCCTCGATCATGGCGACCTGCTCATCGGTCAGAGCGAACAGCGCCGGGGTATCCAGCGGCGTCAGGGCAATTTTTCTGATGCTTTTCTTGAAGACTTTCTTTTCGATGAGATAGGGACTGTCATCGGCTGCCTGCAGCGATCCAGCCGCCAGCATGGCTGTCGCCAGCCAGCCGAGCCGCACCACGTTGCGCACGAAGAACCGGTGTTCCATGATGCCTCCCCAGGCTTGCCACCGTCGCCTAACCATACCGCGATTCGCCGCGGGCGGCACGCCAGTCTGACCAGCCGCGCAAAGGGGAGAACACTATGCAACTGGGCGTCTTCGCCACATTCATGTCACCGATCTGCACGCCACCGGTCATCAAGGACATTGCCGCGCGTGTGGAGGCAGCAGGGCTCGATTCGCTGTGGATGGGGGAGCACGTCGTGCTTTTCGACGAAATGGAATTCGGCTATCCAGCGTCGAAAGACGGCAGAATTCCCGTGCCGGAAGGCGGCGGCATGCTGGACACGGTGGCCACCTTCGGGTTTCTTGCCGACGCAACGGAGCGGCTGCGCCTCGGCACCGGCATCACGCTGATCAGCCAGCGCCATCCGCTGTACACGGCCAAGGAATTCGCCACCCTCGACTGGCTCTCGGGCGGGCGTATCGACTTCGGCGTAGGTGTGGGCTGGTGTAAAGAAGAGGTCATCTCTTCCGGCTTCGGCTGGGACGACCGCGGCGCGCGCGCCGATGAGTTTCTCGAGGTCACCCAGCGTCTGTGGACCCAGGAGCTGGCCACCTACGACGGGGAGCATTTCAAGCTGCCATACCCCTGCCGGCTGGATCCAAAACCCGTGCAGGCCCGGCTGCCGGTACTGGTGGGCGGGCACAGCAAACGGGCGCTCCGGCGTGCCGCCGAGTACGGTACCGGCTGGTATGGCTTCGCCGTCACCCCTGAGATGACCGCCCCGCTGCTCGCCCAGCTGGACGATGCTCTGGCAGGCGCGGGCCGCAGCCGCGACGATTTCGAGATCATCATCACCCCGCTCAAGGAAACCCCGGAAGACCTCGACGCCTTTGCCGAGCTGGGCGTCGATCGTCTGGTGCTGCATCTCGGCTCGCAACGGCCCGAGCGGCTGGAGCCACGGCTGGAAGCGCTGGCGGCCACCGTGAGGCGCGTCGCATGAGTGCCCCGCATAACCGCTGGCTTGTCACGGGCGCCTGCTCCGGCATCGGCGCCGCGGTCACACAGCTCGTGCGCGCAGCCGGCCACGAGGTGCTGGCCCTGGACATCAACGATGACGCCGGTGCCGCCCTGGCTGACGCAACCGGTGCCCGGTTTCAGCGCTGTGACGTGGCCGATCCCGACGACTGGGCGCGTATCGCAGATCATCTCGCGCAGCACGGTGTGCCCGACCGCATCCACCTCAACGCCGGTATCCAGATCGCCCCACCGGACGCGCCACTGGCAGACTACCGTTTCGAAGCCATGGAGCTGACGCGCTATCGCAGAATGATGGGGGTCAACGTGGACGGTGTGGTGCTGGGGCTGCAGGTTCTGCTGCCACTGCTGCAGCCCGCTTCGGCCATCGTGGTGACAGCCTCTCTCGCCGGCATCACCCCTTACAGCGTCGACCCGCTCTATGCCATGAGCAAACATGCCGTGGTGGGTCTGGTGCGCAGCCTCGGACCCACCCTGGCGGAGCGTGACATCAAGATCAACGCGCTCTGTCCCGGGGGCATCGACACCGCGATCATCCCGCAGGCGCAGCGCACCGACGCCGCCGTGTTCATGACCCCGGAAAACGTCGCCGCCGAGGTGGTGCATCTCATGGACGTGGAGGAAACCGGCAAGAGCTGGGCCAAGGTGGCCGAGAGCAAGCCGGTGTTCATCGTGCGCGCGCCCGGAGACAAATCGTCATGACCAACCTCGCAGAGTTCCGGGCCGAGACCCGCGCCTGGCTGGCGGCCAATTGTCCCGCGTCCATGCGCACGCGCATGGTGCCCGGGGAAGAGGTCAACGGCGGCCGGAAACGCCGCAGCAGCAACCCCGACGCCTATCTGTGGCTGGAGCGTATGGCCGAAAAAGGCTGGACCGTGCCCACCTGGCCGAAAGAGTACGGCGGCGGGGGCCTGGAAAAAGAGGCGTTTCTCGTGCTGCTGGAAGAGCTGCAGCACATCGGCGCCCGTCCGCCCCTGGGCGGCATGGGTGTCACCATGATCGGCCCCACGCTGCTGGAGTACGGCACCGACGATCAGAAAGCCCGGCACCTGCCACCCATCGCCCGCGGCGAGCTCGCCTGGTGCCAGGGCTACAGCGAACCAGGGGCAGGCTCCGATCTTGCGGGGCTGCAGACTTCCGCGGAAGACAAAGGGGATCACTTTCTGGTGAACGGGGCAAAAATCTGGACCTCGGGCGCCAACTACGCGGACTGGATGTTCTGCCTGGTACGCACCGATCGGCAGGCACCCAAGCACGACGGCATCAGTTTCGTACTGTTCTCCATGGACAGCCCCGGCGTGACAACCAAACCCATCGAGCTTCTCAACGGCAAGTCGCCGTTCTGCCAGACCTTCTTCGACGACGTGCGCGTGCCCAAGGAAGATCTGGTAGGCAAGCTCAATCAGGGCTGGACGGTGGGCAAACGGCTGCTGCAGCACGAGCGTTCCGGCCTAGCGGCGCTGGCCAGCGCAGACCAGGCGGGACCCCTGGAACGTATCAAACCCGCCGTGTCGCTGCAGGCGCTGACAAGAGACTATGCCGACCCGCACAACCCCCTCGACCCGGCCGTGCGTCACGATCTCATCGACAACGAAATGCTCAAGGCGGCGTTTCTGCTGACACAACAGCGCACGGTTGAAGAATCCGCCGCCAGCACCCCCGGGGCCGCCACCTCGATCTTCAAGTACGTGGAAGCCAACTACGTGAAAACGCAGCTCGAGCTGCAACTGGCAATTCGCGGCACGCAGGGCATCGGCTGGGAGGGGGAGACGTTCACTGACGAGGAGCTGGCCATGTGCCGGCTGTGGCTGGAGGCCAAGTCCATCTCGATCGCCGGCGGCTCGAACGAGATTCAGCTCAACATCATCGCCAAGCGCGTGCTGGGCCTGCCGGTCTGATCGCCCACCCCATGCAGGACGAGTACGACTACGTGATCGTGGGGGCCGGTTCCGCGGGCTGCGTGCTGGCCCGCCGCCTCACAGAAGATCCCGACGTTTCTGTTCTGCTGCTGGAGGCCGGTGGCCGCAACCGCAGCATGCTGGTGGACATGCCCGCCGCCTTCAGCGTGGCCATGAACCTCCGCCGGCACAATTGGGGCTACGTGGCAGCCCCCGAGCCGGGCCTCGACAACCGACGCCTCGACTGCCCCAGAGGCCTGGGGCTGGGCGGCTCGTCCGCCATCAACGGCATGGTGTACGTACGCGGGCACCCGCAGGACTTCGAACGCTGGCACCACGAGGCTGGTCCTGACCACGATTGGTCTTACGCCGCTGTGCTGCCTTACTTCAAACGGGCCGAACGCTGCCTCGATGCCAACCCCGATCCCCGCTACCGGGGGCTCGCCGGGCCGCTGGGTACCACCACCGGCACGCAGCAGAACCCGTTGTACGACCGTTTCGCCCGGGCATGCGAAGCGGCCGGCTATGCCTTGTCGGAAGACCTCAACGGCTGGCGCCAGGAAGCGTTCGGTGCCCTGCCGATGACAGTGGAACGTGGTGTTCGGGCCAGCACGGCCCGCGCCTACCTCCGTGCCAGCGAGCCGCGCCCAGGGCTTTGCGTCGTCACCCGCGCACTGGTGGATCACGTCGATATCGACGGCGGTAGAGCACGGGCCGTGGTGTGGCGGGACGCGCGCCGGCGGCGGCAGCGCGTCGCAGCCCGGCGCGAGGTGCTGTTGTGTGCGGGTGCTATCGAGTCACCCTGTGTCCTGCAGCGCTCCGGCGTGGGCCCGGCAACGCTACTCAGGCAGCACGGTCTAGAGGTACAGGCAGACCTGCCCGTGGGGCAGAACCTCATGGATCACCTGGAAGTGTACGTGCAGCAGGCCTGCGCGCCGGCCCTGTCGCTGAACCGTCAGCTCACCCCGGCACGGAAAGCACTCATCGGCCTGACCTGGCTCACCCGCCGCACGGGCGCAGGCGCCACCAACCACTTCGAAGCCGGTGGCTTCGTACGCAGTGCTGCGGGCGTGGCATGGCCGGACGTACAGTTCCATTTCCTGCCCGCCGCCATGAACTACGACGGCTCACGGGTTTCACCAACAGCCGGCTTTCAGCTCCACGTGGGGCCCATGCTGCCTGCCAGCCGCGGCCACGTGGCCATCACCGCGCCATCGGCCGGCCGTCATCCGCATGTGCAGTTCAACTACATGAGCGAGCAAGCCGACGTGGTCACCTTTCGCCGCTGCGTGCAGCTTGCGCGCGAATTGCTGGCGCAACCGAGTCTCGCGGAGATCAGCGGGGCTGAACTGCAACCCGGCCCGGCGGTGCGCAGCGACGCCGCCATCGATGCGTGGATACGCCGGGAAGCGCAGAGTGCCTACCACCCGTGCGGCACGTGCCGCATGGGCAGCGGCGAGAACGCCGTCGTGGATGGTGCCGCGCGCGTGCACGGCATCGACGCCCTGCGAGTGGTGGATGCGTCGATCTTTCCATTCATCCCCAACGGCAATCTCAATGCCCCAACCATCATGGTGGCCGAGAAGATCGCCGCAGAGATCACCGGTCGTACGCTGGCGCCGGAACCTCAGCCCTTCTACGAGGACGAAGCCTGGGCAACGCGCCAGCGTTAACCCTGGCCTGTCAGGCGCGCCACAACCGCTTGTTCTGCGAGCCGAACATTTCCGACAGCTCTACCCGCGCCGGTCTGATCAGCACCGGCAGAAAGTTCGGATCTTCCGGTCCGGAGGAGCCGAACTGGGTGAGATCGTAGTCGATGGCTTCCCAGGCGCGGTTCTTCAACGCCTGATCGCTGATCAGCTCTGCCGTGCCGCGCACCATCACGTGCACGAAGTCCGGCGGCGCCACCTGGTACTGGATATCCACCGCCGGGTTGGCGCGCAGCTGCCGGGCTTTCGGGGATTCCGGACCGGTGGCGAACCACAGCACGTCACCCTCCCAGGTGGGGTGCACGATGCGCACCCGGGGCTCGCTGCCCGCCATGGTGGCAACGGCACACCACACCGCCTTCTTGCAGGCGGCGTCTACCGCCGCAAAAAACTCGTCCTTTTCAGCATCACTGACGTCCGTCATTGCGTTCTCCTACTTACCTTTGAATTCCGGCGGTCGTTTTTCCACAAACGACTGCACCCCTTCGCGAAAATCCTGCGATTTGAAGAGATTCAGCACCGACATGAGCACGTGATGTGAATGGCTCTCGAAATCCTGCGTCAGCCCGTGGCGGAAGAGCCGCTTCATCTCCGCAATGGCAAGCGGCGCGTTGGCGCCGATTTTCTCAGCCCAGGCGGCGGCGGTCGCCTCCAGCTCCTCAGCGGGAACCGCCTTGTTCACGAGGCCATAGCCTTCCGCGTCAGCGGCTTGCAACGTATCACCCAGCATGGAAATCTCGCACGCCTTGGCCCAGCCCAGCAACCGGGGCAGGTACCAGGTGCCGCCGCTTTCGGGAATGACCCCCATCTTGGCAAAGCCGGGCATCAGCACGGCCCGATCGGACATGAGGCGCATATCACAGCCGAGCGCCAGATCCAGACCGTAGCCCGCAGCCACGCCATTGATGACGCCGATCACCGGCGTGTCCATGCGCTGCAGCGTGACCGTGCAGATCTCCCGGGTGGAATAGTGACGCGCCCCGGCGCTGGCGAGACCGGCGCCGCCGATGCCCTCGCCGGCTGCCGCCTGCTTGAGGTCGAGGCCGGAGCAGAATCCGCGCCCGGCGCCCGTGAGCAGCACCACGCGCACGTCGGGGGCATCGTCCGCCGCCTTGAACGCCTCGTTCAGCTCAGCGAGCATGCCGCCCGTGATGGCGTTCATGGCCTCGGGCCGGTTCAACGTGATCCAGCGGGCGTGGCCGCGGTCTTCGATCAACACTTCACTCATCAGATCTCCTCGAGAAGTCAGCCAGTCGGCAGACCGACAGTCATGCCGCCGTCCACCACCATTTCAGCGCCCGTAATGTACACGCTCTCGTCGGAGGCCAGATACACCGCCATGTTGCCGATGTCGCGCGCAGGGTCACCCATGTAGCCGATGGGCAGGCGGCTCTCGATCTGCCGGCGCAGCGCTTCCGCATCGGGCGCAGCAGCAAAGATCGGATCCATGATGGGGGTGTCGATGACGCCTGGATGTATGGAATTGCAGCGGATGCCGAGCGGCGCCGTCTCCACCGCCACGGTCTTCGTGAGCAGCCGCACGCCGCCTTTGCTGGCGCTGTAGGCAGAACCGCCGAGTTGGCCACGCAACCCCACCACGGAGGACAGGTTGATGATGGAACCGCTGGCGCCGCCAGCGTTCTTTTTCATGGCGCCAACACCGTGTTTGCAACCCAGGAACACCCCTGTGAGATTCACGTCCAGCACGCGCTGCCACTCGTCGAGCGGCGTCTCGTCCACGGGCCGACTGGAGAATATTCCGGCATTGTTTACCAGCACATCGAGGCGCTTGTGACGATCTACCACGCTGCCTACGACGTGCTGCCAGGACGTCTCGTCAGCCACGTCCTGGCGCTCGAACGTGCAACCGAGGTCTTTCGCCGCCTGCGCGCCGGCCGCCTCATTGAGGTCGGTGAGGTAAACCGTTGCGCCCTCCTCCACAAACCGCTGCGCAACCCCCCGGCCCAGGCCGGAGGCGCCCCCCGTGACCACTGCCACCTTACCGTCGAGACGACCCATCATGTCCCCCTTGCTTCGAGCGCTTCGCGTATCTCATCGTGAGTCTGCTTGTTCAGCCGGTACCCCGCATAGATGAAGGCAGCGATGATGGCTGGCACCACGGTCACCGGCGAATCGGCAATGCCCAGCCTGAAGATAATGTCCGGATCGACCTCCCCCGGCACCGCTTTCGCGGGAAACGCGATGAGATCCAGCGCCACGCCGGCAATGAAGGTGCCCAGCGCCCGGTCTGCCTTGGAGAAGAAGTTGCGGGCGGAATACAGCATGCCTTCCTGCCGCTGCCCGTAGCGCAGCTCGTTCTCGTCGGCAACGTCGGCCAGCGCGCTCATCACCGAGATGTTGGCAATGCTGAGGCCTGCGGATCCGAACACGTGAAACAGCAGCACGCCTGGAAACACCAGCGGATGATCGTTCTCGAAGAACAGGCCTGCCAGCCGCAGGCACACGGGAATGGCGTCGCCCAGCGCATACAGCACCACCGCGGCGACGATGATGCGCTTCTTGTCGAAACGGCGGTGCAGTCTGGCCGTGAACGCAAACCCGATGCCATAGCCGATGATGCTGCCGAACACGAGGTTGGCGATGAGGCTGGTGTCGAACTCCCAGAAGTAGATGTTCATGTAGTTGTTGAACGCCGAACGCATGCCCAGCGTCAGGCTGAGGAAAAACAGCCCCACCAGCAGATAGAGATAGTTGCGGTTGCGCAGCACGCGGCCGATGTCGCCGAAGAAATCGCGGAAGTTGAACGGTGCGATGTCGTCGCGCGGCTGCGATAGCGTCGGAATGCGGTCCCGCGTAAACCAGGCCGAGGCATACAAGGCGAAGAACACCACGATGGAGGCGACGAGAGAAAAGCGTTCGTAGTGCGCGGGCACCAGCAGCCCGCTCGAGAAGCCGGCTGTGGCGATGAAAACGAACTTCAACGACAGGAAATGGGTGCCTGCAGAACCAAGGTAGGTGCCGATGTTGTTGAACGACATGATCGACGAGCGCTCGTGATAGTCCTTCGACATCTCCCCGCCAAAGGCGAGATGCGGCACAAAAAACAGGGTCATGGAGGAACGCACGCACACGGAGAACACGATGAGCCACACAAACAGACCCGTCTGGCCCAGCGTCTCTGGAGGATTGAACACGCACCAGAAGCTCAGCACCACCGGCACGGGGGCTGCCAGCATGAAGGGATGGCGACGTCCCCATTTCCTGGAACGGAAGCGGTCCGACCAGGAGCCCATGAGCGGGTCGGTGATAGCGTCCACAATCAGCGCAAGGGTGGGACCCAGGCCAGCCAGCGTGGCCGGCAGCCCCAGCACCTGGTTGTAGTAGAGCATGATGAAAAAGCCGAACGAGTACAGCGCAATGTGCTCGGCCACGGAGCCCGTGCCGAAAAAAAGCTTCGTGCGCAGCGGTACGGCAGTATTCTGCAAGCTCTCCCCCTACCTGTGTGAGCCGACGATAGTAACCACAACGCGGCAACCGAGGGAAATCACCGCTGCCTGCGGTGGGCCGGAATCGGGTACGCTCGCGGCAGAGCAGACAAGGAGAAAAACCCATGGACCTCGGACTGAACGGCAAGCGGGCCATCGTGCTGGGGGGCAGTCGCGGTATCGGCTGGTACACGGCTGAGCTGCTGAACGCGGAAGGCTGCCGTGTCGCCCTGTGCGCCCGGGACAGCGACGGCGTGAATCGTGCCGTCACAGAGCTCAGCGCCACCGGCGCGGGCAACGCTTACGGACGCAGCGTCGATCTCAGCGACGGTGAGGCCACGCGCAGCTTCGTGCAGGACGCCGTCGCCGCCCTCGGCGGTCTGGATATTCTCATTCACAACGCCAGCGGCTTCGGTGTCGCCAACGACGAGGCCAACTGGCAGCGCAGCTTCGACGTGGACATCATGGCCGGCGTGCGCGCCGTGGACGAGGCACTGCCGGCCCTGCAGGCCAGCGGGTCTGGATCAATCGTGTTCGTGGGCTCCATGGCGAGCAAATTCCACTTCGGCCGCCCGCCGTCACCGTACGGTCCGGCGAAAGCCGCCATGCGGGCGTACGCCAACGAACTCGCGCAGAACTACGGCAAAGACGGCGTGCGCGCCAACGTCATCTCTCCCGGGGCCGTATGGTTTCCCGGCGGCGTGTGGGATCAGCGCAAGCAGGAGAACCCGAAATTCTACGCCGGCGTGGAGAAAGCCATACCGCTGGGGCGCCTGGGCAGCGGTGAAGAAATTGCGCGTATCATAGCGTTCACCGCCTCGCCCGCCGGGTTGTGGCTGAATGCCACACACCTGGCGGCCGACGGGGGACAGGTGGCTGCGGTGGATTGACCCGGGCAACCGCTACGCTCAGCGTCCGACTATCTCCCGCCCTCACGGGCACGCTACCATGACCCCGCACGGGAGAGCTCGAGGAGGACACATGGCGGACTGGGAAGAACGATTCGCACACGCAAGCGAAACCTACCGGCGTTTCGTTCCAGACACCGACCCTGCGAGAGCGCTCGCGTCCATGGAACGCCGCCTGGGCGCGCTGGGCACCTTCGCCTTCACCAACGTGGGCGAGATGTGGAATCGGCCGCAGCTCAGCCGCCGCGACCGCAGCCTCATGATCATCGCCGTGCTGGCGACGCAGGGCCGCGACGAAGAGTTGGTGCTGCATACCGGCGTCGGACTGCGCCACGGGCTCACGCGTACCGAAATCGAAGAGCTGAACCTGCATGTGGCGGCGTACGCCGGGTTTCCCGCCGCGATGGCAGCCAATCGCCGCATGGACCAGGCTTTCCGCGACGCAGAGGGCGTGGAGAGAATCAGCGACCGGGAAGGGGCGGAACACCTGGGCGACGACACGCGGCTCGAGCGCGCCGCCGGGGTACGCGCCACGCTCACCGGCGGCGCCGCCCCCGCTGATCCCGAAGAGGATCTCGGCAATCTGCACGCGTTCCTTGGCGATGTGGGCGACTGGGCCATGTTGTGGGCCTTCGGCGAGATCTGGGCGCGGCCCCAGCTCTCGCGCCGCGACCGGTCTCTGGTGGTGATTGCCATTCTCACTGCGCTGGGCCAGGAAGCCGAGCTTGCCTTCCACGTGCCTGCCGGGCTGAACCATGGCCTCACCCGCGAAGAAATCGAAGAGATCATGACCCATCTGTGCCTCTACGCCGGTTTTCCCCGCGGCGTGGACGGTATGCGTGCCGCGCGCAAAGCCTTCGCGGCTCTGGACGACACCACCCCCTGAACCCCGCTCGTCAGCACAAACATGCAGCACTTGCGCTGCATTTAATATGCAGCTAGTATGCTGCATATGGACACCCCTGCCAAAGATCCCGATCCCATGGACGCTGTGTTCTCCGCGCTGGCTGACGCTACCCGCCGCGCCATGCTCGACCGGCTGCGCGATCGGCCGGGACAGACCCTGGGAGAACTGACAGACCGGCTCGGCATGCGGCGGCAGTCCGCCACCCGGCACCTGAAGGTGCTGGAAAGCGCCGGGCTGGTGGTCGTGCACTGGCGTGGCCGCGAGAAGCTGCACTACCTGAACCCCGTGCCCATCGCCGAGTTGCAACGCCGGTGGATCGACAAGTTCTCGGCCGCAAAAACGAAAGCTCTCACCGACCTGAAACATCAGCTGGAGGAAGACTCATGAAAATACCGGGTTACGTGTATCAGATTGTCATCAACGCGCCGCGGGAACGCATATGGGAGGCGCTCACCAGCGCCGAGTTCACGCAGCAGTACTGGCACCAGACCCGCGTGCGGTCGAGCTTCGAGCCTGGCGCCCGCGTGGAGTTTCTGGTGGGTCCCGACGACGAGGTCGGCTGCGAAGGCGAGGTGCTCACCGCCAACCACCCGGAGGAGCTGGCCTACACCTGGCGCTTTCCCAGAAACCCGGAGGTACGCGACGAGACCCCGTCACGGGTTACCTTTCGCCTGGAAAGCCTCAGCACCGATCCTGTGGCTACGCGCCTGACGGTGACGCACGACCACTTCCCCGACGGCTCGCAGATGCGTGACATGGTGAAAGAAGGCTGGCCGCTGGTGCTCGCAGGCCTGAAGACGCTGCTGGAGACCGAGCGGGCCGTGGATTTCAGCGCTATCGCTTAGGCGGGCCCGGACGACGGTTCGAAAACGAACCCCTCGTAGTCGTTTTCGGTCACTTCCTCCAGCCGGTCGAAGTACTGTGAGCCGCGCAGGTGCCCCAGAAACTGGCGCGGCTTACCGGGAATGTTTGCGCCCATGTACCAGGAGTTGGTGTGCGGGTACAGGGTGCGGTCGGCAATGGCGTTGATCTCCCGGTCCCAGCCGGCTTCGGCATCCTCGGTGGCCTCCATGGCACCCAGCCCCCGGTCGCGCAAGGTGGCGATACAGTCGGCTATGAAGGCGGTCGTGCGTTCACCGCCCAGCGGCATGGTGAAGAACACCCCCGGGGCCCCCGGCCCGTGAATCATGAACAGGTTCGGGAACCCCGCAATGGCGGTGCCCAGATAGTTGTCGAACCGGTGGTCCCATTTCTCCTGCAGGCTCACCCCGCCTCGCCCCTTGGGATTGAGATTGAGCATGGAGCCGCTGACGGCATCGAAACCTGTCGCCAGCACCAGCATGTCGATCGCATGCTCACCGTGCTGCGTGCGCACGCTTGTGGAGGTGAACGCTTCGATGGGATCTTCCCGCAGGTCCACCAGCGAGACGTTGTCGCGGTTATAAGTTTCGAAATAGCCGTTGTCGAGAATCAGACGCTTGGTGCCGAAGTAGTAATCGGGCAGCAGCTTCGCTGCCGTAGCGGGGTCGCGCACCGTCGCGCGGATTTTGCCCTTCACGAACTCCCCTACCTCCTCGTTGAGCGCCTTGTCTGAGAGCACACCCACGAAGCTGTTGATGGCAAGGTGGATACCGCCTTCTTCCCAGAGCTCTTCATAGATGGCGTGCCGCTGCTCCGCGGTGTAGTCCGCGGCGCGCCGACGTCTGGTGGCGAATGGCCAGCCACCCCGTTTGCGCATGGACGTGCGCAGCTCGTCCCAGGCGGCGCGGTAGCCCGCCAGCTCCGCCGCGGTGAGCGGGCGGTTGCGCGCCGGCAGGGAGAACTGGGGCGTGCGCTGAAACACCGTGACGTGGCGCGCTTCCCTGGCGATTTCCGGTATGGACTGGATGCCCGAAGACCCGGTACCGATCACGGCCACCCGCTTACCCGCGAACGACACCGCCTCGTGCGGCCAGCGACCCGTGTGGTAACACTCCCCTGCAAAGTCGTCGATGCCGGGATAGTCGGGCCTGTTGGCGACGAAGAGCGCGCCCACCGCACAGATCAGGAACTGCGCTGACGCCGTGGCACCGTCCCCGGTCTCGATCGTCCAGCGCTGCGTGGCTTCGTCGTAGCGCGCGTCGGTGACCCAGGTGTCGAACTGGATGTCTTTCTTCAGATCGAACCGCTCCGCGACGTGCTCGAGGTAAGCCAGCACCGAAGCCTGTGGCGTCTGCGTCTCGGTCCAGTCCCATTCATCCACCAGTTCCTGCGAGAACGTGTAGGCATAGAAAGGGCTGCTGGGTGCATCCACGCGCGCGCCGGGGTAACGGTTGTACCACCAGGTTCCGCCCACGCCGCCGGCACCATCGAACGCCCGCACCTTGAGCCCCAGCTTGTCGCGCAGGTGATGCAACGCATACAGGCCGCCGAAACCTGCGCCGATGATGATGGCGTCGCAATGCGCGTCGTGTTCGTTCATGGTGTCTCCCTCCGTGCGCAGGAGCATAGCGCCCCGGGCTGGCCGACGCGATGCTGCCGGAACCTTGACCCGCCGATCCCGTACGCGGGAAACTCGCGATATACGCATGAACCTTCGATGATAGACCTCCACCACGATCAGCCCTGCCCCTGCGCCAGCGGACAACCCTTCGGCGAGTGCTGCGCACCCTTTGTCGAAGACGACGTGGCCGCGCCAACCGCGGAAGCCCTCATGCGGTCGCGCTACACGGCTTATGTGCTCGCGCACCGCGAGCATCTGCTGCGCACCTGGCACCCACGCACCCGTCCGCCCACCCTCGATTTCGATCCAGCGCAGCAATGGCTGGGGCTCAAAATCAAAGGCACCGAGGCCGGGCTCGCCGCAGACAGCGAAGGTCGCGTGGAATTTGTTGCCCGCTACAAAGTCGCCGGGCGTGGTCACCGGTTGCACGAAGACAGTCGTTTCGTACGGCTCGCCGGCCGGTGGCTATATGTTGACGGGATACCAGCGCGCTAGCGGCTGTTGTCCGGGCTCTGGTATGTTGGCCCGGTAACTTTGGGAGACATCCATGAGCGAAGCGGAAGACCTGCGCTACGTCGGCACCCGCCCTATCCGCCCCGACGGGCTGGAAAAAGTCACCGGCAAAGCCAACTACGGCGCCGACGAGCAGCTGCCGGGCATGATTCACGGCGTGGTGGTGCGCAGTCCCCATGCGCACGCTCGCATCAAAGCCATCGACACCAGCGCGGCGCTGGCCATGGACGGCGTCTACGCGGTCGTCACGGCGGCAGATTTTCCCGGCCGCGAAGGCATCAGCGTCGGACGCAAGCGTCTTTTCGAGAATGTCATCGCCGGCGACAAGGTGCTGTACCACGGTCACGCGGTGGCCGCGGTGGCCGCGCGGACAAAAACCCTGGCGCAGGCTGCCGCTGACCTCGTCACGGTCGACTACGAGGTGCTGCCTCACGTGCTGGATCTGCAGGCAGCCATGCTGCCCGACGCGCCCGTGCTGCACGACGACATGTTCACGCAGGGCCTGGCTGAGATCCCGGACAAACCGTCCAACGTGAACCTGAAAACCGCCATCGTCAAAGGAGACGCCGAGGCCGGTTTTGCGGATGCCGACGTGGTGGTGGAGCGCACGTTCGTCACGCCGATGGTGCATCAGGGGTACATCGAGCCCCATGCCTGTGTTGCCGATGCCTACGCCGACGGGCGCACCACGCTGTGGTGCTCCAGCCAGGGGCACTTCGGCATTCGCGACATCGCCGCTCTGGTGCTGGGCATGGATACCGGCGACATCCGCGTGGTGCCTGCTGAGATCGGCGGCGGCTTCGGCGGCAAAACGGTCGTTTATCTGGAGCCGCTGGCCATCAAACTGTCGGAGAAAGCCCATCGACCCGTGAAAATGGTCATGACCCGCGACGAGGTGTTCCGGGCCACCGGCCCCGCCCCGGGTACCGTCAACACGGTGAAGATCGGCTGCCGGAACGACGGCACCATCACCGCCATGGCCGCCGATCTGCTCTACGAATCCGGCGCCTTTCCGGGCAGCCCCCTCGGCGCGGGTGCCATGTGTATCTTCGCGCCCTACGATGTGCAGAACGTGCGCATCGAAGGTTACGAGGTGGTGCTGAACAAACCGCGGGTCAATGCCTACCGGGCGCCGGGCGCTCCCCAGTCGATGTACGCGGGGGAATCGGTGCTGGACGAAATCGCCCAGCATCTCGACATGGATCCCATCGAGCTGAGGTTGAAGAACGCAGCGAGAGAAGGCACCAGCGCCACCTACGGCCCCCGCTTCAAGAAAATCGGCTTTGTCGAATGCCTGGAAGCCGCCCGTGCTCATCCGCACTACACCGCGCCGCTGGGCGAAAATCAGGGCCGCGGCATCGCGGCCGGTTTCTGGTTCAACGCCGGCAACAACTCCAGCGCCGAGGTGCACGTCGCCGAATCCGGCATGATTCAGATCGTGGAAGGCAGCCCCGACATCGGCGGCAGCCGCGCGTCCATGGCCATAATGGCAGCGGAGACGCTGCAGGTACCGTACGAGCGCATCCGCGTGCGCGTGGGCGACACCGACAGCACCGGCTTCTGCAACACCACGGGCGGCAGCCGCACCACCTTCGCCACCGGCATGGCCGTGATCGACGCCTGCGAAGATGTGGTGCGTCAGCTCAAGCAGCGCGCCGCCATGACCTGGGGGGTGGAAGAGGATCAGGTGGACTGGGTCGATGGCGAGGCGAGGCCCGCCCCCGGGGTGAACATCGACGCCCCGCCACTCCCGCTGGCCAAGATCGCCCGGGCTTTCCCGAAAACCGGGGGCCCCATCTCCGCACGGGCATCGCTGAACGCTCAGGGCCCCGGGCCATCGTTTGCAGTAAATCTCTGTGACGTGGAGATCGATCCCGACACCGGGCGCACCACGGTGCTGCGTTTCACCGCCATCCAGGACGCGGGACGCGCCATCCACCCCGACTACGTGGAAGGACAGATGCAGGGCGGCGCGGCGCAGGGCATTGGCTGGGCGCTCAACGAGGAATATCTCTTCAACGAGGACGGCAGCCAGGAGAACCCCGGCTTTCTCGACTATCGCATCCCGGTGGCGTCAGACCTGCCCATGATCGACTGCGAGATCGTCGAGGTGCCGAACGACACGCATCCGTACGGCGTGCGCGGGGTGGGCGAAACGCCCATCGTCGCGCCACTGCCAGCGGTCGGCAACGCCGTCAGTCGCGCCATCGGTATCCGCATGACCGACCTGCCGCTGTCACCGCCCCGCGTGCTCGCCGCCTGCGACGGCGACACCTGAGAGACGGCGCTCCTGCGCAAAGCGCACGAGCGCCGCAAATCGGTAAATACCGTGCACGAACTTGCTGTAAGGCAGCAGCACGAAGAACGCCAGCACAAATCCGAGGTGCACCACGAGCGTGGTGCCCATGGCGGACGTCTCCCGCAGCGCCAGCAGCAGCAGACCGGTGAGACTCACCAGCAGCAGTGACACTAAAAACGCATAGTCCATACCGAGATGTCGCAGGCGCACCGGGCCCGAATGGCTGTGCACCTTGTGCCAGAGCAGGCCGACGGGGCCCACCACGAGGCCAATGCCGCCTGCCGTGCCCAGCAGCACCGGCACGCTGAACACCGCATAGGGCGCCACCCGCTCCAGGCCGTAGTGGTACACCGTCGCCACGCATGTAGAGGCAAAACACAGCAGAAACCCCCACATCGTGGCCTGATGGAACCAGCGCCGCTGGTTGGAAAAACCATCGTCCGCGCTGCTGCATCCCTCCCCATGGCCGCCGTCGAGGTATTTCATGGTGGCGGCATTGCCAGTGGCAGCAAGCACATCACTCAAGCGAGGCCAGCCGGCCCCGGGGGCAATGGCCCGCCAGTACCGCACGACGCTGACGGCCAGAGCCAGCACGCTGAAACCAAACGTTGCCCCGGCCGCCAGCACCATCAAGCCGTGGCCAACCACCGCATAAAACGCGCCGGGCCCGCTATGGCGCCCGTAGAGCGCATCGCCACCGATCAGCGCCATGGCCAGGCCCAGCGTCAGGCTGAGCACCACAGCCGTCACCAGCGACACCACGAGACCGTTGCCTTGGAACAATCGGCCCCACGCGGCGGGCCAGGCATAGCGCGCGTAGCTGTCCACCCGCGAATCGGTCAGCACCGCCGGCACGTTTACGTCGAAGCTGTGGGGCGGCGCGTACTGGCAGTCGTGGTAACACGCGGTGCAGTGATGGCAGAGGTTGGCCAGGTAGTCGACGTCACCGTCGGTGAAGCTGCGGCGCAGCGTCATGGCCTGAAAGGTCGCGCACAGACCTTCGCAGTAGCGGCAGGCATTGCAGATCTCCAGCACCCGCCGGGCCTCGTCCCTGTGAGCACGGTCCGTGGCGATGATCATGCGGCGCACGCCGCCGCGTTGGTCCCGGCGATGCGACCGAACACCGCGCCAATGGACATGCCGGTGCCGGCACAGTAGCCCTGCCCGAGCACGTTGCCGGCCATCACCTCCCCGGCCGCAAACAGATTCCCGGACGCCCCATGCCCGCGGAACACAACCCGCGCCTGCGCGTCCACCTTCGCGCCGAGGTAAGTGAAGGTGATACCGGGTTTCAATGGAAACGCGGCAAACGGCGGAGTGTCGATGGGCAGCGCCCAATGGGATTTGGGCGGCGACAGCCCCTGCGTGTGACAGCCATCCAGTTCGTCCGGATCATAAGCGCCGTTCTCTACAGCGGCGTTGAACGTCTGCACCGTGGCCGCCAGCGCATCGGCGTCGACGCCGATCCGTCCCGCCAGCGCTCCCAGGGAGTCGGCAGCAATGGACGGAAACAACGACGGCATGAAATTCTCAGCCACCTTCGCGTCGATGATCGCGTAGGCAATCTGTCCGGGCTGCTGCGCCACCAGACGCCCCCAGATCGCATAGCGTTTGGGCCAGAAATCTTCCCCCTCGTCGTAGAAGCGCAGGCCTTGCCGGTTGACGACGATGCTGAAGCAGACACAGTCCAGCCGCGTCACGATGCCCCCGTCGTAGCGGGGACCCCGCGCATCGATGGCCACCGCGTGGCACTGGGTTGCCTCTCCCACGGTTTCCACATCGTGCTCCATGAGGCAGCGCAGCATCGTGCCCGTGGCATACGGCGTCCCCCGGATCAGAAAGTTGTCTGCCGCCTCCCCCCAGGCGTCTTTCATCCAGCGCTCGTTGGCCTGAAAACCACCGCTGGCCACAACCACGGCGCGGGCTTCGAGCGCCCGCTGGTAACCGCGATTGTTCACGCTGGCGCCCTGAACCCGCCCGTCTTTCACGTGCAGGGCGCGCGCTTCGGAGTCGTAAAACACTTTCACCCCGAGCTTCTCGGCCGCGCGGTACTGCGCGTTCACCAGCGCCTTGCCGCCCCCGAGGAAAAACGCGTTGGTTCGCCCGAGGCTCAACGTGCCGCTCAACGCCGGCTGAAAACGGACGCCGCGCGCTTCCAGCCACGGCACGAGGGACGCACTCTCCCGAATGACGAGGCGCGCGAGGGCTTCGTCAGTGTGCCCCCCGGTGACGCGCAGCAGATCGGTCCAGAACTCTTCTTCCGTGTAGCTGCCTGTCAGCGTGGCCAGCGGGCCATCATGCATGGCGCGAAGGTTTCGGGTGTGCCGGGTATTGCCGCCGCGCAGCACCTTCGGCGCGTGCTCCACCAGCACCACGTCAGCACCCGCCTCGCGCGCTGCAATGGCCGCGCACAAACCCGCGTTGCCGCCGCCGATCACCAGCACATCGGTCGTGTCCGGCAGCTTCAAGGCGCGTCCCCGTCAAGCCCGCCTGTCAGATAGCGCAACACCTCGTCCAGCGCCTCGGGCGCAGGCAGCGCATGGTCCAGGCCATCCACCACCACGAGCCTGGCGCCGGCTACGCCAGCCTGTTGAAAGGTAGCCAGCGCCAGCTCCGTGTCCTGCAGATTGAAATCGCCCGTGCCGGTGAGGAACACCGCAGGCACCGCGGCGAGCTGCCGGGCGGCCTCTCCGGATACCGCAAAGAGCGGATTGGCCCCGCAGATGAAAAGCGCGCCGGCGTAGCGCTGCGGATACACCGGCAGCATCATGCTGGCCACCCGACCGCCGCCGGAGAAGCCAGCGAGAAACACCCGCGCGGCGTCCACCGGGCCGACACGGGCTGCGGCCGCAGGTGCAAGCTGGGCAAGGCCGACGCGGCGCGCCACGTCCACTTCGTTGCCTGATTCGCGCGCGCCCACCCACGCGAGGTGGTGGGCATCCAGCATTGGAGCCCAGGCTTCGGGCCATCGCGCGCCCGCTTTAGGGCTGATGTACACGAGCACACCGGGAGGCCTGCCGCCTGGTCCGGGCGCAGGCAGCCGGACCTCGAACTCGAGGCGCTCGTCCGGCTGGAAACAGGCCTTCAGCTGCTCGTCGAACGCCTCCGCCGTCGCGTCGCAGAGCTCGCCGAAAGACGCTGTCAGAACCTGTTCGCTATGCATGTGCCCCTCCCCTCCCGGCTAACTATATCGAGCCGGAGCGGGCGCAACCATCGAACAGCGGACGCCGGTAATTTGACACCTTCCAAGCCGGCAAATTGCCGAAACTGGGGACTGTGCAGCCTTCCGGACCTCCGTCACCCGGGGCGTCACCTAAACTTTCTGGACCAGGGTTCAGGTTCTACGGTGCTCAGAAGCTTCGCAGCGGACAACGACAGCCTGGTGCCCCGGCTTCTGACGGCGCTGGGCGGCGCCGGCCTGCTGCTGTTCGAAGCGCTGTACTGGTGGCTGGATGAACCTACCGGACCTCTGTGGCTGCGGGTGTGCGTGGCCGGTCTCTGCTTCGCTTACGCATTGCTCATGCAGCTTGTGCCCCGCCTGCGGCGCTTTGCCTACCCCAGCGCCGCCGCCATCGCCGTCATCATCACGGCAGAAAACGTCGTCCGCATGCACCTGGTGGAGTTCACGTTCTCCCATTCCATGCCCATGCTGGTGGTGATTGCCGGCGCCAGCTATGCCTTCCGCGAATACAGTCACATGGCGATGTATCTACTGGCGAGCGCCATCAGCCTCACCATCACGATAGCCCTCACCCCGGAACCGCAGGTTTCTCCGCTGATTTATGTATCCAGCCTGTGGGTATTCTGCCTGCTGACGTTCCTCGTGTTCGGCACCCGTGTGCGTCAGCACAACGAAGTGCAGGCCCAGGAGCAGGTACTGGCCGCCGTGGTGGAAGGCTCGTACGGCGGCCTGCTCATGTTTCGGGGCGACAATCCCGAGCTGGTCGTTGCCAACGACCGGGCGCGGCAGCTGCTTGCCGGCAACCACCCCGGCGAGCTGCTCAACGCCTTGACCCGGAACGTGGGACGTCACCTCGGCATTCCCCCTGAGGACGTGATGCAGCACACCCGGAAAGCCAGGTTCTGGCACGACGAAGTACCGTTTCTGATCGGCGCACAGCGATTCTGGACGGACGTGTGGCTGCGACACCTGGAGCTTGCCGGCGAGCGGGTGATGCTGGTAGGGCTCTTTGACGTCACGGCGCGGCGCCAGGCCATGGCAGCGCTCACACGCAGCGAACTGATGCTGGAGCGCTCCCAGCGCGTCGGCGGTCTCGGCAGCTGGGACATCAACCTCGAAACGCTGCAGCTTTCCTGGAGCCCGGAGCTGTTTCGTATCTACGGCATGGAGGGCCAGCCGCAGCCCACGGTCGAGGAAACGGTTGCGATGCTGGAACCCGAAAGTCAGGCCGAGTGCCGCGTTGCGATGCAGGCCGCCATCACCCGGGAGCACCGCGTGGACATGCTGGTGCGCGCGAAGCTCGGCCAGACCGGGCGCCGGTGGCTCAAGCTCGTGGGTGAGGTCATGGACATCGAGGGCGAGCCGCATCTGCTCGGCATCACACAGGATGTCACTGCTGACAAGCTGGCAGAACAGGAGCTGGTGCAGGCGAAAGAAGTCGCTGAGCAGGCTCTGAAGGTGCGCAGCGAGTTTCTCGCCAACATGAGCCACGAAATCCGCACCCCCATGAATGGCGTGATCGGCACTGCCAGCCTGCTGATGGATTCGCAGCTCGACAGCGCGCAGCGCGAGCTGCTGGAGACGATTCGCGTCAGCGGTGAATCGCTGTTGCGCCTCATCAACGACATCCTCGACTTCTCCAAGATCGATGCGGGCCGCGTGGACCTCGAGCATGTGCCTTTCGAAACGAAGATGCTGTTCACCGGGGTGCTGGAACCGCTGGCCATGGAAGCCCGTGCAAAGGGTGTCGAGCTGCAGCTGGACGTTGCGGAGGATGTGCCTGCCGCCCTGGTCGGCGACGTGACGAGACTGCGACAGATTCTGGTGAACCTGGTGCACAACGCCATCAAGTTCACAGCCCGGGGCCGCGTGGCGGTAAGCGTGCGCGGTGCAGCTGCCGCACCCGGCGGGTTTTCGCTCGTGCTGGCAGTGACGGACACCGGCGTTGGCATTCCTGCAGCCTCGATCGAGCAGCTGTTCGATGCCTTCGTGCAGCAGGATGCGTCCACCACCCGGCGCTTTGGCGGCACCGGGCTCGGTTTGAGCATCTGTCAGCGCCTGGCCCAGCTCATGGGCGGTAGAATCCACGTGGAGAGCGAGCCGGGCGTGGGCAGCACCTTCCGCCTCGAGCTGCTGCTTCCGGTTGCAGAAGCGCTGCCTGGTGCAAGGGAAGCCGTCCCCGGCACCGCGCCGGGCCGGGCCGGTCCCCTGCAGGTGTTGCTGGCCGAGGACAACGCAGTCAATCAGCGCGTCGCCACCCGCATGCTGGAACGCCTCGGCTGTGCCGTCGACACCGTGGAGAACGGCCGCCAGGCCGTGGATGCCGTGCGCTCTCATCGCTACGACCTGGTGCTGATGGATGTGCAGATGCCGGAGGTCGACGGTCTGGAGGCAACGCGGCAGATCCGTGATCTGCCCGACATCCCCCAGCCACGCGTGATCGCCCTGACAGCCAACGCCATGGCCGACGACCGCCAGCGCTGCCTCACGGCAGGCATGAACGATTTCCTCACCAAACCCATCACGCTGGAGACGCTCGCCACGAAGCTCACGGCCCCTTGATCTCCCGGTTCAACGCGCTAGGTTGAGGGTGCATAGGGGAGGTACACATGGCAGAGCATACGGGGAGCATCGATCCGGAAGCGCTGAAACGCTTTTCTTTCAACGTCTGGAATTTCAAGCAGGGTGAGATCGTGTCGCTGATGATTCACATCGGCGACCAGCTCGGCCTTTACAAAGCCATGAGTGGTGCCGGCCCTCTGAGCGCCGCAGCGCTGGCGGAGAAAACCGGCCTGCAGGAACGCTGGCTGTTCGAGTGGCTGCGCGGCCAGGCAGCCGCGCGCCTGGTGGACTACCACGATCCCGACCGGTTCGAGCTGAGCGAAGAGGGCGCGGCCGTGCTTGCCGACGAAAACGGCAGCCTCAGCTTTGCTGCGGGCGCCTTTGCCGGACCCACGGCGCCGGCGACGGTGACAAAGATCATCGATGCCTTCCGCACCGGCATCGGCCTCAGCTACGAAGAGCTGGGGCCAAACGCTGCGCACCGCACCGAACGTATGCTGGGGCCCTGGACACGGCAGGAGCTCGTGCCGCGCATTCTGCCGGCGCTGGAAGGCGTCGTCGAACGCCTCGAGGCCGGTGCCGTGGTCGCTGACGTCGGTTGCGGCGGCGGTATTGCGCTGACCACCATGGCGCAGGCTTACCCCAACTCCACGTTCCACGGCTACGATCCGAGTCAGATCGCCATCGACCGCTGCGCGGACAAAGCGCGTGAGCTGGGGCTGAACAACGTCGAGCTGCATGTGGCCGGGGGCGAAGCGCTGCCGCCAAACGCCACCTTCGACTTTCTCATCACCTTCGACTGTCTGCACGACATGACGCGACCCGCGGAGGTGATTGCGGCCATCCGCCGGGCCATGCGCGACGATGGCACCTGGCTGATCAAGGACATTCGCAGCACACCGGATTTCAAGGAAAACCTGCGTAACCCCATGCTGGCGATGTTCTATGGATTCTCCGTGTCCGCCTGCATGTCGTCGGCGTTGTCCGAGCCCGACGGTGCCGGTCTGGGCACGCTGGGCTTCAATCCGGAGGTGGCCCGGGAGATGGTCGGCGCGGGCGGCTTCACGCGTTTTGTCCAACATGACTTCAACGATCCGAGCAATCTGTACTACGAAGTGCGCCCATGAGTCCCCACGGATACCCACCAGCACCGTAAGTGCATGAAATTTAGTGCATTTTTCTGTCTGGAAGTTTTTTCCAGTGGGCGTACAATCGCCCCGCGCTCCAGGTCACAGAACCGTCATAAAAGGAGCGCATCAACCATTGGAGAGAGATCTATGACCAAAGCATCCGTGACGCTTGTGTCGCTTGCTCTGCTGCTGCTGTGTGCGTTCGGCGCCCCCGCAGTTCAGGCAGAGGAAATGGCCCAGGCCGACCAGGACGTCATCGAGGAAGTTGTCACCGTCGGTACGCGCGGCAAACCTCGTTCCACCACCGATTCCACGGCACCTGTCGACGTGATCACGAGCGATGAGTTCGTTAGCCAGGGCGGCGTCGACACCAGCAACCTGCTGCGTAACGTCGTACCGTCGTTCAACGTCAACGATCAGCCGATCAGTGACGCAGCCACCCTGGTGCGGCCGGCAAACCTGCGCGGTCTGGCACCCGACCACACCCTCGTACTGGTGAATGGCCAGCGCCGTCACCGCGCGTCGGTGATCACCTGGCTCGGTAACGGCCTGTCGGACGGCTCCCAGGGCCCGGACATTGCCGCCATTCCCTCGCTTGCGCTGCGCAGCGTGGAAGTGCTGCGCGACGGTGCCGCCGCCCAGTACGGCTCTGACGCCATTGCCGGTGTCATCAACTTCAACCTGAAAAACTCTGCGTCGGAAGGTGCCGTCGAAGTGAAGTACGGCGAGTACTCCGAAGGCGACGGTGAGCACATGACCATCGCCGTGAACAAGGGTTTCCCCATCGGCGACAGCGGCTTCGTGAACGTCACCGCCGAGTGGACCGAGGTGGATGCCACCGATCGCTCCGTGCAGCGCACCGATGCGGCCAACCTCATCGCGGCCGGCTACCAGAATGTCGACAATCCCGCACAGGTCTGGGGCACCCCCGAGGTGGACGGCGACTACAAGATCTGGGTCAACCTCGGTGCTGACATCAACGACTCCGTGGAACTCTTTGGTACCGCCAACTACAACAATAAAGAAGTCACCGGCGGGTTCTACTATCGCAACCCCACCAACCGCGGCGGCGTCTACAGCGGCGACGGCGGTGCCACGCTGCTCATCGGCGACCTCACCCCCGGTCCCGTCGGCCAGGACAACTCGGGCTTCCCCGCCCTCGGCACCGGCGACGGCGTTGGCTGCCCGGTGGTAGCGCTCAACGGTCTGGTACCTGATGCCGCCGCCTTCGCCCAGGTGGCAGGCGATCCCAACTGCTTCTCCTTCCAGGAACTGATCACCGGCGGTTTCACGCCGAACTTCGGCGGCGAGATGACCGACAGCTCGTTCCTGCTGGGTCTGCGCGGCGAGCTGGAAAACGGCCTCACCTGGAGCGTCAGTGGCTACTGGGGCAACAACGAAGCCGACTTTTTCATCAACAACACGGTCAACGCGAGCCTCGGGCCGCTCACGCCCCGGGACTTCGACCCGGGTAACTACGAGCAGGAAGACCTGAACTTCAACGCCGACTTCACGTTCCCGCTGACCGATGACATCAACCTGGCGTTCGGCGCCGAGTACCGCGAAGAGGAATTTTCCATCTCCGCTGGTCAGACCGAGTCGTACATCGACGGCGGCCTCGGCACGCAGGGTTTCAGCACCTCCACGAACGGCTTCCCGGGCTTCTCGCCCACCATCTCCGGCAGCTTCAGCCGCGACAACTTCGCCGCTTACGTCGATGCCGAGTGGTACGCCACGCAGGATCTGCTGATCGGCGCCGCCGTACGCTACGAAGACTTCGACGACTTCGGCAGCACCACCAACTTCAAGCTGGGCGCCAACCTCGCCATCAACGAGTACCTTGGTCTGCGCGCTACCGTGAGCACAGGCTTCAAGGCGCCGACCCCCGGCCAGTCGAACGCGTCCAACATCTCCACGCAGATCGTTGGCGGCATTCTCACGAACCAGGGTGTCATTCCGCCGGCGAGCCCCGTGGCGGTTCTGCGCGGTGGTAGCGCCCTGGACCCGGAAGAATCCGAGAACTACACGTTCGGCATCTACATGACCGCGGGTCCCTTCGACATCACCATCGATTACTTCGATATCGACGTGGAAGACCGCCTCAGCCTGTCCAGCGACTTCGTGCTGACGCCCGCAGAGCAGGCGGCGCTGGCCGGTCAGGGCATCGACGCGTCCGACATCTCGGAGTTCCGGTTCTTCACGAACCAGTTCGACACGAACACCTCCGGTATCGACATCGTGATCACCACCGACGTGGAGTGGGATGGCGGCATCACCACGTTGAACCTGGCGTTCAACGACACCGACACGGATGTCACCGATCGCGACCCGACGCTGCTGAACGACAACCGGGTACGCCTGATCGAAGACGGTGTGCCGGACACGCGCTGGAACTTCACCGCGAACCACACGTACGAGAACTGGCGCTTCCTCGCACGCGTCAGCTACTACGATGAGTTCTACGACAACGAGGCTGGTGGCGAATTCGATGACAACACGCTCATCGATCTGGAAGCGGGTTATACCTTCAACGAGAACATCGACGTCACCATCGGTGGCCGCAACGTCGGTGACGAGCAGGGTTGTAAAACCAGCCGCTGTGGGCAGACGCCTCCCGGCGTGCTCGGCCTGCCGTACAGCCAGTTCTCGCCCTTTGGTTTCAACGGCGCGTTCTACTACGGCCGTGTGACCTACAACTTCAACTGATTCTGCGGGCTTTGCCCCGACTCAGTTGAACGAGCGGGCCTTCGGGCCCGCTTTTCGTTTCCGGTCCGTAAACGCGGTACAGTCGCGCCGTGAAGAAAGTTCCTCTGACATGGTTGCAGGCCTTCGAAGCCGCCGGCCGCACCGGCAGTTTCAAGGCGGCGGCAGCTGAGCTGAACGTGTCGCCGTCGAACGTCAGTCATCAGATCAGAGATCTGGAGACTTACCTCGGCACCCTGCTTTTCAGTCGCAGCGGGCGCCAGGTCACGCTCACGCGGGAGGGCGAACGTTATCTGCCCGCGCTGACCGACGGCTTTCAGCGCATCAGGGAAGCGAGCCTGCACACGGAGCCTTCCGTCAGGCGCCTGCATCTCGGTGCCTTTCCTTTTCTCGCCAACGAAGTGATTGCACCGCGCCTGACAGAGCTGAAAGCGCGCCTCGGCGACACGGAAATCCGCATCTTCACGCATACGGACCTGAAGGCGTTGACGCATGGCGACCCCGGCGCCCGGCTGGATGTGGTGGTGCGCTATGGCGCCGGCCGCTTTCCAGGGCTCGTGGCAACCAGGCTCGCTGACGTGGCGGTGGTGCCGATCCAGAGCGTGCAGAGCACACCCATCCGCAACAGCGCAGCCCTGCTGCAGCAACCGTTGATCCGGGTGCTGGGCCCTTTCCAGGGCTGGGAGCAATGGCGGGATCACTTTGTCCCCGACGCGCCGCTACCAGCTTTTACCCTGGAAACGGACAGTTTTCACGCGGCCATGCAGGCAGTGGAACGGGGCGACGGCGTGAGCCTGGGTGTGCTGCCCTACCTCAATCCCTGGCTGCGGGACGGTCGGGTCAGGGCGCTGGCGGATTTCGAGCTACCCATCCGCGGACAGGGAGCTTATGCAGTGCATGCCCCGTTTCAGACGGGCAACCCCGTCATGGCAGAGTTTCTGGCCTGGCTGAAAGAAGCGCTGAGGTGAATCCCGTACACCTGGGTTGAACACGGGCCTTTTGTCCCGCCAAGGCAGCGCACCCACACTGGCGCAGTCGAAGCCATGCAGAGAGCATCCCATGCAAGCGCTGTTCACCACCGGCGACGCCCGCAACCCGGTGGCGTGGCAGGAAACGCCGCGTCCGCTGCTGCAGACAGCCACCGACGCCCTCGTGCGCCCGCTGGCAGTTGCGGCCTGCGACCTCGACCGCAGCATCGTCGCGGGCAGATCACCCTTCCCGGGGGTGTTTGCCCTGGGCCATGAGTTCACCGGGGTGGTTACCGACGCAGGCGACGCGGTGACAGGACTGCGGCCGGGCGATACGGTGCTCGCCTCGTTTCAGCCAAGCTGCGGCACCTGTCCCCGCTGCCTCGCGCAGCACTCATCCGTGTGCAACGCCGTGCCCAACGGCACCATGTACGGCATCGGTGCCACGGGCGGCGACTGGGGCGGCGCTTACGCGGAGCTGGTACGCGTGCCCTGGGCCGACCACAACCTCGTCAAGCTTCCCGACGGCGTCGACCCCATTGCCCTTGCGTCCGCCAGCGACAATCTCGCGGACGGACTGCGCGGCGTCGACGGACCGCTGCAGCGCCAGCCCGGCGCCAGCGTGCTCATTGCCGGACGTGGCAGCATCCCTCTGTACGCGCTGATCTGCGCGCAACACCTCGGCGCCGGCAACGTGACGGTCGCTTCTAACGATCAGTTTCTGCTGAAAACCGCAGAACGCCTCGGGGCCACGTGCCTGCCTGTGGACGACTGGCCCAAACGCTTTGCCAGCCATGAAATAACCGTCGACTGCACCAACAGCGTGGATGGCCTCAGCGCTGTGCTTGCCTCCACGGCTCCCTACGGTGAGTGCACGTCATCGTCGATCTTCTTTGGTCCCGCTGTGCCGGTGCCCATGTTCAACCTCAACATGCGGGGCATTTCCTTTCACACGGGACGTGTGAACAGTGCCAGTCAGCTCTCGCGGGTGCTCGACCTAGTCCTGGACGGTCTCGAGCCTGCCGCGGTGGATCCGGCATATGGACCATTCCATACCGTTGCCCAGGCACTGGCCGCTGAACCGTTCAGCCGCAAGGTGATTGTGTATCAGGATCGCTGATTCGCGTGCGCCTGTGCGCGCAGCAGCGATTCCCGGCAGAAGATCGGCATCGTGGCACGGGCCTCGTCAAGCAGCTCCGACCCGGCCTTACCCGTAAGCCGGGTCAGCGCGTCCAGCGCAAGGCCAGCGGCGAACACGTTGGCGTCGCAGCTGACAATATCCGCCAGCGAGTCGGCGAGCTGCGTGCGCTCGTGCGGCGCCAGGCGCTGGCCATGCGTCGCCACGATGACCAGAGCCACCAGCGCATTCTCGCGCACGGCCGAACGCACCGGCTCGAAGCGGGGCTGCCCGTAGTCCATGCCGATCCCCTCGCAGACGTCACAGTCGTCCACCGGGCGGACAAACTTGATGCTGCGCCCCTGCGCCTTGTCCATCCCCAAACGATTCTTCTCCACCGCCAGCGAAGCGAGCAGAGCTGCTAGCAGCGCCGGCAGATGCTCCACACCCAGCTCGCGGGCGCACGCCCGTCGCACGAGGCAGCCGATGGCATGGGCGGCGGTTGCACGCACGTGCACCGATGCATCGTTTGCCAGCAACGCCGTGACGGTCGCCCCCACAGCCTCGGTGAGCCGGGCCCCATCGCCCAGGCCATGCAGGCCCGCCTTGCGCAGCCATTTTCTGGGGGAGGCGCAGGCTTTAAGAAAGGTGTCCGTCGCCGCGTCACCCATGGCAATGAGCCCGAAGGTTGCGGCGCGCCTGAGACTCTCGCGCTCGTCATGCAGCGCCCTGGAAAGCACAGCCAGGCTCGCTTCGCGATCGACATGGGTGGCGAGCCGGTAAGCCGCGCCGATACGGTCCGGTTCGCGGGCATCCCCCAGGTCCGCAAGCCCCTGCGCGAGGTGCGCCACGGGCGCAGGGTCATCGCGCACCGGTGCCGGGCTGCCGGTGTGCAGCCAGTGATGCTGCTGGCGCCATGTCTCCGCGAGGCCATCAGGCAGCGCCTCGAGCGCCACACCCGTGAGCCTGTCCGCTGCCGGCGGCAGCCAGCCGGCCGCTTCGCCCGCGGGGTCTGTCGTGCGGTACACCCAAAACCGCCACATGAATCGCGGGTGCGCGCGCCAGCGTTCGAACGGATCGCGACGGTGATTGCCCCGGTGAAACAGATTGTGGGAGTAGACGACCACACTGCCTGCTTCCAGGGGCGCCACCTCGAACGGTGTCACCAGGGGCCAGCCCGTGCCAGCCACGGCATCGTGCATGCGCACGTCGTGCTCGGTGCGCCTGGCAACGATGTCGGCTTCGGCGTTGCGCGAACGGTGCCCGCTGACGGGCACCGTCTCCATGCCGATGAGCTGATAATTGAAATCCAGGTGATCAGCACCGGCAAAATTGTCCTGGTTGGTTTCGTGATTGAACGTCCAGTACTGGGAATAGGGGATCACGGCCGTGGGGCCCATCTCCTCGCTCACGGCCTGCGGGAAATAGAGCATTTCGAGCTGCACAGCCTGATGATGACGGGGCCAGCGGGCGTTGAAAGGACCGTTGTCATCCTTGTGCCAGTGCTGGTCGAAGGCGCCGCTGACGAACGGGGCGTTGTGCGTGAAGGGCACAATGGCCCAATCGGGGCCCGCCAAGGCGTCCAGCACAGCCACCAGGCCGGGAGCGTCCAGCACGCTGAGCACATCGGGAATCAATGTCGTGCTGATGGTTTCCCTGGCCCGGAACGCGGCCGTTTCCCGGGCATAGATGGCATCGTGAAGCGCGCGGGGCACGCCCAGCGCGTCGGGGGACAACACCACCATGCCCCGGGAGACAAACTCGTCGAGCACACGTTCGGGTTGGGTGTAGGCGAGGCGGCTCTGCCCCATGGGATCTGCCTGAACGATGGACGTGGTATCTTCCCGGTCGGTTGGACAAAACACAAACGGAGCACCGCATGCACGAGGCTGCGCTGAGCGGAACAGAGAAGCAGACGCTGTTCGATGACGGCTTCATCGTGCTGCGCAACGCCGTACCGCCGGCCATCGTCCAGGCCGCCCGCAGTCGCATCGATGCCGCGCTGCCTCGCGACGAACGGCAGCTGCTGGTGCCGGCGGAGCTCGCTACGCACCCGGAGATTCTGGCGCTGTTCAACGACGGCTGCCTTGCCGGGCTTCTGCGCCGGGAGATGGGTCCGTTACCCGACGTCGTGAGCTGCCAGATAGCGGTAACCCCACCCTACGACAAGCTGGGCGGCGGCCCCGGCACCCACGTCGACGGCGGCTGGAGCGGCCCGCTGCCGGCAACAGCCGACGAGATCGATCCGCTCACCCATCGCCCCCGGGATGCGGCCACCTATTTCGGAGAACACGACGAGCGTCGCGGCAGCAACGACGGCCAGCTGTGGATGGACCCGGACCGGCGCATTTCTACCGGCAGCTACACGGCCCTGGTGGGTGTGTGCCTCAGCGACCAGCAGGTGCCGGGCAACGGCCAGTTTGCGGTGGTGAAAGGTGTGCACGAGCAGGTGGAAGCGTTTTTCCGCCGCCAGCGGGACAGCGGCGGCGTGATCGGCCCCGAAGGCATCGACTGGCCCCGCATCAAGGTGGGCGCCAACGGCAAACCTTACGCCAATGGCCTGCCCGATCCGATCCGGGCGCTGGCCCACGAGCGTGCAGCAGACGTGGCGCCCACGGAAGAGTGGCCCTGGCCCGAGCTCACGCCGGTGCTGCTGAGTCCGGGCGACGCGGTGATTGCCCTGCACAGCTGCCCCCATACACCTACCCCCAACCTGGGGCCGCATGCGCGCATGAACGTGTATTTCCGGATCCGCCGATGGCGGGACGGCAACCCCCACGAAGGCACCCGCCGGGTGGCGCACGGGGTCAGCGACCACCCGGACCGGGGGTACTTCGGGCAGTTTCTCGACTATCCGGACAGCTACGATCCGTGGCAGACGTCCATCGACCTGCTGTGCGACCACTGGCGCGAGTGGGACGGCATGCAGGAGATAGTTGCAGCTGCCCGGGCGGCCGGGTGATCCTCCCCTAGGACGGCACGCCGCCGTCAAACACGTTGATGGCCTTGTTGAACGGGGCTTCCCGCGCCGGGTCGTAGCCCGAGCGAGCAGGCACGGCCTCGTCCCACAACAGCGCCGCCTCGGCGTACGGCAGCAACGCCTTGACACTGTCGCGTTCGCCCGGCGCCAGCGCCGCAAAGTGTTCCCGCAGACGTTCGAGACAGTAAACCCGGTAACGCGACACCGGCAAATGCCGGTAGTCGCAACCCTGCACTGTCATGTCGAAATGGCGCGCACCCTGGTCGTATGCCTCGGCATTGGCCGCCAGTTGCACCAGGTGCGTGCGGGCAATCTCCTCGAGCATGGGCGCTGCTGCCGGCGGTACGTTGGAGACGAGATCAGCGTCTGCCCGCGATGCGCCGGCGTGCCAGACGCGACCCAGCCAGGCGAACACGGCGGGGCCTTCGTTACGCATGATTTCCGCCGGCGTGGGGTCCTGGCCGAAGTGCCGCAACATGGGCCCCATCATGCCGAAGTCGGCGATGGACGGTGTGCGGCCCAGCAGATACGGGTGCCCTTCCAGCATGGCGGTCATGTTGGCCAACGCCTTGCGATAGCCCGCCTCCACGTGGGCCTGCGTAGCAGCCGTGACGCCGTCGCGCAGCACAAAGCCCTTGCGCTGACGCGTCGCCAGGCGCCGCACGACGAGCGCCCGGGGAACCCTGAGATGGGCACCGACCTCATCCGCCAGTATCCGGGACAACAGCGCGCGATCGTGCTCGTAGCTCCAGCGGTAGTGCATGGCAGCCCGCCAGAGCCATTCGTCGGCGTAGTCTTCGATCAACAGCGCTATGAAACGCACCACCGGATCGGCGGGCATCACCGCCGGGGACGGGTGCTCGGTTTCCAGTTGCGCAATGATCGGTGTGGAATCGGACATCCAGCGCCCGTCGTCCCGCTCCACGATCGGCACCTGGATGGCGCCTGCCTGCGGCGCTATGCGCGCTGCATGGGCAAACGGCGACGCCATTTCGTAGGCGATGCCTTTGTAGCGCAGGTACGCTTCGAGTTTGCCGGTGTAGAAAGACACCGAGACACCCCAGACCTTCACCAGCCCTTCCCCGTGCTGTGCAACGCGGCCACTCTAACCGGCATGTTCCCCCAGCGCGATGCGACAGCCTTCCTCCACGATGCGCGTCAGGTAGCGCCCCCGGGGCCCGACGGAGGTCTGGTAGGGCGCGCCATCGATCAGGGCGGTGAGTAACCGCGCCCGCGTCCGGCGTTCCTCAGGGGTCAAGGCTGGCGCCGCAGCACCTATGGCACCTTCCAGCGAGGCGTAGTGGTCCGCGTAAATCTGCCGGTACAACTGCTTGAACGGATCGCTCGTGAGGCTCATGAGATTGAGCGTGGCATAGACAATGGCACTGTCGCCGCGCCACCGCGTCACCAGCTCGCGGATGATGTTTCGCAGCGTCGCCGCCGGCTCGCCGGGGGCAGCCAACGCCTGGTCTATGAGCGCTCGATCATCCATCCCTTCGGCTTCGATCACCGCAAGCAGCAGCGCTTCCCGCGTGGCGAAGTAGTACTGCAGATTGCCCAGTTGCATCCCGCAACGCGCGGCCACAGCGCGCAGCACCAGGCCTTCGTAGCCGTGCTCGACCAGCACGGCTCGAGCCGTTGTCAACACTCTGGCCCGCGTCGACAGCCCTTTCGCGGTGAGAGACGTCATGGCTTCTCCGTTCGTGAAATTCTTAGGTCATTGACATATTAGTTCAACGACCTAATAATCGCCAGCCGTTTAAGGAGATCCGCCCATGCCCAGACCTTTCGACAGCGACGCTGCGCGCGATGCCTTCCTGGCTGAACCGCGCCTGGCAATTCTGATGACAAATCGGGACGACAATGCGCCCATGGGTGTGCCGGTCTGGTTCGAGTGGACAGGAAGTCAGGTGCTCATGTTCGCTGCCAGAGGCACGCCGAAGCTGAAACGCATGGAACAGCACCCCGATGTCTCGGTGCTGGTCACCAACCACATCGGCGAGGCCGAAGCATGGGTTGCCTTCGACGGAACCATCGATGTGAACGACAGCGGTGCTGCAGCCCTGATCCAACGCCTGGGGCCGAAGTACTGGGACATGGCCGACAGCAGGCTGCAGGACACCATCAACGGCTGGGTGGCTGCTGAAGACCAGTTCGTGCTGCTTACCCTCACCCCAACCCGCATCCGCTCGGGTGCCTAGGAGACAATCACCATGGATATCGTACAGGCTGATGCCGCGCTCGCTGAGCAGTACGCGGCAGACATTCCCGAGCTGGTGCACGCCACCGGCCCGGTTTCTTACGACTACCACTTCGGCCGCCGGGAGCTCTTCGATGCGCTCGTGCGCCGCTCATGGCTCACCCCGGGCTCTCTGTTCGGCTGGGACGGCACGCGCCTGGCGGTGGAGAACGACACGCTGCTCGGCATAGAGATCGGCTTCGCCGGCCCAGAGTACCGTGCGCGCCAGACAGCCCTCGGCCCGCTCTGGCCCGATCTGCTCGCAGCCGGAGAAGCCACCGAAGGCGAGCTCAGCGGCGTTATCGAGCGCTCGGAACGGGCAAGCTGGCTCAACCCCGTTCTGCGCTCCGGCATCTACTACGTGCACGCGCTCTCTGTTAAACCCGACCAGCGCGGCAAGCAGGTTGGCATGAAGCTGCTTACCCACGCCATGGCGCTGGGCCGCGAACAGAGCTGTCGGGCGCTGGAGCTGGACGTGCTCTCGGACAACCCTGCCGTGCATTTTTACCGCTCCATGGGCCTCTCGCTCTACGTGGAGTCGCGGGCACCTGAGCCGCAAGAGTACGGCGTGCCGCCCGAGTGGCGCATGGGCATTGCGCTTCAGGAGTAGCTGGACAGCGGCACAGTCCTGTCGGTTAAGCTGTGTGCGCCCGGCAGGGAGAACACCATCATGGCCGAGACGAACATCCGACGGTTGACCGCCGATGACGCGGAGGCGGTCGTCAACTGTTTTCACCGTGTGTACGGCGACAGCTACGCCAACGCGTTGTTCTACGACGTTGCGCGTATGCGCGATGCCATGGTCAGCGGCGCGTTACACAGCGTCGGCGCCGTCACCGCCGACGGCCGCGTGCTCGCCCACATGGCCATGACCATCGTGCCGGATGCGCGCATACCCGAGCTGGGTAATACGGTGGTTGATCCGGACGCCCGCGGTGGCGGCATTGCCTGGCAGGTAGGCGCCGAGCTCACCCGCTGGTGCCGGGAGCTGGGTTATGCCGGGTTTCTGCACTATCCCACCACCGATCACCACATCATGCAGCGCCACTCCGTGAAAACCGGCTTCGAAACGGGCCTGATGCTCGGCTACATCCCCGCCGAAACAGACGGCAAGGTGCAGGTCCGCGAGGCACACAGGCGCCAGGCCGCGACCATCGTCTACGAACCCCTCGGCGAGGCCGCGGCCGGTGAGGGCTACCGGCCTGCCTACGGCGCAGACCTGCTTGACACCTTCGTGGCAAGCACGGGCCTCGAGCGGCGCTGGCAGACAGGCACGGCGGCGGCACAGGACCACACCACGAGCCGTCTCGAGCACGTTGCCCGGCGTGGCCTTGCGCGGCTGCGCGTTCGCAGCGTGGGCAGCGATCTCGACCGTGCCCTCGCCAGCATTGCGGCAACCCGCGCCCCGTGCCGGCAGATCGATTTCGACATGGCAGACCCCGCCATTGGCACCGGGGTCGACCTCGCCTCCCGGGCCGGTTACGTCTTCTGTGGCTGGCTGCCGTGTTTCGGCGCCGGCGACGTCTACCGCATGCAGTCCGTGGACAAGACCGTTACCGACCTGCAGCCGGCGGTGGTGAATCCCGTGGCCCAGGCCCTGCTGACGCGGCTGCAGTCCGAGCTGTAGCTAGAAAAAGTCGAACCGCGCATCCAGGCCCAGCAGCAGGATAGACACCACCGCCACCGGAGCGACATAGCGCATGGCCACGTGCCACAGCTGAAAGAGGCGCTGACCGGCGTTGTGCAGCTCCTGGCGCATGGCGCTGAGCGGCGCCACCCAGCCGACAAACACCGCCACCAGCAGCCCCCCGAGTGGCACAAAGACGCTGCCGCTGAGAAAGTCCAGCCATTCGGTCAGACCCGCAAAGCCCACGGCGAAGGCACCTATCACCCAGGCGAGGCTCCCGAACAGGAGCGCCGACGTGGTGCGTCCCAGACCCAGTTGTTCTTCACCCACGGTCACCAGCGCCACCAGAATGGCTATGGAAGTGGTGAGCGCAGCAATGAAGGCGAGAAAGAAGAAAAGCCCGCCGATGAAAGCGCCGCCGGGCATATCCGCGAAGACTACCGGGATGGCTTCGAAGATCAGACCCGCCCCTGAGGCCGGGTCGAGGCCGAAGGCAAACACCACGGGGAAAATCATCAACCCCGCCACCACCGCAACCAGCGTGTCGGAGCCGGCAATGATGGCTGCGTTGCTGCCGATGTTCTCCTCGCGGGCAAGAAACGAACCGTAGGTGATCATCAGACCACCCCCCACGCCCAGGGAGAAAAACGCCTGACCGAGCGCGGCCATGACAACGCCCGGGGTGATCGCGGAAAAATCCGGTTTGAACAGGTAGGCAAGCGCTTCAGCGGCCGCCCCGTTCACCAGCGAATACACGCACAGGGCGGCCAGCATCACAAAGAACACGGGCATGAGCAGGCTGACGACACGCTCCACCCCACCGCGCAGCCCGGCAGACACGACGCCTACGGTGACCAGCATGAAGAGGCTGTGCCACAGCACCGCCGACGTGCCCGTGGCGTACAGCGACGGAGAAGCCGCCGCCGCACTGGCGCCCCCGGCGAACTCACCGGCAAAGGACATGACCGAAAAAGCCAGCACCTGCCCGGCTACCACACTATAGGTGGTAAGCACCGTGAACGCGCCGAAGAGGCATACATAGGCAATGATCGACCAGCGCGACGAGCGGCCCGCATCCACGGCAAGCTGGCGCACGGAGCCGACGGCGGACAGACCGCGATGACGGCCCACAGCAAATTCCGACATGAGAATGGGGTACGCCACGAGCGCAACCGCCGCCAGATAGATCAGCACAAACGCCGAGCCGCCGTTCTGCCCCGTATGGAAGGGGAAACGCCAGAGATTTCCCAAGCCGACCGCGGAGCCGATGGAAGCCATGAGAAAGACCGCTCGGGACGACCATTGAACAGGCTGTGCACTCACGTTGTTTTCCTCGTCATCCGGTTTTTCTCGTTTATTGTTGTTTCGGAAGGGGAGCGGAGAAGCCTCAGCGCGTGCGCCAGTCCTGCGCCTGTTCAAAGGCATGGGCGATGCGGTACAGCAGCGCCTCGTCGTAGCGGCGCGCTACCAGCATCATGCCCACAGGCAGCCCTTCGGACAGCCCGCACGGCAGGCTGATGGCGGGGTGGTGGGTGAGGTTGAATGGACTGGTGTTCGCGACCGGTGCGAAGGCGAGTCCCGTCACGATCTCCGGGGTGGCATCGGGCCCCGGAAGGCGTGTGGCTTTCATGGGCGTGGTGGGCAGCACCAGCGCGTCCACCTGAGCCAGCGCAGCATCGTAGGCGTCACGCAACAGGCGGACACCCACGCGGGCCTGCGCCAGGTAGCGGTAGCCCGCGCGGCGTTTCAGCACCTCGGAGCTGATCAGCATGACTTTGACGTTGGCGGGCAGCTCGTGGGCGCGGGCACGCCATTCATGCTGCTTCTCAATGTAGCTGCGCGGCACGTGGTCGGGACGTTCCGTAAGACACCCGTCCAGATCGAACATCGAGGTGGTCATGGCCTGCACCGAGCCGAAAGTGAGCGTGCCTGCCTGCGCGTGCATCGGCACGCTAACGTCGCTGACGTCTGCGCCAAGGGTGGTCAGGCTCATGGCCGCAGCGCGTACTGCGGCGTCCACATCGTGTTCTGATGAAGGCAGACCAAAACCTTCACGCAGAATGCCGATGCGCAGACCGTCGAGATCACTGCGGTTCAGAGCGTCCGTGTACGCCACGGCCTCGAGCGGTGAGTCGATCTGCCGGGAGTCTGCCCCGTCGCGACCCGCCAGCACCTCGAGCAGACGCGCATTGTCCGCCACGTCCGCGGTCATGGGACCCGTGTGATCAATGTTCGGACTCATGCCCAGAATGCCCGTATACGGCACCAGCCCCCAGGTGGGTTTCATACCGACAATGCCGCAGAACGAAGCAGGCATGCGGATGGAACCGCCCTGATCACAGCCGATGGCAGCATCGACCTCTCCGGTGGCCACCACCACGCCCGAGCCCGACGAGCTGCCACCGGCCGAGCGATCGGGATCATGGGGATTGGTCACCGCTGCCGGGGCGCTGGTATGGCTGCCGCCCGAGAAGCAGTACGCCTCACACACGGTTTTGCCGACGATGGTTGCACCGGCGTCCAGCATGCGGGTGATGATCTCCGCGTCTTCCTCCGGCACGTAACCTTCCAGAATCGTCGTGCCGTTCATGAGCGGCACGCCAGCCATGAGCAGATTGTCTTTCACCGCAATGCGCATACCGGCGAGCCCGCCTGCTTCCTGCGTGCGAACATCCGTGCGCACGTACCAGGCGCCGTGAGGATTCTCCGCCGCCGGCGGCGTCGCGTAGACGCGCTCGACAGGCTCGTTCACCGGCCAGGCGAAACTGTCGACATCCACCACCGTGGCAAGATTGGCCTGCACGATGCCCTGGTACAGCGGTGCATCCGCGGCATCCATGCCCAGCGCCGCCATGATCTCACCAAGCTCTTCCGGGGTCAGCCTCGTGTCCATCAGGCTCTCCTGCTTGTGGCTGGCAACTGCGTCGCGGGACGCAAGCGGCAGGCGACAATGCGCCAGCGGGTAAACAGCTGCGTTGCGACCGAAGCGGGCCGCGCAGTTTCGTATGACGCCAAAGTGATTCCCCTCCCCCCGGCTGCCCCGATCTTACACGCTAGCGCCGGTAAAACACGTTTTCACGAGCAGCCGGGGCGCTGCTCAGAAGTTGTCGACAAACGCCACCACTGGCGCCCACAGATCTTCCTGTGTGAGCGGCTGGTTGTGGCCGCCTTTGAACACCGCGACCCGCGGGGCCCGCGGAAACAACGCCAGCAGTGCGAGCGTTTCCGCGGCCGGCACAACCCCGTCGTCATGGGTATAAAGCACCAGCACGTCATCAGGCAGGGCGTTGAGCGCTGCCGCCGTGTCGATGCGATGACGCAACAGCCAACGCACCGGCACCCAGGGCAGCACCCGCCGCGCCATGTGCTCGAGACTGCGGAAAGGGCTCAGCAGAATCACGCCATCCACGGGCTCAAGAGCTGCCACGGACGCAGCGATGCCGCTGCCAAGGCTGCGGCCGAACAGCAGCAGCGGGCGGTCGGCGCCGTAGCTGCGGGCCAGCTGCCGCACGATGGCAGCCCCGTCGTCGATGAGCGCGGCGGCGTCCGGACTGCCTTCGCTGAGGCCATAGCCGCGATAGTTCACGAGCAGGGTGGTTGCATCCAGGCGGGCAAAGACGTTCGTCAACGGCGAAAGCTCTTCGCCGTTACCCCCGAAATAGACGAGCAGCGGTCCGTCGGCTTCCGCGTTCACCACCCAGCCGCGCAGCACCACCCCGCCATGCTCGAAGGTCACCGGCGCCACATGCGGTCCCCCGGGCTCGGTGAGCACGGCCCGGGGAAAGAAAACCAGGCGATCCTGCAACAGGTACGCCAGCACACACACCGCGCCATAGGCCACGCCGAGGACAATCAGCAGCCGTACGAGCCCGTCCATGCTCATGGCGTGCCCGCGCGCGCAGTTGCCATCAGGCCGGCAAAATCCGGCAGCAGACCATATCCCGGGCAGGTTTCCGTGGCTTTCGCCACCGACGCCCGGGCTTTCGCCGGCTCGCCCCGCAGCACCCAGATCTGTGCCATGCGGCGATGGGCGCTGGCTTCCACCAGCGCCGGTCCTATCTCGTCCAGCTCGCGACTCAGCGTGTCTTCCACATGGCCCGGCAGACTGCCGGGAGCAAGATGTTCCAGAGCCGTGTAGTAATAGGCGCGGGCCGCGCGGTCAGCAACGGGGGCAACCCCCTGGAGAAAGTCGCGCTCGGCGATCTCCGCTGCCCGCTGATACGCCGCCACTGCCTCGTTCACCGCACCGCTCATGCGCAGCGAATCGCCCAGTTGCCCCCACATCTCGTGAATCTCCGGGGCGCCGTCGCCGATGCGCCCGATAGCCCGCCGCCGCAGGCGAACCGCCTCGTCATACTCACCGAGAAAGTAGTGGGTCATGCCCAGAAACTCATCGCCGACATAGGACTGCGGCGCCAGCGCCTGGGCACGCTGATAGCTTGCTTTCGCTCGCTGAAACTGCCCGCGACACACATAGAACGTGCCGAGGTTGCCCAGCACGTATTCGTTTTCCTGCCGCGCCAGCGCAGCCTCACTCGCCGCAATGGCGCTATCGAGATCGTTCGAGAAGTAC
Organism: uncultured Pseudomonadales bacterium; assembly: GCA_964651595.1. GTDB lineage: Bacteria > Pseudomonadota > Gammaproteobacteria > Pseudomonadales > Azotimanducaceae > UBA4421. Next base: position 17,685 of record CAZYYJ010000007.1, on the reverse strand, counting down.
TCCATGGCCGCAAGATTGAACAACGGCTTCCAGATGGTGGGGTCCACCTCCGCAGCCCGCTGCGCAGCAACCTTGGCCGCCGCCAGCACAGCGGCGTCGCCGCTCTGCCGGTAACCGTCCAGCAGCGCCGCAGACAACCCCTCGAAAGCTGCCGCATGAGAAGGGTGCGACGCGTTCACGCTTTGATAGAGAGCAATGGCCTCGTCGTTGCGGCCCGTGCGACTCAGAAAGTGCGCGTGCGCACTCGCCACCACCGGATGATCCGGCGCCAGCAGCAGCGCCTGCGAGCACGCGCTGGATGCATCGCGGAGCATGCGGTCTTCCTCGAACATCCAGTGCTGCTCGAGCAGTGCTTCGCACAACCCGGCATGAGCCAGAGCAAAGTTACCGTCCTGCCGCAACGCCGCCTCGAAGCGCGTCTGCGCGCGCTTGAGATTGAGCTCGTTCGCCGGCGCGTCCAGCAACGCCTCGCCGGCCAGGTAGTCTTCCTGCACCGGCGCCAGCGGAAAATACGCCACGTCCGAGGTACCGGGGGACAACACCCAGGCGAGAGCCCGGGCAGCCCGGATCGCCAAGTCAGCCACAACCCTTGACCGATCGACCGTGGCGAAACTCTCTGCCCAGAGCTGCTGACGTACGCCGTTCGCAAAAACAAATAGCACCACCCCGGACAGCCGTCCGTGGTCGATCACCTCGCCGTCGATGACCAGATCTGCGCGCAGCGTATCGGCGGCCTCTTTGACGTCGCCCGCCTGCACCGTTGCTGTCGCGGTGGCGCTCGCCACCTTGAACTGCCCGGCGAGCTCGGCACGCAACGCTGCGCCGAAGCGGCCGTCGCCATCGCCGGTGAGCGGCATCACCACCACCTGGCGCTGCCCGAGGCTCAAGGCCGCAGGTTCTAACGGTGCCGGGGCCTGGCTGTCAGGCCACCACCAGACGGCGGCCACCGCGACGAAGACCGCCACCAGCGCGACTGCACCCACCCATGCAGGGCCCCTGCCTCCCGGCTCCGGCGGCGAATCGGCAGCTTCGCCGGAATTTTCCTCCGGGGCTTCGTCTGCGGTTTTGTACAGGCTGTGTGCCGGCACGCTGAGGGCCTGAGCAATGCGCTCGAGGGAGGTGAGCTCCACCGGCAGCTCGCGAAACGCCCGGTTGACCATGTCCTTGGGTGGCGTGTCCAGCGTTTCGAGATCAGCAATGCGCTCGGCCAGCGCGGCCTGCGTCTTCAAGCCTGCCGCGGTCAACGCTTCCGTGAGTTTGCGACGCGACGCCTGCACTCCGCGGCGCCGCTGACCTTTCTGCTGCCCTGCCAACTGCCCGAACTCACCCTGATCGAGCGGGATTTAACCAGAAATTCTGCTAAACCGCGCTAAATGCCGCTAACTGACGATGCGCCCGGGGCGCCTGTCAGCGAGGTTGTCACCATCGAGTCGACGGACGGACGGCCATGAAACGCCTCCCGGGCTGCCTGCTGCTCAGCGCGCTCAGCGCCTGCAGCGGCAGCGATCTCAGCGGCGTGTACAGCGACGAGCTGGGCACTACCGCCTACGATTTCCGCCAGAACCAGCGGGTGTTCATCACCGTGCTGGAGATCACCGTGGCGGCCGACTACACCACGCACGGTGACGACATCATCGTGACCACACCCCAGGGCACGGTCGTGCTGGCACGACACGACGACCGCCTGATCGGTCCCTCCGGTCGGGTCTTTACACGCCAATCCATTTGAAACCGGCAGAGGAGGAGACACTCATGGCCAGGGAAATCACACGGGGCAGCGCCCTCGGACTGTCGTACCGCATTCTCGCCCGCACAGGCACGGTGAGCGCCACCGAGACACGCTCGAAAACCGAGGTGTCGGGCAAGGTTTCCGGGGGCTACAGCAACAGCCAGACCGGCTACTCCACCCCCGTTAAAGGCAACATCACGTCGGAAACCACCGACTATCAGGACATCTTCCTCACCGATGACGACGGGATGGAGCACCTGATCCAGACCGAGAACTTCCTCGTACCCTGCCGCGAAGGCCAGCGGGCGACGTTTTTCTATGTGCTTTCCGGGCGCTCGCAATCGGGCCCCTACTTCGCCGCCTACAACCACCACTCGCGGCAGACCTACGATCACGGCAAAAGCCTTCGCGCAGATCTCTTTCCGTGGCTGACCACGCTGGCGGTGTCCGCGCTGATCTGCGTGCCTTTGTTCTTCAGCGCCCTCTTCGATGACGGCGGCGGGCTGGGACCCGCGGTGATAGCGCTGTTGATCGGCGCGGTCATGGCCGGCGTGCTCATGGCGGTTGTGGGTAATCTTCTTGCTGCCATCCGCGCCTCCGTCGTGCGCAACGACAGCCGTTTCAAGCAGTTCAAAAGCCAGCTGGAACGGGAAACCCCACCACCCGCCACCAACGCACCGTCCACGGTCTGATCGCAGAGAGGTAACTTCGCATGGCTTTCGACTATGGTTCCATCGACCTCGGCATAACCAATCCTTTTCGCACGGAAGGTCTTATCCGCGCTGCAAGCGCCATCCCCCTGCTGGTGCTGGGTGTGGTGGCGCTCCTGGCCATCCAGGGCCTCGTCGCCGACGGCCAGCGCGAAGCCGCCAGCCTCACCCTGGCGGCCGGGGCGGGGCTGGTGTTGTGGTCGCTGATCCGCATGGGTTCCGGTCTCTTTCAGGCGTTCCGGTTTTTTGTGGGTCGCAGCGTGCCCGCCAATCTCGCCGCCAACAAAGAGAAGAGCCAGGCTGACAAAGCGGATGTCACCGTCGTGTACACCGAGCAGGAACTGGAGCAGATGCTGCAGGGCCGACAGAACATCAGCTTCGCCGAGCCGGAAGACTGGTTCTCGCGCCTGGTGCACTCGCTGTTCCGGCGCCTGCTGTTTCTCCCTTACGCGTATCGCAATCTCGCGCAACGCCTCGCCCGCGCCGTCACCCAGACCACCATTGCCGCTCTGTGTTTTGCGCTGGCGTGGTTCTCCGGCACCACCGGAATCACGGACATCACCAGCACCCCGGTGATGGCCTGGCTGACCGTGGCAATTCTGGTCTACCTGCTGGTGGTGTGGAGCCGCTCGAGCCCGCCGCTGGCGCGCCTGCTGCGCGAAGACCGCCTGCGCATGCCCGGGGTGATGACGCTCACCCTGTGGATCGTCGCGGCCATTCTCCTGCCCGTATTGCTGAGCTGGGTGCACGCCGAGCTGGATCCCCTCCCGGAGCTGCCCTTTGCAGTGGGTTTGCACCTCCTGGCGCTGCTGGCGCTGGGCGCGGTCAACGCCGCCTTTTTCATCACGCTCCTGAGCGCACGCGGCAATCTGGCGACACCTGTCGTGGAGGTGGCCGAGTTCCGGGACAACTGGCAGGAGTCCATTCACCCGCAGGAGGTGTTCATCCACTTCGAGAACATCGTCATGGCGAACCGGCGCTACCGCGAAGTACCCAACCGGATCTACCGCGATTTCGACGCCAGACTCTTCGAGCAGGGCAGCGACGACAAAGGCGATTTCGACGGCGAGATGATCCAGGAAACCCAGCCGGTGTTTCATGCCATGCCGGTGAGCGGCGTGTTTCAGTTCGCCCGCATGACCGCCACCGTGGCCGGCGCGGTTCTCTTCGGGCTGCTGGGCGTGCTGCTGTACCTGCTGCCGGCCAGGCTCGGTCCGCTCGTTTCTGCGCCCGGGCCCGAGGCCGCTGCCGATGCCCTGTCGTTTGCCGTCTACGGGGCTATCGTCTGGGTGTTCGCCCGGCAGCTGCAGAACTTCAGCCACGCTTTCTGGGCGGAAATGCAGTTCTCGTCCCTGCTGGTCTACTTTCAATGCCGAGGTACCTACACCGCCTCGAAGCTCTCGACGGGCACGAGCATCTACGACAGCACACGCTCGGAAAACGTGGTGGTACGTTCGTCCATGACGCCGTGGGTGATCGCCACTCGCGCCATCAGCTCCACCTTCGCCACGAGCGGCCGCTACAACCTGGAGCTGGCCCGCTACGTGCTGGAGATGCACAAGGCGGAAGATGACCTGAACGCAATCATGGACGAGCTGGCACAGTTCATGCGCAAGCGCGAAGCCATCGCCAGCATCAACAACGAGCAGGATCTGGCCGCCGCCTCCAGAATCTTCCAGGTCAACCAGCAGACGCGGGCACAACTGGAAAACTCCCAGGGCACACACCCTCCAGTCGATGCAGACCGCATCGCCGAGGCGTCGGGAGACGAGCCGGGCTAGCAGGCAGACAAACGCCGGGGCCCGGCATACCATGCGCACGAAACGCCTGGATCCCCATGCAGACAATTGCGCTCACAGCGCTGGCCATGCTCGCGTTCGCAGGCAATTCCATCCTGTGCCGTCTGGCGTTGACGCCCACGGACGGTGTGGCGATCGATCCCTACTCCTTCACGGCGATACGCCTCGTTGCCGGCGCCGTCACCCTCGTGCTGCTGGTGGTCTCGAGCGGGGGTGGTTTGAAGCGTTTCACGGTGGCGCCGATTGCCGCGGTGAGCCTGTTCGTCTATGCGTTGGCGTTTTCCATCGCCTATGTACGGCTCGGTGCCGGCCTGGGTGCGCTGATCCTCTTTGCCACCGTGCAGTTCACGATGATCAGCGCCGGTTTGCTGCGCGGAGAGCGCCTGACGCCCGTGGCCGCCGGCGGTGTTGCCCTGGCGCTGGCCGGTACCGCGTATCTCGTCGCCCCCGCGGTGGCAACGCCCGAGTTGTCCAGCAGCCTCATGATGGCTGCCGCCGGTGTCGCCTGGGGCGTGTATTCACTGCAGGGCCAGGGTGCAACCGACCCCCTTGCAGCCACCGCCAGTAACTTTGTGGCGACGCTGCCCTTGATGGGCGTGGCCTATCTCATCGCCAGCCCTGACGCCTTCGCCTCCGCATGGGGTGTCACCCTCGCGGCGGTCTCCGGCGCCGTCACGTCGGGTGTGGGCTATGCCATCTGGTACCGGGCTCTGCCCGCGTTGCGCGCCCATGCAGCCGCCACCGTGCAACTTTCCGTGCCTGTGCTGGCAGCGCTGGGCGGCGTCGCATTCATTGCCGAGCCGCTCACCCTGCGGCTGGCACTGGCAAGCGTGGTGATCCTCACGGGCATCTATCTCGTGGTGCGCGCCCGGGCCGCCTGAGATCTGCCGCCGGCCCTCACGTCGCAGTGACCGCGTTCGTCACGGCGCGAGCCCATAGCCCGCCAGCAGCGCATCCAGGGCGGCCATGCCTTCATCGAGATGAAAGCGGGCCGCTTGCAAACCCTCGGCGCGCGCCGCGCTCACGTTGCGCTGGTGATCATCGATGAACAGAACCTGCCCGGCGGGCACAGCCAGCACGTTCAAGGCGGCGCGGAAATAGTCCCGCGAGGGTTTCACCCGGCCCAGGTGGCACGAGCAGAACACGTGGTCGAACTCTCTCGCATAACCCAGACCGTCGAGCATGATCGCAGCCCGGTGGGTCTGCTGGTTTGTCGCCAGCCCCACGCTCGTGCCGGTGGCGCGCAACCGGCGCACGCGATCGAAGGCTGCCGCGTCCGGCTCGATCATCGTCCAGATCGCCAGCGCATCCTTCAGCGACACCTCGCTGCCCCAACGCACCAGCACCTGCTGCAAAGCCTCGGGGAAGCTGCCTTCGCCCGCGAGCGCCGGCTTTTCTGCAGCAAATACCTCCTGCACGAACTCATCGACGCGGGAGGGTTCACCGCACAGGCCGCGCACGGCATCCAGAAATCCCGGGGCACTGCGCTGAAGAACACCGTCCGCATCCCACAGCACAACCTCTATGGCCGGTGTGTCCGTCATCCCATGCGCATCCCGCCTGAGATGGTGATGGTCTGCCCCGTCATGGTTCTGGATTCTTCGCTGCCGAGATACACCGCTATGTGCGCCACCTCCTCCGGCTGCAGAAAGCGCCCCATGGGAATGCGGCCCAGGGCTGCGGTCTTCAGCTCATCGAGGCCGATGCCCTGGGCATCCGCATGCACCTGAAACTGCTGCCACATGTCCGTTTCGACCATGCCGGGGCAGATGGCATTGACCCTGATCCCCGCGGCCGCGTTCTCCAGCGCTGCACACCGCGTCATGCCCACAACGGCGTGCTTGGTGGTGTTGTACGCAGCCTGATTCGGGCTCTCCCACTTACCCGCTGTGGAGGCCACGTTCACGATGCTGCCGCTGCCCCGGGCCTGCATGTGCAGCAGGGCGAGTTGCATGAGCTGAAACACCGAGTAGACGTTCGTGCGCATGAGCTGATCGAATTCCGCCAGCGTATACGCCGTGAACGCCTTGCCGATGTAGATGCCTGCGTTGTTCACCAGCACGTCGATGGCCTTCCCTTCCGTCGCAGCGGCGAACATGGCGGCTGTGGCATCGGGATCCGCCAGATCGGCCGCGAGCGTACGCACCTGCACTCCCGCTGGCGCCAGCGCCGCCTGCACTTCGGCCAGCAGCGCGTCGTTGCGCGCGGTCAGCACGAGATCCGCACCTTCCTGCGCAAAAGCCTCGGCGATGGCGCGGCCAATGCCGCGGCTCGCCCCGGTGATCAGCGCCGTCTTTCCAGCCAGTCGCCCCATGGTGTCTCCCATTCCAAGCGTGATACCTGTCATGCTAACTTTTTCCCGAAGAAACGGGAGAGCAAGGACCATGAGCAAAGCAACCGATCACGAGATCGTCTCTATCTACCGCCACAGCGACGAGCAGATCGACGCGCTGATGACCAGGGCGCCGGAGTGTGTGCTGATGTGGGCGACGAAAGACGGCTGGCCGGTCGGCGTCGTGCATTCATTCGTGTGGCACGAAGGCAGGGTATGGCTGACCTTTGCCGCCCACCGTCACCGCGCCGTGGCCATACGTCGCGACCCGCGGGTGTCGGTTACGGTGAGCGGCCGTTCCAGCGACGATCCCGAATGCCCGCTGGGCGCGGTCACGGTCAAAGGCCGGGCCGAGTTCATCGAGGACAGCGATGCCAAAGACTGGTTCTATCACGCGCTGGCAAAGAAGGTCTCGCCGGACGATGAAGCCGGCGAGGAGGCCTTCTATCAACTGCTCGATTCGCCCCTGCGCCTGGTGCTGGCCATCACCCCCGAGAAGTGGATCTCTTTCGACGCTGACAAGTCCGCGCGCCATCGCGCCGGTACACTCGCGGAAGAAGAGATGTCGCCCATGGAAAGTGCCGATGCCGAACGTCTGAGTCGGGAGCGGGCGAAACGCGGTATCGAATAGGCCTTCCAGCCCGTTCACCGCGCACAGGACCGCCAGTGCCAGCGGCCGGCGCAGCTTGTCACCGCCCGCTCAGATAGGGTAGGAAAGGTACTGGCAAGCACGATAGAGAGGTTGCATGCAGATCGAAGGTTACGTTGCGCCTGGTTTCGAGGCAGTCAGGCAGACGTTCGAGCACGACCAGAGAACCCTGGCGGAAAAGAACGCTCAGTTGTGTATCTACGTCGGCGACGAAAAAGTCGTCGACCTCTGGGCATCAGCGGAGGACGGTGACGGATTTTCGGCCGACTCGCTGGTGAACGTGTTCAGCAGCGGCAAGAGCCTGGAAGCCATTGCCATGGCGTATCTCGTTTCTCAGGGACGTCTCGACTACAACGCTACCATCGCCGGCTACTGGCCCGAATTTGCCCGCCATGGCAAAGATGCATTGACCGTCGCCGACCTCATGCGCCACGAGGCCGGCATGGCTGCGTTCGACGTCAGTCTCACCCCCGAGCAACTGCTCACCGAGAACATCAAGCAGAACCAGGTGGGTCGCGTCATCGAGGACCACGGCCTGAAGTTTCGCGAAGGTGACGATAATCAGCGCGAGTACCACGCGATCACCCGCGGCTGGATCGCCAACGAGCTGTTTCGCCGCGTCGACGTTGCTGGGCGCACCATCGGTGAGTTCGTGCGCGAAGAGATCAGCGAACGCCTCGATGCAGACGTCGTCGTGGGCGTGGCCCAGGAAGACCTGCCGCGGATATCGCCCATTCAACCCATCCCCATGGGCAGACACATCGCGCAGACGTTCAAGCCCCGGTTTCTCGGCCGCAAGGTCAAAGACAACGTCTTCCAGCTCGGCGGCAAGCTGCTGCCCCTGGTGCCACGCATGCGACAGAGCACCACCGCAAAGGCGCCACCCATGATCCACGGCATGGACGGTATCCACGGCTTCAATGACCCGGCGGTCGCCATGGGCGAGTCACCCTCTGCCAACGCGCACTGCTCGGCCCGGGGTCTCGCCAAGGTGGCCGCCATGATGGCCACCGGTGGCGCCTGGGCGGGCCACGAAGTTCTCAGCAGCACCGGCTGGACCGCCCTGCACGACGATCCCATCCCCAGAAACATGGGGTTCGACAGTATCTTCACACAGGGAGGCGTGGCGCTGTTCCAGACGCCTGAGGCGCATGCCTCGCGGCTGTCGCTGGCCACCAACCAGGGTCGGGAAGGATTTTACGGCTGGATGGGACTGGGCGGATCGATCTTTCAGTGGCACCCGGAACGCAAGATCGGTTTCGCCTACGTGCCGACGTCGCTGCACGTGCTGGATCTGGTCAACGAGCGTGGCAAGGCCTATCAGCAGGCAACGCTGAAAAGCGTTGGCTGATCACGGCGGTTTCACATCGATTGAGTCGAACTATCTGTCCTGAAAGTGTGAATTGAAGCGAAGTATGCCGATCTCTAGGCTGCGCGCGCAGATTCACGTCCGGACAAGGAACGAACATGATCGAAAAAACACTAGGGGCGCTCAGCACAGCCGTCATCGCCCTCTTCCTGGCGACACCGGGAGTGGCCGACAACCACGGCAAAGCGGAGCTTTGTCTGGACGCTGGTCCCCAGACGCCCCGCGACATCTCCAACGGCTACGGCTTGAACGGTGTGACATTCCCGGTGGCCCCGCCCAGCACGGAAATGAATCTCTGCAACATACACTCGCACACGCAGGCTGAGCACAAGGGCCCGGGGTTCAACATCGCGGTTGCCGACGGCGCCGAGGGCTACGCCTGCAACGACACCCGCACCCTTACCGAGGCTGAGCTGGCACCGGCACCCGGCGCCTACAAAGGTGTGAAGCCGGGCGATACCATCGAGGTGCACTGGGTGCACACCACCTGCGACGCCACACCGGGACCCGGGCTGGGCGCCTGCGTTCCGGAGGGTTGCAAGGATCCCCTCCTGCGCGTGGAAACGCAGGTTTTTCTGGTGGTGAACGACAGCAACGCGCTCGACTTCATGGACGTGGCCTACCAGGGCAACACCGCCAATGGTTTCCACCAGCCCCGCAGCCTGCCCGTCTCGACGGGTACGCCTGTCCAGTTTCTCGGCTCCACGACCGGTCCCAGCTACACCCAGGCGACGTGCTCCCCGGCACAGGTGACCTGGAGCGTGCGTCCGCAGTGCGAGAAACTCGACATCCAGTCGCTGCACAACTGGGCCGACAGCGACAACGTGTTCGAGGAAAACAAGTCGCACGGTGTCCGCAAGCTGGTCACCGCCCCCGAGCTGCTCTCACCGATCCGATAAGCCGCCGGCGCTGGCTCACAGCGTCCCTTTAGCGCAAGATTGGCAGCAATCTGCGCAACAGGGACGCTTGCCAATGACTGCCTCCATTCGCTTCCACTCCGCATGGCTGGGACTGTGCCTGTTTGCAGGTCTGGCTGTCGCTGATATCAGCGGCAGCGGTGACGTCGACGGGCTGCCCCGCGTCACCGGCTCCGAAATCATCGGCTTCGAACAAACCGGCTATGGCGCCGGCACCCTGCTGGCGGAAGGGGACGACAATCAGCTCGTGCTGGCCCGGCCCGAAGGCCCGCGCACGCGCATCGTCTACCTCAATGCGGCGGGCAACACGCCGTTGATGGTCATGAAAAACTACGAGACGGCCCTCGCCGATCTCGGCGAAGTTACCACCAGTTACGCGTGTCGCGACGCAGTCTGCAACAAACACCAGATCGCTACGAATCTCTGGACCCGGGAACGCATGGTGGCAGACGTGCAGGCGCAGCATCCGTTTTATCTGCTCGGCTTCGCCCATGTCTTCGACTCGCCGCTGTATCTGTACGCGCTGGTGGCGACCGCTGACAGACTGCTGCACGTCGGCGTGCTGACAGCGCAACTGGCAGACAACAACGCCAACAAGGCGCTGGCAGGACGCGTGGTCACCCTGCTGGAGGTCGTGGAGAGCGAGAACTTCCAGGCCACCCTGGAATTCGTGGACGCCGCAGCCATGCAGAGTGAGCTCAGCACCGCAGGCTCCGTTGCGCTTTACGGTATTCAGTTCGACCACGACAAAGCCAGCCTGCGTCCCGAATCGACCGCTACCATCGACGAAATCGTGAAGATGCTCACCAGCGATGCGGGGCTCACGATCTACGTGGTAGGCCATACCGATGACGTGGGTGCCCTGGCGTACAACCAGGCACTGTCGCAACGCCGGGCGCAGACAGTGGTGGACGCGCTGACCGCAGAAGGTATCGCCAGCGCGCGGCTGACCGCCCTGGGCGTGGGCCCGGCCGCGCCCGTGGGCAGCAACGACACGGATCAGGGGCGCGCGCTCAATCGCCGCGTGGCCATCGTGAAGCGGGTGGACGGGGGTTGAGCCGCTGCTGTCAGGGCGATTGTCGCTCGACGCGCCGCCCCAGCCAGCCCATGGAAAGAAACAGCACGACAAAAAGTCCTGCCGCAAAGGCGTAGGGCAACGTCGGCGCGAGCTGATACATCACGCCCCCGATGAGCGGACCCAGCGTGAAACCCAGCGGGCCGCAGGAACCTGCCACACCCGCCACGGCGCCCTGCTCTTCCGCGCTGACGGCCAGCGACGCCCCTGCGGTAAACCCGGGGCCCGCAAGCCCCATGCCCAGCCCCTGAATCATCATGGCAATGGTGAGCGCCAGCTGCGATTCCAGCATTGCCATCATCGTGAAGGCAACAATCAGCAGCGGCATCGCAAGCCGCAGCAGCGTGAAAGGCTGTACCCGCAGGCGCTGCACGATCACAGCTTGCGAGAACAGCGAACAGGCGCCGGAGAGCATCATGGCAAAGCCGAAGTTTTTCGCCGTATCCGCTGCGCTCAAACCCAGGGCGTCCTGAAAGCGGAAACCCATGGTCTGCTGCACGAGGCCCATGCCGGTAAACATGGCAACACCGATGACAATGAACGGCAGGATGCGCGGATCGGAATACTTCATCCGCGCGCCCGTCTGCGGCACCTGGTGCCGCGGCGGCTCGCGCAGGTACCGCCACACGAACAATCCGTTCAGGAAGGCCACCGCCGCCATGATCCAGAGCGGCGCCAGCAGAGAGACCACCGCCAGACTTGCAACTGCCGGACCCAGAATGGTGCCGAGGTTGTTGGCCGCACCCGCCGCGCCCATGCCGCGGGTGCGGTTCTCCGCGCTGGTGATATCGGCCATGTAAGCGTTGGCCGCCGGCATGGACGCCGACATCATGGCCGCATGCGTAACTCGCGCGACCACCAGCGCCAGGAACAGCACAGTACCCGTCAGGACGCCCTCCAGACCCAGGTACAGCACAGAATTGAACAGCACCGTGCCGGCGCTGAAGCCGAAGAGACCACACAACAGGACCCGTTTGCGCCCCCAGCGGTCGCTGCGTCGGCCCCAGACCGGGCTGGAAAGAAACACCATCAGCCCGGACGCGGCGATGATGAAGGTGATCTGTATCTCGGAGAGTCCGATCTCCCGGCCCAGCGGGGCAAGCACGGGAAAGAGCACGGTGAATCCCATACCCACGCTGACCAGCGACACGAGCAGCGTGCGCTGTGCCTTACTCGTATCGAACCCCGCAGCGTCAGCGGCCGGTTGAGAATCCCCGGACGACAAGGCGTCAGGTCACCTTGACCAGCAGCTTTCCGGTGTTCCCGCCGCGGAACATGAATTGCAGCGCTTCTGGATAGCGGTGGATACCGTCCAGGATTGCTTCGTCGAACACGAGCGTGCCCTCGGTGAGCCACTGCGACAGCTCCGCCACGGCTGGCGCCATGCTCTCGGGAAAGTGGAAGTACGCAAAGCCTTCCATGGTTGCCTGCCGCTCAGCGAGCCGAAGGTACATGGCGGGGCCTGTGACGTCGTCCATGTGATCGTATTGGGAAACCGCGCCGCAGATGACCACGCGCCCGCGCATGGCAATGTTGTCCAGCACCGCATCGAGGACCGGGCCACCGACATTGTCGAAGAACACGTTCACGCCGTCCGGTGCCAGCTCGCGCAGACGATCCGCCACATCCTCCTGCTTGTAGTCGATGGCCGCATCGAAGCCGAGGCAGTCCGTGAGGTAAGCCTGCTTCTCCGCTCCTCCCGCGATGCCAATGACCCTGGCGCCGTCCAGTTTCGCAATCTGCCCGGCGATCGACCCCACGGCACCGGCTGCAGCAGACACCACAAACACGTCATCCGGGCGCGGCTTCGCCACGCGCCGCATGCCGATCCATGCGGTCACACCGGTGGAGCCTCCGAGCGCCCCCAGATACGCATTCAGCGGCGCCAAGGTGTCATCGATCATCTCCACCCGGTCAGGCGTAACAGTGGCGATGGTCTGCACGCCCAGACCACCTCGTACAGCCTGGCCCGGCGTCCAGCCGTCCGCGCGCGACGCCAGCACCCTGCCCACACCTCCAGCAAGCACCGTGTCGCCAAGGCCCACCTGCTGGTGGAAACCCTCGCCGCGGAGCATTGTTCGTGTACCCGCATCGACCGAGACGTACTCGACAGCCACACGCAGCTGTCCCGGCTCGAGATCAGCCAACGGCTCCTCTTCCAGCGCAAAACAGTCCGGTGTCGCCTCACCGTCGGGCCGACGGGCAAGCACAACCCGTGTGTTACGATTTTCTTCTCTCACAACCTGCTTATGTGAATTTCCAGGGTGCCATGATGCCAGATACCGCCGCTTTCGCCTTCACACCCGCTGACAAAGCCCCCGACCCTGACCTGGGCACCGCGCGCATACCGGTCGATCGATACACCGATCCCCGCTTTCTGGCGCTGGAGGACGAGCGGATCTGGGGCAGAACCTGGCTGCTTGCCGGGCCCGTCTGCGACGTGGCGGAACCAGGCGATTTCTTCGTTTTCGACAACCTTCGCGAATCGATTCTGGTGACGCGCGCGGCAGATGGGCAGATCCGCGCCTTCTACAATGTCTGTCAGCACCGCGGCAACCGGCTGAAAGCCGAAGGCTGCGGCAACGCCCGGCATCTCGTGTGCGGTTTTCACGGCTGGACCTGGAACCCGGACGGCAGCGTGTTTCACGTTCCCGAGGCGCACGACTTTCCCCAGGGCACACCCGCCGAAGAGCTGGCACTGCGCAGTCTGCGATGCGACACCTGGGGCGGCTTCGTCTGGGTATCCATGGATCCCGACATTGAGCCGCTGCAGGACTATCTGGGCGTGATCCCCGAGCATCTTGCCCCCTACGAGTTCGAGGACATGGTGCTGGTCTCCGACGAAACGATCGAGTGGCACTGCAACTGGAAAACGTCGGTGGATATCTTCTCCGAGACTTATCACGTACGCGGCGTGCACCCTGAATCAGAGTACATCGCAGACGACGTGAACGTGCAGATGGACATCTACGGACCGCACAGCCGTTTCATTGCCCCCATGTACATTCCCAGTCCGCGGAAAATCGGACCTGACAAAGCGCTGAACGAGATAATGACCGATTATCTGAAGTCAGAGGGCTTTCCAGTGGAGGCCTTCGACGGCGACGTGACCACGTTGCGCAGCGCGGTGGCTGCGCACAAGCGCGCCATGACCAGCGAACACGGACTCGACTTCTCCAAGCTCACCGACGACCAGCTCACCGCCGACTACCACTACAACATCTTCCCCAACGTCACGTTCAACCTTTTCGGCGAGCAGATGTGGATGTTCCGCCATCGTCCGCACCCGACCGATCCGGACCGCATGTACTTCGACCGCATGATCTTCAATCGCGTGCCCGGCGGCGAGGCCAGCACCACCGGCAAAGCCGGTGCCGTGGATCTTTTTGTCGAGCTGGGCGACGGTGTCGTGGAGGGGCGTCCGGAACACGTTTTCTACCGCTATGGCGAGCGATCGTCCGGACTGCTGCTGGACCAGGACGCATCCTGCCTGGCTGGCGTGCAACAGGGCCTGCATTCGCGGGGCATGCGCGGCTTCTGGCTGTCGCAGCACGAGATCCGCATCCGCAACTTCCACCACTGGTGGGAGCGCTATATGGGCGAGACCGGCTAGCCTAAACGGCCCCTGCCCACTCGACGATGTGCGCATAGCCGTCCATGACCTTGTTGCACTCGTCCGCGTCTGCGGTGGGTACTGACAGCACTATCCGGTTGACGCCCTTGCCCGCCAGCTCTGCAAGCTGCTCGGCTGACGTGGGCATGGTCAGCAGGGTGATGTCGATGTCGTTGATACTGCGGCCACGCCTGGCGCACTCTTCCGTCAACTGAGCGAGCCGTTCGTCGAACTCGGGCACGTGCACCGGGTACCAGCCCTGTGCGTACTCGGCGATGCGCGCCATGGCCCAGGTGGAGGTAGCGCCGACATACACCGGCGGATGCGGCTGACTCACCGGTTTCGGCTCGACCCAGACGGCATCGAAGTCGACGAACTCCCCGTGAAACTCCGCCTCTTTCTCCGTCCAGCATGCCTGCATGGCAAGCACGTGTTCGCGCAGCACTTTCCACCGGTCGGCGTACGCGATGCCGTGGTTTTCCATCTCCTCCGCAAGCCAGCCGGCGCCGATGCCAAACAGAAACCTACCTCCGGACAGGGCGTCGAGAGACGCGACCCGTTTCGCGAGCGTAATCGGATGATGTTGCGGCACCAGGCAGATGCCCGTGCCCACCTTCAGAGTTTCTGTCACCGCAGCAGCCTGGGCGAGATAGGTGAAAGGCTCGTAGGCCTCCCAGTAGATGCTGGGCAGATCGCCGCCGAGAGGATAGGGCGTGCGTCGCGAGGCGGGCACGTGAGTATGTTCCACCACCCACAGCGAGTCGAAGCCGCGCTGCTCGGCCGCCCGGGCCAGGTCAACGGCGCTCATGGAATAGGTTGTCGGGAAATTGCTCAAACCAACGTGCATGACACTTCCTTCTCGGGTTACAGGGTTTCGGGGGGGCGGTCGACGGGGTCACCGAATTCGGCGGGTGGCACGGACGTACCCAGCACGATCGTATAGCCGCCCGTGCTGCTCTCTGCGTGCAGCGTGCGGGCCGGCACCACCACGCGCGTACCGGCCGGGCAGTCGTGCACGACCTGGTTCTCCACGTCGGTCAACGTCAGATGACCTGCCAGCACGTAGAACTCCGCATCAAAGCTGTGCCAGTGCGCCGTATTCTGCACCGGCGGCACGTCGATCTGCAGGGTGTGCAGCCGCTGCGCGGCCAGCGCCTGCTCTGCGCCAGCCACATCACGCAGGGCATCGTGTTCGATCGCTACTGCCACTACGAACGCTCCCGGGCGGCTGCCCAACGCGCCACAAAGGCCGCCTCGTACGCCTCCTCGGGCAGTTCCCGCACCAGCGCGTCCAGCGTGTGCGCATCCTGGCCTATCAACACCCGCCAGCGCTCGGCTTTCACCGCATCGAGCATCACCGTGGCGGCCTCCGCGGCGGTGGTGGGCGCGTTGGCCACGAAGGCTTCGCCGGCGGCCTGGGCGGCAGCTTCCACCTCGGCGTCGCTCATGTCATCGACCTTGGCGCCCATCATCCGCAGCAGCGTGCGCCCGCCTTCGGCCCGGGTCGCACCCGTCACGTCCGCGTTGAGCAGAATGGACGTTCCCACGTGCCCTGGAAACACCACCGAGGCTTTGACGTGCGGGGCATGGAGGCGCAGATCGGTGAGCAGCGCCTCAGTGAAGCCGCGGACGGCAAATTTGGCGGCGCTGTAGGCCGTATGCGAAGACTGCGGCCCCGTGCTGGCCCATAAACCGTTGATGCTGCTGGTGTTGACGATGTGGCCTTCTTCACTGGCCACGAGCAGGGGCATGAACGCCCGGGCGCCGTTGTACACGCCCCCCCAGCAGACGTTGAAGGTCTTTTCCCACTGCTCACGGGATTCCCGGAGAAAGCTGCCGCCCCCACCGATGCCCGCATTGTTGAAGAGGAGATTGATGTGTCCGGTGTCGAAAGTGTTCCGCACGTGGTCCGCGAACGCGTCCATCTGGGAACTATCCGCCACATCGCAGACAAAGGCGGTGACCCGTATGCCCTGAGGGGCTTCCGCCTCGCAGAGCGCAACGGTTTCAGCCATGTTCTGTGCCGAGACATCGCACATGGCGACATCGCAACCTTCCGCCACGAGCTGACGTGCAAGCTCGCGACCCATACCGGTGCCACCGCCGGTGATAACGGCAATCTTCCCCGCAAAATCTTTCATGACATCCCTCGTAAGTCCCCGCACCCGAGCTTACGGGCCGCCAAGGTAATTTGCGATACGCTCGCTGATGATTTTGGGGTCATTGACACGCAAGCGTAACAACCCGCGCAAACGATCGTGCCACAATCCCGGCCCATGTCAGTGACGCACCATCTCCATGCCAAACGGCAAGCAGTCGAAGCGCGCCAGCGGCGCGCCTTGAAACTGGTGCTTGCCGTCAATCTGATCGCTTTTGCGATCATGGTGACGGGGTCGGTTCTCAGCGGGTCCTCTGCTTTGCTGTCGGGTACGCTGGACAACCTGGGAGACGCGTTGACGTGCGCGTTGAGCCTGCTCGTCGTCGGCGCGAGTGCCGCGGCAAAAGCCCGGGTGGCCCTGTTGAAAGGGCTTCTGATTCTCGCGGCAGCCGGTGGGGTCGTTCTCCAGATCGCATGGCATTTGAGCGAGCTCGACGCTCCGGTTTTTCACACCATGGCCCTGGCGGCAGTATTGAATCTGGCCGCGAACGGAGTGTGTCTGGCGATTCTGAGCCCCAGCCGAGCGGACGACGTCAACATGAGCTCCATATGGGAATGCGCCCGCAACGACGTGTTCGAAGGCATTGCCGTGCTGGCGACCGCGGCCGCCGTCTGGGTGTTCGGCTCAGGCTGGCCGGACGTCATAGTGGCTGTGCTGCTCCTCACCGTGTTTCTCAGATCAGCGCTGCGGGTGATGCGCTCGGCCTGGCGGGAGGCCTATCCCGTCGCAGCGCTGCCGCAATAAGCTCGAAGCTCCCAGCCCAATCCATCGCGCCCGGACGCGGGCGTGGCCGTATGATCGATCTGCGCTATCTTGGTACCCCCTCGGCGTCAACGAGATCGACCATGAATCACAAAGAACGCGTGCGGGCGGTGCTGGCGGGTGAGGCACCGGACCGTTTGCCGGTCTCCACCTGGGGCCACGACTTCCTGAGAGAGTGGAGCGCCGAGGCGCTCGCCGAGCACACCATCGAACGGCAGCGGAAATACGACTACGACTTCGTGAAGCTGAACCCGCGCTGGACCATGTTTGCCGAGCCGTGGGGAAACGTATATCGCCCCCCGACAGAGCAGAAGTTTCCGCGCCTGACCCACAAGCTTGTCAACGCACCGCAGGACCTGGCCGCCATTCCGATGGTATCCGCCGACCATGCCGTGTTTCGAGAACATGTGCACGCCCTGCAACTGGTGCTGAACGAACTGGGCGACGAGGTCGACGTGCTTGCCACCATCTTCTCGCCGCTGGCCGTAGCGGGGCTGCTCTGCGGGGGCGTTGGCGAGCCGCTGGTGGCCTACGCGCGCCAGGAAGAGGCGGCGCTGCACCAGGCGCTGAC
>CAZYYJ010000006.1:48111-136538 GCA_964651595.1 uncultured Pseudomonadales bacterium | reverse complement strand
GGAGTTCATCCAGTGGCAGTGTACGAACTGAACAATGGTCAGCTGTTGCGTGTCGCCCGCAGCATCGACGGCAAGTTGCAGCAGCAGTACTTCAGCCTGATCGGTCTCAGCAAGACGAAACAAAGGGAAGTACGCAAGGACGCGAAAGCCCTGGACCAGCAGTGGGCTGACAAGCAGGACGCTGCCAAAGCCAAGCGCGTGCGCGAAGCGGGTACCGACAAGAAGCACTCCACCGGAGTGCGCGGCATCAATCTGGTGTTCCGCCCGTCGCCCGCGTTCCGTGTGCAGGTGCAGACCGACGGCAAGTCACACGTGCGCGAGTTTTCGGTGAAGCGCCTGGGTGCTGACAAGGCATGGAGCGAGGCCACGAAATTCCTCGCCACCTGCCGAGGCTACAAGAGTGCCCCGAAAGCCTGGCGTGACCGTATGCCCAAGGTACCCAAGAAGGCGCCGAAAAAGCGCTGACGAGCTCCGCGAGCCGCGTCGGGTTCCGGCTGAACAGCCGGCCGGCGCGGTATCTTTCCCTTCTTACTCTTAGCTATCGCCCCCGGAGGGCGCCAGCAGTTCTCTTCTGCGGCGTGAGCGAGCGTTTGCGCAATGGTGCGATTGCACGACGCTGAGGTGTGGTACCTCAGGGTTGCAACGGTCGTGCCGGATCCCTTTTGGCCGTATACCACGTCACCGGGCGGGCGTGATTGGCTGCCTCCTCGACAATGTCCAGCACCAGGGCAAACAGCGCCATGCGCACCAGAACCCCGTTGTCGGTCTGCCGGAAGATTGCCAGGTTGGGGTTCTGATTCAGATCTTCGTCCAGTTCCTGGGCCTGAGCACGGGAATCGCGGGGCAACGGATGCATGATCACGGTGTTGGGTTCGCAGTGCTGTGTGTAGATCGACTCGTTCAAGCGGAACAGACCGCGATACCGGTTGGCTTCTTCCTGCGACGGAAAGCGCTCCTCCTGGGTGCGCGTGACGTAGAGGATGTCCACGTCGTGGATACCTTCCTCCATGCGGTGAAAGGTACGCAGGGTGTGCCCGTAATCAGCCAGCCCGGCGCGGATATCTTCGGGGATTTCCAGCTCCGGTGGGGAGACGAAGTGAAACTCGAGGTTGTCGTACAGCGCCAGCAGCTTGCACAGCGAGTGCACCGCCCGGCCGTAGCGCAGATCGCCGATGAGCGCGATACGCAAACCATCGAGACGCCGACCCTGAGAGGCCAGCTCATCGCGCATGGTGTAGAGATCCAGCAGTGCCTGCGACGGATGTTCGTTGGCCCCGTCCCCGCCGTTGATCACGGGCACACGGCTTGCTTCGGCGAATTCGCCCACGCTGCCTTCCTGTGGATGGCGCATGACAATCACGTCGCTGTAGCCCGACAGCACCCGGGCCGTGTCGTACAGAGATTCACCTTTCGCCAGCGCTGAGGCTTTCACCTCGGTGGTTTCGCGCACTTCGCCGCCCAGCAGGTTGAACGCCGAGCCGAAGGAGACGCGGGTGCGGGTGCTTGGTTCGAAGAACATGTTCGACATGATGGCGCCTTCCAGCACCCGCGTGACGCGTTTGCGCATGGCGTAGGGACGCATGTCGTCGGCCACCTCGAAGATCCGCTCCACGTCCGCGCGTTGAAATTGACTGACTGACAGGATGTGGGCGCCGACGAAATCCAAGGCGTGTCCTCTTACAATGTAGGTGTGTCGATGTTACCCAAGTCCCTATAAGCTTGAAACGAATGGCCCCTACAGCATGAGGCTTAACATGTCAGCCAGAGTACTTGCGGGGAGTTTGATGGTGCTGGGTTGGCTCTGCGCAGCCCAGGCGCAATCCGAGGCGCCGAGCCTTGTGCCCATCGAAACGCGCATGGCGCCTGCGGACTGGCAGGCGGCCGGCCTGGACAAGCTGTCAGCAGACGAACTGGCAGCGCTGAACGCCTGGCTGGCGCGGTCGCGAGCTGTTGCTTCTCCACCCCCGGCGTCACAGCCCGACCGGCCAACCGCCCGGCGGGACGCGCCCGCCATCGCGGCACGTATCCAGGGTGAATTCAAAGGCTGGAAAGGCAACACGGTGTTTCGCCTGGACAACGGCCAGGTGTGGCGCCAGCGTGTCGGGGGGCGCTATCGTTCCCCGACGCTCGAAAATCCTGAAGTGCTCATCGAAAAGGGCGCTTTCGGCTACTACCTGAAGGTGCTGGAAGCGGACCGCAGCATTGGTGTGAAACGCGTGCGTTGACGGCCGCGCCCGGTCAGAACGCGTGCTGCAGGCGCAGGTACCAGTACCGTCCGGTGATGTCGTAGGTACGCCCGTCGTAGCTGTCGTTGAACGCAGCCGCAGAGAAGGGCGGGGCTTCATCGAAAATGTTGTTGCCGCCCAGGGTAACCTCCACGCCAGCCGTCATGGGGCCGACATAGGTGACGTTGGCGTTGTGGGTGGTCCAGGCGTCGATCGTGCGGCGGGCTTCCAGCAGAGGCACCTCCTCGGACAGAGAGCTCACCTGGTACACGTTGTAGTAACCGCGCCAGTGCTGCCCCTGCCAGCTCAAGCCCACATTCCACTTCCAGTCCGGGAGCGCGCCCAGGCCGCCTGAGGCCTGGTCCGTGAACGTGCCGGCCTGGTCAATGGTGGGCGATTCGGGGTCGAACTTGTCTTCGAACCGGGCGATATGTGATGCGTTGATGGCAATGGTAACAATGCCCGGAACGCTGGGCAGGCGGGTGAAACGCAGGCTCGCGGCCAGGTCCACGCCCGAAACGCGCCGCCGACCGATATTCTGCAGCGTGGCCAGCACCGAGGAGAGATTGCCCGTGGTTTCGCGCGTGATGCGTTCTGGAAATGCGCCGGTTCTGGCGTTCTGGTTTACGACGAACTGCGCGGACGAATCGACAACGTCGGTCTGGTCGATCTCATACCAGTCCACGCTGCTTTCCACCTCCCACAGCGCGCGACTCTGACGCCAGGATACGCCGAAGCTGAGCGTGTCGGACTGTTCCGGCTCCAGATCTTCGTTGCCGCCGGTGATGGTCATGAACTGTGTGAGTGCCGGGTCGGATTGCCTCGCGCATCCGGCGAAGCTGTCGACATTGCTGGCCAGCGAGCAGGGGTCGTTGAGTTGCTCGAAAGACTGGGCAGAGGCTGCATACAGCTGATTCAGTGTAGGTGCCCGAAAGCCCTGGCCCGCGCTGGCGCGTACGGTCCATGCGGGGGTGGGGGCCCAGTTCAGCACGACGCGTGGGGTCAACTCTCCGCCGAAACCGTCGTAGTGCGAATAACGGGCGGCGAACTGCAGGGACAGACGGTACGCGGCGGGGCGCTCGCGCAGCACGGGGACAAAAAGCTCTGTGTACGCCTCGAAGACGTCCCGCTGCCCGCGGGTTGGGCCCCGGTTACCCCCACCGACGAGAAAGTTGCCGCGCAGCACGTCGTCAGGGTCGGTGTAGAGAGATTCCTGTCGGTACTCGACGCCGGCAGCTACCTCGAGATGGCCGGCAGGCAGATCGGTGGCGTGCCAGTCCATGTCGACGGCAGCCGCGCGCAGACGGCTGCGACCTTCGATGGTGGCGTTGGTGCCCAGCCAGTCGAGCATGGCTGCGTCCAGGCTGCCGGGTGGACCGAAGAGGTTTGCAGGCACGCACGGGGCTGTGCAGTCGTCGCCCAGCGCTGCCTGCAGGCGCCCGGCATGAATGCCGTTGAGGAAGGTTTCCTTGGCAGTGGTTTCACTCCACTGCAGGGCAGCGTTGACGTTGAGACGGGGACTGGTGGTTTTCACGCCGAAGATGCCGCGGCTGGAGCGCGATTCGTTGATCTGCAGGCGCACCGGCAGCTCCACGACACGTCGGCGCACGTCGAATACGGGCATGCCGAACGGATTGAAGGGCTGGTCGGTGGCGACGATCAGCGGGTGCGCCTCGAACGCCGTGAAGATCGGCGTGGGGGCCAGGAACGTGTCCGACTCGGTATTGCTGTACAGGCCGTCGAAGTACATCGTCCATACGCGATCGCCCTTTCCCTGCCAGGCTCGATCCAGATGGGCGAAGGCGTTCCAGCGGTCTGACGGTACGATGCTGGATGTGAAGTCGCGGTATTCGAAGCGGTCTTCCACGCTCGCGGGCCGGAACTCGGCCGGGCTGTTACCGATGTTGCCGGCGTTCAGAATCACCACTTCGGCCGGCATGTCGCCTTCGAACAACGTGATACGAGCCGGCGCGGTGGCGCTGCTGCGCTTGTCGATACCACCCCGGGCGCGGTCGTCCGAGGTTGCGGACACGCGCCGGTCCCTGCTCAGTACGCCTCCCTGGGAGAACACGCTGCCGCCGATGCTGGCAGCCCAGTTGGATTGCTCGCGGCCGGCCACGATGGTGTACCGGTCGGTGTCCAGGTCTGCACGTCCCGATGCGCCGCGGTAAACGCTTACCTCCACGCCGTCAAACGCCTGCTTCGTGATGATGTTGACCACCCCGGCAACCGCGTCGCTGCCATACAGGGCCGACACGCCGTCTTTCAGAATGTGGATCTCCTCCACCAGGGCCAGAGGCAGCGTGTTCAGATCCACGGCGCTGCCGGTCAGCGCGTTCGGGTTGAGGCGGCGTCCGTTGACCAGCACCAGGGTATTGCTGGCGGGCAGACCGCGTAACGTAACGGTGGCGGTGCCATCGCCACCGTTGGAAATCAACGTGCTCGTGCTGTTGCCCGCAACCGCCGGCACGTAGCGCAGCAGCTCGCCCACAGCCTGAAAGCCCGATTGCTGTATCTCGGTCTGATCGATCACATCGAGCGGCATGTTCATGCCGAAAGCAGCCCGGCGCAGCCGCGATCCCGTGAGATTGCGCTCGCGCACGATCAGTTCTTCGATGATGCCGCGTGGCGGCGTCCCCGGGATGGCTGCGACTGCAGCCGGACCGGCCGTCGGGGGTGCCTCGGGCGCGCACTCTGCGCTGATGGTGACGAACGTGGGGCGGATGTAGTCAGCCTGCAGACAGGTGCCGTCAAAAAGGTGCGCGAACACATCGTTCAGAGCGAGCTCGCCGTGCAGGGGCTCATCGACGGTGAGGTCGGCAACGGTTTCCTCAGCAAAAAATATCGACACCTTGGTCTGCTGCGCGAGGCGCAGTAGCGTCGCGTGCAGCGTGTCGTCAGGAAGGTCTACCGGGAACCGGGCGGTACCGTCTGCGACAGCCTGGCTGGAGATGCCGGCAACGGTGAGGGGCAGGGTGATCGTCAGTAGAATCCCAAGGCACCACCGCCCCGAACGTGGCGTTCGGCGCCGCACAAACATTCAGCGAACTGGAGGATCCACCGTCATCGGCCAATGCTAGCCAACTCGGTGAGGCTTTACAAAGCAGGATGGCGGGGTTGGACAGCCGCTTTCAGCGGCGCTTGGACGGGTCTTCGGAGACGATGATCAGCGTGTCGGACACGCTTTTCCACTTGAGAGGCAACGTGGCCTGCAGCGCCTCCAGCATGGTGTCCTGATCGGTGAGGTTCAGCACTGCGGAGACCCGCAGCGCGGCAAGCTTGTCGTCGTTCAGCACCATGCGTTTGGGCAGGTATCGATCGAGGTCTCGCAACAGCTCCGCGAGGGGCACGTTTTCGTACACCAGTTGGCCTTCGCGCCAGGCGAGACTGTCTTGGGATTCCAGGGTGGGCAGGAGATCGTCGGGACGTACGCGGGCCTGCTGACCGGCGACGAGGGTGGCGGTGTGTGCCCACTGAGGTGTATCGGTGTCCAGCGCCCGCAGAGGCATGACCACCACGCTGCCTTCGGTGACGGCAACGGTGGAGCTGTCTTCGAAACTTCTTACGGCGTACGCCGTGCCGGTGGCAGTGGCCGCCAGATGCGCCGTGGAGACCGTGAACGGTCGTTGCCGGTCGGGCTTTACGTCGAACCAGGCTTCGCCCGTGAGCACCTCTATGCGCCGCTGACCGGCGTCGTACGCGACCCGCAGCGTCGTCTGCGTGTTCAGGTGTGCCACCGAGCCGTCCGGTAACATTACACGGCTCTGCTCGCCGGTGCGGGTTTCGAACACCGGTGTCGCGAGTTGCAGGACCATGATGGCGCAGGTGATCAGCACGGTAGCCGCAGCGCTGAAGGCGCTGGCGGGGTGGGTGACGAAGCGGAGACCGCGCGGTGCGGTACGCTCGGAGGCCTCCGGAGCCGCCTGCGGCGCATCCTCGGGTGTCAGGGTCTCCAGCACGGGGCCGAGCTCTTCCCAGAGCGACAGCACCTCGTCGAAGGCGGCCTGGTGCTCACTGTCGGCGTTCAGCCATTCCGCGAAGGCAGCCTGCATGGCCACATCGGCTTCGGGACCGCGAAGGCGCGCAAGCCATTGAACAGCCTGGTCTTCGACGGAGCCGCCGAGACCGTAGTGCTGGATATCAATGATGGTGTCTTCGTCTTTGTCTTTGGCCACTTTTCGTGTCTTTAGCCACTTTTCGTCACTGACGCTGCCGTGCTTTTTTGCTGTTGCCCGGCTTTTGCCCGGCTTTTGCCCTGCTTTTGCCCTGCGTTCGCCGCTGCTGGCTGGCCGCTATGGGCGCTTACGTCTTAATGTAGAACGATCCACGCTTAGTTTACCTCAGCTTGCAAATGTTCCAATTTGTTTCATCCCCCGGTCCGGGCCCGTCTCACGGAGCGCAGGTGCTTCAGTGCCCGGATGATGTACTTTTCCACCATGCTCACGCTCACCGCCAGCTCCTGGGCGATATCGGGGTAAGACATGCCATTGCGCCGATGCATCACGAAGGCCTGCCGGCACTTGGTGGGAAGCTCGTATAGCGCCGCTTCCACGGCTTTCAGCGCCTGCTCGGCCTCAACCGTGGCTTCCACGCTGTAATCGGGCTCCTCGTCGTCGTCGTTGGCGTGACGGCGTTCCAGATGCGCGCGGCGCAGCCGGTCGATGCTGAGATTGTTCGCGGTCTGGTAGAGAAATGCCTTGGGATTGGCCAGATCATGCGGATTGTCCAGCCGGTACAGGCGCAGCCACGCTTCCTGGGCCACCTCGCGGGCTTCGTCCGGGTTCTGGAATCGCGCGGTGAGGTATTTCACCAGGGGCAGCCCCTGGCTTTCGAACAGCTCCGCCACGAACGCGTCTTTTCGCGGATTGCGCGCATCACCCTGCGCTGCTGTCCCGGCTGCCAGCTGGCTGTCGGTCTCCCGCGTGTCGTTCTTCTTCATGGGGGCATTTTAAGCCAACTGAGCCGGCAAATCCGTCACGGGTTGTGAGTGGATCCGGAGGGTGGTTTCCGCCGCACGCCACCGACCTTGTGTGACGAAGTTGTCAGATTCGGCTGGCATGGTTTCGCGGCTAGTGGGGACAGGATAAAATTTCGCGTCCGACCTGGATTTCGATGGCCCGGATGCAACCGAATCCCATCAACGGCTGTCAGACCCACCACGGTCTGGCCGCCTTTCTGACGCACACAAGGACTGTACGAGATGAGTGAACCGCTGCGCGAGGTACCCGGAGACGTACACGGGGTGGCGGCGCCGTTTTCCGCCGACGAGGCGGCGCCTGCCGGCACTGACGCCCCGGACACCGGTGAAAGTACCGACGCGCTGCCGTTTGCGTTCGCCAAGCGATTCGGCGTGGTGCTGACCACTGGTGACGACGACGCCCGGCTTGTCTGTCGCACGCAACCATCGTTGACCACGCTGGCAGAGGTGGGTCGCCTCACGCAGCGCCGCTTTACGGTGCAGATCGCCCCGGAGGAGGAATTCGACCGGGTTCTCACCGAGGTGTACTCCCGAGACTCCTCGGCTGCCCGGCAGATGGTGGAAGATCTCGGCGAGGAGATGGATCTGGCGAGCCTTGCCGACAGTGTCCCGGAAACGGAAGACCTGCTCGAGCAGGAGGACGATGCGCCCATCATCCGCCTCATCAATGCGCTGCTGGCGGAAGCCATCCGCGAAGGCGCTTCAGACGTGCATATCGAGACCTTCGAGCGGGACCTGGTCGTGCGCTTCCGCGTCGACGGTGTCATGCGTGAGGTGGTGCGGCCCAAGCGCGAGCTGGCCTCGCTGCTGGTCTCGCGTATCAAGGTCATGGCGCGCCTGGACATTGCGGAGAAACGTGTGCCGCAGGACGGTCGCATCAGTCTCCGTATTGGCGGCCGTGAGGTGGACGTGCGGGTCAGCACCATGCCGGCGAGCTCCGGCGAACGGGTGGTGCTGCGTCTGCTGGACAAGCAGGCCGGCCGGTTGCGGCTGGAAAACCTGGGCATGCTAGACACTACCCTGCAGGTGCTGCGCGGCGTGGTGCACAAGCCCCACGGCATCTTCCTGGTGACCGGGCCCACGGGCTCGGGGAAGACAACCACGCTGTACGCTTCGCTGGCGGAGCTGTCCGCGGCGACCATCAATATCCTCACGGTCGAAGATCCCATCGAATACAACTTGCCCGGCATCGGGCAGACGCAGGTGAACACGAAGGCTGACATGACCTTTGCGCGCGGTTTGCGCGCGATTCTCCGGCAGGATCCGGACGTGGTGATGGTTGGTGAGATTCGCGACCTGGAAACGGCCGAAATTGCCGTGCAGGCGAGTCTCACGGGCCACCTGGTGATGTCGACACTGCACACCAACACTGCCGTGGGTGCTGTCACGCGCCTCATGGACATGGGCGTCGAGCCGTTTCTGCTGTCCTCCAGCCTGGTAGGCGTGCTGGCACAACGGCTGGTGCGTACGCTGTGCCCGGACTGCCGCGTGAGCCGACCGGCTGATGCCACTGAGTTGCAGTTCCTCGGTGAGACGAGCGCCACGGTGTACGAGTCGAACGGGTGCGACGCGTGCGGCCACACCGGCTTTCGCGGCCGCACGGGCATCTATGAGCTGGTGGTTGTGGACGATACCGTGCGCCAGCTCATCCACGACCGCGTGAGCGAGCAGGAATTGACCAATTACGCCCGCACCGTCTGTCCCAGCATCCGCGAGGACGGCAAAGCGAAGGTGCTCGCCGGGATCACCAGCGTCACCGAAGTGCTGCGGGTATCGCTGGAAGACTGACACCACCATGGCGGCCTTCGAATACGTAGCGCTCGACACCCGCGGCAAGCAGAGCAAAGGTGTTCTGGAAGCGGACAGCGCGCGTCAGCTGCGGCAGATCCTGCGGGACCAGGGGCTCATGCCCATGGAGGTTTCGCCTGCCAGCGATCGTCGCGCGGGGGGCTCGGGCGCCAGTTTCTCGCTCTCGTTCACCCGCGGGCTGTCGGCGCTGGACCGTGTGCTGTTCACCCGTCAGCTGGCAACCCTCATAGCGTCCAGTCTGCCCATCGAGGAAGCGCTCAGTGCCGTGGCGCAGCAGGCGGAGAAGCAGCACGTGAGCGCTCTGATCATGGGCATACGTTCGAAGGTGCTGGAAGGCTATTCCCTGGCCAACAGCCTGCGCGAATACCCGCGCAGCTTTTCCGAGCTGTATTGCTCGTCCGTGGCCGCGGGGGAGCAATCGGGATTTCTCGATCGGGTGCTGGAAAACCTTGCCGACTATCTGGACCGGGAGTTCGAATCGCGGCGCAACGTCGAAGGCGCGCTGTTCTACCCGGTGGCGCTGCTTATCCTGGCGTTTGTGATTGTCGGCGGTCTCATGGTGTACGTGGTTCCCGACATGATTGCGGTGATCGAAGACACCGGTCAGCAGCTGCCCTGGTTCACGGTGGTGCTGATCGGTGTCACCGAAGTGCTGAAAGCGTGGTGGTGGGCGTTGCTGCTGGCTGTTGCCGCGCTGGTATTCGGTATCCGGTGGCTCCTCAGTCAACCGCGCATGCGGCTGGCGTGGGACAAGCGCAAATTCTCCATTCCCCTGGTGGCGCGCATATCGCGCAGTGCCAACGCGGCGCGCTATGCCAACACGCTGGCCATTCTCACCAGCGCCGGGGTGCCGCTGGTGGAAGCCATGAACATCGCGAGCGAGGTGGTATCCAACACCTGGCTCAAGCGGGCGCTGAAAAGCGCAACGCAGACGGTCAGCGAAGGCATGAGCCTCAAGGTGAGCCTGGAGCAGGTGGGGCAGTTTCCACCGATGCTGCTGCACATGGTGGGCAGCGGTGAGCAGAGTGGTGAGCTCGACGACATGCTCGGACGCGTGGCCAGCTATCAGCAGGCTGAGGTGGAGCGGATCGTGCAGACCCTGGTGAAACTTTTCGAGCCCATGATGCTTCTTATCATGGGTGCGGTGGTGCTGTTCATCGTGATGGCGATCCTGTTGCCCATCCTCAGCATGAACACGCTAGTATGAAGACAGGAGCGTAGTGAGAGTTAACGCAATGAATGAGCAGAACAGACAATTGACAAAGCCACGCACGCAGGGCTTCACGCTGCTTGAAGTGCTGGTGGTTGTGGTCATCCTAGGCATTCTCGGTGCCGTGGTGGTGCCGCAGATATTGAGCCGTCCCGACACGGCGCGCCTGCAGGCGGCGCAGACAGACATCCGATCGCTGGCTTCGGCTCTGGACGTGTATCGGCTGGACAACTTCCAGTACCCGTCGTCCGAGCAGGGCCTGGATGCACTGGTACAGAAGCCGTCGGGCTTTCCGGAGCCGAAAAACTACAACCCGGATGGGTACATCAAGAAACTGCCCACGGACCCGTGGGGCTCACCTTACGTTTACGAGCGCGGTGACCGGAACTTCAACCTCTACAGCCTGGGCGCTGACGGGCAGGAAGGCGGTGACGGCTTGAACGCCGACATCCGCTACGCCGACCTCTAGCTGTGAACAATGCCGTCCGCGAGACGTTTCTCACGCACCCGACGCTTGTAACCTGCTCTCGGGCAGGTTCCTAGGGCGATCCGTGCCTACCGTCCCCCGCCACGGCGGCTTCACGCTGATCGAGGTGCTGGTGGTGGTGCTGCTGATCTCCATTCTCATGAGCGTGGTGGTGGGTACCTTCACGGGGACCAACCGCGATCAGACCCTGCTGGGGTATGTGGAGCGGCTTGCGCTGCGCATCGAGATGGCGCGCGACCGGGCCGTGCAGCGTAATCAGGAATGGGGGCTTTACGTGGAGCGCGATGGTGTGCGCTTCGCAGAGTTCGACATCGTGAACGGGGAGTGGATCGAGCAGGCCGAACGGCCATTCAAGCGCGACCCCGACGCGGCGGGTCTGGAGTTCGATGCGACGGTGGAATCTTACCAGGCTTTACCGTCGGATGCGGGCGGCCTTGGCGATGACGCCGAAGGTGAGATTCCGCAGATCATTCTCTTCTCCAGCGGCGAGATCACGCCGTTCAGCCTGGAGGTACAACCCACCGAGTGGGAAGCGCCTGCCTGGATACTATCGAGCGACGGTTTCACGCGCACCGCCTTCGAACGGGCAGAGTCGCGGTGAGCTGCTCCCGGCGCCCATCGGCGGGCTTCACGCTGCTGGAAATGCTGCTGGCCGTGATCATCATCGCGGTTGTCGGCATCACGGTCAGCACCGCTGTCGGCGGTGTCGGCAGTCAGACGTTTGTGCTGGAGCGACGCACGGTAGCCAACTGGATTGCTCAGAACACCATCAACGAGCTCCGCATACAGCAACGTTTACCTGCGGGCGAACCGCTGCCGACGCGGCGGCAGACGCGACGGGTGTTCATGGCTGAGCGCGACTGGGAGGTGGTGCTGGAGATCAAACCCACCGACACGGAGGTCATCGCCCGTGTGGAAGTGGACGTTTACGAGCTTGTCGACGACGACCGTCGCGGGCCCTACGAGCATCTGGTGGCTTTTGTGGGTGAGCGCCCGAATACCGCAACCCGGCAGGGAGGGCGCGGCAATGGCTTCTAACCGTGGTTTCACGCTCCTGGAAATTCTCGTTGCGCTGTTCATTTTCTCGATTATCGGTGTGATCTCCAGCCAGCTCATGTCACAGACGATCCGCTCTCACGAAACCCTGTCAGAGCGTGGTCATCGCCTGACGGACCTGCACCGGGCCATGCAGGTGATTCAACGGGACGTCATGCAGATCTCCAACCGTCACGTGCGGGACAACTACGGCGACCAGCTGGCGCCACTGCTGCTGGACAGCGAAGGGGTCATCGAGTTTTCCCGGGCGGGATGGCGCAATCCCCTGGGGCTGCCGCGCTCGGAAAGCCAGCGCGTGGCCTACATGCTGCAGGATGGCAAGCTGATGCGCGGTTACTGGACCGTCATGGATCGGGTGCAGGACTCGGAGCCGGCTTACCAGACGCTGCTGGACGGCGTGGAACGCGTGGAATTTTTTGTCCGTGACAACCAGAACCCGCAGCCGCGCAACTTCTGGCCGCCCATCGGTGGCGTGGCTGCCCCTGGCGGCGGTCTGGAAACGGTGGCCATTGTCATGCACCTGGAACTGGAAGGTTACGGGGACATCGATCGCGTGTGGGAGATTCCGGACATGCTGGCGCCCATCAACACCGATAGTGACACCAACGGGGCGAACGGGCCGGACGTCCCCGATGACTTCGACGAGCGCGAGCTGCTGGACGATGAGCTCGACGATGACGAGTAAGCGGCAGCAGGGCATTGCGCTGATCAGCGTGCTGCTGGTGGTGGCGATCCTGCTGGCCGTTGCCAGCCGGCTCATGACGGGCCACAACGTGGTGATCAACCAGCATCAGAACGTGTTCGAACAGAATCAGGCGCTGCAGTACGTTCTCGGCGCGGAAACGCTGGCCATGGAAGCGCTGCGGCTCGATTTCGAGGGGCTGCCCGGGCAGGAGGGAGGCAATGCCTCCGATCACCTGGGCGAGCAGTGGGCGCAGGCGTTACCCCCGTTCGAGCTGGATGAGGGCGGCTTTCTCGAGGCGCAGCTGCGGGATCTCAACAACTGCTACAACGCCAACAGCGTGCTGGACCCGCCGAGCGTCGTGCCGGGTCGCGGCGGCGCGGGCACCGGTGGCGACGACAATCGCGACCCACGGGCAGCAGGGGGCAGCGGGAGCAGCCCGGCCTCGCACTTCCGTACCTATCTGAGCGCGCTGAGTCTGCTGCCGGAGATTGCCGACGAGTGGCTTTCCTGGGTAGACGTGGACGACCTGAACGGTCGCGGTGAAGACGCTGATTATGCCCTCAGCCAGCCACCGCACCGGACACCGAACATCCCGGTGACCGACGTCAGCGAATTTGCCCTGCTTGCGAGCGTGGAACAGGAGGATCTGGCGGTATTGAGAAACACCGTCTGCCTGTTGCCGGATACGGGCCTGCGCATCAATCTCAACACGGCACCGCTGGAGGTGCTGGTGGCGTATGCAACGGCACAGAACCAGAGCCGGGGCCAGGGCCAGCTATCGAATCTCGGCCTCCTGGAGAGCTTTGCGTCGGAAGAGCGGGCGTACGGTCCCGATGAGCCGCTGCCTCAGGACATCGCGCAAATGTTTCCCAGCCCGGTGTTCACCAGCAACTACTTCGAGATGCACGCCACAGCCCAGGTGGGCAGCAGCTCCGTGACGCTTCGCAGTGTGCTTTATCGCAACCAAAGCAGTGGCGAAATCACAGTCCTGCAGCGTGATTTTGGTAAGCTGTTCCGCTCCAGATTGACCGTGGAAATCGAAGAAGCCTGACGATGCCGAAGCTGTACCTGCGATTGCTGAGCGATGCGCTTCCTCTTGGCGAAGAGGAGGGGTACGACGTGGCCCTCGACTGGCTGATCCGGGAAAACGACGGCAGCCTGCGCGGCCATGGGGCCACCGACTTCCGCGGGCTGGTGGATCTCGTGGATCCCAACACCGACTGGATGACAAATCCGGACAACGTGTGTGTGTTCGTGCCCAGTGAGACGGTGTTGCGCATCACCTGCGAGGTGCCGGGGCGCAGCGTGGCACAGATCCGGCGGGCGCTGCCGTTTGCCGCGGAAGAATTCGTCGCCAGCGACATCGAGACCATGCACATC
Source organism: uncultured Pseudomonadales bacterium (assembly GCA_964651595.1). Classification (GTDB taxonomy): domain Bacteria; phylum Pseudomonadota; class Gammaproteobacteria; order Pseudomonadales; family Azotimanducaceae; genus UBA4421. The sequence goes on along the minus strand of CAZYYJ010000006.1, from coordinate 122,708 downwards.
GCTCACGACCGCATCAAAGCGGGCGAGCCGGTGGCGTGCAGCATTGTGTCGCATGCGCAGATGCAGCGCTGGTCGGCGTGCCTCGAAGACGCGGGTGTGGCGGCAGGGCAATGTGTCACCGAAGCGGCTGTGCTGCCCCAGGGGTTGTCGCAGGCGAGCCTGCTCTTTCAGGACGACAAGGTGCTTGTCGCCGACAGCACCCAGGCGGGTGTGATCGACCGGGACAATCTCGGGTTCGTGCTCGGCACGCTGACAGCCACGCAGCTCGTCGCCGTAAACGGCATACCCAGCGATCTCGAGCTGAGCCATCTACCGGAACCAGCGGAAGTGGAGGCGGTGGTACCGCAGGAAGGCGGCCTGCTCGCATACCTGGCGGACAGGGTCGATGGCGGGGCGCCGGCGGTGAACCTGCTGCAGGGCCAGTACCAGCCGAAACGCAGCGTCTCGCCAGGCAGCGGGCGCTGGTTGTCGGTGGCAGCGCTTGCGGCCGGTTGGTTGCTGATTGCGTTTGTTGGCATGGTCGTCGAAGGCTTCTGGGCATCCAGCGAGGCTGACCGTCTCGAAACGGCGAGCTTCGATTTCTACGAGACGACCTTTCCGCGGGAGAGCCAGCCCGTTGGGATAGATCAGCTCAGGCGCCGCATGGCGGCAAAGCTGGGTGAGCAGGTGTCCGGAGGCGAGGCCAGCGCGTTCGTCGGCCTGACCGCACACCTCGCAAACGCGCTCACCACCGATAACCTCATGGTGCAACTCGGCTTCAACGACCGTCGCCAGGAACTCACGGCGGAGGTGATGATGCAGAACTACGATCAGCTCGAAGTGCTGAAAACCGAGCTGGCCAGTGCCGGGGTCGGCGTGGAAGTGGCCAGCGCCGAGAACGAAGGTGAGCTCGTACGCTCACGGATCAGGGTGAAGTATCAATGAACAGGCACGAGCTGTCGGCAAAGGTGCGCCAGAGTGGCGCCGGGCGCTGGTTCTACGGCAAGGAGCCCAACGAGCAGCGTATAGTGCTGGGCGTAGGTCTGCTCGTGATCGTCTCCGTGCTCTGGGCCGGGGTGTGGAAACCCGTGGCCGACTGGCGTGCGCTGGAGCAGAACCGGCAGCTGAACGCACAGAGCCTCTACGACTGGTTGCGCGCCAACGAGCGGGCGGCCAAAGCGGCGGTGCAGGCGCAGGGTGCGCAGCGTGGCGGCAACCGTTCGCTGATTCCCGTCATCACGCGTGCCGCGGCGGCACAGCAGATCAAGGTCAACAGCCTCAAGCCCGAGGCCAACGGGGTTATCGGCGTCAACCTCGAGCAGCAGTCGTTCAACAAGATCATGACCTGGATTGCGCAGCTCGAAGAGAACAACGGCGTGAGCGTGCAGCGGATCAGCATCGATGGCGAAGATGCGCCCGGCTACGTGAACGCGCAGATACGATTGAACTGATCCGGGTTCTTTCGGGCCCTAAGACGAGATTTGGTTCGCATTCCGGCTGGTATCCCGGTCAACGAATTTCCCTCTCCCCCTCCTAAACTAAGCTTCGGGAAAAGAGAAAAGAGTTCGCTCAGAACTTAACGAGAGGGCGCGGGATTGCAAAAGCAAGTTGACGCAAAGAATCTCCTCAGCGCAGTGCACTACGAGGCGAGTGGTGAGCTGATGCGGCTGATGGACGGGTTCTACAGCAATATCGAAGACGGGCTGTTCGAGCTCGCCTACAGTCAGAACGAGCAGGAATATCAGCGGCACATCATAGAACTGATGCGTGAGCTGCGGTTTCGCCGCGAGCATCTGCTGAAAACCTTCGGCAAGCGCATCCAGCGCGCCTCCACCGCCTGGCTCAACGGCGATGAATCGTCGCCGGAGTACCTGGAGGAACGTCAGTGCGCCGATCGCATCGCGTCGCGGTGCAGCACACATTTTGCCGGCCTGTTGCAGATCATCGCAGAGCGCATGGCGCATGCGACTGGTCGTCAGGATGCCGACCGCGAAGCGTTACCGCTGGGACCGCATGAGGTGAGCTATCACTTCGTGATGTCCTGTCGCAGCGTGGAGTTTGATCAGCGCTCGATCGCCACCGTGCAGGATCTCTTCCATCGCTTCGTGCTGGAGCGGCTCGGCAGCGTCTACGGCAACATCAACCAGCAGCTCGAAGAGGCGGGTTTCTGCACCGCCCGGGAACTCGAGCAACTGGAAGCCTCGTCGGCCTGACGAGTGGACGCCGTCGCATCGCGGCGGCGTTGCGCCCTTTCCTACAGTCCCTCGCTTTCCTGGCGCCACAGGCGCTGTTTCTGATCTTCCTGTGCCTGGATGTCGATGAAGGCCAGCTCGACGGTGCCGCCCGCGAGACGTTTCACGATGGCGCGCTTGCCGCTCAGCTTGTGGATGACGTGACGATCCGAAGCTTTCACGGGTGATCCGTATTTTGCTTTCAGGGCATCGGTGATTTCCTCGAAAGACAGGCTGGGAAAGCGCCCGCGGATGACGATGGGAGATCGGTCCGGGGCCAGCTCCAGCCGCAGCTCGCCGTCTTCGAAACCTGCTGGCAAGCCGGGCAGAACGGCAATGAACGGGCGATCTGCGGGGAACTGACGCGTTGAGTTTCTGGCGAAAGGCTCGCCGAAGGTAATGCCGAATGCACCGCTGAGGCGGTACTGGTCTCCCAGCGTGAATGAGTCGGCGTAGCGGCGTGCCCGACGCTGCTCCAGCACCAGTTTGCGCTTGGCGACGCTGGCCTGGTCCCGTTCGTACAGCGTGGCCGCCTTTTTCTGCTGTCGTTGCCATCTTGCGAGCGCCTGGAAATCGCCGAATTCAAGCACCAGCTCGGGGCCGCAGCGTACGTCGATCTGTTTCCCGGCGGAGACGATTCGCAGCGCTTCGTCGAAACCATCGGGAGGGGGTAACTCGGGCGAAGTGAGCACGCCGTATTTGCGCACCAGCGTGGTCCGCAGCCAGGCGAAGTCTTCCCCGCAACCCGTGTAGGCGATGTGCGCGATGACGCGCAACGGGCGTTGTTCGCGGTCGAGCATCACGTGCGTGGCAGATTGCAGCGCACGAAAAGGCCGTGGCAACACCGCCTGATGAAGAAAGCGCCACGGCCGGGCGGCGCCAGGAACAGTGGGTGACAGCGTCACAGGTCGATTGTCTGGCAGCGGGAAGCGGTCTTCGATGGCGATCTCGTAGCCGAGCTTCTCCTCCGCGATGCTGGCACCGAAGGTCACCCCCAGACCGCCGGTGATAGGCACCTCGGCCCTGGCGGGTTGCTCGGCGACGGCTGCGACGGGTCCGGTAGCCAGCAGAAGGAGGGTCAGCCATCGAAACATGGAACAGTTGCCGCGCTGCTCAGCAGACGTAGCGGCCCTCAGCCCGGCGCGTTTCGCACTCGCGCTTGTAGTTGTCGCAGCGGATGGCAAACCCGGGACTCTGGTCGATTTTGGTGCGGCACTCGTAGACACCGTCGGCGAGCGCTTCGTCGGACAGATTCGCATGAGGACGGGCGCAGCCGGCGGAGAGGGCGACGCACGTCGCGAGGAAAAGCAGTGCACTGGCCTTCACGACAGACGGGGTTTTCGGGTGATTACCTGTACTTAACCGTAGACCACCAACCCGGCTTTGCCACAACGGGATGGCAAGTGGTTCTCAATCCCGTTTGCCGGGTGCCTCGGTGTCTTTGCTGTCCTGCTCGTGGGACGGGCTATCTGCTGCGCGGCGCTCCAGGGCATCGCTCACGTTGTCGAGAGAACGGTTCAACCGGGTCCCGGTGGCCTTGATCCAGGGTACCGCCTCCGCCTGCTCGAATACCTTGTCTTTCACGGGCGCAATGATGTCGTCCGACGTCTGACCCGATCGACGGTAGCCGAAGAGATTGATCCACTGTTCGGTTCTGCGTCCCAGGGCAAGCACCTGCCGGAAGAAGACGTCGGGTCGCCTGCCTCCGAATAGAAGGCCGGCGACAATGGCGATGAGCGAGACGGGCACGAGGACGACGTCGCGAAGGCCATCGACCACGAGCTTGAGCTGGAACACGATGCCATCCCACAGCAGCTGCAGCCGCGATTGGGCCTGCGGTGTGGGCTCATCTGAGGCTTCGGTCGACTCTCTCGACCCGCTGGGAATCTCGTCCATGCAGCGCTCCCGGGAAGGCACAATGCAACACGCGGGATACCTTACCCCCTAGCGCGCAGGTTGCCAGTCTCCGTTGCTGGCGTAGCTGTGCTCGGGAAGGGATTCGACGTTCTGCAGCACCGTCGCCATCGATGTGAATTCGAAGTCGTGGAGCAGTTGCGACAGACGGGCTTCCACCTTGTCGAGATTCAGGTAGTGACGCAGCCGTGAACGCCAGCCAGCGCCCGCGATGCGGGGCTGGGTAGGATCCAGCTCCCACGGGTGCAGGTAGAACACGAAAGGTGCCTCCAGACGGCGGCTGCGCCGTGCCAGCAGCCGCTGGGTGACCTGATAGGGGTAGAGACGGAAATAGCCGCCACCGCCGACAGGCAGATCCACGCCCAGCACGCGACTGGTTGTGATGGGAAACTCGATAAGGCTGCCGCCGTTCGGCAGGCGCAGGCGGTGCGGCACGTGGGGGCCGCCGCGCAGCCCGTAGTTGTCGTGCACCACCGGGTAGATGCTGGAGTCGTAGGAAAACCCTGCTTCGTGGATGATATCCAAGGCCCAGAGGGATGCTGCGGTGACCGAATAGCTGGCTGCGCGGTACCCTTCGATCGGAGCCTGGATCAGGTCCTCAAGCAGGCCTTTGGAGCGCAGCGTCTCCTGGCGGAAAACTTCCGGCGACTGGCGGTAGATCAGCTGATGCGAATAGCCGTGCGAGGCGATTTCGTGGCCCCGCTCATGGATGTCCCTGATGAGCTCAGGATGACGTTCGGCAACCCACCCCAGAATAAAAAAGGTCGCTGTCACGCCCCGTTCTTCAACCAGGTCGAGAAACGTACGTGTGCTTTGCTCAACCCTGCGGGGATGCTGCTCCCAGTCGTCCGGAGAGACGACTTTGTCGAAGGCTGCGACGTGAAAGTAGTCTTCGACGTCGATCGTCAGAGCATGCTGCATGATTTTCCTGTGCTTCTCGGTCGGAAATTGCTGCTGAACGGAGACCGGGCCAGCGCCGGTGTGCGTCTATCTTGTCAAGAATATCGCAGGTTGGCCGGGCCTTGGGTGATTTCTGGTGAGGATGTTGTGAGTTTACGCGCGCGCGCTGTGTACCTTCTCCGTGCGCGAACGTCTGAACGTCACCGTCCTCAGCAACTCGCTGAAGCCTGACAGCTCGGCCTCGAACTCGATTTCGCTCAGATTGTCCTGGTCCAGAAAACGATACAGAGCAAGCGGGTTGGTATGCCGGTCGTTGAAGCCGACCTGGCACGTGGTAGCAGTGGCAATCGATTCTTCCGCCAGCATCGGCACCGCGTCCAGATCCCAGACCCCGCTGGGATAGCAGAAGTGCACCAGACGCCGTCCCAGCGCTTTCTCGAGCACATCGCGGTTTTCGCGCACTTCCGTTCGTGCCTGGTTCAGATCGCCGGTCGGGAAGGTGTGCCGGTGCGTGTGCAGCTGAACGTCGACGCCGAACTCCGCCAGGTGTGGAAGCTCATCCAGCGTCAGCAGCGACAGGCCCCTGGCGTCGCGCAGCGCATCGAAGTCTATGCCGAGGGCGGTGGCAAGCTCGCGGCAGATGGCCTGTCGGCCGGGCTCGTCGCAGTGTGCTTCGCCGAACTCGATGATCTGCCACATCGCCTGATCGGCCGCGGCGGTGTCCTGCAGAGGCACACGGCCGGCGGGTGACCAGGGGTGACTCAGCGGTTCCAGGTGCGTGTTAACGGTTTTCCAGAAGAGGTACTGAATGACCAGGCGGAATATCGGCGTACCTTTCACCGCGTAGTAGCTGGTGACGTACAGCGTGGCCGGAAAGCGATGCTCGTGCAGCAGTGGCGCTGCCAGGTCCAGCACGCTGAAAAAACCGTCGTCGATGGTGATGGCGATGGTATCGCGCGGCAGCGTGCCCTCGCGGCATCGATCCACCGCCTCCTCCAGCGGCAGAACCGCGTAGCCGTCACGTTTCAGGATCTCCAGGCGTCTGGCGAAGCGCTGGGGGTCCATGAACAGTATCGGGCGGAAAGATGCCTCGTCGGCATACTGGAAACCGTGGTAGGCGAGGATCAACAGACGCCGGCGCATCAGAAAGCGACAGAGCGCAAATCCTCCCAGAGCCTTGGCGGCGCGGAACACTGCCGTTTTTATCTGCTGTCGCACTTCAAAGTCCGTTTTCTGCTGACGTCGTGTATGCCGGTGACCGCTGGCTTTGCCGGGTCCTGTCCTATCGTTGGACGCGGCGTGAAGGGGCCTGCTATCAGGTTAAGCCAGTTGTCACAGAAAGTGCAGATACTGCATCACGCTTTCTGAAACGTCCAAAGATCGCGGGTGCGCAGGCAGCGGGGCCCCGGGGCGACAACCCCGGGGCAACAACAAAGACGGAGGTATGGAATGAAGTGGGGTGTCTATGCGGCGCTGGCCTTGAGGTGGGAGCGCCTGGGCGATCGTCGCTGGGACCGGCGGCACAACGTGCTGACGTCACCGATCACTCCTGTCGCTGATCTTGCGGTTGTCGGTAACAACGCTGAGCACGGGGTGGAGCACGAACCGTCGCCGGTTTCTCAGGTAAAAAGGCTGCTCAGCGCGCTGCCGGTTCCTGCGTCAGATACGTTCATCGACTTCGGGTCGGGGCTGGGGCGGGTTGTGCTCCTTGCGGCTGAGCGATACGAGGCCGTGATTGGTGTCGAGTTCGCGAGAAATCTGGTTGCCGCCTGCGGCGACAACGTGAGGTCTTACCGGGGTGAGCTCAAGTGCGAGCCGGAGATTCACCTGCAGGACGCGATATCCTTCGAGGTTCCCGACGATCGAAACCTGCTGGTCTGGTTCTATGCCCCGTTTCGCCCACCAATCATGCAGCCCGTGCTCGAGAAGCTGACGCAATCGTATCGTCGCGATCCGCGGCGCATCAGCGTCATGTACCGCAATCCCTTCCACAGGGACCTGTTCGATGCGTTGGAAGGGCTGTCTGAGCGGCCGCTCGAGCCCCGCAGGGGTCTCTTCCGAGACCGCGTACCGTATGTGTTTTACGTTGCCAACGGCCATTGAAAGCCCGCCGATGGCGCGATGATCACTGGTCTTTGTCGCGTTTCGCCCAGGCCAACAGATCGTCGCGGGGCCAGGCCAGCATGTAGACGGTGGGCGTGTAGCGGCCGGCCCGGTACGCTTGCTCACGCGCTTGCGAGTGACGGATAGCGTCCTGCGTCGCGGTCCCCGCGATGCCGATACGAAACAGTTCGGCACCGGCGTTCAAGGGCAGATCGCGCAGAAACATCAGCTCCCCGGATAGCGCAGCCAGCGCCGGATCGAACCACCAGCTCGTGCTGACTACCCCGCGCACGTCCGGACGCTGCTGCAGCAGCTCGGCCAGCCGGTGGTAGCAGAGACGATAGCCTGCATCGGAAAAATCTCTGATCAGGCGCCGGTCCCAGTGAAGCTCGAACACCGGTTTGAAACCTTTCAGGCGGGTGCCGAAAAACCAGGGGCTGCGTACAAGCTGACGGAGCCCCCCCTGCAACGGTACGCGGCGCGGGATGCCGGAAGAAACATCTGCCAGCTCCGCACCGCAAGGCAGCAGCTTCAATCGGCAGACACCGAGATCTTTGGAGAAGGCATCGTTGTCGTGCAGGTAATAGTTTTCCGGCGGACGACCCAGGCGGGTTGTAACCGCCGTGAACCAGCGCACGATCAGTGCCTCGATGGCCGACGGAATGCCCCGGCGCGAGCGCCGGGCGTCGTACGCGCGCATCAGCCGGATCAGCAGAAGCCGATGATACGTTTCCATGGCCCGGGGGCCGGCTTCGCGGGCGATCGTTGCGCATGCTTCGCGCACGGGCTCAGGCACGTGCCGGTAACCCGGGCCGTCTTCACTGGCGTCGAGACACTCGATGTACCAGTCGATCGGGAAGGTGCTGAGCACGTCCGGTGCGAGGTCGTTCAGGTCTTCGCAGGCAAGTTCTTCCAGCTCGCTCAAACGGGCGGAGAGGGCAGGCTCCAGCAATGCGCTCCTTGTCTCGATGGGTCAGTTCCGGGGGCGCGTCAGCCTATCCCGTGAGGCGACCGTTCGTCGAGCCTGCCGTGCTGAACAGTCTGTCAGCGGGCATGTCGTCAATACATTTGTCTAGATTGCGCGGCGGCTACCATGCAGACGCACGCCCCGGCCCGAAGGGCGTCGTGGAGGCTGCCGGGCGCCCTGAACAGGACTTCACAACTCTTACATAGTCTCTGTGTACTCTGCTCTGGCGCGCGCGTATAAACCTGCGGCAAGTTGGCGTGAACACGTGGTGTTTGCCTGCAGCGACGACCTTCGAAAACTGGGAATTGACGACGGGTTTGGGCGCGCCAGCGGCGCTACAATTGCCACGCCTCGCCCTGCAAGCTGCAGAACATCTCGAACGGACACTCCACCCACATCTGAGACCACAGAAAGGAAACTATGAAAGTAGGCATATTGGCCGGCGGGTATGGCACCCGGCTGGCGGAAGAAACGGAAATTCGACCGAAACCCATGGTGGAGATAGGCGGCAAGCCGATCCTGTGGCACATCATGAAGCACTACCGCGCGTACGGTCACCGCGAATTTGTCATTGCCCTGGGCTACAAGGGTGACTACATCAAGCGCTGGGCGCGGGACATGGTGCAACTCGACGGCAACATGCGGGTGGACACGACCACCGGCGACGTGGAGTTGTCCAATCCCGGCGCTGAGAAAGAGGACTTCACCATCGACCTCATCGATACGGGTCAGTCCACGCTCACGGGCGGGCGCATCAAGCGGTTGCGTCCCTTCCTCGGTGAAGAAACCTGCATGCTGACCTGGGGTGACGGTGTCAGCGACGTCGACCTGGACAAGCTGCTCGCATTTCACAAATCGCACGGCAAGCTTGCCACCATGACCACCGTACGTCCGGCAGCCCGTTACGGTCATCTGGAGTTCGACGGCGACCGCATCGTCGCCTTCGAAGAAAAGCCCCAGACCAGCGAAGGCTGGATCAACGGCGCGTTTTTTGTGCTCGAACCGGGCGTGCACGACTACATTGACGGCGACGATGTCATGTTCGAGCACGCCCCGCTCGAGCGTCTGGCCGCAGACGGTGAGCTGATGGCGTACAAGCACGAGTCGTTCTGGCAGTGCATGGATACGCTTCGCGAAAAACAGCTCCTGCAGAACCTGTGGGACAAAGGTAACGCACCCTGGAAGACCTGGAGTTAACCGATGAAAGTACTGTTGACTGGACATCTCGGCTATATCGGTACGGTATTGACGCCGGCCTTACTGAACCGCGGTCACGACGTGACCGGCCTGGACTCTGATCTGTACCGTGAGTGCACGTTCGCCGGAGAGATTGCGGACGTGCCGGCCATCGGCAAGGACGTGCGGGACGTGGAGGTGAGCGATCTCGAAGGCTTCGATGCGGTGATTCACCTGGCGGGCCTGTCGAACGATCCGCTGGGAGATTACCGGCCGGAACTGACCGAACAGATCAACTTCGAAGGCTCGGTGCACATCGCGCGTCTGGCCAAGCAGGCGGGCGTGAGCCGGTTCCTGTTTGCATCTTCCTGCAGCAACTACGGTGCCTCGGACGACAATTTCCTCACCGAGACGGCGGCGTTCAATCCCGTCACGCCGTATGGCGAGTCGAAGGTGAAGGTGGAAGAAGCGGTGTCCAGGCTGGCCGACGATTCGTTCAGTCCTACCTACCTGCGCGCGTCGACCGCCTACGGCTTCTCACCGCGGCTGCGGTTCGATCTGGTGGTCAACAACCTCACAGCGTGGGCGGTGACCACGGGCGAAGTGCATCTGAAGAGCGACGGCTCGCCCTGGCGACCGATCGTGCACGTGCAGGACATTGCGCTGGCCTATATCACGGCCATGGAAGCAGAGCGCGATGTGGTGCACAACGAGGCCTTCAACGTGGGGACCACCACCGAGAACTACCAGATCCGCGAGATAGCCAAGCTGGTGCATGAGATCGTGCCGAACTGCGATGTGGGCTTTGCGGACGATGCCGGGCCTGATACCCGCAACTATCGCGTCGACTGCAACTACATCGCCCGCAAGCTGCACGCTTTCAAGCCGCAATGGACCGTTCGCCGCGGCATCGAAGAGCTGTACGAGGCTTATACCCGGGTAGGGCTCACGCTGGATGAGTTCGAAGGGGAACGCTTCAAGCGCATCGCACACATCCAGAAGCTCGTCAATGAGCAGCGCCTCGACGCAGACCTGCGGTGGGTGATCAACAACGAAGGAACGCAAAACCATGCAGTCGCAAACTAGAACGACCTGCCGTTCGTGCGGGTCGAAGAACCTTTCGGTTTTTCTCGATCTGGGTGACACGGCGCTGGCCGACAGGCTGGTGCGCGCGGATCAGTGCAAAGAGCCGGAACCCACTTTCCCGCTGAAGGTGGCTCTGTGCGGCGATTGCAGCCTCGTGCAGATTCTGGAGACCGTGGACCCGGAAATTCTGTTCGCCGACGACTACCCGTATTACTCGTCGTTTTCTCCGGCGTTGCTGGAGCACTCCAGGGAAAACGTGCTGGACATCATCGCGCGCCGCGAGCTCACCAACGAGAGCCTCGTGATCGAGCTGGCCAGCAACGATGGCTACCTGCTGAAGAACTACGTTGAGCACGACATTCCCGTTCTGGGGATCGATCCCGCGGATGGGCCTGCTGCCGCCGCAAACGAAATCAACGTGCCGACCCGCTGCGAGTTCTTCACGGCCGATCTGGCCAGGCAGCTCGCAGATGAAGGTATCCAGGCCGACGTGATTCATGGCAATAACGTGCTGGCGCACGTGGCGGATACCAACGGCTTCGTATCGGGCATCAAAACCCTGCTGAAGGCCGACGGCGTTGCGGTGATCGAGGCCCCGTACCTGCGGCCCCTGATCGAGCATTGTGAGTTCGACACCATCTATCATGAGCACCTGTGCTATTTCTCGGTAACCGCTCTGGACAAGCTGTTCCGCCGACACGGGCTTTATCTCAATGATATCCGTCACCTCAGTATCCACGGAGGGTCGCTGCGGCTTTTCATCGAGCCGGTGGAGAACGTTGGTGAGTCGGTCAAGCAGGCCCTGGCGGAAGAAGAATCCCTGGGCATGAACAGTCTGGCTTACTACAACGACTTCTCCGCACGGGTGGACCACGTGAAGGTGTCGTTGACGAACCTGCTCACGGAGCTTCGTGAAAGCGGCAAAACCGTTGCCGCCTACGGCGCCGCTGCCAAGGGTGCGACCCTGATCAACTACATCGGTATCGGCACGGACCTGATCGACTTCGTGGTGGACCGCAACGTCCACAAGCAGGGCAAGCTCATGCCCGGCCAGCACATTCCGATCCGTCCCCCGGAAGCGCTGCTGGAGAGTCAGCCGGACTACGTACTCCTGCTGGCCTGGAACTTTGCTGACGAGATCCGCCAGCAGCAGCAGGCCTACGAAGAGCAGGGTGGCAAGTTCATCAAACCCGTGCCGACCCCCGTAGTTCTCTGACCCGGCCGAAAGCAACGTTCACGAAAGGAAATCGCGTGCCCAACATCGTCTGCCCATCCTGTAACCAGCGCGAAATGCGCTCCTTTTTCAAAGTTGCCACCGTGCCGACGAACAGCTGCCTGCTGTTCGACACGCCGGAGGAGGCGGCCGCCTATCCCTGTGGCGATATTGATCTGGGCTTCTGCGACGCGTGCGGGTTCATGTGCAACATGGCGTTCGACGCGGCGTTGACGGAGTACTCGGGGCGCTACGAGGAAACGCAGGGCTACTCAGGCACGTTCCAGAAATTTCACACCGCCCTGGCTGAGCGGCTCATTGACCGCCACGACCTCAAGGGTAAGAAGGTGCTGGAGATCGGCTGCGGCAAGGGCGAGTTTCTCGAATTGCTCAGCAAGCTGGGCGACGTGCACGGGATCGGTTTCGATCCGGGTTTTCACGATGACCGTCTCGACTCGGAAGCGGCGAAGAATCTGCATTTCGTGAAAGATTTCTACTCTGAGAAGTACGCCGACCACAAGGCGGATTTTGTTTGCTGCAAGATGACCCTCGAGCACATACACGAAACGAAAGACTTCATGAGCACGGTGCGTAAGGCCATCGGTGACAACCTGGAAACGATCGTGTTTTTTCAGATACCGGAAGCCAAGCGCATCATCAAGGATTGCGCTTTCGAGGATATCTACTACGAGCATTGTTCGTATTTCACCCCGGGCTCGCTGGCGGATCTGTTCCGTCGCACGGGTTTCGAGGTGCTGGACGTGGATACGGAATACGACGATCAATACCTGACCATCGAAGCCAGACCCGTCGCCGTCGTGGATCACGAGGCGAACGTGGCCCGTCTGCCGAGAGAGGAGCCCATCGAAAACCTCGTGCAGCTCGTCGATTCGTTTCCCGAGCGGTGCAACGAGAAGCTGGACAACTGGCGCGGGAAACTCGCCGCCATGCGGGAGGCGGGCCAGAAGGTTGTCTTGTGGGGCTCGGGTTCCAAAGCAGTGGCCTTTCTCACCACGCTGGATCCCGAGGGCTTCGTGGAGTACGCCGTGGACATCAATCCACGCCGGCACGACCACTACATGCCCAGGACAGCCCAGCGCATCGTCGGACCGGAGTTCCTGAAAAGCTACGAACCGGATGTGGTGATCATCATGAACCGGGTTTACACGGATGAGATCACGCAGGACCTGAACGACATGGGCCTGGCGCCCACCATTCACGCACTGTAGGAGCCAACGTGGCAAAGCTCAGCTGCCCGGTCTGCGGGTCTGGCAATCTGGTGGAGTCGGTAGGCTTTCGGGCGCCCGTCTTCTGCAACGTGTTGTACAAGACCCGGGAAGAAGCCGAGCAGGCACGCCAGGCGGACTTTCAGGGGGTGTACTGCGAAGACTGTGGTCACTTCTTCAACGCGATCTTCGACGAAGCCCTGCTGGAGTACAGCGAGGACTACGACACCTCGCTGCACTTTTCCGCAAGCTTTCAGGACTACGCGACCAGCCTCGCCGATCGGCTGGTAAGCACCTATGACCTTCGTGGCAAGAGCGTTATCGAACTCGGCTGCGGGCGCGGCGACTTTCTGCGTATGGTCTGCGAGGGCCACGACAATCAGGGCCATGGTTTCGACACGAGCTATGACGACCGGCAGAGCGAGAGCGCGGACTTTCTGTCGTTCTACAAAAACTACTACTCCGCCGAATACGCAGAGATTCCCGCAGACTTTGTCGTCTGCAGGCACGTGCTGGAGCACGTACCTGAGCCGCTCACCTTTCTGACCGAGCTGCGCACAATTTCCAGCTGGACTCCCGATACGGTGGTGTATTTCGAAGTGCCGAACGGCATGTACAGCTTTGCCCAGCTCGGCATCTGGGATTTCATTTACGAGCACTTTTCCTACTTCAACGCCACCAGCCTGCGGCACGTCTTCGAACGGGCCGGTTTCGAAGTGCTGGCGGTGGAAGAGGGTTTCGGTGGGCAGTACCTGTGCATCGAAGCCAGGCCGTCGGCGGTAGCCACGGCCCCCGTCCTGGAGACACCGTCCACGGTGCTCGAGCACCTGGCGGTCATGGACGCACGCTACCGGGAAAAGCTGGAGACGTGGCGTGGGCTCATCAACGATGCCGGCGGCGCGCAGCTCGGCGTGTGGGGTGCGGGATCGAAGGGCGTCAGCTTCGTCAACCTGCTTACCGACGTGCCCCCCGCAAGAGTGCTTATCGATGTAAACCCCGGCAAGCAGGGGCGATACGTGCCCGGCACGGGGCAGCAGGTCGTGGGGCCGGAAGCGCTTGCTGAGACCGGCGTTGATCTGGTGGTAATCATGAACCCGAACTATCGCTCGGAGATTGAGACCACCTTACGGAACCAGAGCGTGGCAGCGCAGGTCTTAGAGGCGTGACGCGCACGCGGCGGTGAGGGTCAAAGTAGACCGGTAAACTGCCGTTTTCAGGGGAAACCACACGTTTCGGCGGGCTGCTCGGGCAGGTCGTAAAAAAGTCGTAATAGACTTGGTAGATGGTGCTGATGGCGAAGCCTGACTGCTAACCTTGCGGCTGGCACCAGCCGGCTGCCAGACCGCGACAGCATCTATCGACATCCTCAAGATGGGCTGGACGCCGATCAAACGGCCACGCTGTGCAGGCGTGGCCAATGTAAGTGATTTGTGAAATGGGCAAGCAAAAATATCGGCGAACGATGAAATACTTGCCGTTGAACACTGAGAGAGACATCAGTATGCGAAAGGTCATTCTCGCGCCTTTCTGGGCGTTGTTGCTGCTTGCTTCCCAGAACGCGTCGGCCTATGACGGTTTATGCTCAACCCCTCAGGACGTGGACGAACTGCCTGAGCGCCATTGGTGCCGTGTCCCGGACTCCAATCTCATCGATGTGGAAAAGAAACCGCAGCAGTTCCCGGACTGGAACGGTTCCCGTTCTGCGCAGTACGACAGCTTTCAACGCACGACTGGGGTCAACGGCCTCATCAGCGCGTGGAACAGCGGCGCGTACGACAGTGCCCGGGGCGACCTTCTCGTCTTTGGCGGCGGACACAACGACTACGGCGGCAACGAGATCTATGCCTTCAATCTGCGCAACCTGCAGTGGCGCCGGTTGACGGATCCGACCCCGTTTCCGAACCGCCACCCGTCGATACAGAATTCGGACGGCACGCCGATCTCCCGGCATACCTATTCCGGTCTTCAGTACATCGCCCATCTGGATAAGTTCTTTGCGTACGACGGCTCGCCGGACAACGAGGGGGGCGGTTGCGGTACGGGCGGCAGCTGGACCTTCGATCTCGGCGCGCGGGCTGATAGTGGTAACTACGAGCCAGGCCAGTGGGAGCTCGTCAACAACAGCAATGACCCCCAAGGTGCGTGCGACAACTCCTCGGCCTATGACCCGGTGACCGAGAAGGTCTATTTTCTGGCGCCCAATGGCTGGTTCAGCTTCGATTTCGATACCAACTCCTGGAGCCGCGAAAGCACTTCGGGGCGGCAGAACGCGGCAATTTCACTGGTGGTTGATCCCGATGCCCGGGAGATAGTCGCCTTCGGTGGCGGCACGTTCGAAGTCAGAGATCTCGACAGCGGCCTTGCGGTGCGCGATACCAATTACCTTGGCTCGTCGGGTGCCGTATCCGGTGACGATGTGGGTGCAGACTACGACTCCTCGGTGCAACGAGTCGGCGCCTGGCGTGGCGGCACGACGGTGTACGTGCTCGACGTGCCCACGCGGACGTGGAGTGCGGTGGCACCGGCTGCCGGCAACCTGGTAGATCCAGGTTCCGTGGGTGCGGCCGGCGGCGTGTTCGGCCGCTGGCGCTATTCCCCCGAGCTCAACGTGTTCGTGGTGGTCGACTCCGTCAACGAAGACGTCTACCTCTATCGTCTCGGCACGGGAACGGGCACGGGCGAATTCGATCCAGGTGATCCGCCCGAGCCGGACGATCCAGTCGATCCAGTAGATCCAGTCGATCCGGTGGACCCGGTTGATCCCGTCGACCCGGTGGATCCCGTGGATCCCGTCGATCCGGCAGCGGCGATACCGCTGCCACCCACCATCCTGACACTGCAGACCGTTGCCAACCTGGATTTTTCGGTGGATGCCGCCGAGGCGACCGCATCCACGGCCGGTTTCTCGGGGAACCGTTTCGAGATCAATTTTGTCGGCACGATCCTGCCCGGCGGCGCGGCCGATGCACGCATTGTGTCCAAGACCACCTCGACGGCTGAGCAGGACCACGATTTCATGCTTTCGCTGGTGGATAGTCAGTTTCTCCGCTTCCGCCTGAAGCTGAATGGTTTCACGCACACGCTCATCGGTCAGACGTCGGTGCCGCGAAGCGAGCTCGTTCAGGGCACGGCGCGTTACGACGGCAACGAAATGTCCATCTGGGTGAACGGCCAGCTCGATACCACGCTGGACGTGTCCGGGAACATGACGGCAACAAATAAACCCATCGGTGTGGGCGTCAACCCGGACGGCTACGGTACGCTGCCGTTTGCGGGCACCCTCGACGTGGCGCTCACCACGCAGCTCGATGGGGTAGAGGCTTCACCCAGCATCCAGCTGGCTGCCAACCCCACCAGCGTGAACAGCGGCGACGCGTCTACCATTCAATGGAGCGCCATTAACGCTGACAGCTGTTCTGCCAGCGATGGATGGAGCGGGGACAAAGCCCTTTCCGGTTCGGAAGCGACCGGAGATCTGACGGTTACCACCGACTTTACGCTGACCTGTCAGGGCGCCGGCGGCGTATCCTCCGAGACCGTATCCGTGCAGGTGGGCAGTGGCGCGCCTGCACCGCAGATTTCCATCAGTGCTTCACCAACCACGGTGGGGCAGGGTGAAACGACGTCAATCACCTGGAGCGCCCAGAACGCCACCTCCTGCGATGCCAGTGGCGCCTGGACCGGTTCGAAAGCTGCGACGGGCACTGAAACCAGCGCCGCGTTGAGCGGCAATGCCTCGTTTGTGCTGACGTGCGAGGGCGCCGGCGGCACCGACAGCGGGTCGGTGTTCGTGTCAGTGACGGGCGCCGGCGCTTCGACGCTCTCCAGCTTCGACGTGGTCGACTCCGGCAGCGCAACTGATCGTACCTACACGATCGGCATGCCGATACCGGAAGGAGTGCTGAGCTCAGGTTCCAGCCTGGTTGTGCTCAAAGACGGCGTGGCGCTGCCATCCCAGTGGAACGAGCTGGCTTCGTGGCGTACCGACGGCTCGCAACTTCACGGTGCGCTCACCTTCGCGCTGCCGGACGGCAACGCCTCGGGCAGCTATGTCGTGGAAGAGGGCACACCTGTCGGCGGCACGGTAGTGTCGAAGAGCGACATCACCACAGCCGGCTTCGATGCGGAAATTTCCGTGCAGCTCGGCGGATCCACCTACAGCCTCAGCGCGGCCGACCTGCTGGACGGCACGGTGATTTCGCGGCAGGACCATACGCACTTCGATGGCGCGCTGGCGTCCGAGTACGCGCTGGGTGGTCCCCTGCGTCTGAATGGTAACGGCAGCGAACATGGCACGCTGCAGGGCTATTTCCACGTGCGCGCCTTCAACCGGCCGGTGAACCGCGTGCACGTGACCATGGTGCTGGAGAACACGGGTGTCTTCAACGAGCTCAGCGACACCACGGGTGACGTGACGCTGCGTGTGGGCGGCGCCACTGTCTACACGAACGACAACTTCTCCATCCATGCCGACAAGCGCTATCCGAAACGTTTCTGGTGGAACGGCGACCCCGATCTCTGGGTGCGCCACGACGTGGAGTACGTGCAGGATACGAAGCTCGTCCCGGAATACCGCGAGATATCCATCAGCGAAGCGGTGCTGAACGCGTACGACAGATCCGTGGACTGGCATGGCCGGGGCGCGCTGCGCGCAGAGATGGACGGCACCGGCGCGCAACTGCACATAGCGCCTTTCGACAGCTGGACGGCGGCTTATCTCATCACCGGCGATCGCCGCGCATACGACGCCATGCGGGCCCATGACGACGCGTATCACTGGACCGTGTCCAAGCACGAGTACGCCATGAACACGCGGGACGAGAACACCGGCTTCCCGGTCGACATGGCAAACAATCCGAACCTCATCGGTGCTTCCTGGGGCGGTGCGTCGTCACTGCCTGCGCATCGCCAGACGACAACCCCCATCCAGACCGATATGGCGCACGAACCGTCGACCGGTTACGTACCGTACCTGCTCACCGCCGAGTTCGACCTGCTGGAAAGCGCGCAGCTCTGGGGTGTGTCGGTCTGGTTGCGCGAACGCCCCGGGTCCGGCGGCGGCTGGCCGCGAAGCTTCTACTGGGGACAGGTCAGAGCCGTGGGCTGGGGCCTGAGAAACATCATCAACGCCGCGGTGATCACGCCCGACAGCCATCCGTTGAAGAATACGCTGGACGCTTCGGTGGTGAACGCGCTCGATTCTCTGAACGAGGACGCAAGGGCGCTGGATCCCCAGGACAATCTGGGTTACCTCCTGACGGGGCCGGGCATCGGGTCGATCATCTACGACTATGACGGCCAGTCCGTTGGCGTTGCACCCTGGCAGGAGGACTACCTGACCTGGTCCATCGGCTCGGCGTATGAACGCGGCTACAGCCAGGAGCTGGCAAACTCCGGCTTGTGGAACTGGCGTTCGCAGTCGATCGTGGAGCGCCTGGGCGACGGCACGACTTTCTGCTGGGCTTATGGTGCGAAGTACCAGATGCGGGTGATGGACAGCGAAAGTGGTCCCATCTATCCCGACTGGGCGACGGTGATGTCGAAGAACTATGGCAGCGTCAACTGTCCTGCACCGGGCACCACTGATGTGGGCACCGACCGGGACAGCACGGACTACGGCGCGCAGATGGCGGCCCCTGCCGCGGTTGCGGCGGACACGGGGCAACCCGGTGCGGATGCAGCCTGGACGCGCTACGACACCCGTGACTACAACTGGACCGTGGGCTTCGACGAGCGGCCGGAGTGGGCCATCAAGCGTCGCGATTGAGGCCGCCACGAGCGTTGCGCGACGCTTCCGATAATTGAGGAAAAGGGCCGGCAAATGCCGGCCCGCGGCAGGACAGGACAGTGACCGATAAACAGACAGGACCTCTGCTCAGCATCGGTGTACCGGTATACAACGCGGAAGAGTATCTCCAGGCGACCGTCGAGGCGCTGCTGGGCCAGACGTTCACTGATTTCGAACTGATCATTTCCGATAACGGTTCTACGGACTCAACGCAACAGATCTGCGAACGCTTTGCGGAGACGGATGCGCGCGTGCGCTATTTCCGCTACGAGCAGAACCAGGGCGCGGCCTGGAATTTCAACAACACGGTGCGGCTGGCTACGGGTACCTATTTCAAATGGGCTGCGCACGACGACCTGCACGAGCCGGAGTTCCTTGCGTGCTGCGTCGAGGCGCTGCAGAACGACCCGACCATTTCTCTCGCTTTCACCGGCACGGTGTTCATCGATGCCGAGGATCGGGAGCTGCGGGAATATCCGTATCCCATTGATCCCTACAACGAGCCGCTGGAACACCGCTTTCGTCACTTTGTCGAAGGCGGTTACATCGTGCACGAAGTGTTCGGTGTGATACGCCGCGATCTGCTGGATCAGACGGATCTCATCGGTGGCTATCTCGGGGCCGATCTGGTGATGCTGGGGCAACTGGCGCTGCGCGGTCCGTTCTACCAGGTTGACCGCGTGCTGTTCAGGCATCGCGAACATGACAAGCGGTCCATGAAAAACCCGCAGGGCGCCGCCAACATGACGCAGTGGTTCGATGCGCGCAAAAAGGGCACGCTGGTTTTTCCGCGCTGGAAACGGATTGTCATGCACTCGCGCAGCCTTCTGAAGGCACCCTTGAGCTGGTCCATGCGCTACCGGTGTTTTGTCGAACTGCTGCGGGCGTACTGGTGGAACCGCGAAGATCTGTTCGACGAGCTCAAGGCGCTGCTACCGGCTAGACGAAGCTCATCCCCATCGTCGGCAGGTTGATACACCGGGCAACGGCCTCGGCGGCCGCCGGACAATTGTCGACGGGCAGGTCGGACGGGTGCAGATGGGATCTGAACCAGTCACCGCCAACACAGTTGAAGGTTTCCAGCTGCCAGCGCCAGTCGGTCTTTCTGCGCGCATCCCGCAACATCACCGGATATCTGAGAAAGGTCGGCTCGGAGTCAGCGATAACCATCGCAGTATCGACCTGCAGCGTCGAGCATGCCTCGGTCCAGCGCGCCGCGCTGTCCCGTCGCTGAGCGTTGATCCCGTCGAGCGCGCTCAACTGTTGCGAAGCAATCGTGGCGCAGGGCGTTGCCATGCGCCGGATATAGCCGGCAGGCTCGTGCCCCAGAATTTCCTCGTCGGTGGTCGACACCGCTTCTTCGGCGCCGTAGAACACGTTGAACAGATCGCCGAGCAGGGCGCTGCGGTTATGCAGGTAGTTGCCAATCAACGTCGTCAGCAGCGAGCGGGTTTCGGTGGCGTCAGGGGGGCGCGTTTCGTGCCAGATCTTCTCCAGCCGCATCGCGAGCCGCTCGCTGTTGGTCGTTACCCAGCCGCCTTGCGTGGTCGACAACACCTTGGATTGCTCTGAGGAATAGAAAGCGATGTCGCCGAAGTTGCCCACGCGGGTACCGCGATAGCTGGCCCCCGTTGCGTGCGCGCAATCTTCGATGATGGGAATGTCCCTTTCGCGGGCGAGCTGCACCAGCCTGTCCAGATCGCGGCTGACGAGGCCGTACAGATGCTGGACGACAATGGCGGCCGTACGGCCTGTCAGCAGAGGCTGAAGACAGTCTGCATCGAGGCCGAAGGTGTCCAGCTCAATGTCGCAGAACACCGGCACCGCGCCACGATAGCGGACGGCGTTGGCAACAACCACGCAGGTGTACCCGGGAACAATTACTTCGTCGCCCGGGCCAATATCCAGGGCGTCGAGAGCGGCGCTCATGGCAACGCGGCCTGCGCCGAACGAGAAGCACGTCCGGCTCCCGTTCCACGTTTCGAATTGTGCGTGAAATGCCCGGGCCGGTTCGTCAGTGTCCCAGTGCCGGTCTCGCAGCGACCGTATCGCAGTGCGTACGTCGGCAAAGGTGGTGGTAGGGCTCGTGAAAGAAGGTGACCGAGCGTGCCGTCGAAACTCCCGGTCTGTCAGCCGCTTGGCCTGACCGGTGAGGAGGGATCTGATTCTCCAGGCTTCCACGATAGCGCTCTTCAACGACGCCTTAGCGGAACAGTTCCAGGTAGATCCCAGCGAGACGCTTGCCGAGACCAGGAGAATCGAACTCCTGTTCCATTCTCTTTCGGCCTGCGCTGGCAAAGGTCATGGCAAGCTCCGGTTCGGCGACTAACCGCAACAGGTGATCGGCGATACCGGCAATGTCTCCTTCCTCTGCAAGGAGGCCGGTTTCTTCGTGGCGAACGATCTCGGGAATGTCGCAGTGGTGCGTGCTGACGATCGGGATACCGCAGGCTGCCATGGCCACCAGCGTCACCGGTGCGCCACCTTCCGAATCGCCGTCGCTGGCCACTCTGCTCGGCGAGAGAAAGACATCGTGGGAGTGGCCCAGCGCGATCAGCTCTGCGTAGCTTTTGAATCCCAGAAGACGAACCGTGTCGCCGAGCCCGTGCTGCTCGATGCGTTTCAGGATCCGGGCCTTCTCGTCGATGCTGCGCGGCTGACCGATCTCGTCGCCTACGAGGCTCACGGAGAGAGGCACTTCGGCGGCTACCCGGGCTAAGGCTTCGAGCGCGTCAGGAAACCCCTTTTTTTCCACGAACGAGCCGGCCATGAGAACGCGCAAGGTCTCGTTGCGCTCGGGTGTCCAGGGTCGAAACTCGATCTCTTCCAGGTTCACCCCGAGGTGCTGCACCCGCACTTTCTCTTCGGGGCAACCGAGGGCAGTGAGGGTTTTGGCAAAGTGGGGGCCTTCCGCAAGCACCAGCGTCGCGTTCTCGAGCAGCTGCGGGTAGCGCTCCAGCCAGACGGGCTCGATCTGCGGCAGCCGCGTGGCTTCGTAGCCGTAGAAAGAAATCACGTGGGGCACACCCAGGGCCTGCACCAGAGGAAAGTCGTCCCAGGCCCAGTCTCCGAAATGCGAGTGGAGGATGGTGTCTTCCTCGGCGTTGAGCGCCCGCTTGAGCATATGTCGTCTGGTATGTTCGGCGATGCGATAGGAACGCCGCGACAGCGCCGCGCGCAGACCATTGCCTTGGGTGGGGCAGAACAGGCCCGGCACACTCATGGTCTCGGTGTTTGCCAGTTCGCCGGCCACCACGGCGCAGCGGATGTCTGCCGGCAGGTGCCGCACCTGGTCGTACAGCCAGACCATGGTGTTCGACAACCAGATGTTGGTGGAGTGAACGACGCCTGCCATGGGATTTTTCGCCAGCTACGCGGCGAGGCTTTGCCGTACCGCCTCGACCACGTCTGCCACGTCCCCGTCGCTCAGATTTGCCGCGATGGGAAGACTGACGGTCTGCTGACCGATGCGTTGCGCGTTGGGATAGTCGTGCGGGTTCCAGCCTAAGGCGGTCTGGTAGTACGGGTGCTCCGGCACCGACAGATAGTGCACGCCGACGCCGATGTTGTGCGCGGTCATGCGGCCGAGAAAGTCGTCCCGGGAAACGCCGTGCACGGCCTCGTCCACGAGGATTGTATAGAGGTGGTACGCGTGGCGCGCATCGCGGTTGTCGGGGGCCGGCAGGGTCACGCCGAAGCCGGCGAGAGCCTCGTTGTACAGAGCCCAAACCTCCTGACGGCGCAGCCAGTTGGCTTCCACGCGCTCCAGCTGATGGATGCCGATCGCAGCCTGGATGTCCATCATGTTGTATTTGAAACCGGGCTCTACCACTTCGTAGTGGCGGAACCCTTCGTTGCCGAAGCGTTTGTAGGCGTCTTTGCTCATGCCGTGCAGGGAAAGCACCCGCAGGCGGTCTGCCAGCGCCTCGTCGTTTGTGGTGATCATGCCGCCTTCCCCTGTAACCACGTTCTTGGTCACGTAGAAGCTGAAGCAGCCGAAATCTCCGAACGTGCCGGCTTTGGCGCCGTCGAGCTCGGTTTCGATGGCATGCGCACAGTCTTCGATGATCTTCAGGTCGTGGGCCTGTGCCAGGTCGCGCAGGGGTTCCATGGCACAGCTCCGGCCAGCGAAATGTACCGGCAGGATGGCCTTCGTGGCGGGCGTGAGCTTGCGGGCCACAGCCTCGGCGTCGATGTTGAAGCTTACGGGATCGACATCCACCAGCACCGGGGTTGCGCCGGTATGAATGATCGAGTTTACCGTTGCGCAGAATGTCATGGGGGTGGTGATCACCTCGTCACCGGGACCGACGCCGGCCGCCATGAGGCTGAGATGCAGCGCCGCGGTGCAGCTGTTGACCGCAATGGCGTGGTCGGTGCCCGTGTAAGCGGCCATGGCGGCTTCGAAAGCCTTCACCTTGGGCCCCGTTCCGAGCCAGCCGCTGCGTAGCGTTGCAACTACCTCGTCAACCTCGGCGTCGGTAATCTGCGGTGCGCCGAAGACGAGAAAATCTTCGGGTTGTCGGACCGGTGTGTGTGTCTGCGCCATCTAGCTGTCCAGCATGTCCAGAAGGTACTGACCGTATTCTGATTTGATCAGGGGTTCAGCGAGCGCGACGACGTCGTCGCGGGAAATGTAGCCTTTGCGGTAAGCGATCTCCTCGGGACAGGCGATTTTCAGCCCCTGGCGCTCTTCGACCGTGCGTACGAAGTTCGATGCTTCCAGCAGCGAATTGCGCGTGCCGGTGTCCAGCCACGCCGTACCGCGGCCGAGCAGTTCCACGTACAGCTCCCCCTCGTCGAGGTAGTGTTGGTTGATGGAGGTGATCTCCAGCTCGCCCCGGGCGGACGGCTTCACCTGCCGGGCGATCTCCGCCACGCGGTTGTCGTAGAAATACAGCCCCGTGACGGCAAAGTTGGATTTTGGCGCACTGGGTTTTTCCTCGAGGCTGAGCGCCCGCTCGTCGGTGTCGAGCTCGACAACGCCGTAACGTTCCGGGTCTTTGACAGCGTAGGCGAAAACGGTCGCCCCGCGCTCGCGGCTGGCAGCGCGACTGAGCTTGTTCTCCAGATCGGTGCCGAAAAAGATGTTGTCGCCGAGGATCATGGCGCACGGATCGTCGCCGATGAACTCTTCGCCGAGGATGAAGGCCTGAGCGAGGCCGTCGGGGGAAGGTTGCACGATGTAGCTGAACGACAGCCCGAGATCGGCGCCGTCACCCAGCAGCTCCTGGATGCGCGGCAGATCCTGGGGTGTGGAGATCACCAGCAGCTCACGTATCCCTGCCAGCATCAGGATCGACAGGGGATAGTAGATCATCGGCTTGTCGTAGATCGGCAGCAGCTGCTTCGATGTGACACGCGTGATGGGCCAGAGCCGGGTGCCGGAGCCACCGGCGAGAATGATGCCTTTCAAATTGCTGCTCTGTCCGCGTAGTTGGTTTCTATCCAGTCCCGATACTTGCCGCTGGTGACGTTCTCTACCCAGGCCGGGTTGGCGAGATACCACTCCACGGTTTTGCGCAGACCCGTCTCGAAAGATTCGCGCGGTGCCCAGCCGAGTTCCTGTTCGAGCTTGTCGCAGTTGACGGCGTAGCGCCGGTCGTGACCTTTACGGTCTTCGACGTAGCGGATCAGTTGCTGCCGGTCGCCAATGGCCGGGTCGGGGTGATGCTCGTCGAGAATGGCGCAGATCTGCGTAACGACTTCGTTGTTGGGCAGCTCGCAGCGGCCGCCGACGTTGTAGGTCTCCCCCGGGCGTCCGGCAGCCAGAACCTGCGTGAGGGCGTCGCAATGGTCTGTGACGTACAGCCAGTCGCGAACGTTCCTGCCGTCGCCGTACACCGGCAGGGTTTTGCCGAGGACGGCGTTGGAGATCATCAGCGGGATCAGCTTTTCCGGAAACTGGTATGGCCCGTAATTGTTGGAGCAGTTGGTGACGATGACCGGCAGGCCATAGGTTTCATGGAACGATCGCGCCAGGTGATCCGATCCCGCCTTCGAGGCGGCATAGGGGCTGTTTGGCGCGTAGCTCGTGGTTTCGCTGAAGGCGGGGGCATCGTCTTCGAGGGATCCGAACACCTCGTCGGTGGAGACGTGCACGAAGCGGAAATTGCGGGCCTCGTCCGGCGTCAGCGCTTCCCAGTAGTGCCGCGCGGTTTCCAGCAGCCGGAAGGTACCCACGACATTCGTCTGGACGAACTCTTCTGCCGCGAGAATAGACCGGTCCACATGGCTTTCCGCGGCGAAGTGTACAACCGCTCTGGGTGCATACTGCTCGAAGATGCTCTGACACGTCGCGGTATCGAGGATGCTGGCGTGCCTGAAGTGGTAGCTGTGCTCGTCCAGATCGGCGAGATTGGACGGGTTACCTGCGTACGTGAGCGCGTCGATATTGACGATCTGCTCATCTGCGCCCTGGAACCAGTTCCGAATGAAATTGGTGCCAATGAAGCCGGCACCTCCTGTTACCAGAATCGTCAACCGAGTCGTCCTGCTGGTCTTACAACCGATTATTATACCTCTAGTGGCCGGGCCTAACCGGACATAGTCGACTTTCGTTGCGTCTGTTGTCGGGTTTTGTCCGGCCCATGGGGGCCTGTATGGGGTCTATATGCGAAAGGTCCGGCACACTTACATTCCTCCCAAAACCGCGGCAGGGAATCGCGTTATCATGGCAGCAGGCGCGTAGCTCAGAGGCAGAGCGCTATCAAAACTTGATAGAGGTCGGCTGTTCGATTCAGTCCCGCGCCTACCAAATTCCCGCTCCACGAGCTTTCCAAGGTCGCGGATCGAGCGGAACCCGGAGGAACCCAAGATCATGAACGGAGAAGCTTGATTACAACGGTTCCTGCAGGCCATATGCGTACCGGGAAAATCACCCAGGTACGAGTGGTGGCGTGGCTGTGGGTTGCGGCCTGGGGATGGGTCTTCGCAGAGGAGATAATTGCAGCCGCCACCCTGTGGCTGTCCTCAGAAGCGTACAACCATTCGCTCCTGGTGCCTCCGATCATCGCTCTCTGGCTGTACTCCAGCGCCTATCAGGTGCTGCCCGCCGTGTATCGTTATCCGTGGCTGCTTCTCGCCGTGCCGGTCATTCTGGGCTGGTGGGCCGGCGTGTTCCTAGAGATCAATCTCGTTCGTCAGCTGGCGGTTGTGCTGCTGCTGGTGACCGTTGGTCTGTTTGTCTACGGCGGCGCGCTGATTGCCAGGGCCTGGTTTCCGCTGGGGCTGCTTTTTTTCATGGTGCCCGTGGGTGACGAAATCGTACCCCTGCTGCAGGAGTTCACCGCAGCCGGTGCGACGGAGATGCTCAGGGCTTCCGGCTACGCGTTGCTGCGTACGGGCCTTTACCTTGATCTACCGGGTGGCACCTATTGGGTTGCGGAGGCCTGTGCGGGGCTCAAGTTTCTGGTTGCAACGCTGTTTTTCGGTTATTGCCTCGCTTACCTGTATTTTTCCACCTGGCGCGGTCGGATCTTGTTCATGCTGCTGTGCGCCGCGATTCCCATTCCTGCGAACATGCTGCGCGTGTATCTGACCATCGTCGTCGGCGAGTATTTCGGCATCGACTCGGTGGCGGGT
The DNA here is from genome assembly GCA_964651595.1 of uncultured Pseudomonadales bacterium. Classification (GTDB taxonomy): domain Bacteria; phylum Pseudomonadota; class Gammaproteobacteria; order Pseudomonadales; family Azotimanducaceae; genus UBA4421. The sequence continues at coordinate 96,541 of CAZYYJ010000006.1, read as the reverse complement.
TTCGATCACATCGTCTATGGCTGGGTACTGTTTGCACTGATCTTTCTGTTCATTGCGTTCGTCGCGCACCGTTTCGGCCGTGTGGAAATCACGTTGCACAGGCGTGCGCCCGAATGGGGTATGCCGGAATTGAGTGCACATCATGTGACCATGTTCGTGCCACTGCTGGTGGTTGCGCTGCTGGCCAGCGTCGCGGGCGGCAGCCAGGCGCAGGGTGTTGTGAGCGCCGCGCAGGTCGACAGCCTGCAGGCACGCTACGCGGCGACCGAGGCTGTGGGCGCAGGGCCGGCAGTCGCTGATGCGGACGTCCGGTTGCAGCTTCGCGTGGGCGAGCAGCTGACCGGGTACTACATCGGTTTCGATCGCGCAGAGGGAGAGATTCTCTCGCTGGCGCATCGACTGGTCGATCCGAACGCGCAGGTGCTGGTTGACGAGGTTGTGGCGCTGACAGAGCAGGTTTCAGGTCGGGTGCAGCACCTGCGGCTGCACAACGGCAGGGAACAGTGGGTCTGTTACTGGTTTCAGGTGGGAGCAGACGGTGCAGCGACCGTGATGGGCGCCAAGCTGCTGCAGGCGCAGGCGTTGCTGCTGGGCGGCGAGCCCCCGGTTGCAGCCGCCGGTGTGTTCATGGACGCGCAGTATGGCGTCGATGCGCAGCCTGATGCCCGCCAGAAGCTCGAGGCTGCGGCTGCGCAGCTTGCGGGGCAGTTGGCGTCGACACCGATGCCGTGACCTGCACAGCGGGCGCGGCAAAAAAGTGTGACTTGGATGGGTTGATATCGTTAGAATCGTTTTCGATTTGGGGACAGGAAAAATCGTTATGCTACAACGCTATACGGCTATTTTTGTAGGTGCTCTTTTAAGTCTGTGCGGGTGCGCGAGTAATACCGCGCCGCCGCCGCAGCAGATGGAGCAACAGCTCGAGTTTGCCGACGAGTATGTTATTGGCATCGGCGACAATCTGCAGGTCAACGTGTGGCGGCACGATGATCTGTCCGTGTCGACGCCGGTGCGGCCTGACGGCAAGATCACCGTGCCCATCGCCGGGGACGTGATGGTGGGTGGCAGGACCCCTGAGGCCGTGAGCGAAGTCATCGCGGCGGATCTGCAGGACTACATCCGCGATCCGGTGGTGACGGTGATCGTCACCAACATCGGCAGCGCGGAGTACCTGTCGCGGGTGCGGGTTACCGGCGCTGTGGAATCGCCATCTTCGTTTCTCTACCGCCAGGGTATGACGGTGATGGATGCAGTGCTGGACGCCGGTGGTCTCACCGAGTTTGCCAACGCATCGAAAGCCAACCTGTACCGTGCGACCGGGGAGCGGCTCAACGTACGGCTGGACCGCATTCTCCGCAAAGGCGATCTCAGCACCAACTTTCCCCTGCGTCCAGGGGATGTGATCACCGTGCCTGAACGGATTTTCTAAGATGTCTTCGCACAAGTACGCATGGTTGTTCCTGCTGGTACCTGCCAGCGGCTGGGCCAATACCCAGCTCAGCGCAGGTTACTCAGCGGAGTACGTGGACAACGCTGCCTTCGTACCCAGCGAAGAGACCAGCGACATCATTCATCGGCCGAGGCTCGCGTTGAGCACCGCTCAGGAGATTCAGCGGCTGCGCCTCGATGCCAACTACACCGTGGAAGAGGAGATCTACCAGGACAGCCAGTTCGGCGATACCTCGATCATTGAAGGCCGCGGTTCCCTCAACTGGCTGTCTCCCAGGGAGATATTCACGGCGAACGTGTCCAACTCCCGTTCTGAACGCCTCATCAGCTCGAGCGATCGCAACACGCCCGATAACCGGCAGGTGATCGATCAGTCAACGGCGTTCGTGCAGGCGAAGTTCGGCTCCTTCGGCAACCAGTACATCTCGAGCGCGGTGGAATACGAAGAGGTTTCCGCCAAGAAGTCGGATACGAACAGCTCCCGGGAATCGGTCTCCGTGGGCTATTGGTTCCCGCGCGGCGAGGACAGCATCATGGGCTTCGAAGCCACCCGTATGGAAGTCGACTTCGACGATCCGGCGTCGGTGGATTACAGCTCGGATTCACTGCGGTTTTCCTTCCGCAGAGATTTTCATCCCGTCTCCGTTGCCGTCGAACTGGGTGTGGCGGAAATCGACCGGTCCAGGGGTCGGGAGGATTTTGACCAGAACACCGTGTCTGTGGAAGCCTCCTGGGACCTGCGCGAGCGCACATCGCTCAGCTTTGCCTACCGCCGGGGGATCGAAGACAACACGTTGAACCAGCCTCTGCTGGACTTCGGCACGTTGCAACAGCCGATTGTGGACAACTCGGGCCTCAATGAGATTTTTGTCGATACGCGCAAGACCATCGGTATCTCGACGGAGTTCGGGCGCTACAAGGTCCGCGGCAGCCTCGAGATCTCGGACATCGACTACCGGGAAGCGTTGAGCGACGAGGAGCGGCGAGGGCTTTCCCTGGAGATATCCCGCGCATTTTCGCCCAGGTTAACAGGCAGGTTGACGGGCTATGCATCCGAATCGGAATTTCTCGACGCGGACCGCGAAACTGAAGACATGGACCTGGAGCTCAGCCTGTCGTACCAGGCCAATCCGAAGCTGGATGTGAGCCTCGGCGCGAGCCGGTTCTCCCGGGACGATGGACTGACGGTCGATTCAGATATCGAAGCGCTCGCCATCGTGCTGTCGGTGAACTATCTGGTGTTCTCCAGCGCGTATTGACGGTGAGTGTCTGGAAATCGCTGCTGTCGCTGCGTTCGCGCGGTGGACGGGGAGCACAGCTGCAGATCTTCAGCTTTCATCGTGTGCTGGATGCACCCTGCGCGCTGTCTGACGGCGAGCCGACGGTGCAGGAGTTTGCGGACCAGGTGGCGTGGATCCGCGATACGTGCAACGTGCTGCGACTGAGCGAAGCCGTCCGGCTGCTGCGAGAGGACAAGTTGCCTCCGGCGGCCGCCGCGATCACCTTCGACGACGGCTACAGGAACAACCTGACCAACGCACTGCCGGTGCTGCAGCGTCTGCAGGTGCCGGCAACGGTTTTTGTTGCCGTGCGCGCCTGCGAGCAGGGCATCATGTGGAACGATCTGATCATTGAAGGCCTGCGCCGGTGCGCGGCCGAATTCGACGTGTCCATGGGAGGCGAGCTGTGCCGTTTCGGTCCTGAAACGCAACCCAGCACCGTGCTCGACCGGTTGAAGTACGTCGATCACGACGAGCGCATGGCGGTTGCCCAGGCATTTTATGAGGCCGCGACAGACGAGCCGCAGCCGCGCCTGATGATGACGGCGGACGAGGTCGCGGCCATTGCCGCGGATTGGATCGAAATCGGCGCGCATACGATGAGCCATCCGATTCTCAAGAATCTGTCGGACGAGCGGGCAAAGGAGGAGATATTTGCCTCCAAAGAGCAACTCGAAGCGTGGACCGGGAGGGAGGTGACACTCTTTGCCTACCCCAACGGGCGCCGCGACGTGGATTTCTGTAACCGCGACATGGACCTCGTGGAGGCCGCGGGTTTCAGCGCGGCGGTATCTACCGACTGGGGCAGCGCCCGCAGGAGTTCTGCCCGCTTTGCGTTGCCGCGGTACACGCCGTGGGAGACCAGTGCTTTCGGCTACAAGTCGCGCATACTGAAAACGAGCCTCGCGAGCTGAGCGCCGCAAACGCGGGTATCAGGCCCAGGTTGACGGGCCCAGCTTGCCGAGCCAGGCGTCCAGAATGGCCAGATCCCAGACGAAGTAGCCGAAGTATGAGGCGTGGCCCTGCTGCTGATCCTGAATCAGCTGCTCGATGAAACCCTCCTGAAAGATGCCCCGGTCCTTCAGCGACCGCAGGTGTGCGTAAATCATCTCGGCGAGGGCCGGATCCTGCTTCAGCCACACGCCGAAAGGCATGCCAAAGCCGTGCTTCTGCTTGGTAAGCACTTCCTGTGGCAGAAAATCGGCCACGGCGTTTTTGTAGAACGAGCGCAGTTTCAACCGCCGCATCTTCTCCCTGCCGGCCATCTGCATGGAAAAATCAACGAGCTCGTTGTCCAGCATCGGAAACGCCACTTTGATGTCAGCGAGCTCACACATTCTGGTGACTTTGCGCAGGTCGCTGTCAGCGAGCGTGAACTTCCAATCGTAGGCAAGCATGTCGTCGACAATGTCGCCGCTGCGGGTTGTCTCGTAGACCTCCTCCATGAGGCGGAACGGTGATTCCAGGTCGATGTGGCGGCCGAATTCGGGATCGAGGATCTTGGAGACGCTTTCGCGGTAAGCGTAGTTCCAGGCTTCGAAGCGCCGCGGCAGTTTGATGTTGGCCTGCTCGACGTAACTCTTGAACTTGCGCAGAGGGGTTCCCATCGGCGGCACTGCACGAGCGAGCGGATCGAAGATCAACCTGCGCAGCACGGATGGTATGCGCGAGTACGCTTCGAAGACAACCTGCCGGGCATAGTGCTCGTTGCCTGCAAAGAGCTCATCGCCTCCGTCGCCCGCAAGCAGCAGACTGATGCCGTGGTCTTTCGCCAGCCGGGCACACAGCAGCGTGGGCACCACCGACGAGTTACCGAACGGCTCATCGTAAGCGCCCGCAATGTCGTCAAATACCCGCACGACATCGTCTGAGTGGGCAACGTATTCGTGGCCGTCGCAGCCGAAATGCCGGTTTGCCGCCCGCGCAAAAGGCAGCTCGTCGTAGCCCTCGACATCGAAGCCGATCGAAAACGTGCGGGCCGGAGACTGATGCCGCGCGAGCGCGCCGCTGACACTGGAACTGTCCAGGCCGCCGCTCAGAAACGCGCCGGTTGCCCCCGGTAACGTCGCGCGATCCACCGCGTTGTGCAGCGTGTCCAGCAACTGCTGATGGCTCCGGGCGTCGTCCCGCAGGGTGTCAGCGAACGCGGGGGCCCAGTAGGTTTCTCTCCGTTCGCCGCCCGCGGACACGGTCAACACCTCGGCGGGCAGCAGCTTGCTGACCCCTTCGTAGATCGATCCGGGTGCGGGCACGGCGTGGAAGAACAGAAAGTCGTAGAACTGTTGTCTCGAAACGCGCACCGGGTCGTCCGAGAGGCGGGCGGCAACCTCACCGGCCCGGGTCGAAAACGCGATTCCATCGCCGTTGCGGGCGTAAGAGACAGTTTCGATACCCATGCGATCAATGCCCAGATGGCATTCGTTCCGCTTGCGATCGTGTATGAGGACAAGAACCCCGGCGTTGATGGCAGCGAGGCTCTTGATGCCGTGCAGGAGGTAATTGCTGGCAATCTCCTCAGCCGACAGCAGATGACTGGTTGCTGTGTGCACCCAGACTGAAACACCGTCCTGAACGGCGCTGGCAGGCAGCGAGCACTCCGGCTCGAGGTCCGGGCGAAACGGTAAGAATCCCTGCATTCCGATTGCTGTCCCTTAAACGGCAGAGCGTGTTTGTTACGAGCGTGTCGTTAGCTGCGTAAAGATCACGTTTGCGATGTGACCGGTTTACATTCCCGGGGAAATGTCCGACGCGTAGCGGATGGCCGATAAGTTACAATATCGCGCTCGCCCAGACCAAGTATCCGCTCTCGAAAATGTGAGCTCGCTGCACGGATTTGCAAGAAACGGATTCGCCGGAAGAAGGAGTTTTGAGTTTTGTTAGAAGATGTGACAGAAGTATTGGATGAGGCCCTGCAGCTCGGCGACAAGCTCAAGGCCATGGACGCCAGCACCGCGCTGCTGGGCAGCGTGCCTGAGTTCGACTCCATGGCAGTCGTCACGGTGCTCACGCTTCTGGAAGAACGCTATGGCTTTGTCATCGAAGACGATGAGGTCAGCGCGGAGATCTTTGCAACCCTGGGCACTTTGTCCGACTTCGTGGAAGCCAAGCTCCACAACGGAGGCTGACATCAATCTGCAATTTGTCGAAACTGATTCCGGCAAACTGCTTGTGTCAACGGTAGGGGAAGCGGGCCCGCGGGATGTCCTGCTTCTGCCTTCTTTTGCGGATGAGATGAACAAGAGCCGGCCGACGATGGCGGCGCTGGCGCGCAGCATTGCCGCCGCGGGTCACGGGGTGGTCATGCCCGACCTCTGGGGCACAGGGGACAGCGAGGGTGAGTTCCGTGACGCTTCGATCGAGCGCTGGAAACTCAACGTGACCCACGTGCTCGACTGGTACGCGAAGCACGGTGGACAGGTCAGATCCGTTGCTGCTCTGCGCTTCGGCGCGCTGCTGGCGGCATCCTGGCTGGATGACAACCTGTCTTGTGCAATCGACGACGTGGTCTGTTTCCAACCGCCGGTCAGCGGCGCTGCCGTGGTTGCGCAGAATCTGCGTCTGGCGGATGCCGCTGCGTTGACGTCTGGCGGTGCGCGCGGCGGAGGTGCCAAAGAAACCCTGGTCAGCGGCGGTTGCGTCAACAGCGGGGGCTATGAGCTCACCGCACGCATGGCTGACGAGATCTCAGCCCTGCGCATGGGTACGTCGCACGGTGCCCGTTTCCATGTGTTCGAAATTCGCGGTTCGGGGGAAGGGCTGACACCGGGCACCGCGAGGTTGTATGAGGCCCTGACTCATCCCGGGCGTTGCGGGGTCATCCACTCAGCACCGTTCTGGATGGCGACGGAGATTGTGCGGACGGACCTTGCGCCCGCGTTTCTACCCTGCATCGGCGCAGGCAGTGCCGCCGCATGAAGAGTTGCGAAGAAATTGCCTGGATGACCGTGGCGGACGATCGACTGCCCGTCATCGTTCACACGCCTTCAGCCGCACCGGCGTGGGTGATGCTCATCGTGGTTGGCGGCCCCCAGTACCGCGTGGGCAGCCACCGCCAGTTTGTGCTTGCGGCCCGCGCCTTTGCCGCGCAGGGCGTGGCTTGCGTGCGCTTCGACTACCGCGGCATGGGTGATGCGACCGGGGCACCGCGGGATTTTCTTGCGGTTGAGGAAGATATCTCTGCGGCGGTGGCGTTTACGAGGGCCCGCTTTCCGTCTTCGCGCGTGTGCCTGTACGGCCTCTGTGACGGCGCGTCTGCCATCGCGCTGTGGCTGCGACGCGCCTCGTGCGATGCTGTGGTGCTGATCAACCCCTGGGTGTTTCAGGAGCACACGGCGGCGGAGACCCGACTGCGCAGCTACTATCTCAGGCGTCTCGTGAGCCCGGAGTTCTGGCGCAAGCTGCTGTCTTTCCAGCTGAACGTGCGGGAATCTTCCAGAAGCCTCGGCACCACCCTGCGCGAGCTTGGCGGTGGCGACGATGCGGGCAGCTACGTCGCAGGCATGCTGGAGGGCTTGCGGGCCTTCTCCGGTGCCGGCTATCTCGTGCTCAGCGGCGACGACCTGACGGCGGCCGAGTTTCAGGCGTTGTGCAGGAAAGACGAGCAGTGGGGCAGCCTGTTTGCGTCTGACAATTGGGCTAACGCCACGTATCAGGACGCCGACCATACGTTTTCCGAACGCGAAGTGTTCGACCAGTCACACGCAGCCATGCTCACGTGGCTCGGAGACCTGTCATGAGTCTCACCGCGCTGCTTTTTCTCATGGGCTTCGGCGCTGGCGTTGTCCTGAGCTTCGTGCGCCACCCGTTCTGGGGCCTTGCAGCCTACGTGGCCGTGTATTACCTGGATGCACCGTCCCGCTGGTGGGGTGAATCGCTCCCTGGATTGCGCTGGGCGCTGTTGATTGCGCTCTGCACGTTGCTGAGCGTGCTCATACACAAACGTGCCGAGCGGCAGAACTGGTTGAAACAGGGGCCGATCTGGGTGGTGATCGTGTACCTCGCCTGGATGATCGTGCAGAGCCTGTGGGCGGTGAGCGGGGAGGATCACACGAACGGTGTTGTCACGTTCTCCAAGTACATTGTTGTGCTGTTCCTCGTGTACACGATCGTTGACACCAAAGAGCGTCTCGTGGATTTCATGCTCGTTCACGTGATCGGGTGTTTTTATCTGGCGCTGCTGGCGTATTTTTCCTACACGGGCGGACGCCTGGACGGCATTGGCGGTCCGGGTATCAGCGATGCGAACAGCCTGGGCATGCAGATGGGCACCGCTGCGATGTGTGCAGCGGCCATTTATTTCGCGCGCAGTGACTGGCGCAAATGGGTTGCGGCGGCCTCCCTGCCGTTCATTCTGAATGCCATCGTCATGAGCGGCAGTCGTGGTGCGTTTCTGGCGTTGCTGGTGGGCGGATTCGGTCTGGTGTATCTGCGCCCGGCGGGACAGACGGCACGGCTCGGGGTCTACGCCGTCGCGGGCCTGGCGATGCTGCTGTACCTTGCCTCCGATCTGTTCATCGAGCGAATCGCCACTATCGGCGAAGTGACGCAGGAACAGCCCGAGGAAGTTGATCAGAGCGTCGCCACGCGCCTGGAGCTGTTCCGCAAACAATGGGAAATGGCCAAGGACTATCCGCTGGGTGCCGGTCACAAGGGCACTGCGGCGCTGAGCGTGTCCTACCTGTCCGAAGAGCACATGAGCAACGAAGGCGGGCGCTCGTCTCACAACACGCTCATGAGCGCGCTGGTGGACCAGGGTTTTCTCGGCGCGTTTCTCTGGCTGTTACTGATGTGGCTGCTGTTCCGGCGCCTGCAGCGCGTGAATAAGGCCTTCGATGCTGCCGAAGACCGGTTGGGCGGCTGGCTGGCAGCGGGGCTCTTTGGCGCAGTGGTGGTTTACTGGGCGGCGGGCATGTTCGCCCCGTTGTTCAGAGCAGAAATCTACATGTGGTTGATTGCGGCGATCTGTGCGAGCGAGACACTGGTGCAGAGCGAAGCGCGCGAGACCCCCGCCACGCCGGTACGGCGTCGTACTAGCGGGACCATCTGAGGCTAGTTGCTGGCGGCGATTCCCGCTTCGTGGAGGTCGACGCCCAGCTTTCTCAGCTTCTTGGCGAGCCCTGGCAGCGGATAGTTGTTGCCGTAGGCGAACTTTGCGTGTTCGATCGCGGCCTGCACATCTCCGTTGTCCAGGCGGACCAGTGCGAGGTTGTAATGCACCTCGGGCGAGTCGGGCTCAATGCTCAGGGCGTCTTCCATCTGATCAATCGCCTCGGCGAGGCGGTCGACACGTTTCAGATAGATGCCGTAAATCATGCGCGCGGTGTAGTCGCGGGGCTGAAATCGGATGGCGCGCTCGTAGTAGCAATCCACGCTGTAGCGCATGCGCAGCGGATTCATCGATTCGGTCCAGTAACGCGCGAGCGTGAACAATGCGCGGTGATGATTCGGGAACGCCCGCAGCGTGTAGTCCAGATCCCCGCCGACCGTGTTGGGATTGTGGTTGGTCTGCGCGTGTCCCCGCAGGGTCTGCACGCCGAGGTCGTAGTGAAACTGCTCCACGATCGGCAGTTTCTCGCGGAAATGGGCGGGATTGGTGTAGTCGTATGGCCCGTAGGCGTTTTTCAACGGACCGCAGTCGAGGTTGGCAAGCGCCAGGGTAGGGCTGAGCAGCGCCAGCAAGAGTGTTAAATTACCTTTCATAACCCGCTCGATCTTCGCCGGTAACCTTCCGATTCTGAGGCAAACGCCGTCCGCAGGGTACCGCACCGGGTAATTATCTTGTAAATCGTCCGACGCGGCCTCGCAACGCCGGCAGTCAGGCGTTGAGCATCGGTGCCAGCTTGTCCAGGGCGGCCGACCAGGTGAACTCCGCTTCAACGTAGCTTCTCGCCTGTGCCCCCAGCAGCTTTGCGTCGTCCTGCTGACGGTAAAGGGCAAGCACGCTGGCAGCAAACGCCTCGGCCGTGTCGGCAACGCGCACGTGATCCGGGGCAATGCCTTCCATCGCCATCGAGGTGGCTACGACGGGTTTTGCCATCGACATGGCTTCCAGCACTTTGTTCTGGATGCCCCGGGCGATGCGCAGCGGTGCGATCACGACGGACGCCGCGCGTACGTACGGTCGTACGTCTTCGACACGGCCGGTGACGACGATGTGATCGTTCGCCAGCCGCAATACTGCGTCACCGGGATTACTGCCCACGATGTAGAGCTTGAATGCCGGTTCCTGCGTCAGGATTGCCGGTAAGACCTCTTTCACGAACCACTGGATACCTTCAACGTTGGCCCAGTAGTCCATGGCGCCGACGAAACAGATCATCGGGGTCGATGCGATGGGCGCCTGGTGGGCGTCGATCTGCGGGTCGAAGAAGCTCGTGTCCACACCATTGTTCACCGCGTGGATTTTTCCTTTCAGACCGGACGCGAGGGTGGTGAAGAAGTCTGCTTCTTTGGTTGATACGAACGTCGATGCGGCAGCGCCCGTCGCCAGGTTCACGTCATGTTTCAGCAGGGTTTTTGCTTCGCGGGCGTACACCCAGTTCATGGGGAATACCTTTGACTTGCTGTACTGCTCCCACTTGTCGCTGTCGACATCCACGAAATCGACGACCGTTCCGGGCAGCCTGTCCGCGGGAACGAACTGCCCCATGGCTGACGAATAGACGTACACACGGGCGTCGGGATGCTGCGCCAGTTTTTCCCGTACCCACGCCGCCATGGCCCGGCATCGATAGTAGCGAACCGACAGGGGTTCGCCCGTGAGCAGCCCCACACAGCTCGTCAGGGTGCGCACCCACGGAGTGATGGTGACGAATCTGCTCTCGCGGCAGAGCGATGCAACCTTGTCGACGTGCTCGTGGTCCGCTTTGTCGTCGATGAAGGCCCCGAGATACACGTCATGATCCTGCGCCAGCCTGGAAATCAGGTTGTACGAGCGGATTTTATCGCCCTTGTTCGGCGGATAAGGAATGCGGTGGACAATGCAGATCAGTGGCTTGCGCATCGGTCAACCGAGATTTTTGGAAACAAGCGGGCCGAGAAAGTTGGCGACGGGGAGCGGCAGACGCTTCCAGACCGAAATCATCAAGGCAAACTTGGGGTTGGTGGGGTTGACCTGCGGAATGTCATCCCCGCGCATGAGCAGATACTGATACGGCAGCGGTATCGGCTCGAAGCCCCAGTTCTTCTTGAAACTGTAAGGCCCGGTACCGACTTTGCTGCGCCCGAAATCGAAGCTCGTGATACCCCGCGCGGCTGCGTGGCGCATGAGTTCCCAGTACATGAAGTCGTTGCCCTTCAAGGCGCGCGCGGCAAAGAGGCTGCCACCGTAGTAAGGCAGCACCTCGTTTTTGTAGTAGAGGCTGAGCACGCCGGCAATGAACTCCCCGGACGGTGCGCGGACCATGAGAATGTCGGCTGCATCTTCGAAATGGCGCAGCAGCGATTCGAAATAGCGCTTCGCGAACACGGGTGTACCGAGATTGCGCACGCTTTCTGCGTAGATCGGATAAAAATCGGTGAGGTCCCGGGTGACCGCGCTTTCGAGGCCGGCTTTGATGCCCTTTCTGACCATGGCGCGCTGCTTGCGCGGTATGGCGGCCATCATGGCGTCCTCACCTTCCGGCAGCTCGCGCCGGAAGGTTGCATACAGATCTTTCTGCGGCAGGTCACAAGCGAGGGATGCCTGTGCTCTGAACTCGACGTCGCTGACCTGCAGCTCTTCGGCGAGCTCCGTGGCTCTGGCGACCAGGGCTTTCAGGCAGTCCTGATCGTCGGCGATGGGGCCTGCGTACACGCAATACGGCAGGGACACCAGATGATTGCCGAAAAGGAAGCTCTTCACGTGCGCCAGCGGCAGCACGCCGGTAATGGCGCCGTCGGTCCCGCAGGCAGTCAGGTAGTAGGTATCGAAGCCCAGGTCACGTAGCACGTGGCGCCAGGCCGAGAGGTGGAAAACCGTACCATCGGGATGCGCCCCGACGTATGCATCCCATTGAGGAGCGGTCTCATCCTTTAGAACCTCGATCACCAGCGGTCTGCCACAATAGCCCGCAGCGATGTTACAAGCAGTTGGGTGCCTTTGGCAGACACAATTTGGTCATCGCCCGAAATCTGTGATCAGTTTCACTGGCCGGCTGGTGCCCTGACAGCGAGAATTGTGTCCGTGATGTGTGGAGGCGGTCGCCGGCCTCACAAAATGTACACACAGACGTGTCAGCCACCAGCCTCCGGCACGCTATCATTTCAGTTTGCCCCACGCCATTGACGAGCCCCACCACGCAATGCAAATCCAGGTTTTCGAGTCCGTAGCAGCACTTCCGTCGGCGATTGCCCGTCAGTGCGCCTTTCCGGGCGTGGACAACTTCTTTCTGTCGCTGGACTGGTTTGCCTGCCTCTACGAAACAGCGCTGCACGCGTCAGTGACGCCGCGTATCTACTGTGTTCTGGATGACGGGGAACAGGTCGTGGCGGTGCTCTATGGCGCGACCCGCGATGGAGATAGAACGCTCTACAGCCTGACCAACTTCTACACGATGGAGTTCGCGCCGGTGTTTGTCGGTGGCACCGGGATGTCTGTGGACGTCGTGCGCCACCTGGCGGACTTTCTCAGCGCTGAGCGCCCGGCATGGAACGCGGTCGACTTCAGGTTCCTGGTGGAAGACGCTGCCGGCAACGCGGCCGTGCAGACGGCGTTACGTGCTAACGGATTTTCCGTAGGCACGTTTTTCATGTACGAAAACTGGTCTGCGGACACGACGGGGGTGGACTTCGATGCGTTCTATGCAGCACTTCCCTCACGTCTCAGAAACACCATCAAACGACGGGAGAAGAAGCTCAACAAGGCGCATGGCACCAGAATCGAAATCTTCACGGAGCCCGGCGACGCGCTGCAGCAGGCCATAGAAGACTATGTGACGGTGTACAACAAGAGCTGGAAGGAGCCGGAACCCTTTCCGGACTTCACGCCGCGCCTGATCTCGCTGACGGCAGAACTGGGGATTCTGCGACTGGGTGTCCTCTACGTCGATGACGAGCCCGCGGCGGCGCAGATCTGGGTGAACAGCAAAGACGGTACGCTGATCTACAAACTCGCATACGACGAAGCGTTTTCGGAGTTTTCCACGGGCTCGATCCTCTCCCGTGAGCTGTTTCGTCATGCCATCGATGTCGATAACGTCCGCGAGATCGATTACGGCGTGGGGAGCGAAAATTACAAGAAAGACTGGATGAACTCGGTCAGGCGCCTCGAAGGCATGCAGGCTTACAACACCCGCACGGCCTCAGGGTTCTGGCGGGCGGGCCAGCGATCCGCGACGGCGATGGTGAAACGGCTTCTAGGCAGGTAAGCGATTCAGGGGGCCAGCGCCTGCTGGAACACCCCGGTCAGCGTTGCGCCGATTTCCGACCACGTTCCCAGCTCGAGCGAGCGACTGATGCCGTCGCGGTCGAGGGGGGAATCGATGAACCTGGCCATTGCCGTGGCGCAGCCTTCGACATCGTCGACCGCCACGATCTGCCCGTTGACGCCGTTCTTCACGAAGACCGCGTTGTCGCCCGCGTCGGTTGTGACCGTTGCGAGGCCGCAGGCCAGGGCTTCCAGCACGGCATTGCAGCAACCTTCACGGGCCGTCATGAGACCGAATACGTCAGCCGCCTGGTAGTAGCGCGCGATCGAGGTGGGGTCCAGGCTACCCAGCAGCGTGACGCTTGCGTCGAGGTTCAACGTCTGTATCAGTTTGCGGGTTGTGTCCGTATAGCCTGGATCGTCGTCCGTCGCACCGGCAATGAACAGGCGCGCGTCGGAATGGTGTTGCCGCAGCCTGGCAAACGCTTCGATGAGCTGCGTGTGGCGTTTACCCGGGACGATTCTCGCGGCGGAAAACACCATGGGCGTGCTTTCGGAGAGCTTCAGCTCCGACCGCGCGGCAGCGCGGCTGCCCGGAAAGAACCGTGTTCTGTCGATGGCGTTGTGCACGACATGGATGCGGGCTGGCGGCACGCCGACGGAACTCATCAGCTTTGCCAGCGACTGGCTGACGCAGATCACACCATCGGCGGCGGTTACGCTTTGGATCAGCTGCGGGGCAATTTTTGCGTGGCGCACATAGTCTTCCTCGAGGCCCCGTATGGTGACCAGCACTTTCACGCCCAGACGCCTGGCCACGTTCACGCACGCCACGGCTTCCGGATAGCCGAAGTGAGCGTCGATCACGTCGAGGCCCCGTTCTTCCTGTAACCTCGCAAGGACCGGGAAGATGGCCCTTTCCATCCAGCGGCCGTCGTATTCCTTGAAGATTCCCGGGAGATAGAACATCGGTACGCGCAGCACGTCGGCTGCCTCGTCAACCCAGGCGGGCAGGGGACGCAGCAGGGGAAAGAACGGCACCGGTTGTACCCGTTGCACGTCCATGTAGCCGGCCATCCCGTCGAGACGGTTGTGGACAAACACGCCCTGCGCGGGATTGGCGGGCGTGGGCAGCACCCTGCAGACGCTGGCTACCTTGATCGGCGCGGCACTCATCGGGCGATAGCGCCGGTCTGGCGGGGTTCTGGGTGAACCGGTTTCACAACCTTCACTTACGATTTTTGCCACGTACACAGGGTGGATTATTGTAAGTTACGGCGTCGGACAATGACGAGGTCCAGCGCACGGATGCCGTCTGGGGCATACAGGCAGATCTGAGCAGGTACTGGTTTTCGAATGACAAACGAACGCAATCGGCCGCGTCGCATCCTGATGGTTGCATACCACTTTCCGCCCATCGCGGTCAGCAGCGGTCTGCAGAGATCTCTGAGCTTTGCCAACCGTCTTGCGGACGCCGGCTGGGAAGTGACGGTGCTGACCGTGAGCGAGCGCGCCTACGAAAGCGTCAGCCCCGAGCAGGTGAAGGACATACACCCGGCCGTGAAAGTCGTTCGCGCGTTCTGCCTGGACACGCAACGCCATCTATCGATCAAGGGTCGCTACCTGCAGGCGATGGCGCTGCCGGACCGCTGGATGAGCTGGATTCTGCCGGCGCTGGTGGCGGGGCTCTGGATCACCAGGCGCAGGCACGACGCGATCTGGTCGACCTATCCGATACCGTCGGCGCATCTGATTGCGTCGAAGTTGAGTCGCTGGCGCAACATTCCGCTGGTGGCGGATTTCCGCGATCCCATGTTCGACGATGACTTTCCGAACGACCCGATGCAGCGCCGGGCGCACAGCCGTGTGGAGCGTGGCGTGGTGGCCGCGTCCACGCGCATGGTATTCACCACCGAGAGTACCCGGCGGTTGTATCTCGAACGCTATCCTGAGCTCTCCAGGGAGAAAACCGCGCTCATAGAGAATGGCTACGAGGAAGCCTATTTTCGGGACCTGAGCCCGGCACGCAACGAAGCGCTCCGCACGACGCTGTTGCACAGCGGGGTGGTGTATCCGGAAGACCGCGACCCCACCGCCCTTTTCGATGCCCTGGCGCGGTTGAAGGCACGGGGCATGGGTGACCGCCTGCGCCTGGAACTGCGCGCCAGCGGCGATGACGAATACCTTCAGGGGTTGATCGCCGCGAGGGATCTGCAGGACATGGTCGAGCTCTTGCCGCGCATCTCCTACCCCGAGGCCATTGCGGAGATGGTGCAGGGCAAGAGCCTGCTGGTGCTGCAGGGTCCGTCGTGCAATCACCAGATTCCCGCCAAGGTCTACGAATACCTGCGCAGCGGCAGCGACATCATCGCGTTGACGCCTGAAGGCAGCGATACGGCTCAGTTGCTGCGCAGGGCAGGGGTGGACAAGCTCGCCGACATCGACGACGTGGATGAGATAGAAGCGCTGCTCGTCGACCATGTGCAGAACCGTGGTACCAGTCAGCTGGACGACGAGTTCGTGAAGAGCCTGTCCCGCGACGGCCGCGCACAGACGCTGCTTCGCCTGCTGGAAGACGCGCTCGAGTAGACCGCCCGCTAGCTTACGCGTTGTGGGCGAGAAAGCGCTCGAACATCAGCAGACTCCAGAGGGTTGCCGAATGGTCGCGCAGACCGGACTGGTGGTCGCTGACAACGCGGTCGAGCACGGCGGGATCGAAGTAGCCGCTGTCCTTCATGCGCTCACCGCTGACTGACGTGGCTATGCGGTCTTTCAACGAACCGCGGAACCAGATATCGAGGGGCACGGCGAAGCCCATTTTTTTGCGGTACAGGACACTGTGGGGCAGATGCGGTTCCAGGGCCTTCTTGAGAATGGCTTTCCCTTCGCTGCCCGCAAGTTTCAGGCTCGTCGGCAGGCTTGCGGAGAGCTCCACGAATTCGTAGTCGAGAAACGGCACGCGTACCTCCAGCGCATGGGCCATGCTCGCCCGGTCCACCTTGGTCAGGATGTCGCCGGGAAGATACGTTTTGAAATCGAGGTACTGGGCGAGGCGCAGATTGTCGTCGAACTCTTTGCCGTGCAGGTACCGGTCGAAGACCCGTGAGGCGCTGTAGCCGTTGAGACGCTGCGTGAAGCAGGGGTTGAAGAGCTTTGCGCGCAGCTCGTCCTGCGTAAAGCTCACGGCGTGACGGTAGCCGTGCGTGGAAGTCCGCGCCAGAGCCTGGAAGGTGGTCTTCCCGCGCACGAAACGGGGTGCCCAGTCGAGTTTCGGGTACCAGGTGCCCAGCGGGCCGAACACGTTCCTGCGCACCGGTTCCGGAATGCTCGTGCGGATCCGGTCTTCGAGGCCAAAAATCCGGTACCGGCGATAGCCCAGAAAATTCTCGTCGCCGCCGTCGCCCGAGAGGGCGACCGTTACGCGCTTGCGCGCCAGCTCGCAGACCCGGTAGGTGGGAATGGCCGAGCTGTCGGCATAAGGCTCGTCGTAGACCCCCACGAGCTTGTCGATGAGACTGTAGTCGCCCGACTCCACCGTTTCCTTGTGGTGGTCCGTCTGTTTGTCGGCAGCCACCATGTCGGCGTAGGCCGACTCGTCGTAGCGTTTCTCTTTGAACCCGATGGAGCATGTACGCACCACATCGATATCCGACTGGCTCATCATCGCCACAACCGCGCTGGAGTCGATGCCGCCGGACAGGAAGGCTCCCAGCGGAACTTCGGCCACGAGCCGTTTCTCGACGGCTTCGTACAGACCCTCTTCGATCTTCTTGGCGGCCTCTGCGGAGGAGATATCGGCTGCCGGTCGGTCAAGCGGCACGTCCCAGTACCGGTCGACCTCAACCTGAGGCTGGCCGCGCTTCAGAAGCAGCCGACATCCCGGTTCGAGCTTCTTGATGTTCTTGTAGATGGTGTTGGGGTCGGGGACGTAGCCAAACGCGAAGTAGTCTTCGACCGCTTCGTCGTCGATGTCGCATTTCACCTGCGCATGGTGGGTCACTGCCTTCAGCTCGGAGGCGAACACGAACAGCCCGTCGTCGAGCAGCGTGTAGTGCAGTGGCTTGATACCGAGCCGGTCGCGGGCAAGGAACAGGCACTCGCGGTTTTTGTCCCAGATGGCAAAGGCAAACATGCCATTGAACCGATCGACGCAGCGCACCCCCCATTCTTCCCACGCGTGCACGATGACCTCGGTATCGCAGCGGGTACGGAAAACATGGCCTTTGCTCTTCAGCTCGGCCTCGAGCTCACGATAGTTGTAGATCTCACCGTTGTAGGTCAGTGCCACCGTATAGTCTTCGTTGAACAGTGGCTGCTTGCCGCCTTCCACGTCGATGATCGACAGGCGTCGATGGCCGAGACTGACACCGGCTTCCGTGAAGATGCCATCGCCGTCGGGGCCGCGGTGGAACATGGTGTCGTTGAGAGCCCGGATTTCCTGTTCGTCCATGGGTCGGCGACCTGTAAGGTCGACGATTCCGCTAATGCCACACACTTACGTTTCCTTCGTCGTCAGTTTGCGCGGTCGCGCCGCGGCAGAATTCTGGTACACGTCCTCATAGGCACGCACCATACGTGCGATCGAAAACTCGTTCTCCACACGGCGTCTCGCTTCCCGGGCGAGGTGGTTCCGTCGGTCTGCGTCCCGGGCCAGCTCGCTCATGGCGTCCGCCAGAGCCGTCACGTCCTCGGCGTCGACCAGCAGGCCCGACACCCCATGCGTGAGGAGCTCACTGTTGCCGCCAACGTCCGTCACCACAATGCCGAGCCCAGCGGCCATGGCTTCCAGAATGGTGTTGGAGATGCCCTCTTTGCTGGAGCCGAGCACAAAGATGTCAGCGTCGTTGAGATACGGAACGACGTCTGCCTGCTTGCCCGCGAGATGCACCCGGGCGCCATAGCTGCTGTTCCCTACCAGATCGACGGCGGCTTCCATCAGCGGACCGTCACCAACCACCGTCAGAGCGGGGGCCGGAACGCCTTCCGCGTGCAGCGTTTCGCACGCTGCGAAAAAGGCGCGGATCGTATGCAGCGGGTTTTTGATGGCGCTGAGACGGGTGACCGTGACGAAGCGAGCGTGGGCCGATCCCGTGGCGGCAGGCGCTATGCGGGTTGTGTCCACGCCATTGGTGATCCGTGTGATTCGCTCGGGCCTTATGCCGACCCCGCGTTCCAGCCAGGCACACAGGTCTCCTGACAAACCTATCCATCGGTTGACGACGAGGTCGCACACGCGGCGCAGCAGGCGGAAGCGCCGGTTTGTGCCGTCGGGATCGTAGACATCCCAACCGTGTTCGCTGTGCACCCGTCCGGGCACTCCGGCCACCAGGCCAAGCAACTGCACCTCGAGGGTGCCGATGTTCCGTGTATGCAGAACGTCCGGCCTGAGGCTTCTGAGATGCAGAAAAATTCTGCGCAGGATACCAAAACCCTGACCAGGCGCTTTGTGCATGCAGATCACGTCCGCAACCTCTCGCACGCGTTCCTCCTGGATGGGGTCGGCGTCGGTCAGCGAAATGATGGTGTGCTGGTGCTGCGGCAGGCCGGTGACAATTTTAACGAGCCCGTTTTCCAGGCCACCGATGCCGAAACGGTATACGACGTGAACTATGTGCACCGCGTTGTCCCGAGGACTTCAATCGAGCAGGGCAAGCGGATTCTGGATGGCGACGGCAAGGGGTTCTGCCACGACACTGATGCCGATAGTGCCCACCGCCACAGCGCAGGCGAACACCACCATCAGGAGGTTGCGGAGGTGCTTGCGGGACGAAGCGGCATCACTCAGAGCCATGGAAATGCCCCCGAGCACCGGCATTTCACCCACCATCATCGTCATGTGCGAGACGCTGTGCACGGCGGGATTCAGAAAATGCAGACCAACTGCAAGGCCGCCGCCGACGGCAATGCTGAACGCCAGGCCCATGAGGATGAACAGCGCTCGCGGGGGACCGGCCGGGTCACTCGCCGCGAAGGTGGGTTCGATGATCTGAAACTGTACAGACTGCGTGCCGCTCTTCACCCGCTTCGACGTCTGCAGCGCTTCCCAGCGTCCCAGCATCTCCTGGTAGCGGCCGTTGACGACCTCGTAGTCGCGATTGAGGCGGTTGAGGTTGGCTTCCACTTCCGGAACCACGTCAACCAGCTCGCGCAGCCTTTCGACCTGGGAGCGGCGCTCGGCCACCACCGCAGACATCGAATCGGCGTCCACCTCGGCGTCGTTGAGCTGTATGCGCAGGCTCTGGTACACCGGGTTCAGGTCCAGGTTGCCTGTCGTGGGATCTCGGCGGACGGGGCGAGCCGCGAGTTCTTCGTCCCGCGAAACCAGCAGATCGTCCAGGCTGCGGCGGGCGCGCACGACTTCGGGGTGCTTGTCGGTGTACTCCACCAGCAGGGTGGCGATGCGCTGACGCAGGGTGGAGATTTCCAGGTCGAACGAGGACGGCGCCTGGTTCTGCTGAGGCGACATGATGCCGAATATCGGCTCCTCGCCCTCCAGCTGCGCCCGCAACGCGCGCGTGCGCCGGTTCATCATGCGCAGCTCACTCTCGGCGGCGTCCAGTGATGCCAGCGCATCGGTGAGCTGGTTGTAATAGTCACCGCGCTCGTCGGGCATCAGGCCGACGTTGTTCTGCTTGAAGACCTTCAGCTTCTGTTCCGCTTCGTTCAGGCGTCGCTCGTAGTCGTCGATCTCACGCTGCAGGGCTTCTTCTGCCTGCTTGGAGTCTTCGATGCCGCTGCCGAGGGTGTCCTCGACAAAATTGTTGAGCACGTGATTGGCAACTTCCAGGGCCTTGCCGCGGTTCGTGTCGGTATAGGAGATCGTGTAAACGTTCTGGCGGTCGACGTTGATGTCGATGCGGTTACCCAGCTGATCGACCAGGTCTTCGAAGTCCTGCGAGGTGGTGACGGTTGTGTCCATGTCCGACTGGCGAGCGAGCTTCTCGAGCTGAGGACGCGACTTCAAGGCCCGGGTCATCAGCTGAACGTCGCTGAGCACATCGTCGTTGACGGTGAGGCCGCTGAGGAGGGGTCTTACCAGGTTTTCCGTATCGACGTACACCTTCGAGCTGGCAAGATATTCGCTCGGAAGCGTCAGCACATAGGCTGAGGAGAGGATCACGCAGCATGTCATGGCGACCAGCGCGGTAAATCGATAGCGCAGCGCCCCAATGACATGAGGCATTACTTGTTGAAGGATTACGTCCAGATTCACGACAGTGTTACGGCAGCGGGGTTAGCTGGTAGCGATGATAGGCCGACGCTCTCGGTTGTCCACCGTGAACATGTAACGATTCTTAGGGATTAGATCGGGCTTCGCCGGGTTGAGCTGTCCTGCTACTTCCTTGTTCCTTGACTGACATCATACATAATGAATTCAATATGTTACATCCATTACCAAGAATCGTTCTCGGCATTGCGGCAAGTTCAGGCTGCCGCTTTGGTCCCAACTGTGAACTCACTGACGGACTTCCGGGACGGTTTGCGGTGAACTACGCTGCGATTGAATCACATAGACACCCATTATGTACCTGAAACTCTGCGTGCTGACGTGCGCGCTGCTCGTTACGAGCGCGACCTGGTCGGCGGAAATCGGCCCCGGGGACGATCTGCGCGCGGCAATCGATGCGCTCGGACCGGGCGACGAACTGGTGCTGCGGGGTGGCGAATATGCCTTGAACAGCGGTTTCCGCATTGGTGCTGTGGGGACGGAATCCCAGCCCGTGATCATCCGTGGCAAGGCCGGGGAGCGGGCGGTGATTCGTCAGTACAGTTCGAATCACAACACGATCGAAGTTACGGGATCGCGTTATCTCGTGCTCGACTCCCTGGTGGTCACGGGCGGCTCGCACGGCATCCGCCTCATGGACTCCGACTACATCACGATCCAGTCCTGTGAGGTGTTCGAGACCGGTGACGTAGCCATTTCCGCCAATTCGGGTGGCACCTATACGGGTCTGAAGATTCTGCGCAATCACATCCATCACACCAACAATACCGGCGAGGGCATGTACCTCGGCTGCAACAATGACCAGTGCCGCGTCGAAAACAGCCTCATCGAGGGCAACTACGTGCACCACACGAACGGTCCGACGGTGGAGCAGGGTGACGGCATCGAGCTGAAAGAGGGCAGCTCGGGCAACACGATACGCGACAACGTGATTCACGATACCAATTATCCCGGCATTCTCGTTTACGGCACCGCGGGTAACGGGCCGGCCAACACCATCGAAGGCAATGTCATCTGGAACGTGGGCGACTACGGCATCCAGGCTGCGGCCGATGCAATCATCCGCAACAACATCGTGCTGGACGGCGGCGTGGGATTTCAGCGCCACCAGTCCTCGGTGCCGTCCAATATCGAGTTCGTGCACAACACGGTGCTGCTGGGTGGCACGACACTGACCGTGCGGGACGTTTCCGGCCCCGTGGTGATTGCCAACAATGCGCTGTATTCGCAGGGCGGCAACGCCGTGCGCCTGGTCAGCGGCGATCTGTCCCAGGTCGTATTGCGCGGCAACGTCGGCACCGGTGGCGTGTCAGGGGCCAGCGGCGGTTTCACCTGGGGCGCGGGCGTCGATCAGGATTTCGTGAATGGTCATTTCGGCGTGCCGCCGATCGATCTGTATCCGTCCGCAGGCAGCCCGCTGATAGATGCCGGCGACGCAGCCTACCAGACACCCGTGGACTTCAACGGCGCCTCGCGCAGCGGTGTGCCCGACGCGGGCGCTTACCAGCACGGCCCCGACAGCAATCAGGGCTGGCCGATCAGCACGACGTTCAAGACCGCAGCGGGAATCACAATTCCGTTGCCACCTGTCATTCTCGAGGACTGATGCCGGGGAGGCGGTCTGCCTGGCGCCGTGAGCCCGCTTAGAAAGTGCGCATAATATATATTATGTTAAATTAGTGGAATCCCAGGCCATTCAGAAGCCGCTGGCGCGTCCACAATCTTCCAACACTCTTCTTACAGACCGCCCCGTAGCCCCCTCGTAGAGTGAACCGTGAAGTCACGCCCGGGGCCTGAAGATGGGGAAAAAACAACCAACCTGGCTTCACCGCTCGGCGGCGTTTTCTCTACGGGTTGCGTTTGTCTGTTTCTGCCTGACGGTGCTTCTGCCCATCATGGCCATGGCGTTCGTGAGCAGCGCACACCGCGCGCGGCAACGCCGCGAGAAAGCCCGCGGGTACGCGTACTTCGGACAACTTCACAAAACTAGACCGCGCTCATCGAGTAAACTAACCACCTGAGCGCGATAAGGATTTCGGCCAGTGGCGCACATCCGTGTCTTCCGACACTACATTCACACGCCCTACGTCTACATGGCGCTTTTCGAAGCGCTCATCATCTTTGTCGCCGCTTACCTGGGCTTTTTCACACGCTTTCAGGAGTTTCCGCCGTTTTTCGACATTTTTGTCGCGGCGTTGATCTTCTCCATCACCCTCACCAGCACCATGGTTGCCATGGGCGTCTACGGCTCGCGGCTGCGCGAAGGTTTCACCGGCATGATGCTACGCACTGCGGTCAGCTTCTTCCTGCTCGGTACCACGGCCATGGCGGTGTTCGCGTTTTTCATTCCCCTCGTGGGCATGGGCCGCGGCGTGCTGTTGTTCTCTACCATCGAAGCGTTCGTGCTGATTTCGATCTTCCGTTGGACCACGTACCACCTGGTTGACGAAAACACCCTCAAACGCAAAGTGCTTGTCGTCGGCGTTGGTCACCGCGCCAAAAAGATTGCCGCGCGCATGCGTCGGGCGTCAGACCGCCGTGCCTTTCTGCTGGTGGGTTTCTGGGATCACGGGGGCGCGGACGATCAGGTGTCGGAGTTTGGAGCACACGTCATCCGCTCCGACGAGCCGCTGGATCAATACTGTCTGGATCACGACATCGACGAGATTGTGGTGGCCATGGACGAGCGCCGCCGGCGCGAAGATTCGAACTCCCCCGGCCTGCCGCTGGATGCATTGATGAATTGCCGCTTATCCGGCGTGGAAGTGTGCGAGGTGCAGGCTTTCATCGAGCGCGAGAGCGGCAAAGTCGATGTGGAGCTGCTGCATCCATCCTGGGTCATCTTCTCCGACGGCTTTGTGGCCAATGCCTTCAGTGACGTGTCCAAGCGGGTCTTTGATCTGCTTGCCGCATCGCTGCTGCTGTTCGTGACCTGGCCGATCATGGCCATCACGGCGTTTCTCATTGCCGCCAGCTCGCGCTTCCGCGACCCGGTGATTTATCGTCAGGAGCGCGTCGGCCTCAACAACGAGCCTTTCGAGGTGATGAAATTCCGCTCCATGCGCACCGATGCGGAAAGCAGTGGCGCTGTGTGGGCGTCGCAGAACGATCCACGGGTAACGCGTATCGGCGCTGTGATCCGCAAAACGCGCATCGACGAGCTGCCGCAGCTGTTCAACGTGTTGCGCGGCGATATGAGCTTTGTGGGGCCGCGCCCCGAGCGCCCCGTGTTCGTCGGTCAGCTGGCGGAAGAGATCGACTATTACGAAGAGCGGCACCGGGTGAAACCGGGCATCACCGGCTGGGCGCAGCTGTGTTATCCGTATGGCGCGTCAGTGGACGATGCGAAAGAAAAGCTGCAGTACGACCTTTATTACCTGAAAAACCAGAGTCTGCTGCTGGACCTCATCATCCTGCTGCAGACCGTAGAGGTTGTTCTGGTTGGCGAGGGCGCCCGCTAGCACGCCCTCCTCCATCCGTCAGCCCAGGCCCAGCACCAGCTTGGCCATGATGTTGCGCTGAATCTCGTTCGACCCCGCGTAGATGCTGACCTTGCGAGCATTGAAATACTCCTGGGCCGTGCCGTTGGCTGCCTGCGGACCTACCGGCGTGAAATTGTCCCCGGGCGCCGGCGTGGACTGGTCCAGCGCTACGGCATAGGCACCGGCAATTTCCATGGCCAGCTCGGTCACGGCCTGCTGCAGCTCGGTGCCGCGGGTTTTCAGCATGGAGCTTTCCGGGCCGACGTTCTGGCCGGCTGCCAGGGCGCCGAGAATGCGCAGCTCCGTGTACTCCATCGCCAGAATCTGAACCTGCACGTCGTGATAGCGCCGCTGAAAGTCAGCGTTGTCCCAGAAGCCGTCCGCTTTCGCGAAGTTCTCCAGGTGGGTCATGGCGCCTTTCAGCGATGGTGAGTACGCGTTGCCACGCTCGAATTCGAGCAGATATTTGGCGCAGGTCCAGCCTTTGCCTTCCTCGCCGATGAGGTTCGCCTTCGGCACCTTCACGTCCTCGAAGTAGACGGTGTTGATCTCCTGGAAACCGTCTGCAGGCTGATCGAGGGTGATAATCGGTTTCACGTCGATGCCAGGGGTGTTCATGTCGATCAGCACGAAACTGATGCCGAGCTGACGGATGTCCTCGGTGCTGGTGCGCACCAGACAGAACATCCAGTCGGCGTACTGGGCCATGGTGGTCCAGGTTTTCACGCCGTTGATGAGATAGTGATCGCCTTTGTCTTCGGCTTTGGTTTTCAGCGATGCCAGATCGGAGCCCGAGCCCGGCTCGGAGTAACCCTGGCAGAACCAGACGTCGGAGTTGAGAATCTTGGGCAGAAACTCGGCTTTCTGCGCCTCGGTGCCGAATTTCATGATGACCGGGGCAACCATCGTGATACCGAAGGGTACAACGCCAGGGGCGCCGACGCGGGCGCGTTCCAGATCGAAGATGTAGCTCTGCGTGGGCGTAAAGGCTGCGCCGCCGTGCTCCACGGGCCAGTTGGTAGCCGCCCAGCCTTTCTCAGCGAGGCGTTTCTGCCAGGCCACCAGGTCTTCTTTCGACAGATTCCCCAGAGCGCTTTTGGTCTGCTTGTCGCGCACTTCCTGCGGCCAGGCGGTCTCCAGCCATGTACGCACTTCCTGCTGAAACTGCCGGTCCTCGGAGTTGAAACTGATATCCACTACTGCTCTGCCTCTGTCTGGATTGAGTTCGAAACGGGAATTCTAACTGACTGCCGCGGCTTGAGCGCGCTCTGTCCGCGCTTCGTCCACCAGTGCTTTGCCCACGACGCGTATGGCCAGGGTCTCCTCAGCGCCCTCGAAAATGGACAGCACCCGTGCATCGGCAAAATAGCGACTCACAGGGGTTTCTTCAGCGTAGCCCATGCCGCCGTGAAGCTGCAGCGCCTCGCGGGTCACCTCCTCCGCAGCACGACAAGCCAGCAGCTTGACGAGGCTTGCTTCCATGGCGCCTTCGCCCCGGTCCATGAGGTGCGCGACGTCATGGGTAAACGCTTTGCAGGCCGCGATGTAGGCGCCCATGCGCGCAAACTTGGCCAGCGACAACGGGTAAGCCGCCACCGGTTGGCCGAAAACCCGGCGATCCTGCGCGTAGCGCGTAGCCGCCTCGTAAGCGGCGCGCATCAGCCCGCACGCGCGTGCTGCGGTCTGCAGCCGCCCGCCCATGAAGCCGCGCATGGTGAAATAGAAGCCCCTGCCCTCCCCTGCGGTTTCCCCGATGAGGTTGGCCGCGGGCACGAAGAAATCGTCGTAGAACATTTCGTAGGAATGCATGCCGCGGTAACCGAGCGTGGCGATGGCCCGGCCGGTTACCCGCCCGCCGTGCTCCTGGCTGTGTTCGAACTCGTGGCCTTCAAAGGCGGGTTTCTCCACGACGAAGAGAGACAGACCCCGATGCGGGGGGCTTGCGTCCGGATCGGTACGTGCCAGCACGAGCAGCTGCTCGGCTTTGCCGGCAAAGGTGCACCAGGTTTTGCCGCCGTTCAGCACCCAGCCACCGTCCACCCGCGTGGCCCGCAGCGCGACGGACGCTACGTCCGAGCCCGTGTTCGGCTCTGTTACGGAAATGGCGCACAGGGGCTCACCTGCAGCGATGCCCGGTAACCAGCGTTGCTGCTGCTCAGCGGTGCCGCCTTCCAGAATAGCCCGGGCCATGATCTCGGGCCGCGTGATAAGACTGCCCGCAGCACCCAGGGAGCCGCGGGAAAGCTCTTCGGTAACCACTACCATGCCAACGCTGTCTTCGCGGTCGTCGGGCTTCAGGCCCCCGAAACGTTCGGGCACAGACAGGCCGAAACAACCCATCTCACGCAGCGGATCGAGTATCTCGTCGGGCACCAGGCGGTCTTCGCGATGGATCGCTTCCGCAAGCGGTGCAACAACCTCGTCGGCGAACTGGTTGAACGTGTCGCGCATGATGCGCTGCGCCTCATCGAGGGGTTCCTCCGGCAGCCCCTGCGCGAGGAACGCCTCACCCAGGGCGGCGATGCGCGTTGCGGCGAGGGCTCCGCTCAGCTCGAGATCATGCTGCGTTGGCGCGAGCGTTTCGAAGGAGAGTCCGTAGTCTGCCGGCCGCAACGCGAGCCGCTGGCGCACCTTTGCTGCGACCTCGGCGGCAAAAAACTCTGCGGTGCTGGCAAGCACCGTGCCCGGCGCGGGTGCTGCACGGTCCAGCAGCGCGGTGGCTGCCATGAGCTCTGCGCGGCAGAACGCCAGGTCGTAGAGCTGGATCTGTTCGTCGTCGAGATTGCCCTCGAGATGGAGGGCGGCGCGCTCGACCAGCTCTGTGAGCTGCGCCAGAGATTCGTGTGCGTGGGAAGTCATCGACCCCGAGCCATAAGCGTTGCAAAATCCGGGCGCATTCTAGAGGCCCGCCCGGCGTAAAAAAAGCGACAGCGGCCTTGTGCCCGACCGCCCCGCCTCCATAAAGGCAAGGCATGCGAACGACATATCGATGAGGACGCCATGAGCGACACCACCCCTGCCGCCAACGAGACCGCGAACCCGCAGACCGTGCGAGCGTATTTTCTGGAGCTGCAGAACAGTATCTGCGCAGCGTTGGAAGCGCTGGATGGCGAGAAGACCTTCAGTCTGGAGCGCTTCGAGGCCGGTGACGGAGGCCTCGCACAACCCCGCGTGCTGGCTGACGGCCCGCACATCGAAAAGGCGGCGGTGCAGTTCAGCCACAGCATCGGTGCGCAGCTGCCTCCTGCGGCAACGGCGCGCAACCCGCACCTGGCGGGCTTGCCGTTTCAGGCGGTTGCCGTATCGCTGATTGTGCATCCCCGCAATCCCCACGTGCCCACCACGCACATGAACGTGCGCTATTTCCATGTGGAAGCCGAGACGCCGCACTGGTTCTTCGGCGGCGGTTACGATCTGACGCCGTTCTATGCGGTGGAGAGCGACTGTGTGCGCTGGCACGAGACCGCGCGAGACGCTGTGGGCGAGCACTATCCGGCGTTCAAGGCGCGCTGCGACGAGTATTTCTATCTGCCGCATCGTCAGGAATGCCGGGGCGTGGGCGGGATCTTCTTCGATGATTGGACCGAGGGGGGCTTTGAGGAAGCCTTTGCCCTGGTGCGCGCGGTGGGAGATTCCTTTGTGCCCGCCTATCTGCCGATCTTCGAGGCGCGCATGCACACGCCGGTGACCGAGGCGGAGCGTGAGTTCCAGCTCTACCGTCGCGGCCGCTATGCGGAATTCAACCTCGCCATCGACCGCGGCACCCAGTACGGCCTGCAGAGCGGACGGCGGGTGGAGTCGGTGCTGGCCTCGCTGCCACCGCTGGCGAAATGGGTGTACAGCTACGTCCCGCCGCCAGGGTCCAGGGAGGCAGCGTTGACGGAAGAATTTCTGCCCCCCAGAGACTGGGTGTAAACAGAAGCTGCAGGTTGTGGATAAGTCTGGGGATGAATCCTGCGGGCACGTCACACGGTTGTCATGAGGGTGCTTTTTCGAGGAGTGCTGAAGCTATTTTTCCAGCAAAATCAGAATCTTGAGCTGATTAATTAGAAATACGTTGATTGTTCTCGGTGGCAATTAGCCGGCGCGCGTTGTGAATAAATCAACCTTCGACCAGCGTCAAGCGGTCCTGCACGGTTGTGACGCCCCGGATCCCGCGGGCGAGTTCCACGGCGCGGGTGCGGGCTTCTTTGGACGTGACCGGTCCGTACAGCGTGACTTCTCCGCGCTTCACTTCCACGTTGATGTCGAAGCCTTTCACGGTGGGGTCGCGCAGCAGCACGGTCTTCACGGCTGCCTGCACGTACACATCGTCGGTGAATTCTCCGGGTGTACGCACGTTGTCGTCTGAGTAGCCCTGGCAGGCGCCCAGCGCCGCAATCAGGAGGGATGCCAGTAGCATGCGCGCACTGCTCGCCATGGGTCGTGCTCCTTCCCCGCCCTGTCCATTTTTTTCGCTCATGTCGCTCATGACCACTCGGCGCTGCGCGGCGTTTCCGTGGACGCCTTGCCTGTCCCGCAACGCTCTGCCACGCTGCCCTGGATGTGAAGATTCAAGCAGGAGCGTCCTGGCCATGCAACCCGATTCAGCCCCCAGCCTCGATGTGCTGGCCACTGGTCTCAGGTTTCCCGAAGGCCCGATAGCAATGGCCGATGGCAGCGTGCTGCTGGTGGAAATCGCCCGCGGCACGCTGTCCCGCGTGCGGGATGGCAGCGTTGAGGTCGTGGCCGAGCTTGGCGGCGGGCCCAATGGCGCCGCGATCGGTCCGGATGGTCACTGTTACGTGTGCAACAACGGTGGCTTCGAGTGGCTCGAGCGCGATGGCAAGCTGTATCCGGGTGAGCAACCCGCCGACTACAGCGGGGGCCGCATAGAACGCGTCGATCTTGCCACCGGCGCGGTCGAGGTGCTCTATACGGAGTGTGAGGGCGAACCGCTCAAAGGCCCCAACGATCTGGTGTTCGATGCAACCGGCGGTTTCTGGTTCACTGACCATGGTAAGAGCCGGGAGCGGGAGAGAGACCGCACCGGCGTCTTCTATGCCGCACCGGACGGGCGGCGCATCGAGGAAGTGCTGTTCCCGCTCGAAGGACCCAACGGCATAGGCCTTTCCCCCGCCGAAGACGAACTCTACGTCGCCGAGACCGTGCCGGGACGCGTGTGGGCCTATCCGCTGGCCGCTCCCGGGCGCGTCGATACCGCCCAACCCCGGCGCTTGCTGGTGGACCGGGCGGGCTTCCATTTCTTCGACTCGCTGGCGGTCGATGCCGACGGCGGTGTGTGTGTCGCAACCATTATCGACGGGGGTATCACCGTGTTGAAACCCGACGGCAGCGAGCCGCATTTCGTGCCGATGCCCGACCGTCTGACCACGAACATCTGCTTTGGCGGTGCTGAGCTGCGTACCGCGTACGTGACGCTTTCGTCCATCGGGCAACTGGTATCACTGCCCTGGCCCACGGCAGGTCTTGCGCTCAATTTCCTGCAACGCTGAGGCTGGTTGGCATTTGCCTGTCGCTCGCATAAGATCACCCGCCTGACACGCGAGAGGGGTAGGCATGCGTAGACCATTCGGCCGAGGCCGCGACGAGGAAGGTGACGAGCAGATCAATCTGACGCCCATGCTGGACGTCGTGTTCATCATGCTCATTTTCTTCATCGTAACGGCGACGTTCGTCAAGGAAGTGGGCCTGGACGTCAATCAGCCGGACGACGACAAGCCGAAGACGGTGGACCCCGACAAGAAGAGCATTGTCGTGCGCATCACCAGTCGCGACCGCATCATCATCGCCCAGCGCGATGTCGACTGGCGTTCCGTGCGGGCCAACATCGAGCGTCTGCACGCCGAGAACCCCGAAGCGCCGGTCATCATCCAGCCGCATACCGACTCCACCACGGAAGCAATGATTCACGTGATGGACTCAGCCCGCCAGGCAGGCGTGTACAACGTCTCGCTCGCCGCGGGCCCCGGAAGCTGACCCTCGCCGGCGCTGACGGCGCCGGCTTCTCCCCATGATCGACCTGCGTAGCGACACGGTCACGCAGCCCGGCCCCGCCATGCGTGCAGCCATGGCTGCCGCTGAGGTGGGTGATGATGTCTACGGGGAAGACCCCACCGTTCGCGAGCTCGAAGCTCGGGCAGCCGCCCTCCTCGGCAAGCAGGCCGGGCTGTTTGCCCCTTCAGGCACGCAAAGCAACCTGTTAGCCCTGCTCACCCATTGCGGCCGGGGCGACGAGTACATCGTTGGCCAGCAGGCGCATACCTACCGCTTTGAAGGCGGCGGTGCGGCGGCGCTGGGTGGCATTCAGCCGCAGCCGCTGGAGATGGTGGACGGCTGCATGCCGGTCGCCGCAATCGAGCAGGCCGTCAAACCCGACGATTTTCACTTTGCTCGTACACGGGTGGTGTGTCTGGAAAACACGCATGGCGGCCGTCCGCTGACGGCAGCCTACTGCGAGGCTGTGGCAGCGCTTTGTGAGCGGCACGGTTTGATCCTGCACATGGATGGCGCACGGCTATTCAATGCGGCGGTCGACGGGGCTGTGACGCCGGCCGCCCTAGTGGCCGCCTGCGACAGCGTATCGATCTGCCTGTCCAAAGGCCTGGGTGCGCCCGTGGGTTCGGTGCTGGTGGGGTCTGCCGATGTGATCGCACAGGCGCGGCGATGGCGCAAGATGCTGGGGGGCGGCATGCGCCAGGCCGGGGTGCTTGCAGCCGCCGGTCTCTACGCGCTGGAACACCACATCGATCGCCTTGCACACGATCATCAGCGTGCGGCCGCGCTGGCCGGGAGCGTTGCCGCGCGGTTTGGTGACGACGCCGTCGAGGTCGCTACCAACATGCTGCATCTGACCTTGCCGGGCGATGTCTACGAACGCCTGGCAAGACACCTGGCGGCCCACGGAATACGCGTCGGTCGCCCGCGATGGGTGCTGCATCTGGATGTCGGCGACGATGATCTTGCCGCCATACAGGCAGCCCTCGCCGCGTTTCCTGCCTAAAAAACAGTGACGATGGCAACGAGCGCACCCGTGATCAGCGTCACCACGGTGCCACTCACCACGGACAGCGGCGCCAGGCTCAACACTTCGCTGCGCCGCTCCGGCAGCCAGATGGTGAGGCCGCCCAGCAGAATGCCGAGGCTGCCGAAGTTGGCGAAACCGCACAGAGCGTACATCAGCACGAGGCGCGTACGCTCCGTGAACACCTCCCCGATTTCGGCCAGATAGAGGTAGGCCACCAGCTCGTTCAGCACGAGCTTCGTGCCCAGCAGCTCACCGGCGCGCAGGGCTTCTGCCCACGGGATACCAATCAGCCATGCCACCGGAGAAAACAACCAGCCAAGGATCCGCTGCAGCGACAGCGGTGCGCCGGCGACATCGATCCAGCCGATCATGCCGTTCAGCAGCGCCACCAGGCTCACAAACACCAGCAGCATGGCGCCGACATTCAAGGCCAGGGTCAGTCCGTCGGAGATGCCGCGCGTGAGGGCGTCCATGAAGGACTGGTAGCGGCGCGTGTCCATGCTGTCGGGAGCGTCAGTTGTCGTGTGAGTGCCCGGCACGAGCAGCCGGCTGACGTACACGGCGCCAATCACGTTCAGCACGGATGCGCTGAGGATGTGACCCACCACGTTGGGAATCGTGTCGGCCAGCGTCGCCGCATAGAGAATCATCACCGACCCGGCTACGGTCGACATGCCGAACGTCATGACCGCGAAAAGCTCTGCGCGCTGCATGCGTTCCAGGTACGCGCGGATCACCAGCGGCGTTTCCACCATACCCATGAACAACGTTGCCGCGCCGGCGGTGCCTTCCGCGCCCGAGATACCCAGGCTGCGACGCAGCAGCCAGCCGAAGCCGCGTACGATGGCTGGGAGCAGACCCACGTGCCACAGCACCGCAACCAGGGCGCTGAACACCACCACCTGAGGCAGCACCCGGAACGCCAGCAGATAGGTGGCCGCGCCTTCCCGCACGGCAAACGGCAGTTCGCCACCGCCGAGATATCCGAACAGAAATTCCGTACCGGCCCGCGTGGCGGTTTCAACGGCCGCTACAATGACGTTCAGCGACGCCATGGCCTCGGCCACCCAGGCGACTTCCAGCAGCACCACGAGCAGCACAAGCTGCATGAGCAGGCCAAGCGCAGGCAGACGCCACGAGATGCTGTGCCGTGCTTCGCTGATGGCGACACAGAGGGCCAGCAGCAGCCCGATGCCCAGCAGCGCCTGCATCAGCGCGGAATCACGAACGTGGTCAGGGCATGGCCGCGCACTACCCGCCACACACCGGTGCCGCTGTGCGCAATGCGATTTGCGACGTTGTCGCCAACGTAGTGAAAGCGGAACCGGTCACTGGCGCCGTCCAACTCGATCTCCGCTTCGTGAAAGCCGATGTAGAGACCGGTAACTGCGTTGATCGCTTTGTACGCGGCCTCTTTTGCGCTGAACATCACGGTTGCGGCGTCGCCGCCCAGCTTCTCGATCGCGGCAGTTTCGCCCCGCGAAAACAGTCGCTCGTACAGGCGCGGCGCCATGCGGGTGGTATCTTCGAGATCTATGCCGAGGGCCAGCACTTCACGGCTGGCAACGGCGGCTGCCAGCTCACCGGTATGCGTGATGCTGCCGCACCAGCCGGGTGGCCACACGGGCTTGCGGCCTTCCCGCAGCACCGGTTGCGCGGCGTAGCCCAGGAGCTTCTGCGCCGCGTGCGCGCAGTGGCGCCCTGCGGCAAACTGCTTTTCACGCCCTTCGTGTACTGCGCCCAGGCCCTCACGTTCTGCCGCGTAGATTTCTGCGCGATAGTCGCGCACGCGGCCGACCACGGCGCTCATGGGAAAACCCAGGCTCTGCTCGAAGACCTCGAGGTCGGGATCGAGGAACTGCCAGCGGCAGGCGTTGCCGGCGCTCAATGGTCGGTCCGGACGGCCGCGTCGGCGGTGCTTGCGGCGCGCGGGCACGTACGCCAAGCTGGAAAAAAAACGTTCACGGCTTGCAAGGGTACCCAAATCCGCCATGGCGAACATTATCCTGCTCAACGGCAGCTCCAGCGCCGGCAAGACAACGCTGGCGCACAAACTGCAGCAGCTGCTGCCGGAACCTTACCAGCACATCGCGTTTGACCAGTTCCGGGACGGCATGCCGGCGCGCGTGCGCGGGCTGAACGCGCCAGCGGGCACCGACGGTGCGCTGGGGCTCAACGTGGTGCCGATCATCGATGCGGGTGAAGTACGCACACGTCTTGAATTCGGCGCCTACGGTCAGCGCGTGCTGGCAGCCATGCGTGCCACGGTGGCCGCGTTTGCGGATCTCAGCATGCCCGTGATCGTCGACGATCTGATTCTTGCGCCAGCGCATCTGCAGGGCTACGCCGAAGCGCTGCGGGCGCATACGACGTGGTTCGTGGGCGTGCACTGCCCGCTCGAAGTGGTGAGCGCGAGGGAGCAGGCCCGCCCCGGACGTTTCCCGGGGACGGCGGCTGAGCATCACGCAGCGGTGCACAGTCACGGCGTGCCCTACGACATAGAAGTGAACACTGCCAGCGCGTCGCCCCGGGCCGTGGCGGAACAGATTATCGACGGTCTACGCACCCCTCCGGCGGCGTTCAACGCTTTGTCGCACGCTCGTTCGTCAGGCTGACGCCGCCGGTGTGGTCACACCCGGGAAGCGGCAGATCGATGCGGAACACATCTGCAACTCCGACCCGCTGCGAGCGTTCGCGCGTGATGAAGGCGCGACAGGGCGAGCCGTGCATGAACGTCAACGCTTCGCGCTGACCGATAGTGGGTAGCGGCACACGGTGGGGCGCTGCGTCGAGCGCACTGAGATCGTAGAGGAACGCGTCTCGATAGGTCGTCAGCAGAAGGTGATCACCGTGCACGTCCATGCCCGAGGGCATGTGGCGATACGCCCACGACCTGGGCTGCTCTTCCCTGTCCAGTGGCGTGGGTTTCGGCAGGTGCTCCAGAGCAGCCACCTCCTCCGCGATCAGCAACTCATCGTCAGCCGCAGTGAGCGGCAGCGCATACAGCACCGGCGGGCGCGTTCGCTTGCTGATTACCAGCACGCGGTTGCGTGCCGGGTCCACCGCCATGGCTTCCACGTCGAGGCCGCCATCGGGAAAGGTAAAGGTGAGTTGCCTGGCAACCGGGAGCGTTTCATTGCCGCTCAGCGTGGCCGGCTCCGGAACGAACAGAATCTTCGCCGTTTCGCGCCAGTGAAAATTGTCGCCCACATCGCCGATGACGAGGTATGGCTGGCCTTCCCACACGAAGCTGTCGAGGGCTTCCCAGTCGACCACGTCCATGGCGGCCACGTCCATGGCGGCCACGTGCCAGAAGCCTATGTCGCTGCCGTCCATGCCGGTCGCAAACACCCGCGGAACGTCGCCGCTGTCGTTGATCGACCACAGAACGTCTGCATGCGTGGGGCTTGCCGTGAGACCGCTGGCTTCGGCAAGTTCCCGGTTGTCCAGGTCGCCCAGCCAGCTCACGCGGGCGGCGCGCATCACCGGCACGACGGGGTTGGACTGCACGGGTGCCGGATGGGGGGTAAACGCGAACACAAGGCCCGTCAGCGGGCGAAAGCCCTGCTGCATTGCCCACAGGCAGAACCAGCCGAAGATCAGCACCATGGTGAAGGCCGCGATGCCCCCGCCTTTGACGAGCCAGCCTTTCAACTGACCAGTTCTCTCACGCGGGCTTCGAGCAGTGGTATGCGGTCGTTGCCGAAGAACATCTCCCGGTCCGGGTTTGCAGCCTCACCGGGGTTGGTGGGATCTGCAGCGAAAGGACCCGCAAAAAAG
This sequence comes from uncultured Pseudomonadales bacterium, assembly GCA_964651595.1. Taxonomy (GTDB): domain Bacteria; phylum Pseudomonadota; class Gammaproteobacteria; order Pseudomonadales; family Azotimanducaceae; genus UBA4421. The sequence goes on along the minus strand of CAZYYJ010000006.1, from coordinate 61,950 downwards.
GTCGGAGAACCGAAACCGCCCCGTGCGATGAGCGCATCAGTGTGGGTCCGCAGCATGTCTTTGTATGGTGGGCTCTCGACGTTGTCCCAGAAGGTGCCGCGATCCATCCCGGCCGCCGCCACGATCCTGTCGATCACGTCCGGTTGAGAGATGTCCGCAAGCTCGCCCCAGTACTGCCGGAACGCAGCGAGGGCGTAACTTTCCAGGCAGCCCTCGGCGAGGGCCAGAAAAGCGCCACGCATCACGCGCACGCTGTTGACGGGAAACACCGGCGGTTGACCGATGGCGACTCCGGCCAGACGGGCCCAGTCCGCGAGGTCCTTCTGGTAGTAAGCCTGCTTTGCCGGCACGGGGTTGGCGCGATTCTCATACACACTGCCGTTCACCGCGTTGAATACGCCGCCCACGAGGATAGGCCGCCAGATCAGGCGCGCATGCCGCTGCAGCACAGGGCTTGAGAGAACGTTGACGAACCCGAGATAGGTCCAGGGGCTGGAGCAGTCGAAAAAGCACTCGACGTCGATCGTGCTGGGCATGGGGGGCTCTCGGCGAAGCAGCGCGCGCGGGATGGTACCATGGCGTGGTTTCGGCAAGGGATCCCAAACGCATGACAACCAGCAGCGATGCCCTTCAGGCCCTGGGGGAAGCCGTCGAGCGGGCCACGCGCGTCGTCTGCTTCACCGGTGCGGGGATCAGTACGGAATCCGGCATTCCCGATTTCCGCAGCCCCGGCACGGGTTTGTGGAACAAGATCAAACCCATCCAGTTCGAAGATTTCATCAGCTCGGAAGCCGCCCGCCACGAATCCTGGAAGCGCAAGTTTTCCGGCGACCGGACGATGGCGGACGCTGTGCCGAATCGGGGCCACCTGGCGCTGGCGCGCCTGGTGGAAACCGGCAAATGCACCGGCATCATCACGCAGAATGTGGACAACCTGCACCAGGACGCCGGTGTGCCCGACGATCTCGTCGTAGAGCTGCACGGCAATGCGAGTTACGCCACGTGCCTGTCGTGCGGCACACGCTACGAGCTCGCGGATCTGCAGGCGCAGTTCGAAAGCACCAGCCAGGTAGCGCCTTGCGGCCGTTGCGGCGGCATCATCAAAACCGCCACGATTTCGTTCGGCCAGGGGATGCCCGAGGAGGAAATGGCCCGCGCGCAGGCGATGACCGAGGCCTGCGATCTGATGATTGTGCTCGGATCCTCCCTCACCGTTTATCCGGCAGCAGCTTTCCCGGAGTACGCCAAGCAGCGGGGCGCCAGCCTTGCGATCGTAAACCGCGAGCCGACACCCCTGGACGCTGTGGCGGATGTTGTAGTGCACGAGCAGATCGGTCCTACCATGGCGATGGTAGCGGGTCTGAATTGACGGCTCCGTCCGATGCTGCGCATGCGGCCGCGGCGCGTGCGGCGCTGGCTCGTCTGCTGCCGGCCTGGACCGGCATCGCTGAGGTCGAGTTTCTACCGGGCGGATACTCCAATGATAACTTTCGCTTCAGTTACGACGGTACGGCGTACGTGCTGCGCATTCCATTGCGCGAGCAACCTTTCGTGGATCGCGGGCACGAAGCCGCCTGGTACGCGGGTCTGCCGCCTTCGATGGGTGTGCAGCCGGTGGCGTTCGATGCGGCGACGGGCCTCATGGTTACGCCGTGGGTGGAAGGTGAACTGCTCGTAGACGTGTTTCGTCCCCAGGATGAGGGGCAGCTGCCGGCATACCTGCACCAGCTCCACAGCGCCCTGCCGGGCACCGAACGGGTATACGCGTTACCTGAGCTGATCACCCGCTATCTCGACGGCGGGACCGGCGCCTTGCCGGCCACGGCCCGCGCGGCGCTGAGCGCAGCCGGGGAAGCGGCGACCGTGACATGTCACAACGATCTGAACCCCTGGAACATCATGGTTACAGGCACAGGCTGGGTCACGCTGGACTGGGAGTTTGTGGGTCGCAACGACCCGCTGTTCGATCTGGTCAATCTCCACCAGGGTCTCGAGCTGCCCCCCGACAATCTGGCCGGGCTGGCGCGCGAGTACCTGATGCTCAGCAACGATGCCTCGGTCGATGATCCCGCTGCGACAGCCGCGCGGCTGCAGCAGGCGTTTGTGCTGTACTGGCTGCGTGAGTACAGCTGGGCACGGTATCAGCTGAGTGTGGGCAATGTGCGGCCCGAGATCGAGGAGCAGGTCAGACTGGCGTGGACGCGTCTCGCCGGCTGAGCCGGGTAAGGCCCTGCGGCAGCACATGCAGCGCGCAGGCCAGGCGTTCGTTACCCCGGCCTTCCACGATACCGTAGTTGAGATCGCGACCGGCCAGATCCGCCCGGTAAAGGTCGAACAGGCGGTCACGGTCTTGTGGATTCTCGCGCAGAGGATCGGTCTCCCAGGGTAAGTCGGGGCGGCAGAGCAGGTAGAAGCGCTCCGCGGCCGCGGACGCGTTGCGCTCCAGGCTGTCGCGCGGACAGGGACCAAACTTCTCCTGCCACCAGATACGCAGCACCTGCAGGTCGGTATCCGCAACGACGAGGGCTGGGTTGTGTTGCCGGGCGGCGCGCTCTCCATCTACCTGCGCCCGCGCCAGCCTGAGCAGCGTGCCCGGTGTGTAAGGGGTGTGCGGCGCCAGCAGCTCACGGGCTGCCTCGGGTACGAGCGGACAGGCGAGGTGTCGGGCCAGCGCGTTTGCCAGCGTGGTCTTGCCGCTGCTTTCCGGGCCGGTGACCACGATGGTGCGGATGCTCACGGTGAACGCTCGGCGCTGGCCAACCCGTCGCTGGCGGGCGCATCCGCAAGCATGCGGCGGCGCCAGCTGAACCAGCCCTGGAATGCCATCACGATGTACACGCCGTACAGCACGGCGTAGAGGTAAAGCTGACTGTCGTCGGCGGCTTTGTAGAGATACAGCACCACCGTTAAGATGTTCACGATCAGCCAAAGGCCCCAGCTTTCCAGATATTTCCGTGCCGACATCCACATGGCCACGAAGCTCGTTACTGTGGTGAAACTGTCGGGATACGGCAGGGCCGCGTCAGTGTAGCTGGCGAAGTACCAGCCCATGGCACCGCTGCCCGCAAGAATCGTTGCGGCAACCGGCCAGCGGTACGGCGCCGGCATCCAGGTGATGCGGGGCGGGTGTTTCTGACGAACGGCCTCAGCCGGTTCCTTCAGCCCGTAGGTCCAGAAGTACCACCCGTACGCGTTCATGAGCACGTAGTAGACGTTCAGCAGCACATCGGCATAGAGCTGATTGCGCGCCATCACCACCACGGTGACAACCGCGTAGAACAGTCCGATCGGAAACGTGAGGACGTTTTCGCGGATGAGGAGCCAGACACATAGCAGTCCGGAGATGAGCCCGGTCAGACCGAGCCAGTTTTCGAGAAGGTATGCCAGCAATGTTCGTCACGGTCGATGCGTGACGATCATCCTTCCTGCAATGGCTGGCGGAAGTCAAATGTACCGTCCATCAGCCGGACGCATTCATACTCCAGATGGAAAGGTACGAGGGCCTGGGCGATGCCCTGGACCTGGCCCTGGCGGTCGAGCAACTCGAGCAGGGGTTCGCTGAAAGGCACGAACAAGCGGCGGGCGGATTGGGGGCTGGCCTGGTCGGCGGCCGTTACGGCTATGGTCACGTCGACATCCTCTTCGTTTACTGCGCTTTACCGAAGCGCTATTGAACGCCTGCATCGTGCAGAAGCTGCGGGGACAATCGTGAGAGCCCGCGGAGCCATGATGAAGAAAAATGGAGAGGATGATGAGACGTGACGCACATCTCGTTCATTCGCTTGCCGCCGGGAAAAAAAGGCTAAACTTAGTCCCCGCGACAACAGACGGGCACAGATTCCTTGGCCAAGCTCATTGCCATCGTCGAAGACGATCCCGATCAGCGTTCCAACTACACCGACGCCATTACGAAGAAAGGGTACACGGTGACCGCCTATGGCAGCCGCGAGGAAGCCCTGGAGGGCTTCAGCAACGACCTGCCTGACCTTGCCATCCTCGACATCATCCTGGGCGAGGAAGTTGATGCCGGTTTTCAGCTGTGTCGGGAGCTGCTGGCGCGGGCACCCGATCTGCCGGTGATCTTCCTCACGGAGCGCATCGACGAGATCGACAAGATCTCGGGGCTGCGTCTCGGCGCGTGGGATTATCTGCCGAAACCCATCTCGCTGGACTACCTGGCGGAGCGGATCTCCTCGCTGTTGCGCATTCACGAGGTGCGGGATCAGACCGAGACCGCGTCCAGCGATACGGCCAAGCAGATCGGTGATCTGACCCTCGACCAGGACGCCCTGCTTACTTCCTGGAAGGGAGAACGGATCGATCTGTCGGGTACCGAATTCCGTATGCTGGCCAAGCTTGTCCGGGTACCGGGCCATGCAGTCAGCTACGAGACACTCATGAACGCCACCATGCAGAGCCTTGTGACCAACAACACCATCAACACGCACATGCGCAACATCCGCAAGAAGTTCGAGAAAGTGGATCCGAATTTCGGCTGCATCAAGAGCGAATACGGCTTCGGCTATCGGTGGTCACAGCAGTGAGCGTGCGTCCGGTGCTGTTCCCCGTGTCATGAAGCTCCTGCCCCGGTTACGCGGTCCCCGCCTCAGCACCAAGCTGGTGCTGCTGGGGCTTGCGCTGCTGGTCATACCGTCCTTCAGCTACCGCCAGCTTGCCCAGATGGAATCGCTGCTGGTGCAGATCCAGTCACAGGCGCTGCTGCTGAACGCCGAGGGAATCTCCACGCTGTTCAACGGCCGGGAAGACCTTTTCAACGATCTGCCCCTGAACACCGAGCAGTTCGAACCCCTGTTTGCGCACCCCCTGCCTGGCAACATCCGTCTCGATGCCGCCACCGACGACTGGGATCAGGCGCTGCTGGACGATTTTCTGCGCTTTCCCCGCGACGCCGCTGAAGGACGCGATGGCAGCTTCAGCCTGCTGCTGGGAGAGCGCGCTGATCAGCTTTATGCCCTCATGCGCGTGACGGACGAAACGCTCGTCTATCGGGATACCGAGTATCTGCGCCTCGACAACGCCGATCACGTGCGCCTCAGCTTCATCCGCCAGGACGGTGAGGAAGGTCGGATTTCCCTGGTGTTGACCCCGTCGGAGGCGGATGCCCCCGCTACCGCCACGGGATTTGTCATGGACGAGCAGTGGCGATTCGCCGCCACCGGCGCTGCGGATAACCGTATTCAGGGGCGTCTCGTGCCGGACGGGGCTGACGCCTGGCTCATTGAGTTTCGTTTTCCGCTGGAGCTTCTGGGTTCGCAGCGGTTTTTCGGCGTGACGTGGGTGGACGTGGACGATCCCGTGGACCGCACGATCGAATCGCTCACGCAGAGCCTGCCCACGGCAGGTAAAGAAGCTTTCAACCTCGTGGTGCTGCGGTCACCCGAGGTACGCAACATCATTCAGGGCCTGGGGTATTCGGGCGCACGTATCCTCGTCATCGATGACGAGAAACGCGTGCGCGCCGAAACCGGGGCCGTGCAGAGTGCTCGCCCGCCGGAGGATCAGGACACCTGGCGCTACCGCTCGGCGCAGATCTTTTCGCGCGCACGCCACTGGATCGAAACCACCTTCGCGCCGGATCCCGGCACCGGTGCCGTACCGGCCACGGGGGACGACGTCATAGCCCGCAGCCTCGCCGGTGAACCCATGGCTCTGCGGCGCACTACGGCCAACGATCTCGAGATCATCATGGCTGCCTACCCCATTGTCGGTGCAGATGAAATTCTGGGTACCGTGGTGGTGGAGCAGACGATCGACGACATCCTTGCCTTTCAGCGCACTGCTCTCGAGGAGGTGATCTTCGTCTCGGTCGTATCGCTGTTTGTGGTGCTGAGCGCACTCCTGGTGTTTGCCGGCCGCCTGGCATGGCGCATTCGCAGCCTGCGCCGCGAGGCCAGCGCCGCCATCGACAGCTACGGGCGTCTGCGCACGGCCGAGCTGAGGAGCGAAATGGGCGCGGGTGACGAGATTGGTGACCTGGCGCGCGCAGTGTCGAACATGCTTTCGCGGCTGCACCGTCACAACACGTTTCTGGAAAACATGCCGCGTACCCTGCGCCATGAGATCAACAACCCGCTGAACGCGCTCAGCACGTCGCTGCAGAACCTCGCCGAGGAGTTTCCTGAGCTGGAAAGCAGCAAGTACCTCGACAGCGCCACCCGTGGCGTCCATCGCATCGGATCGATCGTGCAGAACCTGGCTGACGCTGCCAACCTCGAGGAATCGCTGGCGGCGGAGGAGCTCGAGCTCATCGATCTCAAGCTTCTCGTGGAGAGCTACGTCGCCAACTGCAGCCTGGTGCACAAAGACTGCGCCTTCGAATTCCGCGGTCCCAACCGTCCGGCCTATGCCATGATCGCCGATTTCCGCATCGAGCAGCTGCTGGACAAGATCATCGACAACGCCGTGGATTTCCATCGCGCAGATACGCTGGTGCGGGTGCAGCTCGATGTCATCGGCGATCGCATTCAGCTCACCGTTGCCAATCGCGGCCCGGTGCTGCCGGAAAATCTGCAGGGCTCCATCTTCGATTCCATGGTGAGTCACCGGGGCGTGCAGAATCGGCTGCACTTCGGCCTGGGTCTTTACGTGGTGCGAGTGATCGCCGAAAAGCACGGCGGCTTCGTGCGCGCCATGAATCTGGTGGACGGTTCCGGGGTTGCGCTGATGCTCGAGCTGCCCCTCGCGGCTCCGCCCGCGAGCGAGCAGGTGCCGATCATTGCGGCCAGGGGTTGATAGCACCCGGCCGCAGGCAGGCGCTCAGGGGCGCTGGTAGATTGTATCCATCGCGACGGCACCGTCCGCTGTCAGCTCGCCCCGGACCACCAGGTATTCGATAGCGGCCAGCACGCTGCGTTGTGCGGCGGGATACATGAACTCCGGGGTGTCCTTGTACATCATGGGCACCATGTCGGAGATTGTGCCCACACCCTGATCGATGCAGGCCAGAATCTGGGTTTCGCGCTCCTGGCGGTGCGCAATGAACGCTTCCACATGTGCTTTCGGCTCGGTAATGGCCGGCCCGTGCGTGGGCCAGTACAGCGCATCGTTGCGGCTGAGGAGCTTGTTGAGGCTCTGCATGTACTGAGCCATGTCACCGTCCGGTGGCGAGATGATGCTGGTCGACCAGCCCATGACGTGGTCGCCGGTGAACAGCGCCCGTTCCTCCCGCAGCTGAAAGCACATGTGGTTGGACGTATGTCCCGGGGTGTACACACACTCCACCGACCAGTCGTCGCCTTCGATGACGTCGCCGTCTTTGACCAGCACGTCGGGCTGAAACTCCATGTCTCCGCCTTCCTCGACGGGCACACCCTCCTCCAGCTTACCGGCGCCATGGGGCCCGTAGGCATAGGTGGGCGCATCGCAGTGCTGCTTCAGGACGCGACACCCCGGGGAATGATCCATGTGCGTATGCGTGACCAGCACGTGCGTGATCTCTTCCCCTTCCGTCGCCGCCAGCAACGCCTGGATATGTGCTGCATCGGCGGGGCCCGGATCGATCACCGCGACGCGACCGTGGCCCAGGATGTACGTGCCGGTGCCGTACAGCGTGAAGGGGCTCGGATTCTCCGCGATCACCCGTCGAATACCGGGGCTGAGCGTGTCGGCGCGTCCGTATTCGAACTCGAGCGCGCGCTTGTAGGGAATGTCTACGGCCATGGCCTAACCCGCCTAGAGGGGCGGAGGAATATAGGTTGCGCCTATGGCAAAAGCAACAACGCGATGGCGGCGCCTGCCACCAGCGCCGCGGCGCCCCAGGCAAGCACGCGTCGTGACCCTGCGCCTGTGTTGCCGGCGCTGGCGGAGGGCTTCAGCTTGAAGCGCAGGTGCACATTGCCGAGTTCCAGCATGTCGTCGTCTTCAAGGAGGCAACTGCTCACGTCAGCGCCGTTCACGCGCACGTGTCCACGGCCGAGCAGGCTGGTGAGAACGCTGCCTTCGGGCTTCACCGTAAGCCGCGCGTGCCGCTCGGCGATCGTGGGGTCATCCAGCACGATATCGTTGGCCGCGTCAGTGCCCAGAAAGTTGTCGCCGATCGCCACCGGAAAGCGCCGCCGGCCTGTGTCGACGGCACCGGGCACGCTGTGATCCTGCTGCACGAGCTCGGCCACCACCATGGACGGATCCAGGGTGGCGGCAGCAATGCCGGGGCGCACACGGCTGTCGCGCGTGGGCTCGGGCGGCCGCAGCGTCGTCCCCTGCCCCGGGTTCTTGAACTTGTTCACCGGCGTCAGATCTCCGCCGCGGGCAAGAAGCTGATACTGAAACTGGTCGAAGCTGATCGTATCGCCGTGAAACAGGCGCGCCCCGCCGGCAATGCGGTTGCCGTTCACGCGCGAGCCGTTGGCGGAGTTGAGATCCTGCAGCCAGACGATCTTGTCGCGCTCCAGCAGGCGCGCGTGATAGCGCGAGATGTGTGTATCCAGCAGACACAGATCGGCGCTTTCCGCACGGCCAACCGCCACCTCACCGTTTACTTCCACTTCGCTGCCGCCGTCCCGGGCAATCAGTACCCAGTGGTCCACCGACGAGGTATCCGCCTCCAGCTCGTAGCCGATCTGCATGGTGCACTGGCCGATGCTGATCACATCGCCGACGATGACCTGCACCGGCTTGTCACGTTCCGTGCCATTGACGTTGGCAGTGGCGTCGCCTAAGGGGAACAGCACCGGACCGCGGTCGGTCAGCTCGATACGCACGTGAAAGTCCGCGACGTCTTCGCCGGCAATCACCACGTCATTGTCGAGATGGTTCCCCACCGTCATGCTGGCGGTGATGGGGATATGATCATCGTCCACGTAGATCAGGTACGTGACGTTGGTCTGCAGCGTCACGGGGTTTCGCCCTCCCAGCCTTCCCGCAGAGCGATCCACTCGGCAACGTCGGGTTGTATTGCGAGGGCCAGATCGAGGTACTGCTTGGCCTCGTCGACGAGACCGTAGCCGTGCGCTTCCGTGGCCACGGCGGCGAGGCGTTCCGCGCATACCCTCAAGAGCTGCTCGGCCTCCGTATTGCCCGGGTCGATCTGCTGCACTTCCCGCAGCTTGGCCACCGCGTTTGCCTCCGGAGGCGCGGTGAGATAACCGCTAGCCATGTGGCTCTTCGCGGCGTCGATGTTGTCGGAAACGGTTTTCAGGCGCTGACGCTCTGCGACGAGGCGACGCCGCACCTCGTCTACGCCCTCCTCCACCAGCCCCTCTGCAGCGGCCTGGCTGACGAGATTGTCCACGGCCGCCAGCTGGCCGTCGGCGAGGAGCTGATCGGCCTGCTCCGCCACCTGCGAGGTGATTTCCACCAGCCCCTGCTGCGCTATGACGTTCGCGGGGTCCAGCGCCAGTACGCGGTGATAGAGCTTTACGGCGCTGTCCTCGCCTTCGGCACCGGCGCCCGCGGTGGCAAACAGTACCCCCTGTGATCGCAGGCGTCGCGCGGCCTGCAACAGCTCCTCGATGGCCGCCTGTGTGCGCGTGGCGCGCGAGATCTGCGTGCGCACGTCGTCGAGCACCGGCAGCGTGCGATCTGCAGCGCTCGCCCGTTCGAGCAGGCTGATGGCAACGTCGACCTCGCCGCGGCTTACCGCCTGGGTGGCCATGCCGGCATAGTGGGCGCTCAGCTCGCGCAGAGCGTCGAGGGCCGCGGGATGTGACGGTGCCAGGCGCAGTACTTCCTGGTAAGACTGGATTGCCGCCGTGGCGCTGGGCACGTCCGATAAGCCGTTGCTGGCCAGCAGCCGTTCCGTATTGGCAAGAATGCGCTCCGCCCGCTGCAGATCGTCGAGCTGCCGGCGCAGCTGCAACCAGCCGAGATCGGTGGGAAACACGTCGTTCGCCTCCGCAAGGCGGGTTTCCGCAAGCTGCAGATTGCTGTCAGTCAGCGCCTGTCCGATGGTGTCTTTCCAGTCGGTGGCGAGGCTTGCGAGTTCCAGGCGCGCGGGATCGTAGTCGGGGTCGAGCGCGAGAACGCGACGGTAGGCTGCGACAATGGCGGTCAGCGCCTGGTTGGGATCCTGCCGCAATGACTGTGCATCGTTCCACGCGGCCGCCACGCGGGGGTCTTCGGCGATGCCGAGGCTTGTCATGAGGCGTTCCGGATCGACCAGGTTACTCTGCCAGCCATAGTACGCCGCTGCCCCCACGCCCCCCAGCAGGGTCAATGTGACGGCGACCCGGCGGATGCGGCGGGCCCGGGCCCGTGATCGACTGCGATCCAGACGCGAACGCTCGGAGCCGGTAGTGAGCAGCCCCCCGCCCGAGAGCGCGGAGATTTCCTGCGTGGAGATGGACCCCGTCCGCAGCGTGGGCACCGGGAGACGCCCGTTGCGGCGTATCTGGTCCAGTTGCGCAACAAGCTCGGCACCCGATTCGATGCGCTGGTCGACGCGTTTGGCCAGCAGCGATTCCATGAGTGGTTGCAGATCGGCCAGGTGCGACGGCAGTCGAGGTGCCGGCTCCTGCTGGTGCTTCTGCAGAATTTCCAGAACCGTGGACCCGCTGTGCGGCACGGCGCCCACCAGCATGCGGTAGAACACCACGCCCAGACTGTACAGATCGGCGCGCCCGTCCACCGCGCGTCCGGACACCAGCTCAGGCGCACTGTATTCCGGGCTGGCGTGCAGGGTGCCCGCGGTGACGATGTCGTCCGGCGAGATTTCCCGGGCGATGTCGAAATCGCCGAGGAGCGCACGCCCGGCGCCACTGAAGAGGATGTTCTCGGGCTTCACGTCACCATGAACCACCCCCCGCTCGTGCAGGTAGTCCAGGGCTCTGGCGATGTCTTTCAGGTGTTTGAACAGTGCCTGCAGCGACAGTCCCAGCCCCAGGGCATCCAGCAGATTGCCGCCGGCCTGCAGAGGCGTAAGCGCGTAGTGGGTTTCGTGGTGCACGCCGTCGCGCAGAAGCGGCAGAATGCTGGCATGCGACAGGCCGCGCTGGATGGTGCAGCCGTCGTGAAAGCGACGCACCAGGCCGGGCTCGATGCCCGGGCGCAGGATCTTCACGGCAACCTGGGTCTGCTCCAGATCCAGCGAACCCGTGTACACCACGGCGTGGTCGCTGCGCGACAGCTCACCGGCGAGCGTCACGCCCGGAAGCAGCGGCGCAGGCTCCGTGTCAGGCCTGGGGCGCTTGGGTTCCGGCGTCGACACGTTCATTCCCCGGCAGCTCCAGCACGTCACCGGAAACCAGGCGGCCCAGCACAAAGCGACCTTCGGGCACGATCAATTCACCGTCCAGGCTCACGGCGAGGCCGGCGCCGTGGGCGAGGCCGTTGATGCAATCGCCGCTCACGAACATCCACTGGCGGTCCAGATGCGCTGATGCGCAACGGGGCACCTCGCGCAACGTCTGGCTGCTCTCCAGTTCTCCCGCCTGCCAGAGCTGCACTTCTGCGGGTCCATCGGGTGACTGCTTTACACCCCATCCGTGCATACCGTTGTCGCTGAACTGGCCGCGGTACACGGTACCGTCACGCCAGTAGAAAACGCCGGTGCCTTCGCGTTCACCGTCCGCAAACTGGCCGACGTAGCGGTTACCGTTGGGCCATAGAAACTCGCCGGCGCCACTCTTCACACCGCCGTCGAACGTGCCGGCGTAGCGACGTCCGTCCTGCCAGGTGTAGGTGCCCGTACCGTGCAGTTCCCCATCGCGGAACTCGCCGGTGTAACGTTCGCCGGTATGCCATGTCAGAGACCCCTGACCGGTGCGCCGTCCGTTGACGTAGGTACCTGTGTACGTGTCCTCGTTCGCCCATACGAACGTGCCCCGGCCGTGCATGACGTTGTCGCGAAAATCGCCTTCGTACACGTCGCCGTTGAGCATGGTCAGCTGGCCTTTGCCTTCCCGCTTGTCGTTGGCGAAGGCGCCCACGTAGCGGCGACCGTCGGCCCACACGAAGCTGCCTTCACCATGCATGCGGTCCTGCACGAATTCACCTTCGTAGCGGCTGCCGTCGGCCCACGTGTACGTGCCGCGGCCATCGCGCTTGCCGTCCAGAAGGTCGCCGTCGTACACGTCGCCGTTGTCGAGGCGCAGGGTGGCGGCGTGGGCGTCGTTGGCGACGCCCCCCAGCGCACCAGCCACAACGGCGACAGCCAACAGACTCGTTTTCTGAAGCGCGATTGAAGCGCGTGCAGCGCAATGTCGAAAAGTTTGAGAAAAAGGCACAGCCCGGTCGTCATTTTCCTCGCGGTGACGTCATTCTAACCGACGAATCTGAATAGCGTCGCTTTTCTGATCGGCCAGCACGTCGGAGATGACAACCAGTTTGGCACCGCTGGGCAGGCCCGCCCGCTCCTTCAGCACGTCGAACGCGCGCTGCAGCGTCTTCTCGGGATCGGAGCTGAACGCCATGCGGTAAGCATAGACGGCCTGGCTCAACGCCAGACGCCTTCGCGTCTGGCTCTGATTGGTGAACGCATAGATGGGCACGTGCATGGGGCGGGCGTTGGTGACGTAATCCGCCATGATGCCGCGGCGGGTGATGACCACGATGCCGTCGGCATTCAGACCTTCGGCCAGCGCCACGGCATGCACGGCGACGTGCTGCTTGTCGTCGTTGGCAACCAGGTTCTTCTCGTAGCCCAGCCCCGGATAGCGCTCAGCCTGCACGGCAATGGCGGCAAGCTGTTCCACGCAACGCACCGGATAGTTGCCCACACTGGTTTCGCCCGACAGCATGACCGCATCCACTCCTTCGTACACCGCGTTGGCCACATCGGTCACCTCCGCACGGGTGGGAATGGGGTTGTCGATCATCGACTCGAGCAGGTGGGTGGCGACGATGCTGCGACGGCCCCACTTGGCGGATGCATGCACGATGCGGCGCTGTACGTTCGGCAGCTCGGCAATATCGGTCTCGATGCCGAGATCGCCCCGGGCAACCATCACACCGTCGGCCAGCTGCACGATCTCGTGCACGTTCTCCACGCCTTCCCGATCTTCGATCTTGGCGACAATTTTCATGGTGTTCTGCTTCGGGCCGAGAAAATCGCGTAACTCGGCGACGTCCTCCGGCCGGCGGACGAAGGACAGCGCGATAAAGTCCACGTCGTGTTCGATACCGAAGGCGATATCCACCCGGTCCTTGTCAGTGATCGCCGGCAGGTTGATGCGTACACCCGGCAGATTGACGTGCTTGCGGCTCCCCAGGGTGCCTCCGTCCACTACCTTGCAGATGAGGTGCTTGTCGGTTTTCTCCAGCACTTCGAAATTCAGCAGGCCGTTGTCGAGGGTGACAATGCGGCCGACGTCGACCACGTCCACCAGTTCGCCGTAATTGACGTGTATGGACTTGGTCTCCACGGCGCTCGCGTCCCGGACCGTGAGCGTGACGATCTCCCCCTCTTTCAGGTTCATGGGCTGTTCCAGCACGCCGGTGCGGATTTCCGGCCCCTGCGTATCCAACAGGATCGGTATGGGGTGCTCGATCTGCCGGTTGAGGGTTTTGATCCAGTTGATGATCTCCAGCGCCCCGGCGTGGTCGGAGTGGGACATGTTGAGCCGCACCACGTCCATGCCCGCTTCCTGCAGCTTCTTCAGCATGGGGAAGGACGACGTCGCCGGGCCGATGGTGCAGATGATCTTGGTGCGGCGTTTGCTCACGGGTGCGGTGGTTCCTCTGGTGCGGGTGGATCTGGTGTGTGGCGCGCGGCGGCCATTGTAGTCGAAGCGCGCGTGCTTTTTCGCCAGAAGTCGGCCACGGCTGCGGGTGCCTGCGCGGCCTTTGTCAGCCGCGGTTGCCAGTGGGCGGGAAAGAACGCGCGTGCTTCACTCTGCGGGTATCGCGGATCGACGAGCAGGGCCACGCCCCGGTCTGTGGGAC
>CAZYYJ010000006.1:0-48085 GCA_964651595.1 uncultured Pseudomonadales bacterium | reverse complement strand
CAGGATCTTTGTCATGGCCGGTTGCACATAGGCCACCCGCTGACCGTCGGCAGCTTCGTCATCCGCCTGCGCGTCGAAATACGCTGCGATGCGGTCACGCTCCAGGCTGGGCGGGGGCAGACCAATGCCCACCACGATCACCCCTTCCGGGCGCGCGGCGGAGAACTCGATGGACTCGCTCAGCGCCCCTCCCATGACAATCAACAGAAAGGCCTGCGCCTGCCCGGCAAAGCCGGTGAGCAGATCGGCGCGGGCCTGTGCGCTCATGCCGGCCGTCTGCGCGAAGACCTGCGGTACGTTCCGTTCGCCCGCGGCCTGTGACAGCGCGTCCGCCAGCCTGGCGGCGTAGCCGTACGATGGCAGCGCCACCAGGTATCTTCCCGGGTGTGCATCGGCCACGTCGCGCAGCAGGCTTACGAGTCTGGGCAGGGAGCGGTCCCGCTGACGCCAGTACGTGGCGATGTCGGGCACCAGCATGACGGCCAGCTGGCTCGGGTCGAACGGGTTCTGCGCACGTTCGGTAGCACCCTCGGCGCCGTGCAGCCGCTGGTACAGGGGCAGAGGTGTCATGGTGCCGGAAAAGCGCACGACGGAGTCGTAGGCCTGGAAGCGGTCCCGGAGATAGGGGCCGACATCCAGACAGACCCGTACCACCGCCGCGGCGCGACCCTCTACGTTAAGCAGGCTCGCGTACAGCCCGTTGTCGGTCCATTGCAATGACCGTCGCCAGCGACTCGCGGCGTAGAGGGCGGGCACGAGCTCCGCGTGCGTCTCCAGTGGCGTTTCGATCTCGGCGACGGCGTCGAGAAAACGCTCGACGGCGCGCTCGACGGCGCCGGTCTGGCCGGTGACGTCGTGTTCCCCGTCACCGCAGGCTCTGCGCAGCGCCTGCAAGGCGCGGTCGACGCTGCGCGCCTGCCGGGCCACCGCTGGCACCGCGCAGCGGGCGGCGTCTTTGAACTGCTGCCGGTCCAGGGTGACGCGCAGCATGTCCTGCACCCGCGACGAGAGCTGGTGGGCTTCGTCGATCAGCAGCCGCATGTGCGGTGCATCGGCGAAGCGTTGCAGACGCACGACGGGATCGAAGACGTAGTTGTAGTCGCCGACCACGCAGTCGCTCCAGCTTGCAGCATCCAGTGACAGCTCGAAAGGGCACACCTGGTGGCGCTCTGCGATACGGCTGATGGTGGCCCGGTCGCCGTGGTGATGCTCCAGCACGTCCGTCACGGCCGTGTCGATCCGTTGAAAATAACCGCGCGCGTACTCGCAGCGGGCTGCATCGCAAGGCATGCCTTCCACCGGGCACATCTTCTCCTTGGCGGTCAGCTCCACCACGCTCAGCCGTTCTGCGGCGGGGTCGAGTTGCCGGACGGCAGCCAGGGCCGCCTGCGCCCCGGTGTTGCGCGCAGTGAGAAAGAAGATCTGTTGCCACTCGTCGCTGACGCGCACGGCGGGATACAGAGTGGCGAGGGTCTTCCCGCTCCCCGTCGGCGCTTCCAGCAGCAGGTTCTCTCCACCGGCCAGAGCCTGATAGACCCGCCTGGCCAGCGTCTGCTGCCCCTTGCGGAACTGCGGAAACGGAAACGGCAGCTGCTGAGCCCAGGCGGTGCGGGGCCGGCTGCGGGCAAGATGGCGCTGCAGACGCGCGGCGTAACACAGCAGCAGAAACGCCGGTATGGCTGCTGCCTGCGGCTGGCGGAAGGTTTCGCTGAACACCCGTTCGCGAAACGTGTCCCGTTCCACGTAGACGAGCTCAGCGCGCACGGTTTCGCTAGACGCTTCGTCGTCGGTGGTGCTCAGCAGGCCTGCGTACAGCAGTGCTTGCCCCCAGTCAGCGGGTACTGCCTGGTCCGGCAGCTCGCTGACGCATTTGAACTCCTGCGCCACGAGGGTATCGCCGTCGCGCGTGACACCGTCGACGCGCCCGTTGAGCGCACCTTCGCGTCCTTCGATCACAAAGGGCGCAGACACACGCACCTCGCGACGGTAGGCGGGATCAGCGGCCGCCCGGTGCCGCTGCGCAGCGCGCTGATGACTGATGCCCTCTTCCGCTTCTACCGGCATACCTGCGCGGGTGGGGTACAAGTCGTCGCCGCGGAACAGCCAGCCGGCAAGCTGACGCACAGCCAGGTCGCGGGGCAGCACTTCAGTGCACGCGCAGCTTCAGCACGCGGGCCGGCAACCCCAGCTCGGCAAGCCGCGCGAACCACACCCGTTGTCCCGGCTGAAGCTGGTCGTTGGGTCCCTTCACCTCGAGCAGCTCGTAAGCACCGTCGGCGTAAGCCACCAGCAGGTCGGGAAAGCCCGTGCGCCGTTGATGGAGGTTTCTGATCTGGTAGGCGGTCAGACGGTGGATGTGCTCCGCGGGCATGGTCTCCAGAAGCACCGACAACGGTATGCGGTCCAGCAGCGCCCAGCTCACGAGCCCGTTGGCGAGCCCGGCTTTGGCAGCTGCGGTAGCCAGCAGATGCTCCGCCAGTTGCCGGCTGTCCTGCGTGCCCGCCTCGATCTCCTCCAGCAGCGAGCTGCGCTGACGGGCAAAATCCTCGAAGTGAAGGTCATTCGGCACGCTCTGAAAGGGCCGGGTGAACGCGCCACGAACGGGATGAAACAGTGCCGACCAGTAGCGTAGACCCGTGAGGGTTCGCACCAGCGTGTTTTCGCAGTGGGCGCCCCAGGCAACCGCCCGTGTTCTGGCCAGCGCCAGCAATGCCTGCTGCTCAATGCGCAGCGCCGTGTCGACCGCAGGAATCTCGAGGGTCAGCGTGGGTGGCTGACTGCGTCGTCGACGTTGACCAAAGCGCTCGGCGAACTGCCGCTCTTCGTCATGCCAGGGCGCCGCACGGATGCCGCTGAGCACACGCTGTGCCTCTTCTTCACGCCCGAGCCGGGTAAGGATGCGGGCCGTGCGCTCGCGGGCGGGATGGCAGGCAACGCGGCTGTAAGCCTGCAGGGCCGCCTCGTCGTGGCCATGGCGTTCCTGCCAGCGGGCGAGGCGCAGCAGCGCGCGTTCCCGCCGCCGCTCGGTCCACCGGTCGCCGGCGGGCATGGCGAGCGCGGCGCTGAGCGCGCCCGCAAGGCCGGTGTGCTCGTCCAGCCGATGGCTCAGGCTGCTGAGACGGCGGTAGTGGGCATCCCGTTCGAAGGCCTGCCTGTCCGCAAACTGCGGGTCCGTGAGGGGTACGCTCTCGTAAGCGACCATGCCTAGATCCCGGATGACGAAGGTGGACCAGTCCTGCATCGCGTCCCCGAAGTACCACACCCGGACGTTGTCCCAGAGTGCGCGATCCGTCAGCGCGAGCCACGTGAAGCGTCTTCGTAGAACGTCGTTCAGTTGCAGGTCGGAGCGACCGCTCAGCAGCTCTGTGATCAGGGCTGCCTTGCGCAGCGCGCGCCCCCGGGCTGGCGTCAACACCCTCAGGGAGACAGCCAGATCGGTGAGCTCCGCCTTGGTGAGAAGGCCCAGCAGCCGGTCAGCCGGTGCGGACGGGGTCAGCGTGACGAGACCTGCGGCCGCCAGCGTGTTGCAGGCGACGGTTGTGTCGCCGACCTCGCTGTAGCAGAGCGTGTCGCGGCGCAGCCATGGTCCCTTGCGGGTGAGAATACGCGCGAAGAGCCGCTGGGCTGGCTGGGGGCAAGCGAGAAACTGCTGCAGCTCAGTACGCTCGCGGCCTGTCAGCAGGTGCGCCTGGCGGGAGAGGATCTCCGTGCAGACCAGGCGGCAGTTGCTTTGATAGTAGTCTTCCGGCGGCGGTACGTTGGGCGCTAACATGGCGCCGCGGTGTGCGCCCGCGCTGGACACAGGAGAAGGCTCCCTCATGCAATCATCGACGCTATCGACGCAATCATCTTCCCACCCATATTGCATCGCCACGATCGTGACCGCAAAGGCCATTGAGGCGTTGCTGGAAGCCAGTGGTGAGGGTAACTACCGGGATGAACATCCCTGGCTGGTAGCCCGGGATCTGCTGGCGGCCGCGCAGGCGGCAGAGCAGGCGCTGCCGATCATGTTTGCGAGCCTTGCGGACGATGGCAGCCCGGCTGCGTTCACGCACTGGAGTGTCATACGCGACATCGACGTGGTCGAGCTGCATCGTGGCCAGTGGGATACGCGCTGTGCCTTCGGCACCCTGGCGCCAGTGAACCCCATCTGGGAACCGATAGACAGCCTGCTGATCAAGGCGAGCAGCGAACAGATGGAAAGGGAGTCCCGCGAAGCTATCCGGGTTTCACGCCAGCCGCTGGATGAACACCACATTCATCCGTACGCGATCTGCGAAACACCGGCGTTTATCGAAGAAGCCCTGCGCGCCGGTGCTTGATAAAGGTGATACGAGCTGTGGAGGTGAGCCGGCACCGGGTGGCGCCGGCGGAGAATACTATTTGGCCCCGGTTGCGGCCTGCGGCTCCCCGTGAATGCGCAGCCATACCTCCTTGCGGTGCACGGAGGCGCGTTTCGGTGCATCAATCCCCAGATGCACCTGGCTGCCGCGGATCTTCAGCACCTTAAGCTCGATCTCATCATCGATCATGATCGACTCACCGGCGCGTCTGGTTAACACCAGCATACTGATTCCTCTCGCAATCCATTTCTTACGGGTGGAAATGTAGACGATCCCGCCAGCGGGTTCTGTGATGCCGGAGGCGTTTCCCGGCCGTGGCGGTGGCCGGCGCGGACCCGCGAAACGGGGAAATGCCAACGGGTTCTCAGTCAGGGCGAGACCTGGTGATGGCCCGGCTGGACCGGTCAATCCTCTTCGCTGGCTTTCTCCACGAGCTTCGGTGCCATCGGCTTTTTGACCGTGGCGCCAAGCTCGCGGAAATGCTCGACCTGCCGGACCAGATTGCCTTTGCCTGTGGCGAGCTTGCCATAGAGCGACTCATAGGTTTTGCCGGCCGTGCCGAGCTGCTTGCCGAGCATGTCCATCTCTTCGACCAGCACCCGCAGCTTGTCGTAGAGCGCGCCGGCCCGGCGCGAGATTTCCTGCGCGTTGCGGTTCTGCTTTTCGTAGCGCCACACGTTGTTGATGATGCGCAGGGTCATCATCAGGGTGGTGGGACTGACGATGACGATGCGTGCATTGAAGGCGTCCGTGAACAGACGCGGATCGGCTTCCATAGCCAGCGTGAACGCACTCTCGATCGGTACGAAGAGCAGCACGAAGTCGAGGGAGCGGACGTCCGGAAGCTGATCGTAGTTCTGCTCGGACAGCTTCTTCACGTGGGTCTTGAGATTCGCCAGATGCTGGCGCAGCAGGCGCTCGCGATCGCCTTCGTCTTCGCTGGCAAGGGCTTCTTCGTACGCGTTGAGCGAGACCTTCGAGTCGATCACGACGTCTTTGTTCTCCGGCAGGCGGATCAGCACATCCGGCCGTTTCAAATCCCCTTCCGCGTTGCGCTGCGCGCTCTGCGGGAAATACTCGTGATCTCTGCGCAGCCCCGACGCCTCCAGCACCCGCTCGAGCACCATTTCGCCCCAGTTACCCTGCAGGCGCTTGTCGCCTTTCAGTGCCTTGGTGAGGTTTTCCGCTTCCTCGTTGATGCGTTCGCTGGCCTGTTGGAGATTCTTGATCTCGCTCAGAAGCGAAGCGCGTTCGCGCGTGTCACTGTGGTAAACCTCATCGACCCGTTTGCGAAAATCGACGATCTGCTCCTTGAACGGAGTCAGCACGGTGGCGAGGCCCGCCTGGTGCCGCTGCCCCTGCTGTTCCAGCACGCGGTTTGCCAGTACCTCGAACTCTTTTTTCAACGCCGCACCCGTTTCCGCCAGCAGCTTTTCGCGTTCTGCGAAGCCACGGCTGGCTTCTTCGAGGCGCGCTTCGGCCGCAGCCCGTTGGCTACCGACCCTTGCCAGAGATTCAGTTATTTCTTTAATAGAACTCTGTAAATCATTGATTAATTTAGATTTTGAGTTCAGTTCGGCGTGGTTGACCGCCAGGTCCCGCTCACTGTCCCGCAGCTTGTCGCGGGCTGCGTCGAACTCGCGTTGGAGCTGTTCCAGCTCGGCCCGATGGGCCTGCTCTCCATGCAGCAGCCCCGCTTCGAACTGCGCGGTACCGTGACGGGTTCGCAGGCGCCGGGCGTACAGCAGGGCAACAAGAACCCCAACGAACACGCCTGCCAGCGCGCTCAGCGCCGGGGCGTGAGAAAGCGCGAAGCTCAGTACGGGCTCAAGCCAGGAGAATTGGGTAGGCAATCGATGCCTCCGGCAAGCGCTGGTTGCTGGTCATTCGGCAGAATCTCGCAGGTGTGCTTAAATGCATGTGAGGGAGCCGAAGTTCAGAGGGACGAGCTGAACATTCTCATTGTCGATGACGACGCCGGGCATGCGCGGAGTGTAAGGGAGCTACTGGCGGCCCACAATTACCCAGCAGACATTCGTACCTCGGGCGCTGAAGGCGTCGAGGCGCTGATCGCCGCGCACGCCGCAGGCAACCCCTTCCAAGTGCTGCTGCTTGATCTGCACATCCCCGATCTGGCGGGTGTGGACGTGCTGAAGCGTCTCAACGAGGAAGGTCTGCCCACCAAGACCATCATCCTCAGCGGCGAGCGCGAGCTGTCCGCGGTGACGCCGATTCTACAGCTCGGGGCCGTGGACTATCTGCGCAAACCGACCGAGCCCGCGCAGCTCGTAACCAGCGTCGCAAACGCGCTGCAACGTTTCCAGCTTGAAGCTGACAAGCAGGCCATGCAGAAAGAGGCCCGCAACAACGCAGAACTTTACGGTTTTCTGCTGAGCGCTTCGCCGAACTTCGTGTACATGCTGGATCCCGACGGGCACTTCCGGTACGTCAATCACCAGCTCGACGGTATCTTCGAAGATCAGCCGGAGAAGCTGGAGGGCCAGCCCTGGCGGTCGCTCTTCCCTGCGCAACCCGAGCTCGCCAGCACGCTGGATCACAAGATCAACGAACGCCGTACCAATGTGCGTGCCACGCTGAATCACGAGTTCGAATTCACCACAGAGCTGGGGTCGAAACACGCTCTGGAACTGTCTTCGATCGGCCTCTACGAGGCGCCGAGGCCAGCCGCAGAGCCCGAGTTCGTCGGCACCTACGGCATCATCCGGGACATCACGGAGTCCAAGCGCACGCGACAGCAGCTGCAGCAGAGTCAGCGCAAGTTTTACAGCCTGTTCGTCGACAGTCCCGATGCGGTGTTCATCTCGAACCTGCAGACCGGCCACATCATCGAGCGCAATCCACAATTTGCCACCATCCAGCAGGCCTTCGGCGCCGCGCAGGACAGCACGGATTCGTTTCTCTGGAGCGAAGACCACCCCCGGGTGGCTTTCATTGCCGGGTTGCAGACCAATCCGGCGTCGTACCAGCAGCTCATCGAGCTGTGCGCGGGTGACGAGATGCGCGTTCTCGAGATCCGCGCACGGCGACTGGAGCTGGAAGGTGAGCCATGCATGATTGCCACGCTCACCGATCGCACGGCAGAGCGCAGCGCCGAGCGCGACCGGCTGGCGTTGCAGAAACAGCTCGAACAGGCGAGCCGCATGGAAGCCATCGGTCAGGTTGCCGGTGGCATCGCCCACGACTTCAACAATATCCTCGCCAGTATCATCGGTTACGCCGAACTGGTGATGAACTCCCGATCCCGGCTGACGGAAGAGCAGGTGCATCAGTACCTGGAAGAGGTGGTTACCGCCGGGCATCGGGCGCGCGACCTCATATCGCAGATGCTCACGTTCACCCGCGCCAAGCGTGGCGAACCCCAGGCGACGGATGTGACCCAGACCATCACCGATGTCTCGAAGATGCTGCGCGCGGCAATTCCCAGCACCATTGAGCTGCACAACGACTATGCGCTGGACCTGCCGTCGGTGCTGATCGATCCCGTGCAGCTTCAGCAGGTGGTGATCAACCTGCTCATCAACGCTCGCGACGCGATCACCGGCAACGGCTCAATCTTCGTATCGGTACACGCCACCGACGGTGGCAGCGTGTGTCGTACATGCGGTGAAGCGATATCGGGACCGCATGTGGAAATCAGCGTGCGCGACGATGGCCACGGTATTCCGCAGGGCATCATTGACCGTATCTTCGAGATGTACTTCTCGACGCGCGAGCCCGGCAAAGGCACGGGCATCGGCCTGTGGATGATCAACAACCTCGTACACGAGCATGGCGGGCATGTGACGGTGGAGACGCAGGAAGGCCGCGGCACCGATTTCCGCGTTTTCCTGCCGGTAACGACCCAGCCCAGCATCGAAGGGGAAGCGGTGACCATCCCGGCGCCCAGGTTGAACGGTCGCATCATGGTGGTGGACGATGAGGTCAGCGTCGCCAATTTCATTGGCGAGGTGCTGAGAGACAAGGGTTTTCCCACCGTCGTGTTCAACGACAGTCCTCATGCCATGACGTTTCTGGAAAACAACCTGGACAGCGTGGCCCTAGTGCTGACAGACGGCAGCATGCCGCTGATTTCAGGGACGGAGATTGCCGAATACGTTAAAACCCGCTCGCCCGATACGCCGGTAATTTTCATTACGGCGTACGCACAGCAACACAGTGAGCAGGCCCTCGCCCGCATTGGTGTCAATCGCTACCTGCAGAAGCCGTTCAGCATCGAAGAGATGCTGACCACGGTGAATGAACTATTGAATGTGCGGGACGGGCGTGACGTGAGCGAGGCTTCGGCGAGTGTGGTCGAGGCGGAACCTCCCACAAAAAAGGCCGAGCTGCTCTAGCCCGGCCTTTCTTTTCTTTCTTTTCTCTTTCTTCTCTTTTCTATTTCCTTCTTCTCTTCTTCGTCCGCCTCGAGACGGGCGAGGATCAGCCTTCGGTGGGGTCGCGGCCGTCGCGCGGCGCGCCGGTGCCGGAAGAGCCCATGAAGATCTTGCGGCCGTCTTCGAAGGTAACGTCCCGCCCGTTGGCGCGATTGGACCGGTCTTTGGACTGGTAGCCGTCAACCACGATAACCGTGCCGGGTTTCAGGGAGTTGCGGCTCAAGCCGCGGCGCAGCAGCGTGTTGGGTGTGCCGCCCTCTACCATCCACTGCTCTTTTTCACCCTCTTCGTTCGTGTGCTCGAGATGAATCCAGGCATGCGGGTTCACCCACTCCACCTTGGTGACCGGACCCCTCAGCACCAGCGGACGGTTGGGGTCGAACTCTGCACCGAAGGCATGGTGTGACCAGGCGTCTTTCGAACCGAGCATTGCTGCACAGAGCGCTACGACAACAGCGATTCTCACGATCATGTCTTTATATTCCTCGATATTCCTCGTAGGTTGCGGGCAAGCATACCAACTCGCCCTGCCTGCCTCAAAACGCGCTGCTAGCGGGGCAGCGGGTTGCGGCGCCATTCTCCGTACATCAGCTCTTCCACGAATTCCACGCAACGGAACTCCATGAGCTGCGCGTTCGGCTCCATGCGCCGGTACAGGGGCATGCGCATGGTCCAGGGCTGGGTGAACGTTTCCTTGTCGTCGATGGTCGCCTCGTACTGCAAATGGTACGGCGACGCTGGCGTGTAGCGTTCTGTCACGACCATGCCGGCGCTGTGGTGGTTGCCCGCCCGGTCAAACCAGGTGGTGTCCACCTGTCCGGTGACCTTGACCTCCAGCGTGTCGCCATCCCAGGTACCGTGCGACCAGCCCATCCAGCTGTCGATAGGCGCTTCGCCCGGGTCTTCCATGTAGATCTCGCGCGTGGCGCCGGCAAACTGATAGGCGATGAAGATTGCATCGGCGCTCTGAAAAATCTGAAACGGCTGCGGTATGTAGGTGGCTCTGGGCACGCCGGGCAGGAAACATTTGATTTCCGGGTCGCGGTCGATCCAGTTCGCCTGGTTCTCCAGTTTCTTGGCCAGCGCCTCCGGCTTGTACGGGATTTTGCCGCCGACGACGACGCCGAGGCCCGGGGGTACGGCGCCAACGGCGCCCAGGTAGAGGGTTTTCACCGCCGGTAGCGGACCCATGGGGCCCTCCCGCAGCTGCATGGAGTGGCTCGCCGTGTGCATCTCGATGTTGTAGTTGGCTGTGTTCAGAGCCTGCCAGATGCCGTTGAGGTCGGGGTGCACGCCGTCCGGCCCGCGCGGCGCCTTGTAGGTTTCTGCGCCGGCTACTCCGGCAAGCATGCTGGCTAACAAGGCAATCGCCGTCAGCGCTGTTCTCATTCCCCCCTCCATTGTTTTCCGCAAGCGCCGCATGGTAGCACAACGATGCAGCGACAGAAGCAGATGACCGCAGCGCAGTGCCTGACTGCCGCTGTCCTGGAGCATCTCGCGTATGATGGGTACCAGGCCAACTACGGAGAAGCCCGTTGTCACAGACGAGTCCGGATACGCCCCCCGGTGAGGCGCAGGTTGAGCAGCTCAACTCGATTCGCGAAGCGGTCAGGCAGCTGTGTACCAAGTACGGCGAAGATTACTGGCTGGAGATGGACAGAACGCTTGGCTATCCCACCGACTTTGTCGCCGAGCTGACGCGTGCGGGCTTTCTCGGCGTGCTGATCCCGGAGCAGTATGGCGGCTCCGGGCTCGGCGTGCTGGAAGCCGCGGCGGTGATGGAAGAGGTGTGCCGGTCCGGTGCCCATGCCGGCGTGTGTCACGCGCAGATGTACGTGATGGGCTCAGTGCTGCGACATGGTAACGAGCAGCAGAAAAGCGCCTATCTGCCGAAGATAGCCAGCGGCGAACTGCGTCTGCAGAGTTTCGGTGTTACGGAACCGACCACCGGGACGAACACCACCAGCCTCAAGACCACCGCCAAGCGCGTGGGTGACAAATACGTGGTTAACGGTCAGAAAGTCTGGATCAGCCGCATCGAGCATTCCGATCTCATGGTGCTGCTGGCTCGCACCACGTCCAGAGAAGCCGTGTCGCGCAAAACGGAGGGTTTGTCGGCATTTATCGTCGATGTGAAAGCTGCTCAAGGGAACGGCCTGGAAATCCGCCCGATCGAGTCGATGATCAACCACCACTCCTGTGAGCTCTTCTTCGATGATCTGGAAATACCCGCCGAAAACCTGCTTGGCGAGGAAGGTAAAGGCTTCAAAGTCATTCTCGATGGCATGAACGCGGAACGTATTCTCATTGCAGCGGAATGTGTGGGCGATGGTCGTTACTTCATCGACAAAGCGACGCGCTATGCGAACGAGCGCAACGTGTTCGACCGCCCCATCGGCATGAACCAGGGTGTCGCCTTCCCCATAGCGCGCGCCTACACACAGGTGGAAGCAGCCGCTCTGATGGTGGAGCGCGCGGCTCGCCTGTTCGACGCGGGGGAGCCCTGCGGCGCGGAAGCCAACATGGCCAAGATGCTGGCGTCGGAAGCGTCGTGGCAGGCGGGCGATACCTGCATGCAGACGCATGGCGGGTTTGCGTTTGCCAAGGAATATCACATCGAGCGAAAATTCCGCGAGACGCGGCTTTATCAGATCGCGCCCATTTCCACGAACCTGATTCTGAGCTACGTCGCTGAGCACGTGCTTGGTCTTCCCAGGTCGTACTAGGGACGAGGCCGGGTGTCGCACACACACAAGTAATCGAGGGGAACATCATGGGGTCATTGGACGGAAAAGTAGCCATTGTCACGGGTGCAGGCGGGGGTCTTGGCCGCGCGCATGCGCAGTTGCTGGCTGCCGAAGGCGCGGCAGTGGTAGTAAATGATCTCGGCGGCGACCGCCACGGTGGTGGCTCGGGCACCAGCATGGCTGACGGTGTCGTGGAGGAAATCAACGCGGCGGGTGGTCGTGCCGTTGCCCACTATGGCTCGGTCACCACTGACGCGGACGCCAAAGGTATGGTGGATGCCGCCGTAGAAGCGTTCGGCCGGGTCGACATTCTCATCAACAACGCCGGCATTCTGCGCGACAAGTCCTTCAAGAACATGACTGACGATGAGTGGGACATTGTCATCGACGTGCACCTGCGCGGTACCTATCTCGTCACCAAACATGCCTGGCAGCAGATGCTTGCGCAGGGCGAAGGGGGCCGGATCGTCATGACCTCCTCCACCTCCGGACTGATCGGTAACTTCGGCCAGACGAACTACGGCGCCGCCAAGGCCGGTATCGCAGGCTTCATGCGTGTGCTGGCGTTGGAAGGCATGAAGTACGGCATCACTGTGAACGTACTGGCGCCAGCGGCTTTGTCACGCATGACCGAGGACATCATGCCGGACGCCCCCGATCTGGATCAGCGCCTCGCGCCCGAGAAGGTGTCGCCCACGGTGGTATGGCTGTGCACCGACGAAGCCGCCAAGGTCACTGGCCGGCAATTCTGCGTGAGCGGCAATCGCACTTCACTGCTTTCCTGGCGTGTGGATGTGCTTGCCGAGAAAGATGCGCTGGACGGCCCCTGGAGCGTGGCCGATATTGGAGAGCAGATTGCTGGCACGATGGACGCCTGGCCGAAGCTGCTGCGTCCCATGGAAGTGTGAACAGGTCTGAGCCCCACCCTTGCGTTGGCCTGATGGACGAGCGGTTCTGATTCGTGAGCTACCGCTACGAAGTAATACTTGCTCTGGCGCTGCTTGCAGCAGCGCTCGTGGCTGGTCTGTGGATCGGGGCGCTGGGGTGGAGTCTCTTCGTTGCCGCGCTGCTGTGGATTGCCAGTCAGTGGAATCAGTACCGTAAGCTCAGCCGGTGGGCGAGACGCCCCCTCGCATTGCCGCCGGACGCACGCGCATCGTGGTATGAGCTGGCTGCCCGCCCCTATCGCGTGCTGCAGTCGCAACGGCAACGATCCCGGCGTCATCTGCAACGCATGCGGGAGGTGCTGGGGCTGGTGGAGGTCATTCCCGACGCGGTTGTGATCGTGGATGCGAATGCCGACATTGAGGGGTTCAATGCCGCCGCGCGTCATCTGCTGCACCTGAACGACTCAGATCGAGGGCTGGGGCTCGGAACGGTCGTGCGCAATCCGGAATTCGTGAAATTCCTGCGACAGCCGCAGCGCGACAACATCCTCGAATTTCCGTCCCCGTTCGATCAGGACAAATCTCTCGAAGCGCGGAAGTTTGAAGTGGACGAGGGGCGCATGGTGGTGATCGTGCGCGACAACACCGAGCTCAATCGCCTGCTCACCATGAGGCAGAGCTTCGTTGCGAACGTCTCGCACGAGCTGCGCACGCCATTGACGGTGGTGGCTGGTTATCTCGAAACCATTACCGACGTCAGTCAGCCGGAAGATCTGCGCCTTGCGCTCATCGACAAGATCGCGCCACCCATCGGGCGCATGCAGTCTCTCGTTGGTGATCTGCTCACGCTGACGCGGCTCGAGTCCTCGCCGGTGCCCGATGAGCTGGCAAGCCTGTCGATGCCGCAGATCATTCATGGCGCCGTGCAGGAATCACAGGGCCTCACCACCGCGGTCGGTCAACTGCAGGTGGAGTGTTCCACCGAACGCCGCATCGCCGGTATCGAGAAAGAAATATTTGCGGTGTGCGTCAATCTAATCGGGAATGCGCTGAGGTACAGCCCGGAAGGCACGCCGGTTGTGGTGTCATGGCGCGAAGTCGACGGAAAGGGCCGCCTCACAATCAAGGACAACGGTATCGGCATTGCACCGGAGCACCTCAGCCGGATCACCGAGCGCTTCTATCGGGTGGACATGAAAGACTCGCGGACCCGGGGAGGGACCGGCCTGGGCCTGGCCATCGTCAAGCACGCGTTGTTGCGGCACCAATCCGAGCTGAAGGTGGAGAGCACCGTGGGCGAAGGGTCCAAATTCTATTGCGACTTCGAGCTGACAGACGTGCTCGACATTCCCGCCGGCGCGGTGAATGAGTAGAGGCAGCGCGCCCACCTCGGTTGCTTTCTCTGGCGTTCGTCTGCTGTTGCTTCTGCTGCTGAGCGCGTGTGGCAGTGAGACCGCAGACTTCGACGCCCCCCGTCTTGGTGACCCGCTGGTGGTGCTGGACCCGCAGTCGGTTTCCATCGACCCTGTCGCCATGGGCAGTTCAGCTACGGTGCTGGCCCCGTACGAGCGCCTCCAGGGCCTGACTGGCGTGCTGTCGAGTGCGGGGTCGGACACTCTGGCCAATCTGATGACGTTGTGGTCGGAGGCTTTCCAGCGACTGTACCCCTCGATCACCATTCAGGTGCAGGCCGCAGGGTCGTCCAGTGCGCCGCCGGCTTTGACAGAAGGCACGGTCAATTTCGGCGCTATGAGCAGAGCGTTCAACGACAGCGAACTCGATGCTTTTGAGCAGCGCTTCGGCTACGTTCCTACGGCATTGCGGGTAGCTATTGATGCCGTTGCCGTCTATGTACACAAAGACAATCCGATCGATGCTCTGGCTCTGACGGAGCTGGATGCAATCTTCTCAGCCACGCGCCTCTGTGGCGCCCGCCGCGCCATTGACACCTGGGGCGATATGGATCTTGCGGGTGGCTGGTTCGACCGCCCCATACAACTCTATGGGCGCAATTCGGTGTCGGGCACTTACGGCTATTTCAAGTCGGTAGCGCTGTGTGGCGGAGACTACCGCAATACGGTGAATGAGCAGCCGGGCTCGTCCTCCGTGGTGCAAGCGGTGGCGGCTTCGCTGAACAGCATCGGCTACGCGGGTATGGGGCACGGCACATCTGGTGTGCGCGCGCTACCGTTGCGGGATGCGACACAGCTGGTTGTGCCGACAGCATCCAGCGCGGCAGATGGCAGCTACCCGCTGTCGCGGTTTTTCTACGTGTACGTGCACAAACGCCCCGACGTTGCGCTACCAGCTGTGGAGCGGGAATTTCTGCGCTTCGTGCTGTCAGCGCAGGGCCAGGAAATCGTCGCGCGCGATGGCTACGTGCCGGTTTCAGCAAGTATTGCCGCAACCGAGCTCAAACGCTTGGACTAGGTGTCATGGTTCCGCGCTTGAAAACTCGTCTAGGGATCGGATCGCGCCAATGGGCCGATCGTTTCGTGAGCCTGATCGTGTCCACTGGTGCGTCGATCGTGCTGGTAGCCATCGCGCTCATTTTTCTCTATCTGGTGTGGACCGTGGCGCCGATTTTTCAGCCCGCTGCCGTGAATCCTCTGGCCGCCATAACGGTAGCGCCCCGTGAGGCGTTGCTCCTGGACGTAGACGAGCGCGGGGACACCGCCCTCCGGGTTGCCCGCAGCGGTGTGGCCGAGTTTTACGATCTGGCCACCGGGGCACCCGTGGCGGCTTACGACCTGGGCGGACCGTTGCGTTTCGCTCGTAAGGTAGCGCCCAGCCTCGATGCGTATGCAGTGGTGGACGAAGCCGGAGAGCTCTGGGTGCTGCGAACTGAGAAGGTGCGCCAAGCGGGGAATCCGAACGTGATTCCACGACTCGTTCTGCGGGGGCGCGTGGCGCTGCCCGATGGCGATGGCCTGCGGGGCTTCGACGCACAGGAAACGACCGATGGCGTGGTAATTGCGCTGGACCGGGGTAACGCCGTTACCGTGCAGAATTACCGCTTTGAAGCCCCGGGTCTGGTGTTGCAGCGGCAACAGGCGTGGCGTGTCGATCACGCGCCAGCCCGGCAACTGCTGCTTGGTGCACGCAATCAATGGCTGTACCGACTGGACAGCGAGGGACGCCTCACAGTCTTCGATCTGTCCACACCCGGGCATCAAGTTCTGTTTCAGGCCAACGTCGTCGCCCCGGAACGGCGAGTCACCGTGTCGGACGCATTGCTGGGCCGCTATTCGCTGCTCGTGGGCGACGACGAGGGCACGCTGACGCACTGGTCTGCAATCCGCGACGCCCGTGGCTTCCGTATGCAACCCATGCGGGAGTTCGATCTGGGGAAACCTGGCGTCAGGCTCCTGGCGGAGCCGCGGCGAAAAGGTTTTGTTAGCGTCGACGGCGATGGATTGCTGAACCTGTTCTATCCGGTGATCGGACAATCACTGGCCAGCTACCCCCTCGGTGCGGCGGACAACCGACAGCTGGCGCTGTCGCCGCGAGGCGATCGACTGCTGATTGCTCACGGTGCAGACACGCTGAGATTGTATGCCATCCGCAATGCGCACCCGGAGCTGTCGCTGACCGCCTTGTGGAGCCGTGTCTGGTACGAAGGCTACGGCGAGCCGGTGTTCAGCTGGCAGTCGTCCTCGGCGGACGTCGATTTCGAGCCTAAGTTCTCGCTGACGCCGCTGCTGTTCGGGACGTTGAAAGCAGCATTTTATGCACTGCTGTTTGCAATTCCTCTGAGCATCATGGCTGCGATCTACACAGCCTACTTCATGCCGCCGGAGTTGCGGGCATGGATTAAGCCGGGCATCGAAACCATGGCCGCCCTGCCGACGGTGATTCTCGGCTTTATTGGTGGATTGTGGCTGGCGCCGCTGGTGGAAGCGAATCTCTCGAGCGTGCTGTCTTTGCTGCTTACGTTGCCGTTGTGTCTCATCGCGGTTGCGGTGCTCTGGAGCGTCGCACATCGCACTGTCTCACAGGAACGGGAACGCACCGAATGGCATCTGTTGCTGGCGGTGGGCGCAGTGATCGCGGCTGTGCTGCTCGCGTTCCTGATGGGACCGGCGCTGGAACAGGGGTTGTACGGCGGCAACAGCCTGCGCTGGTTGCGTGAGGAGGCCGGCCTGGACTACACGGCGCGCAACGCCCTCGTTGTAGGCGCGATGATGGGGCTCGCCGTCATCCCGACAATCTTTGCCATTGCAGAGGATTCGGTTCACGGCGTGCCTCGCCACCTCGTGAATGGTTCCCTGGCGCTGGGTGCATCGCGTTGGCAGACCTTAACCCGGGTGGTGCTGCTGACAGCGGGTCCAGGCATCTTTTCTGCCGTAATGGTTGGTGTGGGCCGTGCCGTTGGCGAAACGATGATCGTGCTGATGGCGACCGGCAATACGCCGATCATGGAGTTCAACCTGTTCACAGGGCTGCGCACCTTCGCGGCAAATATTGCGGTGGAGATGCCGGAGTCGGAGGTGGGCGGGAGCCACTATCGCATTCTCTTTCTGATGGCGCTGGTGCTGTTCGTGCTCACGTTTTTGTTCAACACCGTGGCTGAACTCGTGCGCGAGCGTTTGCGCGAGCACTACGGGCGGTTGTGACGTGAAGCGAACGTCATCCGAGTTACGACCCGCGCCACGCACCGCGTGGCGATCCTGGCTCGCGCGCGGCGAGGCGTGGGTGTGGTTGAACGCGTGCGCCCTCGCCGTGTGTGTTTGTGCGGTAGTGGGTGTGTTTGGTCTGATCGCGGCGAAAGGTGCTGCCCACTTCTGGCCGGCTGAGGTGCTCGAAGTGAGGTTGTCCAGTGACAGGACCCTCATTGGCGAACGGGTGTCCGTGGAAAACCTGAGCTATGCCCGCTACCTGGAAGCCGGCGGCTCCCCCATGTCCTCACTGGCTGCAAGAGGTTATGTAACCCGCTGGCTGCTCAAGACAGGTAATCGCCGGCGCAATCCCCCTGACTTTGTCTGGATATACGTGCACGACATCAAACAGATATCGCAACCGGACGATGTTGTGACGATTCGCCGCACGGAATGGGGCAATGCCTACGGCCGCATCGTCGCCCTGCGCAACCGAGCCGATGGCTCTGAGGTCCGCGACGCTGTTGAGCTTCGTCAGCTGCTGACCGGTTCTCTGGAACGCATGCACGCCACACGGGAGGCCATACACGAGTTGCGCAGGGGCACCATCAACCGTATAGGTGTTGAGCTGGAGACATTGCGGTTGCGCCAGCGACAACTGGATGCCATTGCCGCCGATGCGGATACCGTGGAACGGCTCGCTGCGCGTGAGCGCATGCTGGTCAGGACTTATCGCGAGCAGGAGGCAATTCTCGACAATCTCCTGAACAGCTTGTCCGCTACGCAGCTGCGCCTGCGTAGCGCGGAGGGCGATGTATACGACCTGGATATGGCTACGGTTCTTGAGGTTATCTTTCCGAACGATCTGTCTCTGCGCGAGCGCACCGGCTGGTTTCTGCATGACGTGTGGCACTTTGTGACAGAGGATCCGCGGGAAGCCAATACGGAGGGTGGGGTTTTCCCAGCCATCTTCGGCACTGTAATGATGGTGCTGATCATGGCCGTGGTTGTTGCCCCCGTTGGCGTGATCACGGCTATCTATCTGCACGAGTACGCCCGGCAGGGACCGCTGGTCAGGTTGCTGCGCATCGCCATCAGCAACCTGGCGGGCGTTCCTTCGATTGTCTATGGCGTTTTCGGCCTGGGGTTTTTTGTCTATTTCCTTGGGGGGAACATCGACCGGTTGTTCTTCCCGGAGCAACTCCCCGCCCCTACTTTCGGCACACCGGGCATTTTCTGGGCAGCTCTGACGCTCGCGCTGCTCACTGTGCCGGTTGTGATCGTCTCCACGGAAGAAGGCCTCGCGCGCATTCCCCGCAGTCTGCGGGAAGGCAGTCTTGCGTTGGGCGCAACGAGGGCGGAAACGCTCCTGCAGGTGGTGCTGCCAATGGCGACCCCAGCGGTGTTAACCGGCATCATTCTCGCCGTAGCCCGCGCCGCTGGTGAGGTGGCGCCGTTGATGCTGGTAGGCGTCGTCAAGCTGGCGCCTGCGCTGCCTATCGACGGTACCTTCCCGTATCTGCATCTGGATAGGAAATTCATGCACCTGGGATTTCACATTTACGATGTGGGCTTTCAGAGCGCCAATGTTGAAGCCGCCCGTCCGCTGGTGTACGCGACGGCTTTGTTGCTGATTACCATCGTGGTGGCGCTGA
Organism: uncultured Pseudomonadales bacterium; assembly: GCA_964651595.1. GTDB lineage: Bacteria > Pseudomonadota > Gammaproteobacteria > Pseudomonadales > Azotimanducaceae > UBA4421. The sequence goes on along the minus strand of CAZYYJ010000006.1, from coordinate 29,461 downwards.
ATCTCGCCGCGATCAAGCTGCGCAGCCGCCTGGAGCGGCGTTATCAGGGAATCGAATGACAGACATCGAAACCACCGCGGACGAAGCCGATACGGAAACGGTCAGTGCACTTGCAGATGAAGACATTGTGTTGCGCGTGATCGATCTGTCGATGTCCTACGGACAGACCACGGCCCTGAAGAACATAAACGTCGAGATTCCAAGGCATCGAGTGACGGCGTTCATCGGGCCATCCGGTTGCGGAAAATCGACGCTGCTGCGTTGTTTCAACCGCATGAACGACCTCATCGACGATGCGCAGATCACGGGGCGCATAGAAATTGACGGTACCAACATCTTCGACGCGGACGTGGACGTCGCCAACTTGCGCCGAAACGTGGGCATGGTGTTTCAGCGTCCGAACCCTTTCCCCAAGTCTATCTACGAAAACGTTGCTTACGGACTGCGAATTCAGGGCGAAGCCTCCAAGGTGCTGCTGGACGAACGCGTAGAATGGGCTCTTCGGAGCGCTGCACTGTGGGACGAGGTGAAAGACCGCCTCGAAGAGTCTGCGCTCGGTCTGTCAGGCGGGCAGCAGCAACGCCTCGTCATTGCCCGCGCAGTCGCTATCGAGCCGTCGGTGCTTTTGCTGGACGAGCCTGCTTCTGCGCTGGACCCTATATCCACCTTAAAAATCGAAGAGCTCGTGCACCAGTTGAAAGAGGAATACACGATCGTTATCGTGACCCACAACATGCAGCAGGCGGCGCGGGTATCGGACTACACAGCATTCCTCAATCTCGGTGAACTCATCGAATTTGATGATACGGACACCATTTTCCGCTTTCCCCGGGAAAAGCAGACGGAGGATTACATCACCGGACGTTACGGCTGAAGACTGCTGCAAACGCCTTCGTATTGTCTCCAGGCCGACAGTACAATGAGCCATGAGCAGACACATTTCGGGCCAATACGACCTCGAGCTCGGTGCCATTCGTGACCGCCTCATGGAGATGGGTGGCCTCGTGGAACAGCAGGTTGCTGACGCCGGCCTCGCCTTTGTGACGCACGATGTGCCGCTGGCTGATCAGGTGCGCGACACGGAGAAGCGCCTGAATGCCATGGAGGTACAACTGGACGACCAGTGCGTGGCGATCATTGCGAAACGCCAGCCGGCTGCCGGGGATCTGCGGAATATCATCGGGATCATGAAAGCGGTTACAGACCTGGAACGGGTTGGTGACGAGGCAAACCGCATTGCGAAAATGGCGCTGGAGGTTTCCGACCGCGATTTTCCGACGGATCAGTATGCTGCCTTCCGCGCTCTCCATACCGCAGTGGGCGCGCAGTTGAATCAGGCACTGGATGCGTTCGCGCGTACCAACGCGGAGACTGCGAGTGCCGTGATCGGGGCTGACAAGGAAGTGGATCGCATGTACGACGAGATTCTCGCCGACAGCACTGTGAACATGCAGTCCAATGGTGCGGATGTGCCGCACATGCTGGCGGTAATCTGGTCCGCACGTGCGCTGGAACGTGTGGGCGATCATGCCAAAAACATGGCGGAGTACGTGATTTTCCAGGTGGCAGGTTACGATATTCGCCACCAGCGCGGCTGAGTTCTCCCATGCGGCGCCGTTGCCTGAGGTGGGCAACCTCCGTAGACTGCGCGCCTCCGCCCAGGTGTTGGAACTGGTAGACAAGCTGGATTTAGGTTCCAGTGCCCCCGTGGCGTGTGGGTTCGAGTCCCACCCTGGGCACCACAAACGCTACAGAAGAGGCGCCTGATCTTCCGGGCCGTGCCGCTATCAGATCGATCAAGCTGCGTACATGACTCGCTTACTGGTGCTGGTACTTCTTCTCTTTGGTGGCAGCTCTCACGCTGCAACCGTTTTCTACCTGCACGGAAAAATCGTTGAAGATCATGGCGACAACGCAGTTCATCCGCGCTATGGAGCCTATGAGTACAGCAAGATTGTTTCTGCGCTCGAGCGCGCCGGGCACACGGTTGTCAGCGAAGTGCGTGTGCCGGGAACAGACCGGGGGCGCTATGCCGCGAAGGTGATCTCATCGATCAAGGTGCTGCTGAGGAACGGCACCCCGCCACAGGACATAGTTGTTGTCGGCTTTTCAAAGGGTGCTCAAATCGCCGTCCTGGTGTCGCAACAACTCGCAAACCCGGACGTCAGATTTGTTTTTCAGGCTGTTTGTGGAAGCTGGGTGTCCGGTCAGAGCGAGTTGCGCGTTTACGGCGACATTCTGTCCTTGTACGAAAGCAGTGACGCAGCGGGATCGTGTGAGGATCTTTTCCAGAAGAGTTCTGCATCCACGTGCGAAATATCGCTCTCGACGGGTCTCGAACATGGGGCCTTCTATCGACCGATTCCTGCGTGGCTGGACCCTCAACAACGATGGATAGAAGAAGGTGCCTGTGACCCGGGGTAGAACGCGGACAGCTGTTTTGGACGGAAGACGCCTCCCCGGCCGCCGCACCCCGTGAGCGGGCGGGATCGCGCGACAACTACCCCGCGGGGGCGGGTACCGTCTCTGCGGTACCCTCCGGCGAGTGCGGTACGTAGCGCAGCGCCGACAGGTCGTAGCCTTCGTCGATGAGAATCTGCTCCAGGCTTTTCAGACGCTCTTCCGGCAGGGTTCTGGTCCGGGCCATTATCCAGGCATAGTCGCGTTTGGTTCTCCCGACGATGGTCGTCCCGTACTCCGGGTCGACATAGAGAATTCGGTACTCTGCCTTGATCGGCCAGATAAACTGCATGCCCCACACGGCATTGGATCCATCGTCACGGACAAAGCCAGTGGGACTGTAGCTTCGAAAGCGCCCATCAAAGCTGCCTTTGTTGAAGGAAAACGTTGTTGCCACGCGCCCGTCTGCATCCACAGGGGCGTAGTACTCAACGGCATTGAAGATGTCTTTCTCGATGAACGTCGGGATGTTGGCGATAACGTACCAGTTTCCTGCAAAGCGCTCGAGATCGACAAACTCAGCCGTGCGGATCGGTGGATAGTTGTCCATGGATTGACAGCCCGCGGCCGCGATCAGCGCAAGCACAAGCAGCAGGCTCGCGCCAAGTTTTGCGTGCGCGGATCGAGTCACGGACGCCTCTCTGGGTTGTTACCTGTATCGGATCGTAGGTGCTGCTTCGTGAAAGAAATGTCACAGCCAGGGTGAGGGTCACGTGAACGGCCCTTGTGGCTTCTTTAACTGGTCGGACCTTTGGCGTACCCTGCCCGCGACCGATGCCCGGGTGGTGAAACTGGTAGACACAAGGGACTTAAAATCCCTCGAGCGTATGCTCATGCGGGTTCAAGTCCCGCCCCGGGTACCACCAGCGGTCGTCGTAGTTCCGATGCCATCCTGTGCCTTCAATCACAGATCGCCTCAGTGGCGGCAGCTAGACTGCCGCCATGATTGAACTACTCCTAGTGGCTGCTGCCAGCCTCGGCATGTCCGAGAACATAGAATCCCGGCTTCCGGAAGATCCTCATATGATCTATACGGTGAGCTTCGAACATCACGGTACTAAGATCGGCCTGGACTGGAAGAATCGCAGCGTGGTACCGCACCGCGTGTGCCGCAAGATGCCTCTGGTCAACAAGCAGTCCTGTCAACAGGCGGCTCTGTCCTGGCTGCAGGTCGAGTGCGACTACTACGACGCGAAAGCCAAGCTCGACGACAATCAGCGCGATATGCAACGGGCCGTGTGCACTGGTGCAAAAGAACTGCAGTCTTTGATTCGCGCACAGCAGGTTGCGAACCGTTAAAGCCCATTCTCGCCTTTCCTAATCTGGCGAAGGCGATATAATTCCCGCCCCACGGCTGGGTGGCAGAGTGGCTATGCAGCGGACTGCAACTCCGTGTACACCGGTTCGACTCCGGTCTCAGCCTCCAATAATTTCAGCGACTTAGCTTTACCCTCTCACGTACTTTCCCGATTTTTTTCGTGGTCTCGGGCGCGCTTGCGGCCCCGTTGCTTAGGATTGATGTTCCACGGTGTGCTGATGGCACGGCTCGGTTAGAATCTGCGCCCGTCCGCCATAACGATTCAACAAGCGGGCTGTACGGTCACGTCACGTAACGGGGAAGAAATGCTGCTGACGGAAGTGTTGATGGTGGTGGGCTTCTGCCTTGCCGCGTACGCGGTCGTGTCGAACGACTCCATTCAAACCCTCGGTACCTTCATCGCTGCAAACTCGCAGCGCACCTGGTGGCAGCTCTGGCTGTTTGCTTCCAGCATCATGGTGGTGGTGCTTCTGTATGGATTTATCACCGACGGCAACCCCTCTTATGGTCGCCTTGACCGCATCCCTGAGCCTTCAGCCGGTGTTTCCTGGATTCATGTCTCAGCGCCCCTCGCGCTGCTGATCCTCACGCGTTTCGGTGTGCCCGTCAGCACGACGTTTCTGGTGCTGAGCGTGTTCGCGCCGCGCGAAATCGACGCTATGGCGATCAAATCTCTCACCGGTTATCTCGTGGCGTTCGTGACAGCGGTTGTCCTTTACACCGCCATTCGGGGCGTTATGCAGCGGTTGATGGAATCAGACTCAGAAGCCGTATCGCCACGCTGGTATATCTTTCAGTGGGCAAGCACAGCCTTCCTATGGAGTCAGTGGCTCATACAGGACCTGGCAAATATCTTCGTGTTTCTGCCGCGCGAGTTGGACTGGGGGTGGATCCTGTTCGGTACCACGGTTCTAGTGGTGATGCAGGGAGTTATTTTCTACCAGCAGGGTGGCGCGATACAGCAGATTGTCACCACCAAAACGCATACTTCCGACGTACGTTCAGCCACCCTTATCGACCTTGTCCTCGGCACCATCCTCCTCATCTTCAAGGAAGCCAGTAATCTGCCCATGAGCACCACGTGGGTGTTCCTCGGCCTGCTCGCGGGGCGCGAGTTGGCCATTGCGTGGCAGTTCGAGGACAAATCCGTCAGCCTGGCGGCAAAACTGGTCGGGAAGGATGCGCTTAAGGCCTTTGCCGGCCTCGTCATCAGCGTGATCATCGCGCTCACAGGTGTCTGGATCGGGACTTAGCCAGTCCAGGCCGGCTCACACCTGTGAGCGCCGTTGCGCAGAGCGCGCTACTGCTTGTTGTCGTACGCCGCGAGTTCGTAACCCTGCTGGTTCATGCACTGCTTGTACTGTTCGAAGGCGATGCTGTTCGCATCGAACGCTTCAGTATGAGTGGAATTTGATTTCCTCTGACACCTTGCGTGGTCGGCACGATACTGCGATTCGTCGGCCCCGCCCGTGGCGTACCAGCGGTGGGTAGGCTCTGTTGTACTGCTCTGCATAGTGCAGGCTGAGAGACCTAGGAGGATTGCTGTAATTGCTGCGATATTCTTCATTCCACTCTCCATGCTGAGGGTTGTTCCAAGTGCCCTATAGCCAAGCTCCTGTTTTTTATGGTTACTTCAGGCTGCGTGTAGGATATATAGTCCTAATTAATTTGCAACCCTCATTCGGCTATAAAAAACCACGGGTTCTAGAAGTATAGGATCTATCTGCCTAAGGATATTTGTTCCACTACTTGCCAAAACCACCGATCACCTGCGGGTCAGCACCACTATCCTAGGTGATTCTCACCGCGGTTCATGGCGCCTGCTTCTCGAAATATGACATTTATGTGACACGTCCATGAAGTTTAGTATCTTGGAGCGTTTTGTTAGTGCCAGATAAAAAATCCTATGGAAAAATTCTCCTAGTACAGCCCGGTATGCAATGTAGTACAGATGAAGAACTATCCCCCCACTGCCGCAGAACTTCGCGACTGGATGGACCGCAAGGGTCTGTCTAACAAAGACGTGGCAAAAGCGCTGAGGCTGTCGGACGGTCGTGTGGTGCGTTTCTGGACGTCTAAAAAGGACCCGCGCCCGATCCCCTACCCCAGCTGGTACACGCTGCGGCACAAATTCGGCAAGTAGCGGGAATCCGTTAGAGGGGTGGACGGGTTTGTCGCCCCTGGCGCAACCCGCTGCGGAGTGTGGGCCAGGCAGCTTTCAGATACAGAGTCATCGACCACAGCGTCATCAGGGCCGCGACGTACAGCAGCACGTAGCCGGCTACCACCCAGAGCGTCGCGGGCTCTGGCGGATTCGCCAGTAACACGGCGATGGCAATCATCTGCAGCGTTGTTTTGATCTTGCCCAGAACGCTCACGGCAACCGCAACGGAGCTGTTCATCTCCGCCATCCATTCGCGCAGAGCGCTGATGAAAATCTCCCGACCTACGATGATGAGCCCAGGCAGCGTCAGCCACACATTGGCGTGATGCCCCACCAGTACAATCAGCGCGGCCATCACAATGAGCTTGTCGGCCACGGGGTCCAGAAAGGCGCCGAATGGCGTTGTCTGATCCAACCGCCGCGCCAGGTAGCCGTCCAGCCAGTCTGTGAGCGCAGCCAGGCCGAACAGCACGGCTGAGGCGATATAGCTCCAGTCGTGCGGCAGCGCGTAGATGAGCACGAACACCGGCACGAGCAGGATGCGCGCGAGGGTGATCACATTGGGGAGGTTCATTGATGAATTACAGCATAGATCTGTTCGGCCAGGTGCCGGTTGATGCCATTCACTTTGGCCAGCTCGTCCACGCTTGCGCCTTTGATGCCCGGCATTCCGCCGAAGTGCGTCAGCAGCTCTCTGCGGCGCTTGGGGCCAACCCCCGGAATGGCCTCCAGCTCTGACTGGCGGCGCGCTTTCGCGCGCCGCTGGCGATGGCCGGTGATCGCAAAGCGGTGGGCTTCATCGCGGATGTGCTGTAACAGGTGCGCCGCGCTGCTGGTGCCGTCCACCTGCACCGGTGTGCCATTGAGGAAAAAGCGTTCCAGTCCCGCCCGTCGATCCGGCCCCTTGGCAATGCCCAGAAGCTGCACGTCCTGCACACCCAGACTCTCCAGCACCGCCTGCGCTTTGCCAAGCTGTCCCGGGCCGCCGTCGATCACCAGAACGTCCGGCAGCGGCGCTTCTCCCTTTCGCAGGCGCTTGTAACGCCTGGTCAGCGCCTGCTCCATGGCCGCATAGTCGTCTCCAGGCGTGATGTTCTCGATGTTGAAGCGTCGATAGTCGGATTTAAGGGGACCGTTTGTGTCGAACACCACACAGGACGCCACGGTGGCCTCCCCCATGGTGTGGCTGATGTCGAAACACTCGAGGCGCGCCGGGATGTCGTCCAGCTGAAGCGTTTCCTGCAACTCCACAAAGCGAGCGAACATATTGCGGCGGTCGGCAACGAAGTTTGCCACGTTCATCTGGGCGTTCTCAGAGGCGAGCTTCAACCACTTTGCCCGCTGCCCGCGGACGTCTTTCGACCACTGCACTTTGCGCCCGAGTTGCGTGGTCAAGGCGTCGGCTATCATCTCCGCGTCGTCCCCACAGTGCGATACAACCACCTGTCGTGGTACGTCGCGTGTCTGGCCCGCGAGGTAGTACTGTGACAGGAAGGCGTCCAGAAACTCTCCGGTGTCCAGGGCCAGCTCGTTCCTGGGAAAAAAGGTGCGTTGCCCCAGCAGTCTGCCGCCGCGGATGAACAGAGCCTGCACGCAGACGGCGCCAGTGTTTTCTGCCAGTGCAAACACGTCGACATCGCCGGTCGCACCATGCACGTATTGCGCCTCCTGCACCTTGCGCAGGTGACCAATCTGGTCGCGGTAGCGCGCCGCCTTCTCGTAGGCCTGCTCGGTGGCGGCAACCGTCATCTGTTCTTTGAAACGATCCAGCACAGCCTGGCTTTTGCCTTCCAGAAACATCACGGCCAGGTCCACGTCCTGCTGATATTCCTCCGGCTCGATCAAGCCGACGCACGGCGCCGAGCACCGCTGGATTTGATGCTGCAGGCAGGGTCTCGAGCGGTTCTTGAAGTAGCTGTCGTCGCAGTTGCGCAGCTGAAACACCTTCTGCAGCAGGTTCAGGCTGTCCCTTACCGCATAGGCGGACGGGAATGGCCCGAAGTAGCGACCGGTTTTGCTCTTGGCGCCGCGATGAAACGTGAGGCGCGGATACTCGTCGTGACCGGTCAGATAAATGTATGGATAGGACTTGTCGTCGCGCAACACGACGTTGTACGGCGGTCGCAACGCCTTGATGAGACTCTGTTCCAGCAGCAGCGCTTCCGTCTCGCTGTTGGTCACGGTGATGTCGATGCGGCCAATTTTCGCCACCATCGCCATGGTCTTTGCAGCGAGGCCTGCTGCGCGGAAATAGCTGGTGACCCGGCTTTTCAGGCTGCGCGCCTTGCCCACGTACAGTACCTCGCCGGCGTCGTCCAGCATCTGATAAACGCCCGGTTTTCGGGGCAGGGATTTCAGAAAAGTTTCGGCATCGAACGCGTGGGCTTGCATGCAGCAACTATAGCTGCGTGGCCGGTCCAGCGGCCAGTCCGGGTGTTTACACCCCGCCGGTTATGCCCGCGGTGGTCGCCGCTCGCGTGAGCACGGCATCCAGCATCGAAGCGGTGAGGCGCCGGGTGTTCACGTTCAGGCGGCTCGGGTGAAAACTTGCGAGCAGGGTGACGTGCCGCGTCACAGGCACGGCAACGGCATGCCCGAACGCTGGTACTTGAAGGTTCAGAGCCCTGGCCGTCGCCTTGTAGGCCACCTGTCCGAGCGCGACGACGACCTTGTCCGTGCGGCTGCGTTGCCAGCGCAGCCTGTCCAGATCGTCGTCGAGGTACGACCGACAATTGCGCACCTCAGCCCCGACGGGTGCGTTCCCCGGCGGCAGGCATTTCACGACGTTGGTGATGGCCGTGCCGCGCAGAGCTGCCCGGTCGGGGTCGGGGCTGTCGGCGAGTCCCACACGATGCAGAGCCTCGAACAGAAATCGCCCGCTGGCATCGCCGACAAACCCGCGCCCTGTACGCGCTGCGCCGTGCAGGCCCGGTGCCAGTCCCACCAGCAGGATACGCGGTGCTCGCGCGCCCCACAGAGGCACGGGGGCGAGATGATGCTCCGGGTACTGGCGCCGGAGCGCCTGGTGATGCGCCGCGAGGCGTGGGCAACGCGTACAACGGCTCAACGGTACGTCGGGGTCGTCAGAGCGCATGGGCCTGTGGTTGTTGTGTGTCCGCGTCCGTCGGTCGTGCCGCCAGTGGCACCGGCGACGACGCTTCCTGCGCGGCCGTTACGCCCGTGCGCGCCACGAGATTGGCCACCATGCCGTGTTTCACGGCCAGCAGCACCATCTCCACGTCGCTGGAGATTTTGAGTTTCTCGAAGATGCGGTAGCGATAGCTGTTCACGGTCTTGGGTGACAGATGCAGGTGAGCGGAGATCTCACTGACCTTCTGACAGTTGATGACCATCATCATGATCTGCAGCTCGCGGTTCGACAGCGTTTCGAACGGGCTCGCCGTGTGCTCCTCGAACGCGTAACTGGCAAGGTCCTGGGCCACTTCGTTGCACACGTAACGTCGCCCGGCGAAGACGCGCTTGATGGCGACCCCCAGCTCTTTCTCCGTGACGTTCTTTGTCAGATAGCCGAGCGCTCCGGCTTTGAGCATCTGTGCCGGAAACGGCGGTTCAACACAGCTGGTCAGCGCGATGACAGCCGGCGCCCGGTCCAGTCGCGTCAACCGTTGAGTGGCTTCCAGACCGCCCATGCCGGGCATGAGAATATCCATCAGCACCAGGTCCGGATTGAGCTCCCGGGCCAGCGCCAGCGCCTCCTCGCCGTTGCCGGCCTCAGCCACCACCGACACGTTCGGCATGTGTTTCAAGAGATGCCTGAGCGCCGCGCGAAACAGAACGTGGTCGTCTGCGTGTACGATTCGAATCATGTCGCCCCCTTCTTGGATCGAGGCTAGAACATAGAACCGGGCCTCGAAGCTGGCAATGCGACCGAGCGGATAACCGACTGACTTTCAGGAAATCTCCATAAAGCGATATGCCCGTGATATCACTTTCAGCCGGTAAACGCCTGCAGATTGGTCTGGGCACGACCCAGAATCAGCGCGTGAATGTCGTGGGTGCCTTCGTAGGTGTTCACCGTCTCGAGGTTCATGACATGTCGAATCACGTGGTACTCGTCGGAGATACCGTTACCGCCGTGCATATCGCGGGCGACGCGGGCTATGTCCAGCGCCTTACCGCAGTTGTTCCTCTTCATGAGCGAGATTACCTCAACCGGCAACTGCCCCTCGTCGAGGAGGCGGCCCATGCGCAGACAGCTCTGCAGCCCGAGGGTGATTTCCGTCTGCATGTCGGCGAGTTTCTTCTGCACGAGCTGCGTGGCGGCCAGCGGGCGGCCGAACTGGTTTCTCTCCAGCGTGTACGTTCGCGCTGCGTGCCAGCAGAACTCGGCTGCGCCCATTGCCCCCCAGGCAATGCCGTATCGCGCCCGGTTCAGGCAGCCGAAGGGGCCACCCAGACCACGGCCTTCGGGCAGCAGGTTTTCTTCGGGGACGAATACGTCCGCCAGCACGATCTCACCGGTAACGGATGCGCGAAGGCTCATCTTGCCTTCGATCTTCGGCGTGCTGAAGCCATCGAATGCGCGTTCAACGACAAAGCCGCGAATCTCGCCGTCGAGCTTTGCCCACACTACGGCCAGGTCGGCGATGGGCGAGTTTGTGATCCACATCTTCGCGCCGTTCAGCACATAGCCGCCATCGACGGATTTCGCCACGGTTTCCATGCCTGCCGGGTCAGAGCCATGATTCGGTTCCGTGAGGCCGAAGCAGCCCACCCATTCACCGGTGGCGAGCTTCGGCAGGTATTTTTCCCGCTGAGCCTCGTTGCCGTACGCGTGAATCGGGTGCATCACCAGCGAGCTCTGCACGCTCATGGCAGATCGGTAGCCCGAGTCCACCCGTTCCACCTCCCTAGCCATGAGACCGTAGGAGACGTAGTTGACGTTGGAGCAACCGTACTTCTCCGGCAGCGTTGCGCCCAGCATGCCCAGGGCGCCGAGCTCGTTCATGATCTCCCGGTCGAACGATTCGTTGCGGTTGGCCATCAGCACGCGGGGCATGAGCCGTTCCTGCGCGTAGTCGTGGGCGCTCTTCTGCACCATGCGTTCTTCCTCGGACAGCTGCGCATCGAGGAACAGAGGGTCCTGCCAGCTGAAGGGCGCGCGGTCGTTGCTCATGGCATATCTCTCAAGAAAAAACGCTGGGCAGGCTAATGCAGCAGTCAGGCAGTTGCAATGCCGGAGCCGCGCGCTGTTGACAGTCTGCGCTACGCAGAGCCATCCATGGGCAGGTAGAGGGCAAACCGGGCGCCTCTGGGCTGATTGGGACGGTAGTCCAGAGCGCCATGAAGTCGTTCTACCAGCTCGTAGACGATCTGCAATCCCACGCCCTGCCCTTCGCTCTTGCCGGAGGTTTTTGCATCGCGCAGCGATGCCAGCACGTCATCTGACAGGCCCGGGCCGGTGTCGCGAATGCTCAGCTCCACGCCGGGGCGTCCATCACGGTAGATACCGGTCTGCAACTCAACGTCGACGATGTCGTCAGTGGCGCAGGCTTCGATGGCGTTTTTCAGCAGGTTCGACAGCACCTGCGCCAGCAGGTCCCATTGCGCGTGCAGCGTCACCGGTTCTTCCGGCAAGGCTGCGCGCACGAGCACGCCGCGAGGCATGGCCAGGCCTCGGTGCAGCTCTACCTGATTGCCGAGCCAGGCCACCAGCTCACCGCCTTCGGGGTCGCGACTATCGCCTGATGTCGGTGCCTGCCACGGTTCGTCGGGCACCTCGCGCACGCGCGCGAACACAGCGCCTGCGCGGCGTAGTTCCTCATCGATGAGCGTCAGTTGCTCCACCACTTCCGGCTGATCCTGCAGACGCAGCTCCAGGATGTGCAGATAGTTGTGCACGATGCTGAGGGGATTATTGGCTTCGTGCACGAGTTCGCGAAGGCGGGTGACGAGATGATCATGGAAAGCGTCTTCCGCTGGCTCGGCTGGAGGCTCTGCCGGCAAAAGCGCGTGCAGGCGGTCGAGCTCCTGAGTCAGGGCGTCAGCGTAGAGCTGTGCCGCAGTTTCCACATCCAGGTCTTCGTCGTCATCTACCAGAACGGCAAATGGTTGCTCGCCGATGGTGGCGCAGGCCACCCAGGCAGCCCGGGCGGGCAGCCGCTTCAGCAACTGGCGATCGACCACTGCGAGGTCCGCGGCATCTTCGATGTGCCGCCCAGCTCCGGCCCGCAGGGCTGCGGCGATCTGGCTGGTGCCGCTGTCGACGGCGAGCGACAGCGTCGGCTCGGCGGTGCATGTCAGCCGGTGTGCCGAGGGATCCGGCAGCAGCAGTAGCGGCGCTTTGCGAAACACCGCGCGGCTCACCGTGTCGTGCACCTTGGCCAGCTCGGCCACCGATCCGCACCCGGCAAGCGCACCAGCCACCACACTGATCTGCTGGTACAAGTGAATACGGTCCGCCCAGTCCACGCCATCGGGCACTGCCACGTCGAGACGCAGTTGAGCCGCTTCCGCCAGACCATCGGCGTGCGCCACGACATCTGCCAGCTCGGGGGCCGTGAGGCCGAGCAGGTCCGCACTGATCGCTTCTTCACCGCCCAGCTCGAACGCATCCACAACAGCAAACACGCGCAGCTCCAGATCAGCGTCTTCCAGGAGCACGGGGTTCACGCCCCGGTATTCGTTCAACGCGGCAAGACGCGCGTCGTGGCTGAGATGCACGCCGGAGATAGCCAGCAGCGCACGCATGCGGATATCAGCCAGCAGCTCTTCCCCTGCGGCCAGTGCGTCGCGCTCTGCGCAGAAACGGTACAACGCGCTTGCGAGCCAGGTCGCACGCATCACGCCCCGCCACTGGTCCAGAGCCAGGCGCGCGCTGCCGGGCTGGTTGATGAGGGAGGCAGTCTGAGCACGCGCGAGATGGCCGAACTCGCTGGGCGCGATGCCCGCGATGCTCTCCCGCAGACGGGCGTGGGAGGCAGGTAGATGCAGCGTTCGCAGCCAGGCGCTCAACAGGTCGGCGTCAGCCATCAGCAGATCGCAGAACGCGTCCGCGTCCGCCAGCCGCGGGGAGCCGAGTTGCAGGTACCTGAAAATGACCGCGTCAGGGGTCACTGGCTGTGTCTCCACCCTTCATCGACCACAGCCGCGCTGACCTTGCACAGCGAGTGCTTGTTTGTGAATGCGCACGGTCCTCGCGCATTGCGCACAGGCGCGAAGACCGTTGTCGTCAGCAGTATCCCTTGCCGCTGGATGCATCTAGCGATGGTGTCTGTGCTTTATTATATTCAGCAAATAATTTGTCGAATTATAAGGGAGATGTAAGCAGACGCCAGTGTGACTTACGCGATGGACGTATCTGTCGGCGCGCCAGCCCGCAACTGGTTGATTTCCTCGCACAGACGGCCTGCAGCTTCACCCGCGGCGGTAGCGTAGTTTTCCGCCGCTTCGCCGGTGGCCTCCCACGCGAAGATGATCCCCCGGGAGCTGGACACGAGTAAACCCTGATTTTGTGAGTCGAGGCCATTGGCCAGCACAGCCGCCAGGTCACCGCCCTGAGCGCCAACGCCAGGCACCAGCAGTGGCAGGTCGCCCACACGGGCGCGAATGCTGGCCAGCTCAGCCGGATAGGTAGCGCCGGTGACCAGCATGCACTGGCCATTGTCGTTCCAGGCGGCAACCCGGTCGGCAACCCGTTCGTACAGACGCAGCCCGTCCGCTACCGTGCCCTGCAGCCAGTCGCTGTCCGGATTGCTGGTCCGGCACAGCACGACAATGCCGCGGTCAGCGTACTCGAGAAAAGGTCGCACCGATTCATCGCCAAGATAGGGGTTGAGGGTGACAGCGTCGGCGTCGTAGCGTTCGAATGCTTCGCGCGCGTAGAACGCGGCTGTGCTGCCGATATCGCCGCGCTTCGCGTCCAGGATGGTGATGTGTGCGGGATACGCCTCGCGAATGTACGCAAGCAGTTGCTCCAGGTCCCCTTCCCTGCCGAAGGCGGCGAAATGGGCGAACTGGGGTTTGAAGGCGGCGACGTACGGCGCGGTGGCATCCACGATCGCCTGGCAGAACGTGAAGTAATCGCCTTCGGGAATGCCAAGCTGCGCAAGGCGGCGTGGATCCGGATCCAACCCGACGCAAACCAGTGAGTTGTGCCGCGCCCAGGCCCCAGCCAGCTTCTCGTAAAACACGTCGCGCTCCCTCGTTGACCTGGGCGCGCATGGTACGCGACCAACGATGACGTCGCGAGTCCGTTAGGGTCACAAAGGGGCAACAGCCGTCAGCGTCGAGATCACACGACTTCTGTGATATTCGTTCATGGCCCGCGCATAAATGCCTGTATTTCCTCAGGTTCAAGTCCGCTTGCCCGCATGGCATGATTCTCGCAGCGTCGTTGGGGAAGCAAACGTCACGGGCCGCGCGGCACTTCGAAGCCGCCCGATCCCGAGAGGTCGAGAGCAAGGATGTCGAGTACCTGGGTTCAGGTGAATCTGCCAGGGGCTTCACATTTCATGACATCCGCCCGCGCAGGTCAGCATGAAGCTGGTATGGTGCTCTCGGTTTGACCGCCAGAGCAGCGCCGGAGGGACACCATCGCTGGTTGAGGAGAGGGAAGAGGTAGATGGACAACATCATCGAATTCAATCGCGCCCGGGTCAGGCGCATGACTACCAACGACAAGCGATCGCATCCCCGCATGGAGAGCGACGACCGCCTGTTCACACAGGTGGTTCTGGCCGCCGACAACCCGGACCTGGTGGGTCTCACCCTTTCCTGCACCGCCGTGAACATGTCCGTGGGCGGTATCCAGTTCAAGACAACCGAGGCGGTGCCGGTAGGTACGCTGCTGGATTTGTGGGTGGACGTATCGTCACGCCCGGGGAAGTTTTTTCTTGCCGGCGAAGTGCGCTGGAGCCGCCCCACTTCGGAGTACGATCCCAATGGTCGTGAACTGCACTTCGTTGGCGTGCAGCTGAAGTCGGGGGCCGCCACCGACATCATCGATTGGCGCGACTTTCACGGTTCCGCGTCGGCCAGCTGACACTTTTTCAGGGGCATTCGCACCCCTGATTTTCCACGTTGTATCGCCATCCCCAGCCGCTGCAGGCGCGCAAGGTTCTGTGACCTGTGCGGCGTGCAATGTTCCAAGCCCATCTCAGTTGTGGACGACTAAACTTGCTGTAATTGCAGTTGGAGAGCCAGCGAGCTGAGATCAGGTGAAGCCCATCAACGTTGTTGAGTTGCAGACGCGGAACAGCAAGAAGCCGACGCTGCCACCCGTGATTCAGACCGTACGGCATGCTGCAAAGAAGGCGCTGAGCGGGTTGCTCGCGGGTCTCTTTGACAACGTGGACGATGCGCTTTTCGAGCTTGCCGACCGTTCCCAGTCCGACCAGCATCAGGAGATGTACTTCGATTCCATGCGGACGATCCGCATGAATCGCAAGGTGCTTTCTTCGGCGTTCATGCAGCAGTTCAACGAGAGCTTCTATGTGCTGTTCGACGACACCGAAGACGAAGCAGACGACGCAGAGCCCGCGGAGCTGACGCTGGGCGATGCGCCGGACTTCGCGCTGGTCGACAACGAAGAGCTCGAGGTGGACGTGGCGGTTTCGGGCATAGCCACCAAGGTGACCAGTCGGTTCAGTCTGCAGATCATGCAGCTGACGAAACGCATCGACTTCCTGGCGAAGAATCGCGACGTTACGGAAAAAACCAACCCGCTGGGTCCCCTCCCGCTGAGCAACGCCTTCGCGACCGCCCTGGGCGAGATCGAGCTGAATATCCGCGTACGGATCATTCTGTTGAAGCTGTTCGAGCGGTTTGTCATGGAGCGCATGGGCGATGTGTACGACATCGTCAACGCACAGCTCGTGCAGGCCGGTGTGCTGCCGGTGGTACAGCAGAAGCGGCCCCTGGGCAGTCGCCGACCCGGGCGCGACACGCCCCCGGCCTCTTCAACGGAGCCCGATACCCTCGAGCAGGTACTCAGTCCGGCGGCGCCGGGTTCCGGAGAACCGGGCTTTGCATTCCCTGATATCCAGTCGTTGCTGGCCAACGCACGGGGTTCCGGCAGTGCGGCCGGCGGCAGCGGCGGACCGGCTGTTCCGGGCGCCATGGCCGGGAATGCGACGGGTACCCCGGCGCTGCCCCTGCTGGGCTCTGAACAGCTCCTGTCGGCGTTGTCTTCGCTGCAGGGCCAGGCCGGGACGCAGACGGTGCAGCTCGACCACGCACCGTCCGTGGCCGACGTACGCCAGCTTGTGCTCACCCAGGGGGACGGTTCGGTCACCCACGCGCTGGGACAGGCGGACGACGACACGGTCAATTTCGTCAGCATGCTGTTCGACTACATTCTCAACGACCGCAATCTCGCCATACCCATGAAGGCGCTCATCGCCCGGCTGCAGATCCCCATCGTCAAGCTCGCCGTGCTGGACAAGTCGTTCTTCGCCAGAAGCAACCACCCTGCCCGCGTCCTGCTCAACGAGCTGTCGAGCGCCGGTATCGGCTGGAGCTCTGCCAAAGAACTGAAACGGGACGCGCTGTACGACCTCATAGAGTCCATCGTCAGCCGGGTGCTGAGCGATTTCGCCAGCGACGCTGATGTGTTCACCGCGCTCACCCAGGAACTGCGCGCGTTCGTCAACAAAGACAAGAAGCGCAGCGTGCTGGTTGAGCAACGGGTCAAGGAATCCGAGCAGGGCAAAGCGCAGACCAACGAAGCCAAGCAGGCCGTGCAGCGGCTCATCAATCAGAAAGCCGCCGGGCTGCGCCTGCCTAAGCTTGCGGGACAGTTCGTCAGCGACACCTGGAGCCGCGTGCTGACGTTGCGCTGGGTAAAGCACGGGGAAGGCTCGCCCGAGTGGATGGGCGCCAGCGCGACGCTCGACGACCTGCTCTGGGTGCTGCAACCCATGTGCACGGAGGAAGAGCTTGCGCGCCGTGAGTCTCTGGCGGGCCCCCTCCTGGACACCATCGGTGAAGGCATGACGGAAGTTGGCGTGGCCGAAGCGAAGGTAAGCGAGTTTCTCGCCTGGTTGCACGAGCACCTGGCGACACTCACCAGCAACGATCGCAGTTTTCTCGACGAAGACGAACGCCCGCTGGAGGAAGACACCACGGCCCCCATGGAAGAAATAGTGCTTACTACCGTGGACATTCGCGCTGAAGAAGCCGCACCGGTAGCGCCTGAATTCCTGGAACGGCTGAAAGCCATCACCGAAGGTACGTGGGTGGAAGTGACCGAAGCGGGCAAGCCGCCCCTGCGGTGCAAGCTGGCCACCATCACGCAGCCGGGCAGCCTCTACGTCTTCGTCAACCGCCGCGGTATGAAGGTGCTGGAGAAAAACCGCGTCGACATGGCAACGCTGCTAAAAGAAGATCAGCTCAAGCTGATCGACGAGTCGCAGGTATTCGACCGGGCGTTGCAGTCTGTCATCGGGAATCTGCGTCAGTTACAGCGGCAGACAACCTGACGTCTTCAACCTGCCGCAGGCGCCGAAGCCAGGCGCGCCTGCCAGTCCGGGTCCTGCATGACCCGCTCGATGGTTTCCACGGTGGCGACGCTCTGGGCGTCCACTTCGATGTTCACCAGCGTTCCGGGGCCAGCGGTGCCGAGGGTGGTACGTGCCAGCGTTTCAGGAATGAGGCTTACCTCCAACCAACCTTCGGCCCGGTTCATCGCAGAGACCGTAAGACTGGCTCCATCGAGGGCCACAAATCCCTTGTGAAACAGATAGCGGCTGAAGCGCTCCTCTACGGCAAAACGCACGACGTGGTCGTGTTCCTCCTGCCTTACGGCCACCACGGTGGCGGTGCCTGTAACGTGACCTGAGACGACATGACCACCAATCTCGTCGCCGACACGGAATGAGCGCTCCACGTTCACCACGGTTCCTTCGTCAAGGCTGCCGAGGTTTGTGGTGCGGATGGTTTCAGGTATCACGTCAAAGGAGGCTTCACCGCCGCGCACACCAGTCACCGTAAGACACGTGCCGTTCACAGCGACGCTGGCGCCAGTTTCCAGACCCTCTGCCAGTGTGCCCAGGCCCAGCGTCAACCGGGTGAGATTCTCACTGTGCTCCACCTGCTGGACAGAAACCAGCGCCTGAACGATGCCCGTGAACATGGTTGCCTTCTCTCACTGCAATTGCCCCTGCCTGCCCATTTTACCGGAAGCGCAACGCAAACGGGCGCCCCAAGGGGCGCCCGCATTCAAGCAGTGCAGAAAACCTATCAGCTGGCTGCGGCGAGTTGCGCGAGCCGTGAGCGTTCGCGGTCCAGAAAGGTGATCCACTGGGCGCAGATGCGCTCGTTGGTTTTGTCCTCGTCCTTGCGCGACTCGTTGCGGCAGGACACGAACGATCCCCTGGCATCGGTGATCTGCTTGGTGCTGGACTGGTCTTTGTTGTACAGGCACATGCCCCGCACGATGTAGACATTCTGCTTCTTGCGGATACCGCCTTTGTCCAGCGCGCCATTGGCTGACCGCACGCAGTTGTCGTACTGGTCGTCTTCCAGATAGAGATAGGCGAGGCGTTCGAAGATCTTGCCGTCGTCTGCCAGCTCGGCGGCAGACTCGAAGACCGGAATGGCCTTGTCCACTTCCTGGGCAAGCTGCCAGGCCTGGCCCAGAGCACGGAGATTCTTCGCGTTGGTTTCCACAATCTCTTCGGTGATTCCTTTCTCCAGCACCACGGCGGCCGGATACGGCACCTCCGCCTGCATGAGAAGCCCGGCGAGGTTTGTCAGGTCGGTTTCTTTCGTGAGGAAATCAGCAACGTAGGCGGCCTGCAGCGTGTTCAGCTGAAGGCGTTCTTGGCCTTCCTGACCGTAGACGCCGGCCAGTCGCACCCAGTAGTCACGCTTGGGGAAGTCCTTGATGAGGATCTCCAGGGTTTCGATGACTCGCGGCCAGTCCTCTCGTTCGAAGTACAGGAAGTTCAGCAGCTGCCACCAGTTTTCCTTGATCACGGTGTTGCGCTCCCGGGCAATCTCCACGGCCATCTCCATCTGCACGATGGACTTGGCGTAGTCCTTCATCTGGTAGTAAACCGTTGCCATGAAGTGACGCGGCTCCGGTCCGGGATTGGTCGCCTTGGTGATCCAGGTTTCCATGTATCTGAGCGCATCATCGAAGCGCTCTTCCACGAAACTGAGCTGTGCCAGCGTGTAGAGGCTCTGGCTCTCCAGACCTTCAGGAATGTCTTCCCCCTGGGCAACCACCTTCTCGTAGGCGCTGATGGCGCCCTTGTAGTCCTCTTTCAGGAAGTACACATAACCGAGCATGTTGTACACCTGACCGATCTCGTTGCCGTTGTAGCGGCGCGACCGATCCAGCATGTTTTCCAGCACCTGCTGTGCCGTCGCGTAGTCTTTGGCGTCGATGGCTTCCTGTGCTTCGGCGAGCCGCTTGTAGACCGCCTCGCTCATGGAAGGAACGCGACGGGTTTTCTGCGGTTTCTTCTCTTCTTCCGCAGCGACCGCCAGCTGGGTTGTGACAGGCACGAAGCCGAAGGCCAGCGCACCGACACTCAGCGTTGCGATGAATCGAATGAGTCGTTTCATGAAATGCTCCCGGTCAGTCCGCCAGCTCGAAGGTGATGCGGTTGCGCACCCCCGCCACGTCGATCGGTTCGCCGTTGACGACCTTGGGCTTGTACTTGAACTTCAAGGCAGCGTTCTTCGCTGCGCGGTCGAAGATGCCCGGGGGTTTCGCTTCGATCACCACGGGATTGATGACCGCGCCGGTCTTGGTCACGATGAACTCGAGCAGAACGTAGCCTTCGATGCCCCGGGTCTGCGCACGCCGCGGATACACGGGTGCTACTTTCACAATCGGGAGGTATTCGCCGTCGGAGCTGAAACCGCCCCCGCCGACGTTCAAGTCCACATTCACGTCCACGGCACCCACATCCACGCCGGTCGACACGTCCGAGGATTCGAACTGCGGCTTGGGCATATCAGGCGGCGGCTCGTCCGGTGGTGGCGGCGGCTTGGGCTTACGTTGCTTGGTCTGGATCTCCTCGTCTTCGGTGAGACGCACCATATCCAGAAGTTTGCCCTGAGCGCCCTCTTCGATGTTGGGCTCATCGTTGGCGATGACGGCCTGCATGATCATGAAGAGCGCAAAGGTAATCAGAGCGCCGAGTCCGACGCCAATTGCGTATCGCACTAACATGGCTTCATCTGCCTCCTATTTCTCGGTGGAGATAGCGACTTCGCGCAATCCTGCTGCGCGTGCCGCGTTCAGTACGGCCATCAGTTTCTCGTTGGTGGACTGCTTGTCTGCCTGAATCACGAGCCCGCCTTTGGGGTTCTCGGCATGCAGCTTCTCGATGTGCGCGCGCACCGCGGCCGGGTCGACGCGCTTTTTGTCGATCCAGATCTCGCCATTCGGGCTGATCGCAATCAGCATGGCGACAGTTGGTTTCTGCTCTGCGGTCAACGCGTCGGGTCGCGACACCTGTATGCCCGCCTGCTTGATGAACGTCGCGGTCACGATGAAGAAGATCAGCATGATGAACACGACGTCCAGCATGGGCGTCAGATTGATGTCGGCGTCATCGTCGCTCTGGCGCCGTTTCATTTTTATGGCCATGCGCGGGCTCCTTATCTAACGGACGGTCAGTGATCCAGCGTCAGGTGGTCTTCGAAGAGCTCGATCTCGTAGTCGACCTTGCGGCGCAGGAACGTACTGCCAACCAGCCCCGACAAAGACGCGATCATGCCCGACATGGTCGGAATGGTTGCCATCGACACCCCGGCAGCCATGGACCGGGCGTTACCGCCCTGGGTGGCCATGGCGTCGAAGACGGCAATCATGCCGGTCACCGTGCCCAGCAGACCGAACAACGGACAGAGTGCAACACAAGTCTGAATGATCGGCAACGAGCCGGTGATCCTGTCCGACGCGTCCGATATGAGCGCTTCGCGCACCTGATGCGCGGTCCAGGAATTGCGCTCTTCGCGCCCTTCCCATTTCTCCGTGGCCTGACGGACCATGCTTCGATGCTCGGTGTAGAAAAACCACATCCGCTCGAAAATCAGGGTCCACATCAGGAAGGTGATGAGCGCAATGAGCCACAGCACATCGCCGCCCATCTCCATGAAGCGGATGATTGCCAGATACGCGTCGTACAACATCCAATCGACTCCTTATGCGGCCGTTAACCCAGCGGCTGGCCGGATTTTTCGGCGTGCTCGGCAATGATGCCCGCGCTCTGCTCCTCGATGACGTGAATCACCGACTTTGAACGCGCATTGACCAGGGCGTGCAGCAGGGTTGTGGGAATTGCCACGCACAGGCCGAGCACCGTGGTCATCAGCGCTTTCGAGATACCGCTGGCCATGGTCTTCGGATCGCCTGCGCCAAACAGAGTGATTGCCTGGAAGGTCTCGATCATGCCGATAACCGTTCCGAGCAGTCCGGTGAGCGGTGCAACAACCGATATCACCTGAATCAACGTGATATTGCGTGTCAGCCTGGGTGTTTCTACGAGAATGGCCTCGCCGAGCTTCAACTCGAGCGTTTCCACGTCGACTTCGCGGTTCTCGTCGTACACCTTCAGCACCCGGCCCAGCGGGTTGTCGTCGCTGGGCGTGGGGTTCTTGCGCTGCGAGTTCACCTTCATGCCCACCATGGACAGAGTGATGAGACGCTCGAGTGCAAGCAGTACGCCGATCACGCCGCCGAGAATGATGATGGCGCCAACCGTGCCGCCCTGACCTTTGCAGAATGGCAGGTAGCACTCAGCAACGTCGCTGATGGAACCCACCTGCTCTTCCAGCGTGGCTGCTTGAATGAGCAGCGCCAGCAGCGAGCCGCGCAGCGGGTCCAGAGAAAACTCGACAATGTCACCGGCGTTGGACGTCTGCACCGCTTCGGCGGTGGCCACGTGGCGGCCGGCGGGCTGGCGGGCCAGCTCGATGATGGCCTGCGTGTCGGGATCCCACTGCAGGTATTGCCCTTCGCCGATCAGGGCGTAGGAGCCGATGCGGATGATGTCGGTGTTCACCTTGTCGCCGGAGAGCTTGGTGATGGTGCCGGGGAAGCGCGTCACCTTGCCGGATTCGGTCATTTCGCGCTGCAGCTCGAACCACAGCTCTTCCATCTCGTTGATGGTGGCCAGCTGACTGGCAGTACCCATCTTCTTGGCCAGGTCACCCAGCCAGTCGCCGCGATTCGGGTACTGGCTGGAGATGAGGGAGGCTTCGAACAGGCCGCGCGTATCGCCTGCGACCTGCTGCAGCACACCGAACAGCTCCCGGAGGCTGCCGAGGCGCTTGTCGAGGGCCTCGGTCAGGTCACCGATGCGGATCTCGTTCTCTTCGAACGTAGTTTCCAGCCGGTCGGAGCGACGTTCTTCGCGCGTTCGCTCGGCTTGAGCGTCACGCAGCAGCTGCGCCTGAGCGGCTTTGTCGCGCGAGAAGCGCTGCTCTCGCTCGGTATTGGTACGCGACTCGACCACGCGTCGTTCTTCGACGTTTCTCAGCAGTTCGTCCAGCGTGTCGGCCTGGTTCACCTGCAGGTCGTCGGCTGCAGGGGCCGGCTCGCCTTCCTCGGCGAACGCCATCGGGGTGAACGCCATCGCGAAGGCGACGAGGAGTGTTTGCAGCTGCTTCATCAGTTTGCTCGGTGTTGTTTTCATTGTGCGGCCTCCGCGCCGTGGACCGGAATGCTGAACAGGTCCTGCGTGGCCTGCTGGCGAGCCATGCGGATGCCCTGACGGACGGAAGCCTGGTACTCGTCGCCGATCGGCATGTACCGGTTCTCGTTGCGATTCCACATGCCGGTTTCCTGACCATCGGGGGTCTGGTACAGGAGCGCGATGCGACCCACCTTCAGGATGTCCACCTTACGCTCGGTGCCACCCACGTCGATGGTGTCGCCGTATGTTTCCATCGTGCGTCCGTATTCGTTCTCGATCTGGTAGGCACGCAGAATCTGGGAGAACTTCTCCGAGACGGCGACGTCGGCGCGGTCCATCATCTCCCGCCGGCTCTCGATGCGCTCGCGACGCTCCTTGAGCAGAAACGGCAGGTCCAGCTCTACGAACTGCTCCAGACCGTCGATCATGCGCAGCATGAGCGGCGTGATCTGCCGTTCGATGACTGTCACTTCGTCAATGGAAGTGGCCAGGGCGGCCATTTCCGCTTCCTGGTTGGAAATCTGCTTTTCCAGCTGGCGGTTGTACACCCGCAGCCCCTCGATCTCCTTCAGCACGGTTTTGTACTCGTTGAGGAGTTGACGAGTCTCCTCTGTCAACGCGTCGATTTTCGACTGCGATCGCAGCGACTCGGCATTCATCCGCTCGGCGACCTGGTAGATGTCGCTGAGCGTGGCCGCTGTAGCCGTCGTGGCGCCCAACCCCACCGCCAGCGCGACCGTGAGAGCTGCTACGGTCACGCCGCCCGGTCGGCGACTTGCTTGTGGAGATCTTGCTATGAGTTTTTTCATTACAACTTCCTACTGGAATGATCCGTTCTCGAACTTGTCATGCCGTCCTGCGACGGCCAGACATGCGACAGGAATGGTAGCGACTGGCGGATAGAACCCATTCGGCACAGCACCGACGTGTGCGGTGGAAAGCTGCGAGCCGCGCCGTCCGACCAGCCTGTTTGCTTGCCCAGCTTTTCTAGCTTGCCCAGCTTGATACTGCTTCAGATTGTCTAGCTTGAGCTTGATTGCTTCGAATACTTCGCTTGGGTTAAGCACTTCGCGTTTGCACTTTTGCACCGTGTTGCTCGGGCCCTGGCCAGCACCTGGGTCGATATCCTCAGATCTCAGTACTGTCCAAATCATTTGCCGCCCCCTTGTTCGAATCCACGCGCACGGTTGGGTGCCGAAGCACGTAAACCAGTTGCGTTGACAACGCTGCTTTCGCATCGTTGCGATTCGTTTGCGGCTAATGTTTTTTTATGGCCTGGCGACGCTGGCAACCAAGTTGCGTGACGTTCGCCGATGGCATACACGGGGGAAAGAATCGCCCGCCCCATTCCGTTGGCGAAGCATCAACAAACCCCCTCATGATGTCAACCCGCAGGACCCGCTGCGCCGTTTTCCTTCAACTTCCCAGGTTTGCGGCAAAGTGCTCGAGCGTTCGCTCACGTGCGGTTGTGGCCGCGTCAGCGTCAAAACTGCCCCGGTGATCGCAGTTGAAACCGTGATCGGCCGCGTAAACGTGCACCGGCACGTCCGGATGCGCGTTGCGTACTTTGTCAACGTCACTCATGGGAATGTGCGCGTCGAGCTCGCCGAAATGCATGATGATCGGACATTTCGGCGTCATGGCGACCTGGCCGGCGACCCCGCCGCCGTAGTAAGAGCTTGCCGCGCTGACGTTGTCGAGCTGGCAGGCCGACAGCCAGGTCAGCAGTCCGCCGAAGCAGTATCCGACGACCCCGACCTTGCCGTGCTCGGCAGCCGCGTTGATGGCTGTCTGCACATCAGCCAGCGCCAGGCCGTGATCGAGCTTCTGGAACGCGAGCTCGATGCCCTGCCCCATATCGGCTTCTTCGTAGCCGAGTTCGATGTCCCGTTCGATACGGTCGAAAATCTTCGGTGCAATGGCGTAGTAACCGGCGGCGGCGTAGCCGTCCGCCACTTCGCGGATGTGCTGGTTCACGCCGAAGATCTCCTGGATGACCACGACGGCGCCGATGGGCTCTCCTTCCGGCTGAGCGACGTAGGCGCCAAGCTCGAAGCCTTCTGCCGAATTGAGGGTGACGTTTGCTCCCATGGCTGTTCCTCCAGTTTGGAATTGCAGTGCGTGTAGTGTTGACCGCTTTGTCAGCGGCGGCGTCAGGGTGTGTTCTTCCCGGCTCGTAAACTACTGCGACACCCCCTGCAGGGGCAATAGTTTCACGCAAATGTCATATACTGTTCTTACCATGCCTCGGCCCAACCAAGCAGTTGCAGGTTAATGTCCAACGCCATCCTTCTCGTCGAAGACGAACCTGAGATCAGGGAACTTCTCGCCTTCACCCTGGGCCGGGCCGGCTATGAGGTCGTGGAAACGGACAGTGCTGAGCGGGCACTGCAGGTGCTGGACCACGACATCCCTCAGCTCGCCATCATCGACTGGATGCTGCCGGGCATGAGCGGCGTGGATCTGGCCTACCGGCTTCGTCAGGACGAGCTCACCGCGATGCTGCCGGTCATCATGTTGACGGCCCGCGGCGAAGAAGCCGACAAGCTGAAGAGCTTCGATTCCGGGGTGGACGACTACGTCACCAAGCCCTTTTCGCCGCGGGAACTGATCGCGCGCGTGAAAGCGCTGTTGCGCCGCAGCGGTGCGCCGGAGGACAACATTCTGGAAGTGGCCGGAATCCGTTTCGAGCTGGACAGTCACCGCATCACGATCCGGGGTACCGAGGAGCACATGGGCCCCACCGAATACCGCCTGCTCGAGTTTCTCATGAGCCACCCGGATCGGGCTTTTGATCGCGGCCAGTTGCTGGATCGGGTCTGGGGGCGCAGCGTGTATGTGGAGGAGCGCACCGTGGACGTGCACATCCTGCGGCTGCGCAAGATTCTCCGCCGCCACGGGCTCGAGCATCTGCTGCAGACGGTGCGCGGCTTCGGCTACCGGTTTTCCGCCGAAGAAGGCGCAGGCTCTGTCGCGGCAAAGTGAACACATACGGCCAGCAGCAGAAACACCACGCTGTAAGCCCAATGATCGGACGTTACGATCAGCAGCCCCATAACCGCCCACCAGACACATAGAAAGCGCCAGGAGCGCTCTCTGGTTGTCCGCTTAGGCGCCATCTTCAGCCCGCTTCATTAACATTAACTCACCTCTCCTGCCGGCACGGAATCGTGCGATACTGCTGCCTCGTGGGCCTGCCCACGAACGCTTTCACGCTATCACGACTCGAGTAACCAATCATCGCGTAAATGACCATCTCAGCCATTCTCTGGGACTTCGGTGGTGTGTTCACCACCAGCCCGTTCATCGCCTTCAACGATCTCGAAGCCCGCGTGGGTGCCCCGAAAGACTTCATTCGCGGCATCAACGCCACCAACCCGGAAAGTAATGCCTGGGCACGCTTCGAGTCCAACACCATCAGCCTGGACGAGTTTGACGAGCTTTTCGCGGAAGAGTCGCGGGCACAGGGGGTGGAAATCCGGGGCCGGGATGTCATCGCGCGCCTCAGCGGCGACGTGCGCCCCCGCATGGTGCAGGTGCTGCGGGTCTGCAAGCAGCATTTCCGCGTCGCGTGCATCACCAATAATGTCAAAGCCGGCAAAGGCCCCAGCATGAGCACCGACGATACCCGCGCGGCCGCGGTTGCCGAAGTCATGACACTTTTCGATACGGTCGTCGAATCCAGCGTCGAGGGCGTGCGCAAGCCCGATCCGGCGATCTACCGCATCGCGTGCGAACGCCTCGACGTCAGCCCTGAGGGGGCGGTCTTCCTGGACGATCTGGGCATCAACCTCAAACCAGCCCGGGCCATGGGCATGCAGACGATCAAGGTAGTGGAAGAGGCACAGGCCATCGACGACCTCGCGCGAATCACGGGACTGGAATTTCCCTGACCGGAACCCGCGCTAGCGCCAGGGCGTGACCGGCAGGTCGGCAGAGCCGGACAGTGCCATTACCGTGTCAGGCGCCGGTACGGAAGGTGCGGCCCCGGCGACCGTGCACGCGAGCGCACCGGCGGCACTGGCGAGCTGCAATGCATCCGTCAGGGCCTTGCCGTCGGCCAGCCCCGCAAGCAGATACCCTACGAACGAGTCCCCTGCGGCGGTCTCGTCCACCGGCTCGATGACATGCGCGCCGAGGCTCAGAAAAGGGTCCGCCGTCTCGCGTCGGTCATACCAGATGAGGCCATCGCCGCCGGACGTGATGACTGTGGTCACGTTCGGATAACGTGCGGCGAGCGCGCGCAGGGCGTCCCTGGGCTCGTCCTCTCCCGCGAGCGCCCGCGCCTCCGCGGTGTTCAATATGAGCAGAGCGAGCAGTTCGTAGGGATAGGCATCGATGCGCGCATCGGGCGGCGCCAGGTTAAGCGCCACGTTCGCGCCGCTGGCCGCGGCTTCGCGCATGGCGGCATCGACATCGTTGATCTCGTTCTGCAGCAGCACCCAGTCGCCGCCGCCCACGCGGGAGAAAGCCTGGCTGCGCATGGCCGCGTCGATGCAGCGGTTGGCACCGCCATGAATCACAATGGCGTTTTCGCCCGCCGGGGTGACCTGGATGTACGCATGGCCCGAGGGGGTGTCCATCACCGCCACGCCACCCGTGTCCACACCTGCATCGCGCAAAGCCGCCAGCAGCAGTTCACCGTCAGGCCCCGTCGCCCCGTGATGAAACACCGTGGCGCCGGCGCGCGCGGCGGCAATGGACTGGTTCAGGCCCTTGCCGCCGGGGAACACCGCACGGTCGGTGCTGGCAATGGTTTCGCCGCTGCCGGAGATGGCAGGCACGCTGTACACGTAGTCTATGCACAGCGAGCCCAGGTTCAGGATGTTGCCCATTGGCGCTTCGCGGCCCTGCTCAGGCGGGGTGAGCGAGTTCCTTCGCTGCGTCCTGCACAGCGCGGATGATCTTGTCGTAGCCCGTGCAGCGACAGAGGTTACCCGCAAGCCAGTAGCGGATCGTCGTCTCGTCCGGATCCGGGTGCTTCTCCAGCAGCGCCTTGGCGGCGACGATGAAGCCGGGTGTGCACACGCCGCACTGCAGCGCAGCGTGCTCCAGGAACTTCTGCTGCAATGGATGCAGCTCGTCCCCGGCGATACCTTCGATGGTTTCGATCTCCTGGCCCTGGGCTTCCGCCCCCAGCACGAGACAGCTGCAGACGAGACGGCCGTTCAACAGCACCGAGCAGGCACCGCAGTCTCCGGTGCCGCAGCCTTCCTTGGTGCCGGTCAGCCCGAGCTCGTCGCGCAGAACGTCCAGCAGGGACTGGTTGGCATCGCAAAGAAACTCTTCCGTCTGCCCGTTGATTCTGGTTTCAACCTGTAAGCGCATCTCAACCCCCTGTGGCGCGTGTTCTGGCAATGGCGGCAGCGCGGCGGCACAGCACTGCGATGACCTTCCGCCGATACTCCACCGTGCCGCGTTTGTCTGATATCGGCGAAGATGCGGCGGTGCACGCCTCCCCTGCAGCCTGCAGCGCGGCGTCATCCAGCGAGGAGCCGACAAGGGCTTCTGCGGCCGCTGGCACGAGCAGCGCAGTGGGCGCAACGGCGCCGATACCAACACGGGCGGCCGAGCACGTACCGTCGCTTTCGATGGTTACACTCACGCCGCAACCGGCGACGGCGATATCCATCTCAGTGCGCGGGATGAATCGCAGGTAGGCATCACGCGTGTTGGCCGAAGGCGTCGGTATCTTCAGGCCCAGCAGAAACTCGCCGGGCTCCAGCGCATTGCGACCAACGCCCGTGACAAACTCTTCCACGGGCACCTGGCGGCCGCCGGACGCGTTGGCTATGTCGCAGACGGCGCCAACGGCGATCATGGCGGGAATGCTGTCCCCGGCGGGTGATGCGTTGCAGAGGTTGCCGCCGATGGTGGCGCGGCCCTGGATCTGCGTGGAGCCGATGAGGTCCGCAGCCTCGATGAGCCCCGGCAGCTGCGCCTTGAGCTCGTCGTTTTCGTTCAGTGCCGCGCTTGCGATGGCAGAGCCGATGTAAATCTCATCAGAGCCGAGATCGAGGCGGTTGGTCTCAGCGAGCTTTTTCACGTCGACGATCGTGCGCGCTGCCGTGTCGACGGAGCGCAGCTGCACCATGAGGTCCGTGCCCCCCGCGAGCACCTGCGCGCGGGTGTCGCTGCCGGCGTGCTCAGCCAGCACGGCCAGCACGTCGTCTACGGATTGCGGTGCGACGTAGGCGAATGCGCCCATGAATTTCCCCCTGCATTGGTTGTTCCTGCGAAAGCGCCAGAACCCTATCACGGTGCCACGCCAGCGGGAAGGCTTGGCCCGGCGGCCAGCTCGTTCCGCCAGTGCATTCTCGTGAACGAGGCTTTACCATCGCCGTTTTTCCAGGTACGGGCCGTGACAGCGACAGACACGCAGCTTCTAGACGATCACATGACAGCGCTTCTCGCCCGCTGGCGGGCCGCTCTGGAGCGCTTTGGCCTGGACGGTATCTGGGTGAGCGCGGGCGATGCGCCCATGTACTTTCACGATGATCAGGGCCCGGCCTTTCGGCCCAGCGCCTATTTCAGTCAATGGGTTGATCCGGCGTTCGCGCGCCCGGGCGCGATGCTGCTGGTGCGCCGCGACGAGGTCACGCTGTTCACCGCAAAGCCCGAAGACTACTGGCATGCCGTTCCCCAGGTACCCGACTACCTGGCTCCCTGGATGACCCTGGACGTGGCGTCCAGCGACGAAGCCTGCGCAGATCGTTGCCGCGCGCTGGCTGGCGGCGCGCAGGCGTACATCGGCCCCGAAGAAACGCCCGGGGCAAACGAACTGATTGCCCCGCCGGCGGCGCAGACGCTGCTGGATTACCTGCACTTTCACCGTGCCGTCAAGTCCTCCTACGAGCTCGAGCTGATGCGCGCGGCTTCCGTGGTCGGGGTGCGCGGTCACGT
>CAZYYJ010000005.1:2628-162010 GCA_964651595.1 uncultured Pseudomonadales bacterium | reverse complement strand
CAACCAGCTCTTCCTCCGGGTCGATGAAGAAGTAGGTGTCAGCAGCGCCACCCCAGAAATACTCCCCAGGCGATCCGGGTTTGCCCGATGCGGCGAGATCGTCCAGCACCGCAAAGCCAAGACCAAAGCCGTACCCCGGCGCAGCCGCCTGCAGGAATTTCGAATCCGCACTGTCCACCACGGGCGTGCTCATCAGCGCCACCGTCTTGGGCCCCAGAAGGCGGGTACCGTCCAGCTCGCCGCCGTTCAGCAGCATCTGTGAGAACCTGAGGTAGTCGGCTGTGGTGGACGCAAGCCCGCCACCCCCGGACCGCAGACGATTCACGGGTTTCCAGCGCATGGCATGATCTTCCCGCGTCACCGCCACCAGAGAAGATCCGTCAGCGGGTTTCTCGTACGCAACCGCGAAGCGCCCCTGCTTGCCTTCGGGCAGCACAAAATGTGTATCGGTCATGCCCAGGGGCTGGAAGATACGCTGCTCGAAAAATTCATCCAGCGGCTGCCCGGAAGCCACCTCGATCACCCGCCCCAGCAGCGTCGTAGCCGAGCCGTAGATGAACTCTTCGCCAGGCTGACGCACCAGCGGCACCTTCGCAATGCGGGAGGTCCACGTGGCCAGGTCCGGGTTGTCGGCAAACGGTGCCACCTGCTGAAACATCGTGTACGTCGGGTGGTTTTCGTAACCCATGCCGCCCATACCCGGCGTATGGGACAACAGATGATTGATGGTGATCGACTGTCTGGCCGGCTCCAGCTCAGGCGCCTCGGCCGTGCCGCCTGCGAACACCTGCGGGTTCGCAAACTCGGGCAGATACTTCTCGATGGGGTCGGTGGTTTTTAGCAGCCCCTCTTCCACCAGCATCATGGCGGCTACCGACGTGACGGGTTTGGTCATGGAGTGGATGCGGAAAATGGTGTCCACCGCCATGGGCGCACGTTCTTCGATGTCCGCCCACCCGAGCGTGTCCGTGTAGGCCACCTTGCCGCGCCGCGCGACGGCAAGCACAACCCCCGACAACTCACCTTCGTCCACATACCCTTGCATGTGCCGGGACAGGCGGGTCAACCGCTCGCCCGACAGCCCCAGCGCTTCGGGCTCAGCCTCGGGCAACCCCCATTCGGACGCGCCTGCCTCCTGCAGGGGCACAACGGTCAGACCAAGAAAAATCAGGGCGACACGTAGCATGGAAACCTCCGACCGGATCGTTGAGCTGCGCTGGGAGCGTCAGCATAAACGGAGCGCCGCCAAAGTGCTCGTGCCTTACTGCCCGAAACGGCGCGTCTCTCCCACGGCGAACACGTCGAACTCTGCCTTCGGCATGGCCAGGGCCGCACGGGCCTCAGCCAGCTCCACCGGCGGCGTCAGCACACCTTCGCCCGAGAGCACGAAGGCGCCCCAATGCATGCCCATCGACTGTTTTGCGCCGATATCACGATGAATCTGCACGGCTTCCGCCGGATCCACGTGCACCGTCTGCATGAACCAGCGAGGCTTGTAGGCACCTATGGGAATGATGCCCAGGTCGAACGGGCCGAGGCGCTCGCCGATTTCTTTGAACTGCACGTCGTTGTAGCCCGTATCCCCGCCAAACCAGACGTGGAAGTCGGGCCACTCGAGGCTCCAGGACGCCCACAGCGTCTGGTTTCGATTGAAGAGGCTTCGGCCGGAAAAGTGCTGTGCAGGTGTGGCAGTCAGCGTCACGTCCACACCGTTCACCGTGATTGTGTCCTGCTCCCACCAGTCCATTTCCACAACGCGGGCCGCATCGACGCCTTTCTCGACCAGCCAGCGCTTGATGCCGAGCGGCACGAAGTACATGGGGGCATCTCCAAGCCGCCTGATCGAGGCGGTGTCGAGATGGTCGTAATGATCGTGACTGATCACCACCGCGTGCACGGGCGGCAGATCTTCGGGCAGCGCTGCGGGCTGGGTGATACGCCGCGGACCCGCAAAAGAAACGGGCGAGGCCACGTTGCTGAACATGGGATCGGTGAGGAGGTTGATGCCCCGATGCTGTATCAGCACCGTGGCGTGGCCGATCCACGTCACCGAGGCGTTCTCGCTCACCTCATCGGCAGCCACGATGTCGGGACTGGTGGTGGGCACCACGTCACGCGAGCGGTCGTAAGCCATCCACTCTTTGGAAAGTCGCGCCCGGATGATGCCGAAAAAACCGCCGTGCGTTTCGCCGGCGTACGTGTTCAGAAAAACCCGGTCGCCGTGATGCGGCGGCGCGGCATCTTCTGCCTTCGGCAGAGACGGCGCAAAGGCGGCTGCGAGCGCGAGGCCGGCGCAGAGCGCAAAGAGCGCCCTGCGTCGAAAGCCGCGCAGCCGGGTGGCGACGAGGCTAGCCCTTGAACTCGCCGATCACGGAGGAAATGGACTCCTTCGCGTCGCCGAACAGCATGCGCGTGTTTTCACCGAAGAACAGCGGGTTGTCTACGCCGCTGAAACCGGACGCCATGGACCGCTTCAGCACGAACACCGTGCGGGCGTGATCCACGTTGATGATGGGCATGCCGTAGATGGGGCTGTTCTCATCGTTACGCGCTGCCGGATTCACCACGTCGTTGGCACCGATCACCACCGCCACGTCGATGTTGTCGATGCGCGGGTTGATGTCGTCCATCTCGATGAGCTGATCGTACGGCACGTTGGCTTCCGCCAGCAGCACGTTCATGTGCCCGGGCATGCGGCCGGCCACCGGGTGAATGGCGTACGTCACTTCAGCGCCGTTGCCTTCCAGCAGCTCACCCAGCTCGCGCACCACGTGCTGCGCCTGAGCCACGGCCATGCCGTAACCGGGCACGAAGGTAACCGACTGCGCCGCTTCCAGGATGAGAAACGCATCCTCGGTATTGATGGGCTTCACCTCACCTTCCACCTTGGACGCCTGTTTCACGGCCCCGAAGCCGGAGAACAGCACGTTGGCCAGCGAGCGGTTCATGGCTTTACACATGATGTTGGTGAGAATGATGCCTGCGGCGCCCACCATGGACCCCGCCACGATGAGAATGTTGTTGTTGATGGCAAAGCCGGCCGCACAGGCGGCGAGACCCGAGTAGCTGTTCAACAGCGAGATCACCACCGGCATGTCGGCGCCACCGATGGGCAGCACGGCCATCACACCGAAGAGAAACGCCAGGCCGATCACCGCGTACAGGTACGGTGAATCAGGCGCCGGGTCCATCACGAACAGAACCGCAAACACCACAATTGCCAGAACAATGATGGCGTTCACCGCCCGCTGGGCGCCGAACACGATGGCCCGCGAGGTCATTACTTCCGACAGTTTGCCCCAGGCGAGGATGCTGCCCGTGAAGGTAATGCCCCCAATGAGAATGGACAGCACGATGGTGATGTCGATGAACGCAGAGTTGGTGGTGCCCACGGCGGCCCAGCCCACCAGCAGGCTGGCGATACCGCCCGAGCCGTTAAACAGTGCCACCATCTCGGGCATGCTGGTCATGGCCACTTTCTGTGCGGTAACGGCCCCGATGATGCCGCCGATCACGGCGGCGCCCAGAATCCATCCAAACGACACGATTTCGGCGTTGAACAGCGTAACCGCGATGGCAATGAACATGCCGATGGCAGACAGCAGGTTGCCCCGCACGGCCGTTGCCGGACTGCCAAGCTGCTTCAGACCGAAGATGAAGAGCGCTGCGGCAACGATGTACCACACGTTGATCAGTTCAATGCCCATCACTTGCCCTCAGCCGTGTCGTCTTTCTTCTTGAACATGCTGAGCATGCGGTTGGTGACCATGTAGCCGCCCACCACGTTGATGGCAGCAAACATCACCGCCAGCGAACCCAGGATTTTTGCCAGCGTGGGCTCCATCGCGCCGGCGGCAATCAGCGCCCCCACGATGGTGATGCCGGAGATGGCGTTGGCGCCGGACATGAGCGGCGTGTGCAGTGTGGCCGGCACCTTCGAGATGAGCTCGAAGCCCAGGAAGATGGACAGCATCAGAACGAGACCAAGTAGAACCGCTTCCATTGCCTAGCCTCCGCTGTAGACGTTTTTGATGGTTTCGTTCACCACCGCGCCGTCGCGGGTGATGACACAGGCCTGCACGATGTCGTCCTCAGGATCGAGCTTGAGAGTTTTCTCTTCCGAGTCCCAGAACTCATCCAGCAGGTTGTAAAGATTGTTGGAGTACATTTCGCTGGCGTTTCGGGCCACTTCGCTGGGCAGGTTGCCCTGGCCGATCACCTTCACGCCATTGATGTCGGTGACCTGATCCAGCACCGAACCTTCGACGTTACCGCCGGTTTCCACCGCCATGTCGACAATGACGCTGCCGGGTTTCATCCCAGCGACCATGTCGGCACCCACAATCACCGGCGCTTTGCGGCCGAAGAGCTGCGCGGTGGTGATCACCACGTCAGACTGCGCAATCACTTTCTTCTGGCCCTCGCGCTGCAGTTCGAGCTGCTCGGGCGTGAGCTCCTTGGCGTAGCCCTGATCGGTCTGCCCCACTTCGCCGAGGTCGATCTCCACAAATTTTGCACCCAGCGACTGCACCTGCTCAGCCACCACCGGCCGTGTGTCGAACGCTTCCACGCGGGCCCCGAGGCGTTTGGCCGTGGCAATGGCCTGCAGCCCCGCAACGCCGGCACCGATGACAAACACACGGGCCGGGGCAATGGTGCCCGCCGGCGTCATCATCATGGGCATGATCTTGGGGCAGTGAAACGCTGCCTGGATAACGGTGACGTAACCCGCCAGGTTTGCCTGCGAGGACAGCGCGTCCATTTTCTGGGCGCGCGTGCTGCGCGGAATCATTTCCATGGAAATGGCGGTTACGTTCTGACCAGCCATGCTCTCCACCAGCGCCTTCTCGTTGAAAGGGTCGAGGAAGCTGATGCTGATGGCGCCGGCCTTGTGCTGACCCACCTCGCCGGGCTCGGGCTTGCGCACGCGCAAGACAATGTCGGCACCCAGCACCGCGGCGTGGTCCCCAACCGTGGCGCCTACGTCCACGTATTCCTGATCGGCGAAGCCGGCGTTGTCACCGGTGCCGCTTTCAATCACAACGGAAAAGCCCGCGGCAATGAGCTTCTTGGCATTCGCCGGCACAAGTGCCGTGCGCAGCTCGCCGGGCCAAGTTTCCTTTGGCACGCCAATTTGCATGCAGTCCCCCTGAGCGGTGTGTTGTTATGTCTGCGCAGTTAAAGGCAGGGCGCAGAATCGACGCAGTTTACTTCCGCTCATTCTGAAAACAATGTCAATGCATTCAGCCAATACATTCCTGATGGGAAAACAAACTGTCTTGCATCAGACGCCAAGGCTTCCCACACTGCGCGGGGTTTTCCGGGTGGGGGTTTCATGAGTCAACGCGCAGCGCTGGTCGCTGTCATCACCGCATTTCTGGTGGGCATCATCGGCAGCCTGGCAGTTCGTCCCCCGGGTGGTGCTGCCACCACGCAGACGGCGAGCGCCGACGGCACCGTTGCAACGCGCATCAACTGGCGGGTGCCGGGCGTGTTTCAGTCCACCCTGCCGGTGCTGGGCGACAATCCCATTTATGTCTTTGACATCATTCGCCGCAGTTCCGGCGGCGCCATCAACCTCAACCTGTTCGAACCCGGCGAGATCGTGCCGGCCTTCTCCGTCACCGACGCCGTGCGCGACCGCAAGGTGGAAGCAGGCTACGTGTGGGTGGGCTACGACCAGGGCAAAATCCCCGCGTCGCCGCTGCTGGGCGCCGTGCCTTTCGGCATGGAACCCTGGGAATACAGTGCCTGGTGGTTTGAAGCCGGCGGCCGCGGTCTGGCAGAGACACTGTACGAAAAGCACAACATGATGCCGCTGTACTGCGGCATGACGGGCCCGGAGACCGCCGGGTGGTTTCGCGAACAGATCGTCAGCCTGCAAGATGTGCAGGGCCTGAAAATCCGCTTCGCCGGTCTGGGCGGCAAGGTGATCGAACGTCTCGGCGCCAGCGTGACCATGCTGCCCGGCGGGGAGATTTTTCAGGCGCTGGAAAAAGGCGCCATCGACGCCACGGAATTTGCCCTACCCGTCGTGGATCAGCAGCTCGGCTTCAATCGCGTGGCCAAGTTCAACTACTACCCGGGCTGGCATCAGACCTTCACGGCCTCGCACCTCATGGTGAACCTGGATGCATGGCACGAGCTCACGCCCGCCGATCAGGCCATGCTGGAGATGGGCTGCACCGCCGGCGTGATTCGTAACCTTTCCAACTCCGAAGCCAGTCAGGGCCGTGTCATCGCGGGGTTTCCCGACATTGGCGTCAGCGCCGAATCGTTGCCCACCCCGCTGCTGCGCGAGCTCGAGCGCATCAGCAACGAGGTACTGGAGGAAGAGGCCGCGCGCGACGCCGACTTCGCCGAAATTCTGGCCTCGCAACGCGCTTTCCGCGCGGACTACGCGCACTGGAAAAAGCGCGCTTACCTGCCACGGGACTTCTGATGACGCAGCACGACCCGGAGCTGGCGCACACACCAGACCCGTTGCCGCAGACACCGGTGTCCCGAGCGATCGATCGCTTCATAGATGCCGTGGGTCGCACCATCAGTTACCTGTGGCTGGTGCTGCTCGCAGTGATTGTGGTGAACGTGGTGCTGCGATACGTATTCAGCGAAGGCCGCATCGAGCTGGAAGAACTGCAGTGGCACATCTACTCCGTGGGCTTTCTGCTCGGCCTGTCGTACGCCTACAAAGCGGACGCGCACATTCGTGTGGACGTGCTGCACGATCGTTTCTCACCGCGCCTGCGGTCGTGGATAGAGCTGTACGGCATTCTGCTGTTTCTGCTGCCTTTCATCGCGCTGGTGCTGATCTACGCCGTGCCCTTCGTGGCGGCGTCGGTGGCGTTGAACGAAATCTCTCCGTCTCCGGGCGGGCTGCCCTTGCGCTGGTTGATAAAGGCAGTGCTGCCCCTGGGCTTTGCGCTCCTGCTGCTGGCTGTCATCTCGCGCCTGGTGCGCGTGTGGCATCACCTGTTTCTCATGGATGACGGCGCCCATGGCCCCTAACGAGATTCTCGCCACGCTGATGTTTGTGAGCTTCATCGCGCTGGTGTTCACCGGTTTTCCCGTGGCGTGGATTCTCGGCGGGCTGGCGGTGCTGTTCAGCGCCTTCGCCGTGGTGCTGGAAGTGGATTTTCAGCTGCCCATCGGCATGGACTGGGCCTACACGTCACTCACCGTGGACCGCATCTGGAATGTGATGGAAAACTGGGTGATGGTGGCGTTGCCCATGTTCATCTTCATGGGACTGCTGCTGGACCGGTCAGGACTGGCCAAAGAGCTGATGACGAGCTTTGCACGCCTTTTTGGCGGCATACGCGGAGGCCTGGCCATCACCGTCACGCTCATAGGCCTGCTGCTGGCGGCCACCACCGGCATCATCGGCGCGTCGGTGGTGCTGCTGGCGCTGCTGGGACTGCCCGTGATGCTGAATCAGGGTTACGACAAGGCCCTGGCCACAGGCACGGTGACCGCTGTGGGCACCCTCGGCATTCTCATTCCACCCAGCATCATGCTGGTGCTGATGGCCGACCGCATGGCCATGAGCGTGGGCGATCTTTTTCTGGGCGCGGTGTTTCCCGGCATGCTGCTGGGCGGCCTGTACATCGCCTACATAGTGGCCACCGGGCTTTTCCGGCCCCACGCAGCCCCCGCCGCTGAGCCCGAGCCTTTTGACCTCGACGCCGCCAGAGCGCTGCTGCTGGCGATCATTCCACCGGCCTTTCTCATTCTGGCGGTGCTGGGCAGCATTTTCCTGGGCCTGGCCACACCCACTGAAGCCGCCGGTGTGGGCGCGTTCGGTGCACTGCTGCTGGCCTGGGGTAAGCGTCAGCTCAGCCGCGGCGTGCTGAGCGAGGTGCTGCAGGAGACCACCCGCACCACCGCCTTCATTTTCGGTGTGCTGCTGGGTGCCACCGCCTTTGCGCTGGTACTACGCGGCCTGGGCGGCGATGAGATGATCGAGCGTGTGCTGCTGAACCTGCCGTTCGAGCCCAACGGCATCATCATCTGCATTCTGCTGGCTACCTTTCTGCTGGGCTTCTTCCTGGACTGGATCGAGCTCACCCTCATTGTGCTGCCGCTGGTTTCTCCCGTGGTGGTGAGCCTCGGCTTCGATCCGGTGTGGTTTACGGTGCTCTTCGCCGTGTGCCTGCAGACGAGCTTTCTCACGCCGCCGGTGGGCTTTGCCATCTTCTATCTGAAGGGGGTAGCACCGGCGGGCATAGAGGTCACCACCATCTACCGGGGCGTGGCGCCGTTCATCGTATTGCAGCTGATCGGCATGCTGATTATCTTCAACTGGGACGCGATTGTGACCTGGCTACCGGCCCAGGCGTACCAGTAGGTGTGCGGTAGCCTTCAGATGGGGAAGAAAACTTGGAACTGAACGACAAAGTTGCCGTGATTACCGGCGGCAGCGGCGGTATCGGCCGCGCCATGGCGCAGGCGTTTCTGCGCGAGGGCGCTAAAGCGGTGGTGCTGGCTGACCTCGACGAAGCCACTGTGAAAGCCGCTGCCAGCGAGCTGGGCTGCGACGGCATGGCCTGCGATGTCACCGACGAAGCGCAGGTGATGGCGCTCACGAGCTACGCGCTGGACACCTACGGGCAGGTAGACCTGTTCTGCTCCAATGCCGGCGGTGGCGGCGAAGGGGTGTTGACCGATGCGTCCAACGAGGTGTGGCAGAAGCAGTGGGACCTGCACGTGATGGCGCACGTGTACGCCGCGCGGGCCGTGCTGCCTTCCATGATTGCGCGCGGCGAAGGGTATCTGCTGAACACGGCATCGGCTGCCGGCCTGCTTGCCGCCCTCGGCTCCGGACCCTATACCGTCACCAAAGCCGCCGCCGTGAAGTTTGCCGAGCACACGGCCATCACGCACGGCGACGACGGCATCAAGGTATCAGTGCTGTGTCCCCAGGGCGTGAACACCGCCATGGCGCCACGCAGCCTCGGTGACGGACAGACCGACGGCATCATCGAACCGGAGCAACTGGCCGAAACCGTGGTGGAAACGCTGCGCGAAGAGCGCTTTTACGTGCTGCCGCACCCGGAAGTGGGAGAATACGTGCGGCGCAAAGGCGACGACGTGGACCGCTGGCTGCACGGCATGCGCCGGCTGCGCCGCGCCACGCTGGAAACTGACGACGCGGAGGGCTGACGCATGACGTACGAGGTGGTGGCGCGCAACTTCAGCGAGGCCAGTGAAAACCGTATTCACAGCGACGAGATCGCTCAGAAGTACGGCTTCAAAGGCGCGCTGGTGCCCGGCGTGGCCGTGTACGGGCACCTCACCTATCCGCTCGCAGCTGCCCTGGGCGAAAGCTGGCTGGCGTGCTCGGTAGACAACCTGCGGCTGATCAAACCAGCCTATCATGGCGACACGCTGCTGCTGGCGCTGGCGAGCGAAGGCGCTCACCACACGGTGACCTGTCACAATGCCAACGGCGAACTGCTCGCACAGGTAACGAGTGAAATGCCTGACGAGCTTCCCCAGCCGCACGATCTGGCGACCTTCGGCACCGACTACAAACACCCCGAGCGTGTGGTGATCGGTTGGGACAACGTGATTGCCGGCCAACCCTACGCGCCCTGGCAGGTGACCGTAACCCCCCAGATCAACGCAAAATACACCGGCGAGGTGGCCGACACGTTGCCGCTATACGAAAACGGCCTGGCGCATCCACACTTCCTGCAGAGCATTGCAAACACGGCACTCACCAACGAGTACACCATGCCCACGTGGATGCATGTGGGCACCGAGACCCGTCACCGGGCCGCCGTGCGCGTAGGCGACGAGCTCACGGTGCGCAGCGCCACACTGGAGCGCTGGGAACGCAAGGGCCACGAGTTCATCAAAGCCTACGTGAGCGTGTGGCGGGGCGACGAGCTCACCACGGACATGCTGCACACGGCCATCTACAAGGTTGCCGGCTGATGCGCATCGGCGTGCTCGCCTCTCACGAGGGCACGACGCTGCAGGCGGTGATGGATGCCTGCGCAGACGGTACGCTGGCCGCCACCGTTGCCGTGGTTGTCAGCAACAACAGCCGCAGTGGCGCCATGCGCCGCGCCGCGGAAGCGGGCATTGCTACAGCCCACATCAGCACAAAAACTCACCCTGAGCCCCATGCCCACGACACCGCTGTGAAAGCCGCGCTGCAGAACCAGCAGGTGGACTACGTGCTGTTGCTGGGTTACATGAAAAAGCTGGGCCGGGAAACGCTCGCTGCGTTCAATGGACGCATCCTCAACACCCACCCGGCGCTGCTGCCCAAATTCGGTGGCCAGGGCTTTTTCGGCCGCGCCGTGCACGAAGCCGTGCTGGCGGCGGGCGACACGGTAACCGGGGCAACCATTCATCTCGTTGCCGAGGAGTACGACACGGGGCCCCTCTTGTCGCAGGTGCGCGTGCCGGTGCGCGCCAACGACAACGTGGAGCGTCTGGAGGCCCGGGTGAAAGGTGCCGAGCAGAACCTGCTGATCGCGACACTGGTGGAGATTGCCAACCGTCGCTCGGTGGCAAACTACTGATCCGCAACCGGAAATTATTCTGCTGACCACCAGGCCGAACGTAAGGTACCCTTCCAAAAAAGAACCAAAAAAATGGAAGGGGGCAGCGTGGGAAGGAAGGCGTGGATAGCGGCCGTTCTGGTCGCGGCTATGGTGCTGGGAATGTTCTGGTTAACGCGCCCGGCACCGGACGAGCACTACCAGCAACCCCCCGTTTCAACCACTTACCACACCACACCCTCAGCCCGAGAAGCCGGTATACGCCCTGCCATCGGCTCTGCGCCGGCCGGCAACCCGCCAGCGCAAGCCAGCCACGACGGGCAGATCACCGACACACCTGAGGACACCTTCGACCACCTGGACACTGCCGAGCGCCTGGCCCTGGAAGATCTGCGCGTGCAGTCGTTTGTGGATCGCCGCGTGCTGGATGAATACCGCAGCAACGACCGCGTTCGCGCGCAGGTGCTGTTCAACGTGCCGGGCCTTGACGGGCGCTTCGGCGGCCCTGAATTTCTGCGTGACGACGTCGCCGCCACCATCGACAGCATTGCGGCGGAGTTTCTTGCCGCCATGCCCGGCGACGCCTACGAGCTGGCCCACCAGACGTCGCACGTTCCCATGATCGCAGGCATGTTCGAGCCTTCTGCGCTGCTGTCGGCCGCCGGTCACCCGCAGATTGCGGAGATCATTCTCGATGAGCCCGTTACCGTGCAGTTGCGCCAGGCGCTGCCACTGGTGAACCAGGGGTTCCCCCTCGAAGGAACTGCATTGCCCCAGACGGGCAACGGCGTCACGGTTGCCATCGTCGACTCGGGCATCGATGGTGATCACCCTCTGCTGCAGGATTCGATCACCCGCGCGGTGTGCACCTGCGGCGCGTCGTGCTGCACCCCGGGCGACGACGGCACAGAAGACGATCCCACCCGTCCCCACGGCACCTGGGTGGCCGGCGTCATCACCGCAAACCAGACCGGCAACGGCACCATTGCCGGCATAGCGTCGGGCGCCAATGTGCTGCCGGTAAAAGTGGAGCACACCGGCGGCGGCTTTGCCTCGGATTCCGTGCGGGGCTTCAACTGGCTGGTGGACAACGCGTCTGACGTGAAGATCATCAACTACAGCATCAACTTTCCTTCCCTCGGTGCGTTCAACAGCATCTGTGACGACAGAATCCGCTCGCTGAACGGCGTGTTCGAAACCCTGGCCGCGCGCGGGGTGTCGATTTTCGTCTCCTCCGGCAACGACAGCCGCAAGAACGGCATTGCAGTGCCCGCATGCTATTCCAGCGCCATCAGCGTCGGCAGCGTGTTCGACTCGGGCGGCAATCAGGACAAGGTAGATCCAACCTCCAACTCCGGCGACATCCTGGATGTGCTGGCCCCTGGCAACGTGATCACCACCACCAACAACGGCGGCGGCCTGGTATCGGTGGCCGGCACCTCATTCGCGAGCCCCATGGCTGCGGGCTGCGCGGCACTGATGCTGGAAAAAGACGGCTCGCTGCGCAGCGAGGAAGTGCGCGTGCTTCTGCGCCGCTCTCCCACCGCTATCACCGACACCAATGGCATCACGATACCCAGGCTGGACTGCGCCAACGCTTTGAGTCGTGTCGATGCCGCTCTGGCTGACTCCGACTTCGATCTGGACGGCATTCGCGACGGCTACGACAACTGCCCCGAGCTTGCCAATCTCGATCAGAACGACACCGACGGCAATGGTGTGGGCGACGAGTGTGACATCGGCCCGGACGAAGACTTCGATGGCGTGCCGGACGACGTGGACAATTGTGTGCTGGTGCCCAACCCCCGACAGGAAGACGCCGACGATGATGGCGCGGGCGATGTGTGCGACGAGGCCACGGAG
Source organism: uncultured Pseudomonadales bacterium (assembly GCA_964651595.1). GTDB lineage: Bacteria > Pseudomonadota > Gammaproteobacteria > Pseudomonadales > Azotimanducaceae > UBA4421. Next base: position 149,633 of record CAZYYJ010000005.1, on the reverse strand, counting down.
CTTTTCAACGGCGGACCAACGGGTACGCTGGCCTTTCCCAGCGACGACGATCTGATTGGCTCACCGCGGGCCCAGGTGGCCGCAGACGATTTCACCGCACCTGCGGGCGTGCTGACCGGGCTGCGCTGGTACGGCATGAACTGGCCCGACGATGTGCTGCCTGCGCAGGACGACTTCACGATCCAGATTTACGCAGACGACGACGGACGCCCAGGCTCGCTGGTGTACGACGTACCCACCTCTGACGTGGTTCGCGCCGATTCCGGCATGCGTGGCCTTTCCCGCGATCTGCGCATCTTCAGCTACGACGCCGAGATGCCGTCGCTGTCATTGGACGCGGGCACCTACTGGCTGGCCATTCGCAACAACACAGCGTCTTTGCCCGATGGTGAATGGCTGTGGGCCGTAGCCAATGAGACCGGCAACGCTCGCGCTTCGGTGCTGCCCAACCTCCGGTGGGTGGCGGTGGACGTTGAGTTGGTGTTTCTGGTGACCATGCAGCCCTCAACCGCACCCAGGGACACTGATGTGGACAGCGACGGTCTCACCAACGAGTTCGAAGCAGCCAACGGCTTGAACGCACTGTCCACAGACAGCGACGGTGACGGCGTGCTGGACGGCGCCGACGATCTGGACGGCGACGGCGTTACCAACGCGGGCGAGCAAGTAGCCGGCACCAACGCCCGCAGCGCAGACACCGACGGCGATGGCCTTGCCGACGGCACGGAACTCGCTGGCGTGGCGTTTGGGCCTGCGCGCACCATCTTCTCCACGCCCAGCGATTTCTCCGGTATGCAGATCGCCGTGGGCAAGTTCGACCGCGACTCCTATAACGACGTTGCCGCAACCTACCGATCCGGCGGTGCTGTGACGACAGCATGGTTTGCGGATCCGGGCCTGGTGCTGATGAATGTGGAAGCCGATTTCGACGCAGGCGATGGCACCGGTACGCTGTCGGGCAGCCTGAAAATCGACCCCCTGGCACCGCTGGATCAGTCGGGCAACGAGGTGGCCATAGGCACCAGCAGCGGCGACTTTACCGGCGAGGGCGCAGCCACGCTTACAGGACGCGTTTACGACTCGGCGGCAGACTGGCCCGGGGGCGGCGAGTTCGACCTGGCGTTCTTCAGAGAGCTGAACCTGGCCGACGACAGCCTGCTGGGCGATCGCGTGGCCGTGATCGAACTGGAAACCTTCGAGGTGCCACCGGGTTCAGCGACCGGCCCGCTGCTTGCCACAGAATGGGTGTGCACCAGCGCAACCTGTGACGAAGAAGGCTCACCCATCCGCAGCGGCCCCGGCGAGTATGCAATCGACTGGCGCCGCGACGCGCGAACGGCAGCCACCCGCTCGGGCGGCAACAAAATTGTGCAAACAGGCGATATCGACCAGGACGGCGACGAAGACATGCTGGTGGTATTCAGCGACGAGCTGCGCTGGTACGGCAACATATTTGGCGCAAGCCAGTTTTCGTTCACCACCATCGATACCAACGTTCAGCCGTACATCACCGCAGTGCTGGCCGATGTGAACTTCGATGACCGTCTGGACGTGGTTGCCGTGGTGGACGTGGACAACCCCGCCGGCGCAGAAATCGAATGGCGCATAGAGGTGCATCTGAACGCCGGAGCAGGCGCCTTCACCGGTCCGTTCACGGTAACCAACAGCACCGGCTACTTCGTGAACTCGCTGGACGTGGTGGACGTGAACGGCGACGACTTTGCGGACATTGTGGTGGGCCTGGGCGAAGACCCGATCAGCCAGGAAACCGCCTACGGTGTGTACATCAGTCTGGCCAATCCCACCGCCGGGGCCAGTGGCTGGAACGCCATCATAGAAAGCTCGCGCGGCAAGCTGGCAACGCCCGTGGATATTGATCTGGACGGCGATCTCGACCTGGTTACGGCACACGGCGAAGGCGCGGACGTAGGCACCATCGCCTGGCACGAGAACGTGTCGGGTTTCGATGCACTGGAGGACGCGCAGGTGCTGGTTGCCACCGGACCCACGCGCCCGCGCAGCCTCATGGCAACCGACATGAACGGCGATGGTGTGCCGGAGCTGCTGGGTACCAACTCAACGGTAGGCAGTTTTCTGGTGAGCCGGCAAAACGGGGGCTGGAGCTGGAACCAGGTGAACGCCACGCCCAACAGCCTGGTTTCGAGATCGGCCACACAGTCGATCAGCGTGGACCTGGACGCCAACGGCACGCTGGACGTGCTGGAGCAGGAGCAGTTTCTGGGCTTCGATCTTGTCCGCTGGTACCCGCGCGTGTCGCTAAACGCCACCGAGTTCGACACAGACGGCGACGAGCTGGGCGATGGCTTTGAGCAACAGTTTGGTTTTGATCCCCTCGATCGCGACGAAGACGACAACGGCACGGCCGACGGCCTGCAGGACGGCGACAACGACGGGCTGAGCAACGCGGAAGAACAGGATCTGGGCACCAACCCGACCCTTGCGGACACTGACGGTGACAGTGTGAGCGATGGGGACGAGAACGACGCGGGCAGCGATCCGGTAGACGCCGACAGCATTCCACGTTCGTCGTTGCTGCCGCGCCTGCTCCCGCTGTTGCAGGAGCGCGCAGGCGCGCAGTAACCGCCAGCTTCAGGCCGGCTGAATGAGGTCCCAGAGGTTGCCGTAAAGATCAGCAAACACGGCCACTGTGCCGTAACGCTGCTCTTCGGGGTCGCGCACGAACGTCACCCCCTGGCGCCGGTACTCGTCGTAGTCGCGCCAGAAGTTGTCGGTATGTAGAAACAGAAACACCCGCCCGCCGGTTTGATTGCCTACCCGGGTTTTCTGCTCGTCGCTGTCGGCGCGCGCAAGCAGCAGACCGCTGCCCGTGCTGCCGGGCGGCGCCACCACCACCCAGCGTTTTTCCCGCTCTGGCAGTGGCGTGTCTTCACGCAGTTCGAAGCCGAGCTTGTCGACGTAAAACGCAATGGCGTCGTCGTAGTCTTCAACGACAAGGGAGGTAAGCGCGAGTGTAGGCATGAGGTAGAGAAGTGTTCGGTGTCGCGCGAAGCTTAACAGGCTGCGCTGCTAGTGATGATGTGCAGAGGTTTGTCCCAGCGTTTTTTCCGTGTCGCTGAGCGAGGCGCTGCTGCTGCCACCGCGTGTCACCGTGTAGCGGGTAAGCTGCGTCTTCAGAGCCTGGCGGTACGTGCGGTAGCCGGTGAGTTGCGCCTCGGACAGAAACTCACCCACCTCGCGGTCCATTTTGCGAAACTGACGGTTGGTAACCGTTTTCAGTTTGCGGTCGAGATCTGCAATGTTGTTCTGCCGCAGCAGTTTGTTGGTAGCCGCTGTCTGGTTGTGGACGAGATTGGTTATGGCATCTCGAAAGCGCGGCAGCTGCTCGTCGGTGAGCTGCATGCCCGCTGCAGCCTCCAGCACGTCAGGATGTAACCAGGGCGCCTCGCTCTGGTCTGCCAGACCTGCGAGCGGCAGCATGAGAAGCACAAGAAAAAGACAGCGGGACATATGGCACCCAAACCAGCGTGATACCCGCAACGGTGTACAAGAATCGTCCTGCAAGCACAAGCACCCCCCGGTCCCCACGGGAAGCTGACCGTACTTTCGGTGTTCTGATCGCTTTCTGATGGCGCGAGCCGCGCAGCATTGAGGTAGAGTGGCGCCCCCCGCATACAGAGGTAACCGACAGTGTCACGCTCGCTGCGCCATGGTCGTCAGATGGTATCGATTCCCGGCCCGTCGGTAATGCCCGACCGCGTGCTGGCGGCGATGCATCAGCCCATGCCGAACATTTACGAAGGTGAGCTGATAGACACCTCGAACAGCGTGCTGAACGACTTACCGGCAGTGGCGGGCACTACCGGCGAGATTTTCATTGCCGTAAGCAATGGTCACGGCGCGTGGGAAATGGCGCTGACAAACACCCTCAGCCGCGGAGACGCGGTGCTGGTGCTGGAGTCTGGCGTCTTCGCCACCACCTGGGGGCAGATGGGCGCCACCATGGGATTGAAGGTACACACTGTGCCCGGCAACGACCGCGAACCCGTCGACCCCGACGCAGTGGAAGCTGCTTTGCGCGCAGACAGCGCCCACAAGATCAAGGCGGTGCTGGTGGTGCAGGTAGACACCGCCACGTCTGTACGCAACGACATCCCCGCCATACGCGCGGCCATGGACGCGGCCGGCCATCCGGCCCTGCTGATGGTGGATTGCATTGCATCGCTGGGCTGCGAACGGTTCGAAATGGATGCGTGGGGCGTGGACATAACCGTCGCCGGTTCGCAGAAGGGTTTGATGGTGCCGCCCGGCCTCGGCTTCGTATGGGCAAGCCCCAAAGCCATGGACGCATACGCCACGGCAGATCTGCGCACCGGCTACTGGGACTGGGAGCCGCGCAAAGGAGAGGAGGCACACTACCTCCGTTACTGCGGCACCCCGCCGATACAGCACATTTTTGCCCTGCGCGCGGCGCTGGACATGCTGCAGGAAGAAGGCCTGGAAAACGTGTGGTGGCGCCATGAGGTGCTGGCTACGGCCGTTCGTGCTGCCGTAACCGCTTGGTCGCAGGGCAACGAAATTCAGCACAACATCATTTCCGCCGCGCATCGTTCAAACGCCGTAACCACCGTGCTCACCGGTGCCGTGGATGCAGAACGGCTTCGCGAGGTGGCCGAGCAGCAAGGTGGGCTGGTGCTGGGCATCAATGTCGGGGAGTTTGAAAACGCGTTCCGTATCGGCCACATGGGCCACCTGAATCCGCCCATGCTGCTGGGTACGCTGGGCACCATCGAAGCCACGTTGCTGCAACTGGGCGCGGTGCTGCCACAATCGGGCGTGGCCGCCGCTGCCGCAAGCGTGGCGCCACACCTGCAGCCCGACGCCGCAGAGGTAGCCGAAAGGCCTCTGGCCGCGGGTTAGCCTGCCGGCCGCGTCATGGCGATACGCGGAAAAACCAGATGTCGTTGGGCGGCTCAGCAGGCCGCGGCCCCAGCGGGTTGGGCGCAAAAAACTCGGCAGCTGCCGTTTCTATCGCCCCTTTGAGCTGCTCCACAATTGCGGGATCTTCCACGCGCTGCACATTGGCGCTGTAAACCCGGCCATCTTTGCGAATGCGGATGCGACCGTCTTCTACAGCACGGTGATGCCACGTCTTGAACAGCCAGATCGTGTGCAGAATGTTGCGCGATGTGCCAGCAGGCAAGCGGGCCCAGATGAACCCCAGATCGCAGGTGATGTAGAGCTCGCCGTCCAGCATGATGCCGCCGGCCGTGCGCGAGCGCTGCTGGCCAACCAGCTCGAACTCGAAATCGCCCTCCAGGAGCGACCAGTTGTGAACGGGGGCTGCCATCACGTCGCCAGACCGGAACGGACCGCCCGCCAGAGGCCCCGTGGGACCATCGCTGAAGCGCTGGTACACCAGCAGCGTGACAACGCCCAGCACCAGTACACCGGCCAGCCCGAGGGCAATACGACGAAACCACAATCTCATAACACGCACTCCAGAATTTCGAAGCGGCGTTATTGTGCCATAGTGTACTGGTTTAGTAACACACCCTAGGCAGCAAATTCAGATTGGTTTTCAAGGCCCGAACGCGTCAGTCGCTGCCGAACCACCCACCCTCATCGTCACTACAGCGGGCTACCGCTTCCCCCGCCGACCATGGGCGAATTGGAACGGTGGAGATTGCGTTCTTCGGCGAACCATCGACCAGCTTGTCGCTGTACACCAGATACACCAGCGTGTTGCGCTTTTCGTCGCAGAAGCGCACCACCTGCAAGCGCTTGAAGAGCACCGAGCGACGTTCGCTGAACACGGATTCGCCAGCCTTCAATTCGCCCGCAATGCTGATGGGCCCCACCTGTCGGCAGGCAATGGACGCATCCGACGTATCTTCTGCCAGGCCCACCGCCCCTTTGAGGCCGCCCGTTACCGCCCGGCTGACGTGACAGGCGACACCGCTGACTTTCTCATCGTCGAAAGCTTCAATTTTGATCTTGTGATCGGGCCCGATGAGCTTGAACGCTGTATCGACGCTACCGATTTCTTCCGCCACCGCATTGCTCGCCAGCGCGTAGGCAAGCGCCAGCACTAACGTTCGCCGATAAACCATGGCTCAACCTCCTGATTCAAAGAGCGCGAGGGCCGCGCGGTGCAGGGTTTCATTTCCAGACGCCAACACGGTACCGCCAAGGACCGGCGTGCCGCCGTCGTACGTGGTTACCACGCCACCCGCGCCACGAATGATAGGAATGAGCGCCTCTATGTCGTAAGGATTAAGGCGTGCGTCGGTGCCGAAATCTACAGCGCCCGCCGCCACCATGGCGTAGGCATAACAATCGGTGCCCAGCCGGCACATGCGCGTGTTTTCCTGCAGTAGATTGAACCGGGTCAGGTCGTCACCCCGGAAATATTCTGTGCCCGTACACGCGATGATGGCGTCGGCAAGCGTTTGCCTTTGCGAGCTGCGCAGCGGTTGGCGCTCGCCATTGCGAGTGCACCAGGCCGAGGTGCCGTCACCGGAGAAAAGCTCACCGACGTAGGGCTGGTACATGGCGCCAACAACCGCATCTTCCCCGTCGAACAGCCCCAGCAGCACGCCCCAATGCAACATGCCTGACAGGAACGCCCGGGTGCCATCCACGGGGTCGATTACCCAGGTGAGCCCGTTGCCAGACTGGTAGCCGTATTCCTCACCAAGCACACCGTGACCGGGATAGCGCTCTGCGAGGGCCTCACGAATAACCTGTTCAGCGGCCCGGTCTGCCTGTGTAACCGGGTCGAAACCCTCCTCGCGCTTGTTGTCGACGCTGACCCCCGCCCGGAAAAAAGGCAGCGTTGCAGCGCCGGCTCGCACGACGGTGGCTTCAGCAAACGCCAGAAACTCCGCCCGCTCTGCGTCGCTGACCGAGAGCCTGGGTGTGAACCCGAACGCCTCTGACACGAATGTTTACCCTGCTAAACCCCAGATTTATGATCGTAACAAATCCACATCCGGGAGACCTGACATGGCCGAGTTGATTCTGCCTGAAGCGATGAAGCGAACGTACGAGAACTTCAAGTTTGCACCGGCACAACGCCATGGCGGCGTGGTGTACGTATCTGGACAGATTGGCACCGGCGAAGGCGGGCGAGTGCCGGAATCGCTGGAAGAAGAGTTTCGCAACGCCTGGGAAGGCGTGGGCGCGGTACTGAAAGAAGCGGGACTGGCTTATGAAGACATCTTCGAATTCACCAGCTATCACGTGGGCCTGCAGGAGCATATGGGCACGTTTATGAAGGTGAAGGACGAGTTCATCAAGGAGCCTTATCCAGCCTGGACGGCGATTGGAATCTCCGAGCTGGCGGTACCGGGAGCCCGGGTTGAGATTCGGGTTCAGGCTGGATGAGACCTCGTTACATCTGTGACCAAAGTCCCGCTTAGTGTGTTACGTAAGGTTACTCTTACGCGCGAAGGACTAAACCCCCAGCCACATGATTTGGATTGAGAAGGTCATCCGAACGATTTCCCCACACGTCGATCTAGAAGGATCGCCGTGGATCGACGAGTGGGAAAACGCTCAGAGACGAGTGTTCGTCCGGACCGCGCGAGGGTTCTTCCCTCTAATCGCGCTCGGGTACGTGTTTCATTTCTACTTGTTTGACGTACCAAACGGCCTGAGCCCTGTGGAAGGCTGGGCAGCATATAGGTTCACCGGCGCTGTGCTGTTTGCAGTTTCCGCAGCTTACTATTTCACCGACATCTCAGGAGCCAAGTGGTACAAGGCCCCAGCCATTGCTGCTACGTTTTTCCTCTGCGTGTCACAAGCTTTCGTTACTTACTTCTACCCGGCCGCCCCATGGCTCTACCCCTACGTGTTTGTATTGGTGTCGGTAATCCTGCTCCGCCTAAATGCAGCGCAAAGTGTCGTATTCGCCGCGGCCTGTATGGCCACGTTCGTGCCAGTACTAGTGCGCGGTGGTATCGACTTGGCCACCCTTCTAAGCGCCACCACGATCGTACTAGTGATCGTCGCAGCAGTGCGGTCGTCATACGCTTTCGAAGTTTCAAACTTCCTGTTGAACAAACAAAACGCAGCGCAACAACAGCAAAACCTGGAGCTACAACAAGAGTTCTCGGACAGAATCCAATCGTTCATACCTTCGGTAATCGCGCGCCGGATACGAGAACACGTCGCGACTCAAAAAAGCAGTGTGTTGGAAGCGTCTCTAAGCGTTCTTCGCGCAGAGCAAAAGCTAGTCGCGTGTCTGTTTTCCGACATCAGAGGGTTCACTCAAGGCAGCAAGAACCTTACGAATTTCGTACGTGAGAGCGTGATGCCAGAGGTGAAGGCAGTTTCAGAGGAAATCGACAAACTCGAAGGCATTCCGCGAAAGATCGGTGACCTCATCTTCGCCTACTACGACCATCCCAGTTTGTGCGAGAACATCGTGCGCGCATTGTTGTCCGCTATCCAACTCGCGCGACGGAACCGAGACATGAACGAAACTGTCGCCACAATACAAATCAAGCGGTACATACTCGTGTCGAGCGGAGAAGCGATAGTTGGCAATCTAGGAGGTTTAGATTCGTCTGTGGAAATCACGGCTCTCGGATCTCCGGTGAACTTCTTGTCGCGTCTAGACGATACCACCAAGGATCCGAAACTCGCGGACCTGCTTGCGCCTGGCGACATAATCGTAAGTGAGTCCTCTTTCGAGTGCCTGGCAACACACGGCGTGAACATTGACGTAAAACGAATCGATCTGAAGAAGATCGGCGTTTCGGTGAGAGATTTTCCTGAAACCGAAAGAATCTACGTCTTGCGCGACTCCGCCTCAAACGAGGCAGCGCTGAGGGGCGCATTGCACTCGGAAAATCGAGACGGGACGCGACCCGAGGCAGCCTAGCGCATCAAGCCCGCGTTGTTTTTAGGGTGGAAGCACGTAACATCGCCCAAGATTTTCTGACAGGAGCGCCGGAATGCAGGCGGCGCCAATCAACAAGATCGCGCTTCGGGTAAAACGAACGGACTCGGGCGACGCAGCCACATTGGTAGACGTAAGTCGAGTTACCCCACTCGGGGTGACTTTTAGACCTCAAGAAAGCAACCGAATCGATCTGGGCGACATTGTTGAAGCAACCGTGGTTTCTGAGGGCGAGGAATCCGTCTTTAGAAGCGTTGCCGTGGGCGCAACAGAAGGTGGGTCGCTGGTAACGAGGTTCCTAACCACAAGCTTCGATGAGCAGGCTCCCGATCGACGGACGAGCCAGCGGTGGAATTGCCCGGTAGATTTTCTACCTGTAGCCGTTGCGCCGGCTCCGGGGCGTTTCAACGAATTCCTATCATTTCGAGTTAGAAACGTGTCTCGCGATGGGCTGGAGTTGCAAACAGAAATCGAAGGCAGCTTCTTAGTCCGTGGAATGCTCCTCAGACTAAACCTCTCTCTACCCATGATTGGAGATACAGTTCTTACGGTCAAAATTCTCCGGATACAGGGCTCTTCAATAGGGGGACGAGAAGTCCTAAGTATCGGTACAGAGATCGTCGAAACAGAAAAAACCAGCCTTGACTTGGTCGGGTCATACCTAAACCAGTTCAGCAATATCGACGGTGCTCGACAGTTTAGTAACCCCGATCAGCGTCGCTCTAAATTCATGAATGTGCAGTATGACTTCGCGAAAACGGAAGAAGATTTTCGTGAACTCATCGAGCTTTCAAAAACGAACGTTGGTGACATTGATGCCACTCTGAGCTCAATCGATGCGCGCTTAATTGTTGGGCGTTTGGATTCCAAAATCGTATCCGTTGCTGCGGTGGAATACCCAGACAACGATGGTTTCGGCCTAGCCGATAGGCCAAGACCTGACGAAGCGATCAGTGTTTCGTCCATATTCTGTCTAGCCAAACCAGAGCATCTTGTCATCAACGGAATGTTCCGTTTCGTGGCTTCGGCTTGCGTGACGTGCCAACGCCCTTACCTAATCACGGAAGATACCGAGCGATTCAAAACAACGATTCAGGACATGGGCTTCGTCGCACAAAAAGAAGGCAGTAACACAAAAGTCGCCCATCCCACCGAAGTCCTACTAGGGGGACGATGCGGACCTGTGTTGTGGAACCTAATCTGGGAGTCTTCCGCCGAATACATAGTGCAACACACCTCCAGCACGTTCAGCGGCCTGACGCTTCGTCTTCTGAAGATATATAGGTCGATGCGAATCTTGAGCAAAGCTCACTTCGCTATTGTAAAATTAATAGTCAAAATACGTCCGATCGATCTGGGGGATCACCTACACAATGACCACAGCTGAGATTGACTGGGATGCTTACGCGACCCAATACGATCGCATGTGTTCCTACAACCCTTCATACAACGAAAACCTCACCAAGTTGATGGAGTTCTTGTCGAACTCGGACTGTATTAAGGAAGGATCTCAAGTCGCTGACCTTGGAGCAGGAACAGGAAACTTCCTCGCACATCTGGCAACTTCCTATCCCTTGGTTCACTTCCTTCATGTCGATTCGAACAGAGCGATGAACGAGATCGCGTTGAAGAAATACCGCGGAATGGATCTATCAAACGTGACCGTACTTGAGGAACCGGTGCAGACCGTTGCGTTGGAGGAGGGTTCGCTTGACCTTGCCCTTTGCGTGCACTCTCTTTACGCAATGCCGCCACAAGATATTGTCTTGCGAAAGATTCAAAAGTGGCTAAAGCCTGGTGGAATACTGTATGTAGTCGATCTTGGTCGAAGCATGCGCCCCATCGACTGGGGACTTCACTTCTTCCAACGAGCAGCAACGTCCGGCCAGATCGGGCAATACGTCAAGGACGCCATTTCTAGTAGAGAGGTAGTACGCCAGAATCGACTTACGAGAGTCGCGCAAGACAGCGGCCGATACTGGACACACACCACACAACAATTCGGCGACACGCTAGAGAAGGTTGGGTTTCAATTGGAGAGACTCGAACAGGCGTATCGCGGCTATTCAGACCTTGCGATCTGCAAAAAGCTAGAGTCACAAATCTAGTTCTCAGAATGAAAAGGAGTTTTGGGTGATGCTTCATGGATGGCGCACAAATCCTGCTGGCACATCGACTTAAAACACGGCTTCTTTTCATCGAGTTCAGGCGTGCAGGCTTACCGTGTATCTGGAATATCGCCTGACTTCGTCCACCTGATGGGACCATACACCGACTCGACTCGTAAGCTTCGGATGGACGAAGTCGCCGACATTTGTTTTGAACTCGAAGAGATCTTCGCCGGGACAGTCGTAATGTGGGGAATTCAATCTCAAGAAGTTGGGTTTGACGGCGTGGTTCTTGGAGAAACTGTTAAGTGGTTGCCAAACTACTCCGCACGAACACTCTGGCTCGAACCCTTCGCGTCGCGCCAATCCGTCGCAAAAGAATGGCTAGCGATTGGCCAACATGAAGTGAGACACAAAACCGGCTTCCTGGTTTCATTTGAAGACCCAGAGTTTGCCGATGGAACCGTCCCAACTTGGAAGACAAACTGGTCAAGTATCAAAAACGAATCGAAATGGGCTCCACCGCTTAGGTTCACAGGAACCGATTCGTTTGCAAAAGCCGCGTGGTCTGCCCTAGGCCAATTGACAAGCTTATAAATCTGCTTGCCGTTTCTCAGAAAATCAATAGTATCGATCTCACTTCAGGAAGTTAGAAGTACTCTCAAGCTAGACCCGGGATGAGTCAGCGCCAAATTGCTATCTCGGGGGAAGCGCATGGCCCACCTTGCAAGATCTCAGGATTCTGAGACTCAAGCGAAAAGCACGGATCTGTCTATCGACAGACCGGAGCCAAACTTTCCGTGGCCCGATGAACTGACTAACCGCTCGTACGGAAATCCAGTTCACCCACACTTTCTCTTCGACATCGCCGTGTCGGGAGTTCGTCGACTTCGATCCGCGTTCGATTGGTACGTCTTTCACCGCGAGCAAAGCGATCGACTGAATGTGATCGAAGAGTACCCTACTCTGTTCGATCATCTCGAGCGATTGTTCTGGAGCGAACTCGGCACCAGATACACGCCAGAACAGCGAAACCTGCTGTTAAGAAGCGATCTCATCTTGGTCGTCGTAGACAAGCAAACTGGTCAAATAGCCGGCTACGCCTCGTCGAATCATCTTCCAGTGGGAGTGATCAATAACGTCGAAATCCCTGTAACCGCGGGTTGCCACGAGGTGGTCGGAAAGGCGTTCCAAAGAGCTAAGCTGGGAACGATCTTCGGAACTTTGATGACGATAATGGGTAGAACAGCGCGGGAGCTGTTCGCGGATATCGCTGTAGTCTTGCGAACAAACAACAAGTACTTCATTCGAACGCTAGAGCAATGGGGAGAAATAGACCGATCAGATCAGATTGATCCGAACACGACCCTGAACGGACGCATCGCCAACTCAGCGAAAATCATAGGCTACATGCACACTCAGCTATTCGGACTGTCGGAACCCGTCCCACTAGGGCATCCCCTCAAGATTCAGCATACTTTCGAAGAACGGATAACCATTCCCGGAGTCGGGCCAAACGAGATAATCTATCTCTGCTACCACACCACGCTGTTCGACTTGCTAACTGGACTACTTGGAAAGAAAAAGAAGCAGCGACCAGAAACCGGTGGATAGCGTACGTTACGTCCGCTCTCGCTTATCCGATCTCAGAAACCGCCAAGCAGAAAGCGACGAGTCAACAATCTCGCTACTAGCCAGCGCGAGCCACGTACCGGAGGCTGTGTACGCTAGCGGGGCAGTTGAGTTTAGTCGAATCACGAACGAGGGTTTTCCAGGCGCTCGATACCATCCAGCCGCCCTGGTCGCAGACGAGATCGAGCATCTGGCGCGGGAACAGGCGAAAATCTCGTTCAACTGTGGTTACGCGAATGTACAGCCGCATTCAGCAACCAACGCAAACAATTCCGTTCTTACGGAATTCCTAAAACCTGGTGATCGATTGCTAAGTATGAGCCTGCGCGAGGGTGGTCACCTTAGTCATGGAGCTGCCCCCGCCTTCGGCGGGAAACACTTCAACGTTTCTCAGTATGGGCTAGTGGATGGCAAGCTAGAAATCGATGCTATTCGATCAGCTGCGTTGAGGGAGGAACCAAAACTGATCATTGTCGGCGCAAGCTCCTATCCGCTAGCAATAGATTTCGATGCGTTTGCGAAAGTCGCTGCCGAAGTCGAAGCAGTATTGCTCGCTGACATCTCCCACATCGCCGGCCTGGTAGCAGCAGGGCTACACCAGAGCCCGATCGGCCTAGCGAATTTCACTACCACAAGCCTCTACAAGCAGCTATTCGGACCACGAGGTGGGCTCATCCTCTCGAACGACATCTCAATAGAGGAGAGGCTAGATCGATCAGTGTTTCCTGGTACTCAGGGAACGCCTGACTTCGCCAGTATCGCCGCAAAAGCAACGGCGCTCTCGCTTGTCCAAACTGGCTGGTTTAGATCTACCATGTCGCGCGCATTGAACATCGCAAGCACGCTCGCGAGTAAGCTCCAACAGCTTGGTGTAAGGCTGACGTCAGGCGGCACCCAGACTACAACTCTACTCATCGACTTAAGCGGCCTCTCCCGCAGCGGCAAAGACGTTGAGGAAGCGTTGGAATCGGTTGGAATATTGGCGAACCGAAACTTAGTACCGGGCGACACGTCACATCCACTTGACGCAAATGGTGTGCGTATTGGATCTCTTGGGTTATCGTTGCGAGAGTTCGATGATTCGGGTGTTTCAGTGCTCGCGTCCGTTATCTCCACGATAGTAGACGGACCAACGCGAACGACTCGCAAGGATCTTAGGGCGCTTGGAGCTCAGGTGGGAGAACTGGCGCGGCAATACCCGCAAAAAGGTATGCCTCGCCTGTAAGGTAATTGAAACAAGCGAATCACCTCTACGCAGGATATGTCCTGATCCTGCTCTTTATGGCGGCGGGCTTCGGAAAGATCGAGTTTTCCGACGACTTCGTGGACACTCTTGTTGCTAAGGGCGACGATTCTTTTCGGCGATACATCGAATACCTGGAGTATTTTCCGAGCGATGTTGCAGTCGTCTTTGCTGCTCAGGACCTCGCCTGTTCCGATCAAGGATGGGAACTAGTAACGAACCTCGAGAACGAGCTTACGAGTAGCGATCTCGTTCATAGCGTCCATTCGATCGCTTCTGAGACAGCAAAACTAGTCCAATTCGACCCCAATCAAGTGTCCATCGACAGATTCGCACACGTTGATTTCGCCAACGCTCAAGATCGATGTGACGCCGCGGGAGACTACGAACCCTTTCGAAATCGTCTTATCGCTGAAGATAACCGCACGATTTCTTTCATTGTAGTCGCCAAGAAAGGCGTGAACGCCGCCTCATTTGCGCAACAGATGATCTCAATCCGAACCGCGTTTGATCCTTCGGCGGAATCAATTGGCGGGTCGATTTTCGTAACCGGCGATCCCGTAATGAACGTCGCGATTTCCGAAGCGCTTGCACGAGATCTAATATTCGTCGCCGCACTAGTCGCAGTCATGCTCGCGCTTGTCGCTATTGGAACACGTTCACTGAGAACGTGCTCAGCAGCCGGTCTTACTATCGTTTTTTCTGTTTCGTCCGCGTTCGGGACGATGGGATGGCTAGGTATTTACCTAACGCCCGGAACCATGCTGGCGGTGTTTCTCTTGGTCCCTCTTTCAACCGCGTTTGTTCTTCACGGGCACGGCTACGCGTCGCGGTTCGAAGACAAGACGTCTCTCTTTCAGCGTGCCGCAAAACCAACGCTATTTGCAGGTCTCACTACTGCGTTTCTTTTCGGGCTCACGGGTTTAACTTCCTCACCCGACATCCAAGCACTTGCGACTGTTGGCTCCATTGGAGTGCTGGCAGCTACTGTGTCGATGTTCCTACTCGCATTTCCTCTTCTTGAGTCAGCACCCAAGGTTCAATTCGCTTACTCCTTCAAAGTACCCAGATGGGCATTTCTCCACCCTTCCGTTTCCTACGGAATACTGGCACTGCTCCTCGTCCAATGTGGAATCGGGCTGAGCCAACTTAGATTCGAATATGAAGCTATCGACTACCTTCCTCCGACGAACAGCGCGCGTGCGGAGTTCGATCAAGTTGGCCAGTGGTTTGGCCGTATGAACATCCCCCTGATCGTAGAAATGGGAGATATCAACGACACCGAGAAGTGGAGAGCGTTAAAAACAGCTGTTGAGCGTCTAGAGGGGCACTACGACAATCGCGTTCAAAGCCACTGGTTTTACGACCAAATCGGACTGTTGATGCAGGCGTTCTCTGATTCAAAGAGCGCGTTTCCCGAAACAAAATCAGAATTCGACCAGTTGTTTATGTGGTTCGAACCCGAGGACTATGAAGGTTTTATCAGTCTCGAATCTTCAGAGGTCGTTGTCGTTTTCAGCGTCCCATTCAAAAGCTCGACCGAATATTTCGAGTTCAAAAACCAACTGCTATCCGAGCTCGAAGCGCAAGGCGTGTCCGGTGAACTAGTCGGTCGAGTATCAAGTTTCTTCGAGACTGGCCACAAAGTTGGACTAGATAACCTAAAGAGTCTTGCTATCGGCGCAGCCGTTGTCTTTCTGGTACTCGTAGTCGTTTTTCGTTCCGTCGTGATGGCCTCAATCGCGCTGGTAGTCAACCTCGTTCCAGCCCTTTCATCTCTCAGCGTTCTTGGACTAAGCGGAGTGACCATCGATCTTGGTAGCTCCATAGTTACCGCGATCGCATTCGGAATTATCGTGGATGACTCCACCCACCTAATGTGGCGGGTAAAAGACCTTCAGAACGCGGGGTACGATCCCAACACAGCGGTGCTGCGAGCTACCAGAGAATTGATCGCTCCAATAGTCTGGACGTCGATCACTGTCTGCGTTGGATTCTCATTGCTTTTTGGCGCCGAGATGCGACCTTTTCACGACTTCGCTATGACAATCGTCGTAGCTCTATTCGTGGCAGTGGTTGCGGATATCGCGATCCTACCGGCGTTAGTACGCGGGTTGATCAAGGACTCAATAAAGCCAGCCGATTGAGGTTGGACGCGGATCGTGACTCAGATTTTTCTACGGCGAGGTGAAAGTCAAAGAACACTTGCACGAGTGGTGCACTCGCGAAGGTGGAAATCTCTGACAGTTCGTGGGATTCTCAAAAAGCCTCATGGGTGCCCGTTCCGTTGATGGGACTACGAATAGTTTGTGGCTTACGATTGAGGCTCCTTAACGATCAAAAACGGTATCCGCGTTTTTCGAGAGTAACTCCCAACCCTCCGGCCTAACCGACACATCCGCCAGCCCGTCAATGTGTGGATAGTCACTGCCCCACAAGATTCGATCCTCTCCCACAAGATCCAATGCCATCTGTGTCGTCCGCTCCAGCGGTTCCGCCACAAAGTAACAATTGCGCTTGATGTACTCGCTGGGCTTCTCTTTCAACGGCACCAAACCCTCGAACACCTCGTATTTTGCGTCCAGCCGATCCATCAAATAGGGTGCGAAGCCGCAGCCCGCCTCCACGCTTACCACCTTCAAACGAGGAAAGCGCTCAAACAACCCGTCCGTAACCATGCTGGCCAACGCGGGTATGAGTTGTCCCGTTGCGCCCATGCCGAACCCGAAAATCGGCCCTGGTGATGTCTCATGCCAGGCGGCAAATGACACCGCAGAGCCAGAAAAGCGAACCACAACGTGAAGGCACGCGGGCAAATCGGCATCCTGACAAATTGACCAGAGCCTATCGAAGTGGACATCTCCCGGTCTCTTGTGCGAGATCGTCTCGGGCGGCACAAACAGCGCTTTCGCGCCTGCTTTGATACAGCGCTCCAACTCGTCAGCGGCTGCGTCCACGTCGTGCCAGTTCAGCACAGCCACTGGCCAGATACGGTCCTGCCTGCCCGCTGAGAAATCGATCATCCAGTTGTTGTAGGCGCGGCAATACGCGTTGGCCAGAGCCTGGTCCTCCGTAGGAAACGGCAGAATACAGATCGTCGGAAACACCAGCGTTTTTGCCACTCCCCATTCATCCATCTGGCGAATGCGCGCGTCGGGGTCGTAGGAGGGAGGCGGACATCCGTCCATGTAACGGTTGCCCGGAGTAAACAACTCAGCCTTGTTCCGATGCGCTCCGCCAAGACCGGCG
Source organism: uncultured Pseudomonadales bacterium (assembly GCA_964651595.1). GTDB lineage: Bacteria > Pseudomonadota > Gammaproteobacteria > Pseudomonadales > Azotimanducaceae > UBA4421. The sequence continues at coordinate 132,514 of CAZYYJ010000005.1, read as the reverse complement.
AGGACGCCAGCCAGCACTACCTGCTCGCCAATGATCAGTTGCTCAACCCCATCCACCTCTTCCACACGTATCGCGCGATCGACAAACGGCTTTTCCAGATAGTTTTTCCAGAGATCAGGCGGCTCCAGCACGTGCGAATCGCAATCAATCACCGGGGGTCCTTGAGCATGGTTGAGCCGGTAGCATAAGGTAGGTCGTGAATGCCGTCGATGGAGGGGCCGCTATGATCAGGCGGAAGCGAGGCTACCTGCAGGTGCGCACAGATCCTGCAACGGCAGCGTGCAGCGCACTGGAATCTGAAGGTTATACGCTGCTACGCCAGGTGTTCTCAGCGGAAGAGATCGCCGCGCTGCGCGAAGACATAGATCGGGTGTTCAACCAGTACCCGCCGGACGAGCGCGGACCCAAACCCGAAGCGTGGGACATGTTCCGTTACGCCATGCTCAACCGCAGCGCGCCCTGCCAGCATGCCGTGGCCCATCCCGCAATTCTCGAAACCATCGAACCCCTGCTGGGCGAAGACTGCCATGTGATAGCCAACACGGCATGGCGCAACCCACCCGCCCAGGCCGGCCGGCACGGCGGCGAAGCCTGGCACATCGACGCCGGGCCGCACGTGCCGCTGCCGGAGGGCACCAGCTGGCCGTCTGAAATACCTCATCCCGTGTTTGCCATAGGCACACACATCTACCTGCAGGACTGCGGGTTGCAGGATGGCCCTACGGGGGTTATCCCGCGCAGCCATCTATCCGGTCGCACGCCGCCGCCGCAGCAGGTGATGGACGACGACCTGTCGTACAACGGCCTCGGGGTGCAACCGCTTCTGGCCAGCGCTGGCGATGTGGCGCTTTTCGTTTCAGACGTCTGGCATCGGCGCATGACCACCCAGCATGGCGATCGCGGACGCTATTTTCTGCAGGTGCACTACGGACGGCGTGATATCGCCCAGCGTCTGCTGCCTACCAGCGAAGTGAATCACCTGAGTGCCGAGGCCCTCGCGCGTGCCGACAGCGACCGGGCAAAAACCGTTGCGGGCCTGCATCCGCGGTTTTTCTACGACGGATAACAAGACACATCATCAACTCACCCTGTTTGGAGAACCCATGAACGAAGAAACTGCCGCGCGCATCGAAAATCTGGAAGGTCACGTGGCCCGGCTGGAAGGCATCATTCACGTGATGTTGATGGAACTGGAGAAGGGCACCATTCAAGAATCGGCCGGGGAGATACGCGCCGCCATGCCTACGCTGGACGACTAGCTGTCGGTTCCAGGCCACGCATTCTGCGCCAGTGCGTGGCGCAAGACCGCGTGCTATAACGTTGAGCAGAACTGCCGCAAAGGCGCTGGGGGGAGCGGACTATGAACAGGGTTTGGCCATTCACGGCCGCTGCACTCGTCATTGTTGCCGCGTTCGCGCTCGCCTGGTGGTTAAAACCATCGTCGCCCTTCCTCACGGCCAATACCCACCCGGCAGCGGTTCTCACAGGCGCGGCGCAGCCTCCTGTCACGCCGGCGCAGCCAAGCCCGCGCACAGCAAAGCCCGCATCCGTCTCGCTGAGCCCCGACGAGGTAGCCAGAAGGCTCGAGGGCGGCCTGGGCCAACTCGCTGAGCACATTCAAAGCAGCAGCGACCGGGCTTCGGGCGCCACGTTGTCCAAGGAAAAGTCTGCCCAGCTGCGCGATCTGGCCGACGCATACGGCGTTGGCACCGAGGCCCGCACCGGCTTCGATCACAATCGCAATCTCAGCTCGCTGCACATGGACATTCCGTTGCCGGGCGTGGCGTCGCTGGACGCCAACGCCATAGACGGTGCACTCACCACAATGGTGCAGAACCACGGCGGCTTTTTCGGCTTGAATGGATCGGGCGAAGTCGCCTCGGTCGCCACCCGTTGCTCGGCCCGACTTTGCAACACCCGCGTTCAAAAATCTTTTGCCGGGCTGCCCGCTTGGGATCACGCCGTTGTCATTACCAGCTCTGGTGCAGGTACGCACACCATGCTGGGAGAGTTCGAGCCGCCGCGGGTAGACCTGCAGCAACTGCCGCAACCGCATCCCGATGCTGCTGTTATCAGCACAGCCCTGGCCGATCACTTCTCGCGGCCGGCAAGTGCAATAAACACCGTCTCCGAACCGGCACTGGGCATTGCTCGCGAAAGCGGACATGATTTTCTGGCCTACCGCGTTACGGTAGAGCTCAGCGCAATTCAGCGGTACGACGTGTTCGTAGACGCAGACACGCTGCGCGTGGCAAAAGCCCTGCCCCTCGTGTTCCAGGCGCCGGTGGCGGCCCAGGGCACAAATCTCGACGGCGATGTCATCAATTTCGAGGCCGACCAGCAAGGCAACGTGTTCGGCATGGTCGACACGCGGTTTCCGCTCAATCAGAAAACCACGCTGTATACCGCACCCGAGGGAACGTTTCAGGATCCTTTCAACGGCGTGCAGGTGGTTGCATCAAACAGCGCCAGCGGCGGCTGGAACCCCGCTGCCGTGTCCGCGCTGGACCACGCAAAACGCCTGGTCGACTACTTCAAGAACACGCATGGCTACGACGCGGTCAACGAGACCGGCAAAGATATGCGCATTGTCGTAGACGTGGGGTTCAGCAACGCCTTCGCGCTGGGAGACGATCTGTTCGTTTTCGGCGCGGGTACAGGGCCCGGCGAGCGCAACTGGGCGGCATCGCTGGACATCATGGCCCACGAGATTACGCACGGGGTGATCGCCACCACGTCGAGTCTCGAGTACCGCAATCAATCCGGCGCACTCAACGAATCCTTCGCCGATTTCTTCGGCGCAGCGCTCGACCCGGAAGACTGGCACGTGGGCGAAGATGTGTTCATCAACCCCAACCTGTTCATACGCGACCTGGCCAATCCCATTCTGGGCAATCAGCCCGCGCACTTCGCCGACTACGTGCAGACAACGGCAGACAACGGCGGCGTGCACATCAACAGCGGCATACCGAACCGCGCGCAATATCTGCTGGCAGAAGGACTCACGGCAGAGGGCCTGGGTACCAGCGTCGGTCGCACCACGGCCGAGGTGATTTCTTTCGAAACCATGAAAGCGCTGGACCCCAACGCCACCTTCGCCGATGCAGCGCTGGCCATGGAGTCGGTGGCAGCCGCGCTTTACGGCGGCGGGTCGGCCGAGCTGCAGGCAGTTACGCAATCCTGGCAACTGGTGGGCATTCCGCCAACCGACACCACCATCGACCCGGGCTCGGGTCCTGCCGGGCCCGTTGTACCCAGCAACGCAGCCGTGCACCTGTCCCCCATTCTCAATCCCGCCATTTTCGGCGTGGAAGGCAACATCTACGATCTGTACGTGCAGTTCTACGACAACGATTCGCCCACGTACGTGGGTGACGACGATTTCGGCCCGCTCAATCTCACCACCGCCGCTTTCACCCGCCCAACGCTGGTTATCTTCAACGACGCAAGCTTTCTGCTGGTCTTCAAAGGCAGCGACGGCGAGGTGTATACGGTGGAGAGCTCCTCCGGCAATGAGGAGGTGTTTGATCTGGGTGGGCTGACCGTGGCCGATCTTGCTTTCACACCGGACGGTTCGAAAGTGATTCTCACCGTTGCCGAGGCGCCAGCCATCTTCACCTACGAGCTGGCAACGGGGGAGATTACCAGCGCGCTGGTTGCCGGCCCCACCTACACGGAAGGTGCGCCCGCCATTCCTGTGGAGCTCGTGGATACGGTTCGGGTCGATCCCACATCGCGCAAGATCGTGTTTGATTTCCTCACGTGCGCAGAGCCCATCGTGGCAAATTGCGACAACCCGTCCGCTGCCAAACACTGGGCCATCGGTGTACTCGACATTGCGTCCGGTGACATTTCTTACCCGTTCCCGTCTCAGGCGGCGAACATCGACCTCGGATACCCGAGCTTCAGCAACCTGACCGACCAGTACATCGTGTTCGACCTGGTCAACCGGGCAGCGCCCACGTCTACGGGTTTCGAATCGCTCGTGGTGGTTTACGATCAGGTCGACCGGTCGCTCGAGTTTGTCTCTGTCAGCGATCTCTCCACGGCGCCAACGGGAGCGTTCAGCTCACCCTCGTTTACCGCCGACGATGGCGGCGTAACATTTGCCGTGCGGCAGGACGGACCTGGCTCGCTGCTGTTCTGGGCAGAGCTCGACAACTATGCGCTTGCCACCGGCACAGACCGCTTTCGAAACATCAATCCGTTCAATTCGTTCCTGCCCTTCTCGGTGCCATCGGTTACGTTGAACCCCATACCTACGCTGGACACTGCGCCCAACCCCATCGACATCGGCCAGGCCATCAAAGGCCGCATTGTCACCAGCGAACTCTGCGCCACAAACAACGGCGACTTTCCCATTCAGATCGGGGAACTGTCGACCACGGTCGGCGGCATCGGCTGGACCGGTGTGTTCAACCATCTCGAAGGCGGCGAAGAGATCTGCGGCACTTTTTCCTTCAACACAACCAACTGGACAGCCGGCCAGCTCAACACCGTTTTTGCCATTCTCCACGACGGCGCCAACAGTCCGACACCAGTTACCGTCACCGGCTCCATCAATCTCGACTCAGACGCCGATGGCATCATCGACTCCATCGATACCGACGATGACAATGACGGGTTGCTCGACACTGACGAGATCAACGTCTATGGCACGGATCCGCTCGCAAGAGATACCGACCGCGACGGTTTGGATGACGGCACGGAGATAGAGCTTGGGCTCGACCCGCTGGACAGCTCAGATTGCCCGGAGAATCTCTGCCCCGAAGAGAGCTTCATCAAATCGCTGATTATGTTGCTTGGAAGGTAGCCGTGCGGTTTAGGCGCAACTAATACTCCGTCAGCTTTCCCGACCGGTCTATGCCAATCACAAAAGGCGCAGGAACCGTCCGAGCGTACATGGCGACCTTCTCCAGATGAGCGATCAGCAAATCGGCGATATCGTTGCCGGTCGCATTCTTCGCCCGAACCACCAGCACGCGTGCGCCACAAGACCGAATCGCCTCGATCTCGGCAATGCGATATCGAATGTTCTTGTCCTTTGTTACGGCCAACCAGCCGTTGGCAGCTACCAGCGCGATCCAATCTGCATCCGGAGCATCAATCGGGAGGTGATCATCATGGGTTTCTACCTGCTGCCCGCGCTGTCTCAACCTCTCTGCAATTGTGTGCTTTCCCAGATTTCGATCCAGAAACAGAACCGGTTCGCTAGGCCGCGAATCTGAGTTCGCTTCTGATCGCTTCCTCGATTTCCGCTTCTTTGCGTTCATAGTCCCGTGCCAGATCGCTGACCGATTCGCCGGCTTTGTACCGTTCGGCGATTACTTCCGTCGCCAGTCCTGTCCCTGTAATTACGGGACGCCCCCCTGACAACGTTGGATCTATAACGATCATTGCCGGGGCATCATCAATCGAGTTTCGCGTGAACGGGTAAAGCTTGACGGGCACGCCCGCCGGATCACGTTCTACCCTCCGCAACGCCGTGGTCATCACCTCTTTCATGGCGATCTGACCCGCTTTGCTGATGTTCACCAGCTCGCCATATCTTTCGATAAACAGATTCAGACCATCTGTCTGAAGCTGTTTACTGATCAAAGGATGTTTGCTGTCACGGGCGCTGTGGGTGTTTTCCCGAAGGTAGTCGATCGCAGAGCGCACCTTGGGCATTGAAACTGCGTGCTTTCTGCGAATAGCGGCAAGCACGTGAAGCTCCACCATGTTGAGGAAAGAGAGCAACGCGGGTTCTTTCTGTGGAATGTCGATGAGAGGCTTGTACGGCCCCTGTCCAATCGCCCAGTACCTCACCGTCGGTTGAGCAACGCTCAGATAGTGAGCTGCTTCGGCGATGCTGTAGGCAGGCAGGTCCCGAATATCTGCCTCTTCACTATCTGTCTCTGTTTTTGTGCGGCTTCTTTTCACCAGCTGCCCTCGTTTTGGCCGAAGCAGTCTAGGATTCTTCTGAGTCAGAAGCAATTTTCTGACTCAGAAAACCACGATAGCCAGCAAACCGATTGTACGTTCCGCCTGGAACTTGTGGCGTAGGAAAATAGCGTCCACCAGGTAAAGAGATTTACAACACCCCGAACAACGCATCCACGCAGGCTGTGGCCGTGCTGCCCCCGGTTACCACACCCTCCTGCATCTGATTCATCACGAACGTGAAGGCAAGCCCCTCAGAAGGATCGTAAAACGCAAGGCTTCCACCCGCGCCAGCGTGACCAAAGCACCCCGGCCGTCCTATGGGCGACTCTTCCTCCCACAACATGTACCCCAGACCGAACCGGGTACGCGACTTCAAGACCCGATCTGCGCCTTCGGCATGGGGCGAGCTGGCCAGCGCCAGCATCGTCGGAGACAGCACCACCCCCAGGTCGGCAAACAGCTTTGTGATGTCGCGGGCAGTGCCATGCCCGTTTACGGCAGGAATAACAGCGCTGCGGAACTCGGCGCTGTTCATGTAACCCGCTGGCATGGCCGGGTTCTGAAAAGCGGCACCCGTGGGCGTTGTGGTGTCGTTGAAATCGCCCAGCATCCGCTGCATGGCGACGGGCAACTCGCGATCCGCACCGAGCTTCACCTTAGCCGGCAGCATGTCTGCGCATCTGGCCTGCTGCTCTTCGGACAGCCCGAAAGCCACGTCCAGCCCCAGTGGGCCCAGCAACTCGTCACGCATCCATTGGCCAAAGGGTACCCCCGTGGCCCGGGCCGTTACTTCGCCCAGCAGAAAGCCGAACGTGCGTGCGTGATAGCCATGCGCCGTGCCAGGCGGCCACCAGGGTTCGGTAGCGGCAAGCTGTGCGCAGGTATCGTCCCAGCGGTAGTAGATGTCCTGCGCAGCCGCTTCCCGAAACCCGGGCAGGCCGGCCTGATGACAAAAGAGTTCACGAACAGACACAGCCTCTTTCCCCGCGGCACCAAACTCAGGCCAGTAGGTGGCAACCCGTTCGTTCAGTGACATGAGCCCCCGGTCCACCGCAAGCAACGCAGCGGTGGCCGTGATGGCTTTGCTGATGGAGAAGCAACACACCAGCGTGTCTTCCTGCCAGGGCTGCTGGCGCTTGCGATCCGTGTGCCCCGCCCAGACGTCCACCACCGTGTCACCCTTGTGAATGACACACATTGCTGCGCCCACCTCACGCCCGGCATCGAAGCCAGCAGCAAATGCCTCTATCACCGGCGCCATCGATCCACTGTGATATCCGTGAATGTCCATTGCTATCCGCCCTGCAGGAACCCGCTATTCTGCCCCACGCCTTGCGCGCGTCCCAGCAGTGCGTTGCGTTGGCTCACCAATCATCCGCTTTTTTCGATCAGATCAATCCAGCATTTCAGATTACTTGACGAAGCAAGAGTCACTACATTATCCCCAGCAGTACACGCAAGTGAGAAAACGATGGAACATGGTAACGACCGCACTGTACTTATGGTGGCCTACCATTTTCCGCCGTTCACCGGCAGCAGCGGAGTACAGCGAACAGTCAAGTTCTGCCGCTATCTGCGTGAGCACGGGTGGCGGCCTGTTGTGCTGACCGTTTCACCGCGCGCCTACGTAGAACGGGCAGACGACGAAGCAGGCGAATTGCCCGCCGACATCCCCGTGCATCGCAGCTTCTGCCTGGATACAGCCCGTCATCTCTCGGTGCGGGGGCGTTACACCGAGCTGCTGGCTCTGCCTGACAGGTGGGTGAGCTGGTGGCCGTCCGGCGTCTGGGAAGGCATGCAGATCGTGCGCAAATGGCAACCCAGCGTGATCTGGTCTACCTATCCTGTAGCAACCGCCCACCTGGTTGCCGGCACGCTCGCGCGGTTGTGCAAGCTGCCCTGGGTAGCCGACTTTCGCGACTGGATGACCGACGGCAACTATCCCGCCGGAAAGCTTCAGCGCCAGGCTTATCGCCAGATCGAGCGTTTCGTTGCCGCAAACGCAACGGTCACTACGTTCACCACCGACGCCTGCCGCGCGCTCTACAACGAAAGATTCAGAGACATAACGCACCACAACTCCGTGGTGATACCCAACGGGTACGATGAAGCCGACTTTGCTGCACTGAACACCCCGCCATCTCGCGGCGAGAACCGCAGAATCACGTTGCTGCACAGCGGTTACCTCTATCCGGAAGACCGCAATCCCACGGGCCTGTTTCAGGCCATGGCCACATTGAAAGCGCAGGGTTTCTTCGCCCACCGCAAGTTCAAGGTCAGCTTTCGTTCGCCGGGCGACACCAATTTCGTGCAGACCACCGCAGACCGTTTCGGCGTCGGCGACCTGGTGGAGGTGTCTCCACCCGTTTCCCACCGGGCCGCCATCGAGGAAATGCTGGGCGCTACCGCCATGCTGCTCATGCAGGGTCCTCGCTTCGACCGCCAGGTTCCGGCCAAGGCATACGAGTATCTGCGCAGCGGGCGGCCGATACTCACCCTGGCGTCCAGCGGCAGCGAGTCTGCGCGCCTCTCCGCAAGCCACGCATCCCCGTATATCGCCGACATCCATGCTGGAGAGGACATCGCGCCGGCATTGAAACGCCTTGTACTCGATATAGAAGCCGGGCAGCCCTGCGTTGCAGACCGGGAGCGGGTACGACGCTTCGAGCGGCGCGTGCAGACAGGTTATCTGGCTGAGGTGCTGGACGGCGTGTCCGAACGAGGACCGCTGCTCGCCTGAAACCCGATCGCGCTGCGGCTAGGGCTTCAGTCTCTTGCGGTACCGCACATCAAACGCATCGCGTGCATACTCGACATAACCGGCTCGTTCATAGAACGCCTGCGCATCTTCCCATGCCAGTTCCGTGTCCAGGACAATCTCGGCCACGCCGCGCAGCACCGCCCGCCGCTCGAGTTCGCACACAATGCGCGCCGCAAAGCCGCAGCGACGATGTTGTGGCGCGGTGTGCATGCGCACTATGCGGGCGGGGCCGGCACTCTGCGTAAGCAACGCTCCGGTAGCTACCAACTCCCCACCGAGCAGCCCCACCAGAAAGCAGGCGTCGCGATAGGATGCGGCGATATCGAACAGATCTGGATTCTGCGAGTCGTCCCGCACATCGAACCGGGCGCCCAGATTCGCGTTGATCAACTCCGCCGCCGCGTCCTGATGCGCGGGCGCAAAGTCCACCACCATAAGCTCGCCGGAAAGCGTCATATCATGGGGCGAGCCAGGCTAAGGCTTCCTCTTCAGCGACAAACACGGCCCACGGCCAGGGAGGATTGGTGTTGCTCAGCACGGAGGTGGCGAGAGACTCGGTGGCGGGCGTCACCAGAAACGCCCGCTTGTTTACGGGAGAAGCCGACTTCGGATCGATCACCATGCGGGAGATGGTCTCGTAGTAGCTATCCACTTCGCTGATACCGGCATCACGCAGATCCCACAGCACCGCAAAGGGCTGTTGCGGCGATGGCTGGCCGGCGCCACCGGTGACGTGGGTTTCCACAAAGTTACGCGCCTCGGCAAGATCGCGCAGATCGAGATTGCCACTGAAAACGTGACTGACCACATGTCCGTGCAGGCTGCTGGTGACCATTTCGCCTCCCACGCTACAACACAACTGTCAGGCATTCTGCACCACGGTTGCCCTAGGGCAAAGATGCGCCAGAACTAGCGCACGTGCAGCTTTGCCACCGCCGTCTCGTCATAATAGTCCACGCACCATGTTTCTGCGTCTTTCTCGGGCATCTGCCGCGTGCTGGCGTGCACCGTGTCACTCACCAGGCACAACGCCGGCTGCGGACCTTCCCGCCATTCCCAGCGCCAGCGCGCGGGTGCCGGACGCGCCGGCACACCCGGCGATACACGGCCGGCGTAGACATCGGCGAGCGCCGGAAACAGAAAGCGGCGGAAGTTGGTGGCTCGCTCCCGCGCAACGTATTCCGCGTAGGCAGGCGCGGTAACTCCGGCAAAGGACAGCGCCCCGAACTTGTCCGCATCGAGAGGCGGCACGCCTTCGGCCCAGTATCTGGTCCAGGGCAGGGTGGTTACGGGCACAAAATGTCGGGCGATCACCTCATTGTCGGCCTTGAGGACCGCCGTGGGATCTTCCACAAGGGCTCGTATCTGTGCTTCGGTGACTTCCTCCGGCGCCAGCGCCAGGGCCGCCAGCACGTGTGCTTCATCAACCTGCGCGGGCCAGTCTTGCAGAATCGTCTGCACACCCCATTGCTGCTCTACCCACAGCACCGGTCCCCAGGACATGGCGCCCAGCTCGAGGGGCGCCACCGCGCGGGCCAGGTCCTGCAAACGCTGCATGTCGCGGCTGCGACCCGCCTGGGCCATGGCAAAGCTGAGCTGGTTGAACACCATGTCCTGCATGGCGACAACGATCATGCGCCCCATCAGCGTCTGGTGACCGGAAAGCCACGCGGTTATAGCCTCCTGCAGCCGCTGCGCACGGGCAAGATCCAGCCGGCCGTCGTCTGCCAGGTCTTTGTAGAACCACCATTGCGTAGCGACCAGCAGCGGCTGAAATCCCCCCAGCTGATCGTTGAGTGGTCCGGAAAGGTCGAACAGAGCACCCCCTTCCTGCAAGCGCCAGAACAAGGCCCAGAACTGCGGGTTGTCTGGCACCACCCGGCGTACGGCCGGACGGTTCGCCCGCAGGAATGCCTGGCAATCCGGAAACGTACCCTCCATGCACGCTTCCTCGAGTTGCTGCCGCACCTTCTGCTCTTTCTCGGAAAGCGTCCGATCCGCGTATTCGGGTACCGTGCCCAGCCTGGTCAGCACCGCCGCGTTCTCCGCCCAGGCTGCGAGATCGTCTGCGGCAGGCGCATACTCATCCAGCATGAGCTGAGTGTCCGACTGCGCCCGCAGCGAAGCCGACCCCGCACACAATGCCAGCGCCAGGAAAGTGAGAGCCGCAAACTTCACGACGCACCAGCCAGCATTCTGAGCCGCGCCTGCGCTTCCTGAGCAAGCCGTACTGTCAGCTTCCCCGCGCTGCCTTCTCTTCCCAGCGCGGCCGCCTGTCCCGCCCAGAGCGACGAGAAATCGCTCGAACCCGCCGCTTCCGCCGCAGCCTTGAGAGGTGCCAGCGCTCCGCCCGCAGTGGGGAAAGCCGGAGCATGCGTGGCCATGGGACCCACTTCGCGCATCACCCGGTTCAGCAACCCGCGGGCAGGACGGCCGGAAAACACGTTGGTCAACGCAGTTTTATCATCGCCGGCCTGTTTCAGGGCGCTCCGGTGCAGATCGCTGATAGTCGCTTCCGGGGTGTAAAGGTACGCAGAGCCAATCTGCACCCCTGCGGCACCCAGCGCAAACGCGGCGGCTATACCGCGGCCGTCCGCAATGCCGCCGGCGGCGATCACGGGCAGCTTTACGGCATCCACCACTTGCGGCAGCAGGGCAAAAGTGCCGGGCTGCGTGGTGATATCCACGTCCAGAAACACACCGCGATGCCCGCCTGCCTCGTAGCCCTGGGCGATGATTGCATCTGCGCCCCGGTCTTCCAGCCAGCGGGCTTCCGCCACCGTGGTGGCGCTGCTGAGCACAATGGCGCCTGCCGCCTTCACACGCGCCAGAAGCGCCGGTGCCGGCAGCCCGAAATGGAAGCTCACCACCTGCGGCCTGGTTTCTTCCACCAGCTCGCACATGGTGTCGTCAAACGGCGCTCGTGCTGGCCCTGCCGGCACCGCCGACGGGGCTACGCCCAGCTCTGCGTAGTAACCGGCGAGGTGTTCCATCCAGCCCGCAGCACGAGTTGCGTCAGGCTCAGGCGGAGAGTGACAGAAGAAGTTGAGGTTCAGCGGAGCGGCCGTGCGTTGCCGGATGACACCGATGGCGTTGCGCGCGGCGGCCGTGTCCAGCATCGCGCACGGCAGAGAACCCAGAGCGCCGGCCTCGCAGGCCGCTACCGCCATGGCAGTGCCCGAGGCCCCCGCCATGGGTGCCTGAACAATCGGCAGGTTGATGCCGGTAAGCTCCAGGAAGCGGGTGTCCGGCCATTCGTCGGATTGTGTCATGGTGCGTTCTAACCTCCGCGCTAGGATTTTCTCGCGTCGCCGTGGCCCGCGCCATGCCATAATAAACCGGGCGTGCGCTGACGCGCGCTTTCTCCGCAGTCGTGTAGTCCCACCGTATGCCGACAAACGATTTAACCCAGGGTGCCGTGCCCGGCGCCCTGGCCAGGCTCACCGCGCCCATGGTGCTGGGTGTGTCCAGCAACATCCTCGTGCAGACGCTCGAGATGGGGTTCATCGGGCAGCTCACCACGCAGCATGTTGCCGCGATCACGTTCACCTTCCCCATCACCATGATCCTCACCAGCATGGCGCTGGGTATCAGCATCGGCACCTCGTCGGTAATCAGTCGCGCGGTGGGCGCCGGCACACACGAAGATTCGGCCAAGCTCGGTACACACAGTCTGATGCTGGTGGCCGCATTCATGCTGGTGCTGTCAGCCGTGGCGTACTACGCCCAGGACCAGGTGTTCACCGCCATGGGCGCCAGTGCCGAGCTGCTGCCACTGATCCGCAGCTACATGGATATCTACCTGCCGGGGGCTGTGCTGTTCACGCTGGTGATGATCGGTGGCAGCGTCATGCGTGCCAACGGCAATGCCAACATTCCCGGGGTGGTGATGACCGCCGGAGCGTTTCTGAACCTGGCGCTGGATCCCATTCTCATCTTCGGCTGGTTCGGGCTGCCGCGTCTGGAGCTGGCAGGCGCGGCGTGGGCAAACGTGATCACGCGTCTGGTGCTGTCAGGCGTGATGCTGTACTTCGTGGTGTCCCGCGACATGGTGCTGGTGCGCAACATTGCGCAGGGTTTCATGAGCTCTGCACGACGCATTCTGCACGTGGGCGTCCCCGCCATGCTCACGCAGTTGATCGGCCCCGTAAGCGCCGGGCTCATTACCGCCATGCTGGCCCAGCACGGCGAGGTGGTGGTGGCAGGCTTTGGTGTGGCCGGACGCATCGAAGCCGTCGCCGCTATCGTCATGTTTGCCTTGTCAGGGTCCATTGGTCCCTTTGTTGGACAGAACGCCGGCGCGCGGCTGCCGCGGCGTGTGATGGCCGGCGTGCGCACCAGCTATCTGTTCTGCCTGCTCTATGGCCTGGCCATGGCCATTCCCCTGTTTTTCTGGGGCGGCTCGGTCGCAAGCTGGCTGGAAGACGAGCCCACCGTCGTAGGCACCGCGGCGCTGTACCTGGCAATTGTTCCCTGGAGCTATGCGCTGTGGGGGGTGCTGATGATGTCCTCCGCCAGCTTCAACGCGCTAGGCAAGCCGCTGCCAAGTACGATATTGTCGTTCACCCGCATGTTCATCGTGTATCTGCCGCTGGCGGCGCTCCTGAATTCTCTATATGGCTATCAAGGCATTTTCATCGCCACCCTGGTCAGCAACTGCCTGCTGGGTGTGCTGGGCTGGTACTGGTTCCGGGCAAGCGGTGTCGTGCGGCAGGCCAGCGCCTGACCATTCCACGGCCGGGGCGCATGTGGGCTAGGCGCCTCGTTACCCTCCCCGCGCTGCTGCTGGCCACTATCCTGCTGATCGCCGTGGCGCCGGTGCTTGTGGTGGCGTCGCTGCTGCTGGCATTCACGCAGCGCTACCGTTCCCTGCCACAGGCTGTCGCCTTCGCTTACGCGTTTCTGTACTGCGAATGGACGGGCGTGCTGCGCCTGTTCTGGGTGTGGGTGAGATACCGCAACTCTCCCCTGTGGCTGGACAAGAACTACGTGGTACAGCGCTGGTGGGCCGGGGCGCTGCTGGCCGCGGGCAAACGTATCTTCCGCCTGCGTATCGAGGTCACGGGAGAAGACGCCGTATCCGGGCCGTCGGCCATTCTCATCTGCCGCCACGCAAGCATTGGCGACAACGTGCTGCCGCTGTTGTTCTTCGGTGTGCCGCGCGACGAGCCGTTGCGCTACATCCTCAAGCAGGAGCTGAAGATGCTGCCCACGCTGGACATCGGCGCCCACCGGCTGCCATGCCTGTTCGTCGACCGTTCGGGCACAGACACCGACAGTGCCGTCGAGTCGGTGAAAGCGCTGGTGTCGAGCGCCCCCGAGGACGAGTCGATCATGGTCTACCCCGAGGGCACACGGTTCAGCCCCGAGAAACAGGCGCGACTGGCCAAGAAGCCGGAGCTGTCCGAGCAGGTGGCCCGGTGGCCCAGCCTGTTGCCGCCGCGCCTTGGCGGTGTCGTTGGCATGTTGGACGTCAACCCGGGGAAAGACGTGGCGTTTCTTTGTCACACGGGCTTCGAAGGTTCAGCCAATCTGCAGGATCTGATGAATGGCGGCTGGCTCGATCAGCTGGTGCGCATTCATTTCTGGCGCGTGCCGCACGCGGAGATTCCGGAAGACAAGGCGCAGTTCGTGTTCGACCAGTGGGACGTGATGCAGCAGGAGGTGGAGCGGTTGCGGGGAATGCCTTAGGCTCAACGGCGCTCAGCAGGTAAGCTGCAGCGACGGTCCGGTGGATGCCAGCGGCAAACCGCGCCGCTAGACGCGGTATTTTTCTCCGTGGTGTGTCACCAGCTCTGCGTCGTCGGGCATGTCCATGCCACGAGCCCGCGCCAGCTCTCTCACCGTGAAACGCGGCAGACTGTCGTCCAGCTTGTCCCATGCGGGCGCCAGTTCCACGAAGATGTGTTTGTCGGGCTGCAGCCCGGGATCGTCATCCAGCAACCCGGCTGGAATCTCGAACCAGCCCTCCGGGTCCGGTGGAGGCAGCGGACTGCCACACACCCGGCAGAAATAGGTCTGGTAGGCAGGCGGTTGGTTCAGCAGCGGCGCTTCGTAGGTGCACCGCAGCTCAGTGCCGGCCAGCACCCGATACTGCTCGGCCTGCACGCCCAACGCCGCGATGGTGCCCGAGCCGCTGACCTTGCGGCACCGGTTGCAGTGACACAGCTCGAAGGGTCCCGCTGCCTCGTCAATCTCGAAGCGGAAACCCCCGCACAGACAGCTACCTTGAATGGCCATGGCTCAACCCTCCCTCGCCGGCAGTGTCCACCGCTCCAGATGAAGCTGTATCAGCTCTATCAACGTACCGTCGGGGTCGCGACACACCGCCACGTCGGCCAGCCCGTTGTGGGTATCGGTGGGCGGCGACAGAAATTCCACGCCCTGCGCGGTGAGGCGCGCTACGTCACCGGCAAGATCTGCCGACGCCAGGCACAGCCGCACCAGTCCCAGATCGGCGTTTCCCGGCGGCGCGGTCTGCCCGTCGCCTGCCCACTCCGTGAGATCGATTTTGGGAAAACCGTCGTCCAGTTGCATGATGCACGCTCTACCCCGCGTCCCAGCCGGCACACCAAGCGCGCGCGCTGCCGCGTCGGGCAGCGGTCGCGTTTCAGGGCCTTCCTCCAGATCCAGGTAGGGTATGCCCGGCAGCAGCACCTCGAAGCCCAGCTGCCGGTAAAAGGCTACCGACCGATCGAGATCGCGCACGTTGATGTTGATGTGGCCCCAGCCAAGGCGCACCGGTTGTTCGTTCATGGTTGCGGATCCGTGCGTTGCTGCCGAATGGTTCATGCTAGCGCAATCGGTAAAATCCGGGGCCCATTTGAACCGCACGAGATCCCCATGCCGCTAGACAAGATTCTCGGCAGCGTGAAAGACAACCCGGCCATCACCGGCGCCTTGAGCGGCGCCGCCGGCGGTGCGCTGGTAAGCGCTTTCACCCGGAAAAAAACCGCTCGCAAGCTCCTGAAAGCCGGCGGCCTGCTGGCAGTGGGCGGCGTCGCGTGGAAGGCCTACCAGGCGTATCAGAGCAATCAGGCAAGCGCGCCGGTTCAGCCCGGACAGGCTGAGCCCCTCGAGATCGGCCAGGAAAGCTTCGACGCCGCGGTGGACACAACCGCGCCGGATACCACGTCTGCCGCGCTGGTGGTGCAGGCTATGATTGCCGCCGCGCACGCCGACGAGCACCTCACATCCAGCGAGCAGACACAGATCTGGCAGAAAGCCATCGACGCCGGTCTGCCGCGCAGCGATCTGGCCACCCTCAGCGAGCAGCTCTCACAGCCCATGCCGGTGGAGTACTTTGCCGCCACGGCTGACGATATGGCCACGCGCATAGACGTCTATGCCGCGTCGCTCCTGGTAATCGACGAAACCTGTGACGCCGGTCGCGCCCACCTGGAGACCCTGGCAGCCCAGCTGGCACTGCCGGCGCCGCTGGTGGCAGCGCTGCACCAGGCACAGAGCGAAGAGGCGTGACGTCACGCCGTCACATTTTTCCAGTGACACGTGCATCAGAACCGGCAGCAATATCGCGCTAGGATGGGCGCATGCGGAAGTTTCCCTTCGTCATGCTCACTCTGGCCCTGCTCGCAGCCCTGGTCGCGCCGTTCTTCCTGCGCGGCCCTGACGGGCAGCCGTTGATGACTATCGATGACTTCATCGAAACCCCCGCCGCCAGCATCAGTATCACCCCCACCAACGTGTACCGCTGGCAGGACGAATACGGTGTGTGGCAGTTCGGCGACGAACCACCGCTGGGCGTGGAAGCCCAGGTAATGGAAATCCGCGACAAAATCACGCGCGTGAAATCCGACTGGATCGAGCAGCTCGAGGCGCAGCAGGCAGCCCACAGCGCGTCGTCCGTGCCTGGCGGCCAGATGCCCAGCCTCGTGGACATCTACAGCGGCGAGGCGCTGGAGCAGGCAAAAAACGCTGCCGAGTTGATGACCGAACACTACGAAGCCAATGCCCAGGCACTGGAGCAGGTGCACAACTAACGTTCCGGCCCGTGGCCCCTGCGCCGCCACATGAATTCCTCTCGCCTGCATCGGCAACCATTCCGCGCTAGCCTGTAACGCACGTCACAGCACAATCCGGAGACGTGCCATGAGAGTCCTCGCTGCCATCCTGGGGCTGCTGTTCAGCCTCGGCGCCCACGCCATGATCCACGACCCCCGTGCGATCGACGCCGACCCCGCCACCGCAGACGCCCCCATCGCCCCGCGTCTGGAGGGCCTGGGTAACCACAGCTTTACGGTCAGTACCGACAACGCCGACTCACAGTATTTCTTCAATCAGGGTTTACGGCTCACCTACGGGTTCAACCACAGCGAAGCGCTGCGCAGCTTCAAGGAAGCGGTTCGGCTGGATCCCGACAACGCCATGGCCTACTGGGGGTGGGCGCTGGTGCTCGGCCCGAACCTCAACCTGCCCATGCAGGCAGCGGTGGCGCCACAGGCCTTCGAAGCCGTCAACGAAGCCATGCTGCGGCGCGACAAAGTCACCCAGCGCGAGCGCGACTATATCGAAGCCCTGGCCAGACGGTATGCGCCGGTCGCCCCGCAGGATCGCTCGTCGCTGGACCAGGCTTACGCCGCCGCCATGCAGACGTTGCACGAGAAGTACCCGGAAGATCTGGACGCAGCCACGCTGTACGCCGCGGCGTTGATGAACCTGTCGCCCTGGAACTACTGGCACAAAGACGGCTCGCCGCGAGAAAACACCGATACCCTGCTGGCCGCGCTCCGCTATGTGGTGCAACGCAACCCCGTGCATCCCGGTGCGCTGCATTACCACATACACGCCGTGGAGGCGGTGCATCCACGCGAAGGGGAAGCCAGCGCCGATGCCCTGCAGCCGCTCATGCCGGGAGCCGGCCACATGGTGCACATGCCTTCGCACATCTACATGCGCGTAGGTCGCTACGCCGAAGCCTACGACGCCAATCGGCGTGCGTCCGATGCCGACTCGGCCTACATCGCGCAGTGCAACGCCCAGGGCATCTACCCGCTGAACTACTACCCGCACAACCTGCACTTCATGGTCTGGGCTGCCATGTTTCAGGGGCGCAGCCAGGCTGCGCTGGCCGGCGCGCGCGAAGTGGAGTCGAAAATTCCCGTGGACATGAACGGCAACGCGTTTGGTGCATTCGAAACGTTCCTGTCGCAGCCGCTGTACGTCATGGTGCGCTTTGGCCTGTGGGACAAAGTGCTGGCCGAAAAGCAGCCCGCGCCCGGCAATCAGTTCCAGCTGGGGGTATGGCACTACGCGCGGGCCATGGCGTTGTCGAACACCGGCAAGCTCGATGATGCCGGCCGCGAGCTGGAGGCCCTCGAAGCCCTGCGCGGTACCATGAGCGATGAGTATTTCATCGGCTTCGGCACGGCACCGAAACTGCTGCGTATCGCCGGGCTGGTCGCCGCCGGCGATGTGGCAGCCAACCGCGGCAACGTGGACGAGGCCATCAACCTGCTCAGCCGCGCCGTGCGGCTGGAAGACTCGCTGTTGTACAACGAGCCGCCCGACTGGTATTTCCCCACGCGGCACGTGCTGGGCGCGTTGCTGCTGCAAGGCGGCTATGCCGACGAGGCAGAGGTAATCTACTGGGAAGATCTGCGCAAAAATCCCGCCAACGGATTCAGTCTGCTGGGACTGTCACAGGCGCAGGCGGCCGCGGGCAACAAGGCCGGCGCCGAGGCCACCCGGCAGCAGTTCGAGACCGCCTGGGCGAAAGCCGACAAACAGCTCGCCTCGTCGCGTTTCTGAGGAGGCTGACTAGCCGGCCGCGAGCACCGCTTCGCGGTCTTTGCCTTTGATGTCCCGCAACGCATACAGGGTGATGGTGGCGCTCACCTTCTGGCGCCGCAGCTCGGCCACGTAGGCCAGCACGCGTTTGCGCTCCACGCGCATCAGGTCTTTCAGACACCAGCCCACTCCTTTGCGAACCAGGTCTTGCGCATCGTGCTTGAGGTTGTCGCACAGGGTCAGGGCCGTGTCGGTATACACCCCCGCTTTCGCCACCTTGCGCGTGAACAGCACGACGCTCGCCCGCCGCAGCCACAGATCTTCGTCCGTGTTCCACTGCTTGACCAGCTCGAGAAACTCTACCGGATGGGCTTCGAAGATCCTGCGGAGAAACGAGCCGGTATACGCATCGATCTTGCTCCACCCGTGCAGGTGCCTCGTGAGCTGGTCCACGGCATCGAAGCGGGCTGGCGGGAAATGCCCGGTGAGCGGGTCGAGGAGACTGAGCGCCACGGTCTGCTGCTCGCCGTAACCCGACGTCACGAGCCGTGTTGCCAGCGCGAGGCGTCGCTTTGCATCCAGCGGCCGCCACTGCGGCTTGAAGCCGGCAATCAGCTGCTTCATGGCCGGCGCCCGCACTCCGTAGCTGCGGTATCTGGGATCGGGCTCATTGGCATCAGCCACGTAACCGGTTCCGCGACCGGCATCTTCCAGTGCAGCCACAATTGCGTTGTACAGGTCGTCGTCGGCCATTCTGGTGCAGTCACCGTTTCGCCTGGAGACAGTTGGATGTTATCAGCACCCTTCCCAAGCACCCAGCGCGCGGGCAAGCTTGCCCGCCTTGCCGGACACCGTTGGAACCGCTGTGATCAGAAACGATCTCGATCAACCCATTGGGATGCCCCTGCCAGACTGGTCGGGCGCGTCCCCGCCGCCACGCGACCCCATGAAGGGACGCTTCGTGAGCGTCGAGCCGCTGGACACGCACCGCCATCTCGACGATCTGCACCAGGCTTTTGCTGAAGACCCGGATGGCCGGCTGTGGACATACATGCCGGTAGGTCCGTTTGCGTCCCGGACGGAGCTGCAAGGCTGGATGGAGGCGGCCTGCGCCGCAGACGACCCGTTGTTTCATGCCCTGATCGACAACGCTACAGGCCGGGCCGTAGGCATGGCGGCATATCTCAGAATCAAACCCGCGATCGGCGTCATCGAAATCGGCTCCATCACCTTCTCTCCCGCTCTGCAGCGGCAGCCGGCGGCCACCGAGGCCATGTTTCTCTTCATGGCGAGGGCCTTCGACGAGCTGGGTTATCGACGCTACGAGTGGAAATGTGATGCGCTGAACGCCGCATCCCGCCGCGCCGCGGAACGGCTGGGGTTTCGCTACGAAGGCCTCTTCGAGCAGGCGCTGGTGTACAAGGGGCGCAACCGCGACACCGCATGGTACGCCATTCTCGACCGCAACTGGCCCACCCTGAAGGGCGCGTTCAGAGAATGGCTTGCAGAAGACAATTTCGACGCGGCCGGCAGGCAGAAACAGGCGCTCGGCCGCCTGATCGAAGACGCGCGGCGCTGAGCGCGGCTGCTTACCGCAACATCAGCCGCAGCACCCCGCCGGCTTCGTCGTAGTCCGGGGTGGCGCCTGTGATGAGGTCGGTATAGAGAAACGACTCCACCACCCGTGTCAGCGCCAGCGCCATCTCGGCGGTGTCGCCTGGCAACACCAGATGACCCGCGGCTGACTCTTCTTGCAGCAGCGCATCGATATTGCCGACTGTGCGCGCCTGCACCGGCCCGTGAGGGGAGGCCACAATTCTGAGGCTGAGCTGTGGGTCTTTCGCCAGAAACTTCTTCAAAGGCACAAAGGCGTGGGCGTAGCGCATGCCCTTCGTCAACACGCTGACGATCCGCTCGGCCCCTTGCTCCGTGGAATCTTTTGACAAACGCGCGAACGTATCGTCGAGGATGGATGCCAGCACTTCGCCCACCAGCTGCTCGGCACTGCCCGCCCAGCGGTATGCCGTGGCACGGGAAATACCCAGCTCCACCGCCAGCTTCTGCAGCTCGATGCGGCGCGCGCCGATGAACCACTGGCGCGCGAGGTTGTGCAGATCCATGGGCTGGCAACTGTGCCAGCTGCGCCGATGCATCATGGTCAGGCCGCGGCAGCTTCCAGCCTGGCCGCACCATACACGGCCCCTTTCCACCCGCTGCGCTGAAAGGGCTGCCAGCCGTTTTCAGGGTGCGAGAGCCGGTCCGCCACGCAGTAGAGCACGGCCGGGTTGTAGCCCAGGCCCACGTGGCTGCCGAACACTTCCACGTTGTCGGCTATCTCCGTGGGCTGCTGGCTGGCGATCTGCCAGGGCACAATGCCGTCTGTCTTGCTGAACACCGCCGTGCTGGGCACCCCCGGCAGCGGCTGGCCGGCCAGCAGGCGCAGTTCGTTCACAGGCATCTGCTCCACCGGCCGATCCATCAACCGCCGCGCGATGGGGTAGACGGTGGTCGATCTGGGACTGCCGGCAAAGGGGCTGCCCAACGTGACCACCTGGCGCACCATGTCGGGATGCAGATGGGCCAGCAGGCGTCCGTAGACACCACCCAGGCTCCAGCCGACAAGGCTGACTTTACGGCTGCCGGACGCCTCGTAGAGCTCGCGCAGCCGCTCGGGAAGTTGCGCGATCAGCTCCGGTCGACCGGGACCGAGATTACGGCCGAGATTCCAGGGTTCAGCGCTGTGGCCCAGACCATTCAGAAACCGTCGCAGAAGCTGGGTAGACGTGTCGCTGCCGCCGAAGCCGGGCATGACCAGCACCGGATGGCCATCGCCCCGAGGGGCCTGGGCGAGGAACGGCGCTGCAGGTACCAGCGATGCCATTTCGGCCAGCAGCCGCGGGCCTTCGGCAAGCACCAGGCGCCGATCTGGACGGGGATAGACGGGTTCGCTCATGAGGGATACACCCGGAAATGAAACAGGCTGTGATTTTGTCTCATTTTGTGAGACAAAATCAAGCATCGTCTCATAACCGTGTGCTGCTCGTTCTACCTGAAGTAGCCAGTCCGTTTCCGAGGGCGCAGACCGCAGGGCGGTCGTCAGAAAACCTTCACGTTCGCGACAGGACGCGGCAGCGCGCTCCGGCGACACTGCGGCACGGTAAAGGAGTGGACATGACAGGCATCGAAGTGAGTAAACCCATCGCCCGGCTTTGCCGCTGGGCTCTGCGGGCAGCCCTGCTGGGTTTCGCGCTGAGCGCTCTGGTGCACGTGACCTGCTTCTTTGCGCCCATCACCCTGGACGCAGCGCTGCCGCTGCACTTCGGCGCCATCATCCTCGGTGTGCCCATGGTGGTGGTGGCCAGCGTCACCAATCCCCAGGGCGCGGGCTTTTCGTGGCGGCTGCTGCTGCGGGCTGCAGCGCCCCGGGTGCGCTACGCCGCCGCCGGCCTCGGTTTGTACGGCGCATTGAACGTGCTGCTGCTCTGGAGCCAGCACATTCCCGACCTGCAGGGCCTGTCAGCCGTATGGTTGTTCGCTTATGCGTCGATTGCCCTGGTGTACCACGCGGTGGAGAAACAGGCGGTTGCCTGATCACGTGTCTCCGGTTTCCGCCGCCGGAGAGTCTTCGTGCCCGGTCAGCCCCAGCTCGTCCGCAAAGGCTTCCCGATACACCGCCCAGGAAGCCATCAGCAACGCACCGATCAGCGGACCTACCAGCAAGCCGATAGCGCCGAAGAAAAACAAACCGCCCAACGTTGTGAGCAACACCAGCACCTCGGGCATCTTGGTATCCGCTCCAACCATGATCGGACGCAGCACGTTGTCGACGCTGGCCACTACCACCCAGAACCACACTGCCATGGCAACGGCAGACCAGTAATCGCCCGACAGCGCGAGATAAACCGCCACCGGCAGCCAGATGATGACGGGGCCGATGAAGGGGATGACGGACAGGAAGCCCATCACGATTCCCCAGAACACAAAGCCCCGGATGTCAGCCACCCAGAAGGCGAGCCCGCTGAACACCGCCTGCACCGCGCCAATCACCACCATGCTGCGCAGCACCGACTCCGTCACCCCGGCAGAGACGCGCACGAGTTCCTGGCGGCCGCGGTCGTTCAACGGCAGGCTGGTGACCACCATGCGCACAAAATTCTGGCCGCTGATCAGACAGTAGAAGAAAAAGTACGACGCTACGAAGAGGTCCAGCAGAAACAGGCCGGTTGCCTGGGTAACCTGCGACAGCGCACGCACCAGAAACCGACCCACGGCACCGGCCACCTCGCCGGCACGGCCGGTGACCTCGTCCCGCAGATCTTCGAACTCACCGCCGTAGGGCACCCACTCGGGCAACTCGATGCTGCGCGTGAGCCGGTCGTTGATCCAGCCTGTCGCCTGCTCGGCAACGCCCAGCGCCTGCGTTGTGGCGAGACCCATGAGAAACACAGCCGGGACGATGATCAGAAACAGAAACAGCACGAGATTGATGCCGGCCGCAAACTGCGGGCGCATGTAACCCTCGAGGCGCTTCTGCAACGGGTAGAACAGCAGGGCACTGGCTCCGGCAAAAACCAGCGCGCCGAGAAATCCGGCCACCATGAGGCCAAAGAGGACTATCAGCAGCACGAACATGCCGACGGCAAAGGTCTTCTGCATGTTGACGGTGGGGGTTGTCATGCGCCCGGAACCAGCCTGCGCTCATGCTGACCGGGGTCGGTCAGCCGCCCACGTCCAGCCAGAAACCGCCGCCTTCGTGGTGTTTCACATGTCCCGCAGTGGGGGTGGCGAAGTGTGTGCCGATGATCAGCACATCACGGTCCACGTACTTTTCCAGCAGGTCTTCCCGCGTTGTGCGCCCCTGCGCCTGATCGTAGTCGGCCGAGCTGCACCAGTCGGTGCGTGTCATCTGCACGGGATGATGAATGCAATCGCCCGTGATCAGCGCTTCGTGCCCGTTGGAGCTGATATGAACGCTCACGTGCCCCGGCGTGTGTCCCGGAGTGGGCTCCAGCCTCACCCCTTCGCAGATCTCATAGGTTTCCGGCACGAACTCCGCAAGGCCACTCTCCACCACCGGCCGCACCGAGTCGTCGATGACCGGGCCGTAATCTGCCTCCGCGGCCTGGTCCCAGTACGCCCATTCCTTCTCTGCCATGAGATAGCGCGCGTTTGGAAAGGTGGGTATCCACTCCCCGTCGACCAGCATGGTGTTCCAGCCTACGTGATCCACGTGCAGATGTGTGCACATCACGGTATCGATGCGCTCGCGCGGATAACCCGCGGCGGCGATATCGGCCAGAAAACTCGTCTGCAGATGACTCCAGGCCGGTATGTTGCGTTCCTTGTCGTTGCCGATACACGTATCCACCATGATGCATCGCTCGCCCGTGTCCACGATCAGCGCATGCACGCTCATGATGAGATTGCCGGCGCCATCCATGAAATGCGGCTGCATCCATTCGTACGCCAGGCAGGCGTCACGGGTTGCATCAGGCAGGATAAACTTGCTGCCTCCCACGGCCTCCAGCTCCACGATGCGCGTGATTTTCACGTCACCAACTTGCCAGGTATTCATGGCGTTCCCCTTCGAATTTTCCTTAGGGCCTCACTCTAATTGAAGCGCCCACAATCTGTTAAGGTCTCGGCTCCGGAGAGACCACAAGAAGAGATCGCAGCCATGGGCCTAGTCGACGTCGTCAGCACCCTCGCCAACGTTCCCACGCTTCTCAAGCTCAAGAAAGGCATGGCACCCCGTCCCGAAGATACGGTGGACAGCCTGGCCTTACGGGTCGAAGCCAACGCCGCCAGTCTCGGCAACCAGTCCGCGATCGTCTTCGAAGGCCAGGAGCTGACCTGGAGCGAGTTCAACACGCTGGCCAACCGCTACGCCAACTATCTGGCTGACCAGGGCGTGAAGCCCGGCGATACCGTCAGCGTGATGATGGAGAACCGCACCGAATTTCTTGCGGTTGTGGTGGCGCTGAACAAGCTCGGCGCCGTGGGGGCCATGATCAATACCAATCTGCGCGGCCGCCCGTTGACGCACTGCGTCACGGTCACCGAGTCCAGCAAGTTCATCGTGGGCGCAGAGGTGGCCGAGGCCGTCGCGGAGGTGAAGAGCGAGCTGAATCTCACCGAAGGCAGCGACTATCTCATGGTGCCCGACGCAGCCAGCGCCGACGAGCAACCGCTGCCCAACTGGGCGCTGAACCTGACCGATGCCAGCACCGATGCCTCCACCGCCAATCCTGCCCAGACCGGCGCCAACACCATCGGACAGACCGCGTTCTACATCTTCACGTCCGGCACCACGGGCCTGCCCAAGGCTGCGGTGCTGTCGAACCGCCGCTACGTCGCCACAGGCGATCTGTCAGCCAAGGCAGGTTTGCGCCTGTCACCGCGCGATCGGCTGTATCTCTGCCTGCCGCTCTACCACGGCACGGGGCTCCTCGTGGGTGCCGGCGCCGCCTTTGCCTCGGGCGCCAGCATGTTCGTACGGCGCAAGTTCTCTGCCTCCAACTTTCTGCGCGAGGTGCGCGAGTACAACTGCACACGCCTGGTGTACATCGGCGAGCTGTGTCGCTACCTCACAAACATTCCAGCCAACGCGGACGATCACAACAACCCGCTGGAGATGATGATCGGCAACGGCCTGCGGCCGGACATCTGGATGGACTTCAAGAACCGCTACGGCATCAAACGGATCTCCGAGTTCTATGGCGCCTCCGAGGGCAACGTATCGTTTGCCAACCTGCTGAACAAAGACTGCACCGTCGGTATGACCGCAACGGACGTGGCGCTGGTGAAGTATGACGTCGACAACGACGAGATCGTGAAGGACGCCAACGGCCGGTGCGTGCCCGTGGCCGCCGGCGAGCCGGGGCTGCTGCTGGGCAAAATCAACGAAACCGCCATTTTCGAGGGCTATACGGATCCTGAAGCCACAGAGAAGAAAGTGGTGCGCAACGCGCTGGAAGACGGCGACGCGTGGTTCAATTCCGGCGACCTCATGCGCACCGTGGATGTGGGTTTCACGCTCGGCTACGACCACTACCAGTTTGTAGACCGCGTTGGCGATACTTTTCGATGGAAATCCGAGAACGTGTCCACCAACGAGGTGGGCGAGATTCTCAACAGCTTTCCGGACGTGAAATTCTGCAACGTCTACGGCGTGGAAATTCCCGGTGCCGACGGCCGCGCCGGCATGGCGGCCATCACACTCAACGAAGGCGTCAGCGAACTGGACCTCGAGGGTTTCGCTGCCTACGCGCGCGCCGAGCTGCCGGCCTACGCCGTCCCGGTGTTTCTCCGCATCCAACCGGACATCGATGTCACGGGCACCTTCAAGATGGTGAAAGGCGATCTGAGAAAGCAGGGCTACGACATCGGCCAGACCGACGATCCCGTTTACGTGATGCCGAGCGGCGCCACCGCGTACACCCGTCTGGACGCCGACTACCACGCCAGGCTGAAGGCGGGCGAAGCTGGTTATTGAGCGGCGCGGGAGAAGGGAAAAAGGTCCGCCGCAGCTATAGGACGGGAGGGAGCAGATTCCCGTGAGGGAGCGGACGCTGCGGCGAACCTGGCAGGGCGCGGCGTCTACTTCCAACCAGACGCCCAACCGTGCCTGCTACTCTACGGGCAGCAACTGAACCGAACCTGAACAATCATGCTCTTCACGCGCGCTTTCAAAGAACGCATCGCTGCCGGTGAGATAACCCTCACGTACCGCGTCTGGCGACAGCCACGCGCCAAAGTCGGCGGGCGCTACAACATCCCTCCGTTCGGCGCCATCGAGGTGACCGCGGTCAGTCGTACCCACCTGGGTGAGGTGACGCCGGCCGAGGCGCGCGATGCCGGCTTCGAAGACGTGGACGGCTTGCGGGCACAGCTCAAAACACCCGGTGACACGGAGGTGTACCGTGTCGCGTTCCACTTTCTGGGCAGCACGCCGGTAAAGCAGCCACAGAGCCACCTGCTGGCGGAAGCCGACCTGGACGGCATGGCGACACGCCTCACGCGCATGGACGGCGACGCACCCTGGACCCGACGAACGCTGACGCTGATTGGCATGCAGCCAGGCACCCGGGCCGGTGATCTTGCGCCGGATGTCGGTCAGGACACCCCTGTCTTCAAGCGCAACGTGCGCAAGCTGAAGGCGCTGGGGCTCACCGAGAGCCTGGAGGTGGGGTACCGCCTCAGCCCCCGGGGCTGGCAGGTGCTGGATGCGGTCGGCAAATCCGGGTGCACGCAACCATGACACGCACCGTGCTGCTGGATCTCGGCAACGTGGTGCTGGGCATCGATTTCCGGCGCGTGTTCGCCGCCTGGGCCAGATCCGCCGGCATCGACGAGCAGCGGTTCTACGACCGCTGGGCCATGGACGAAGCGTACGAGGCCCACGAGGTGGGGGCCATCGACTTTGCCACGTATGCCGCGGCTCTGAGCAAGCGCTTTGACGTGCACATGCCCGAGGCTGCCTGGCGCGCGGGCTGGAACGACCTGTGGACCGAACCCTTCGCCGGGGTCGTCCAGAGACTGCCGGAAGTGGCGCAACGCTACGGCCTGTACGGCTTTACCAACACCAACGAGTCTCATGTCGAGCAATGGCGTGCGAACTACCGGCAGGAACTGGCTGCGTTCCAGCACATCTTCGTGTCGTCGGAGATCGGGCGGCGCAAGCCGTCCCCGGATGCCTATCGTTACGTTTGCGGCGAGATCGGCACAGCCCCCGCCGAGGTGTTGTTTCTGGACGACAATCTCGACAACGTGGAGGGTGCTCTGAGCGCAGGCCTGAACGCGCACCTGGTGCGCTCCGAGGCGGAAGTGGTGGCGCGCCTGACAGAACTACTCTAGCGCCGCCAGCAGCTGCAGCGCTTCGTCACGGCTCGTGCCGCAGACAGCGGCTTCGGCACGAAAGCGATCGCAGACCCCGGGGCGTTCCGCCAGGCCAAAGAGCCTGCAGCGGAAGTGCTCGTCGAGCTGCACACAACGCACACCCGCCGGTTTGCCGTGCGGCATGCCCGGAATGGCGCTGGAAATCGACGGCGCGATGCAGCAGGCACCGCAACCGACGCGACAATCCACAGCCCGCTACGCGTTGAACTCGTGAGCAATCTTCGCGTACTGCTCCACCATCGGCAGCACGGTGTCTGCATCAGCCGGCGGCAGGCCGAAGATGATGCGATTGAAGCCGAGATCGATCATGGCCTGCACCGCCTCGGGATCGGGACCCATGCCGAACACGCTGAAATCCGGCGCGCCGTCGCGGCCTGCCTCAGCCCACGCGGCCCGCGTCGCCTCGATTCCCCCCGCGTAATCCACGCCGCCACTGGCCGCCGCCCGTGCGGGATCCATGAAGATAGGAAACCAGCCGTGACCGTACTCGGCGATACGTTTAAAGACGTACCGCGAGCTTGCTCCCAGCAGTATGGGCGGACCGCCGGCCTGTGCCGGCTTGGGATAGGACCAGAGTTTGTCGAAGTCGACAAACTCACCGTGGTACTCAGCCTCCTCCTGCGTCCAGATGGTCTGCATGGCGAGGATGCGTTCGCGCAGAATCTTCCACCGCTTGTCGAACGGCGTGCCGTGGTTTTCCATCTCCTCGGCATTCCAGCCCGCACCCACACCCAGCAGAAGACGCCCTTCCGACAGGTAATCCAGCGTCGCTGCCTGCTTGGCCATGAGGATCGGGTCGCGCTCCGTGACCAGCGCAATACCCGTGCCCACCTTCAGGTTGGTGGTGACACTGGCGGCGGCGGTCAGCGCAACGAACGGGTCGTGCGTGTGCCAGTATTCCTCCGGCAGCGGCCCGCCACCGGGCCAGGGGCTGACGCGACTGGCCGGGATATGCGTGTGTTCCGGAAACCACAACGACTCGAAGCCGTGGGCTTCGGCTTCCCGGGCCAGCACGTTCGGTGGCACGGCATAGTCGGTGGCAAATATCAGCAAACCAAAATCGGTCATGGCGGGTCCTTCAGGCAGCGGTTGTCGTTGAGGGGGTCAGCAACAGCCACGCACTTCCGGCGGCGGTGAAAGCGCCGGCGCATCTTCCGGAGCCGGGTCGTCATCAGTGATGCGGTACCACTCCCATGCAAGACCGTCGGGCTCCTGGGCCCACACTTTGTCCTGCTCCGCAAAGCAGCATGTGGTGCCTTCCTCGGTGAGCTTCACCAGCCCGGCATCGGTTAAGCGCGCCTTGGCATCGTTCAGCTCGCGTTCGTTCTGCAGCTCCACCCCCAGGTGGTTCAGACGTTGAGTTTCTCCCGGCTGTTCGAACAGCACAAGTTTCAGCGGCGGCTCGGCTATCTCGAAGTTGGCGTAGCCGTCGCGCAGCTTGTGAGGCGCAACACCAAAGAGCTGGCTGTAGAAGGCGATGGACGCGTCGAGGTTGTCGACGTTGAGGGCAAGTTGCAGACGCATGGCAATCTCCTGGCACTCATTAAAGAGATACATTGATTAACGTCGATGCATTGTGCAGAATACATAGACAACTTTCAATGGATTTATTCCCATGTCTTCCCGCAACAAACCGGTCGCCTGCTGCGCGCCCCCGCACCACGACCCGCTCGCCGAGCCTGTGCGAACAGATCTGGTGTCGCTCGCAAAGGCCATTGCAGATCCGACGCGGCTGGAAGTGGTGCGGTTATTGGCAGCACAAGCCGCGCCGGTGTGTGCCTGCGACATCGCGGCACTGTTCGAATTGAGTCAGCCCACCATGTCCCACCATCTGAAGAAGCTGGTGGACGCAGGACTGGTGCGCAGCGAGCGCAGCGGGCTGTGGAACTACTACACGGTGGACGCCGACGCGTCAGCGCGGCTGATGGGGTTGGTTCGGCTGGTGGCGGCGTAACGCCGGCCGGGCTTAGAGCGCCGCTTCCTGCAGACTGGAGAGGTAGCGGTCTACCTTGGACACATAACGCCGGGCAGCCCCGTCACGCTTGCTGTAGGGACCGACATTGTACGCACGCAATGCGCAAACCCGGTCCCCTTCACAACGCTCCATGAGGTGCGCAAGCACCTGCGCGCCGCAGTAGATGTTCTGCTCCGGATCGTCGAGCTCGCTGGTGCCGCAGAAGGCACTCCAGAATTCGGGGCGTACCTGCGCAGGGCCAATGGCGCCCACGTGCGAACGCACGTGCTTGCGGAACGAGCTTTCGGTTTTGACGAGGCTGGCCAGCAGCTCGGGCTCGATGCCCTGGCGCTCGGACGCTTCCAGGATCCAGTCGGCAAACTCGGCAGCCGTTTCGCGGCGAATACCCCACGCGGAGCTCACCTGCTGGCCGAACTGGATGACTTCGGTCTGACGGATAACGCGGTGGTTGGCCACGGGCTTGGCCATGGCGTAGTACTCGGTGCCCTGCGGCGCGATCACGTTGCTGACAGCCAGGCTGAGAAAGGCGAGCACAAAAACCACAGACGCATGGGCGCCGAACGCGGCGTATACGCCGACCGGCACGCGCCCTGCCGCCCGACCCAGGGCCGAGCGTTGCAACGTGCTGAAGAATCCCGCCAAGCCATCCCTGACCGGGGTCTCTCCGGTTTTTTCAGTCAGCCGAAGCGTCATGAAACTCTCTCTGAGTACTCCGTGTACGATGTTTCCGTGTTGCCGGTCATTCGAGTCACCTCTCGTCGACTGCTTCCCGCAGGAAGTGCGAACTGTTTTGAGACTCTACTCGAACCTGCGTCGCGCATTTTACCCGCGGTGTGTCACGTTTTGTAACGACAATGTGAGCCCACGCTGGGCCAAGCGCTTGAATTTGGAGCAAAAACACCGCGTTAGTGAGTAACCACTAACCGAAAAGTGTAGGAAAAATGGAGAAATCGTGAATCAAGGTGTGAGCTCCGGCTGCTGTTTTTAGAACAAAACAGTCTAAAAACAGCCTCGGGAGCTCGTTACCCGGTCAAGCGAACGTCAACCGGCCCGCAGAGCCGCTACAATCTTCTGGCGCGCTTCCGCATCATCCACCGGAAAACTGGCGGACGTTCGGTCGACCCAGCTGCCGTAACGCTCGAGCATCTGCGGGGCTATCTCGTGCGGCTCACCCATGACGCCGAACTGATGCAGCATGTCATCGGTGACCAGCGTCCCCATCTCCTTCCAACGCCCCTGCTTGGACATGGCGTTCAGCTCACCCTGCAGCTCGCCGCAGCCGATGGCTTCCAGCACACCTTTATAGGCCGGGGTGCTGCCGTAGAAGGCAATGCGTTCCTGCGCCGCTTTCTTGCTGGCGGCAAACTCCTCTTCCGTACGGCCGGTGACCACAAAGCACGAATAGGACAGCTCGAAGTCGTCCCGCGACTTGCCGGCTTTCGCCAGACCGCGCTCGATGGCCGGCATGGTCACAGCTTCGATGTAAGGTACGTTGCTGAACGGGTGAATGATCATGCCATCGGCAACTTCGCCAGCCACCTCGGTCATCTGAGGTCCCACCGCAGCCAGAATGACCCGCGGCGCGCCGTACTCCTTGTCCTCGGGCGTGAAAGCCGGCGTCATCAGCGTGTGGCGGTAGTACTTACCCACGAACTCCAGCGGCGCGCCTTCATACCAGTTGGCCCAGATGGCACGCATGGCCAGCACCAGCTCGCGCATCTGCGCCGCCGGCGCGCCCCACTGCATGCTGAAACGCTTGGTGATGTGGGGCTTGATCTGCGAACCGAGACCCAGCGTGAAACGACCTTTCGAATAGGCGTTGAGATCGTGGCCGATGTTGGCCAGGTTCATGGGGCTGCGCGCAAAAGCCACCGCGATGGACGTGGCCAGTTCCAGCTTCTCGGAATGCTCGGCCGCCAGCAGCAGCGGAAAAAACGGATCGTGATTCATCTCCGCGGTGCGCACACCGTCATAGCCTGCGGCTTCGATGGCGCGCACGCTCTCCGCAATGCCGGGCAGCTTGTGCCCCAGGCCGGCATCTACCTTCATGATCTCTCCCCTTCTGTGTTGTGAGCCAGTGGTGCGTGCGGCCGCTAGGCCGCCGACAGCTCTTCGATGATTTTGACGCGATCTGACTTAGGTATGTGCGCGTAGGCCGCCGACGTGCGGTCCACGAGGTCGCCATACCGCGCCGTGATCTGCCCCGCGATGGTGCCCGGCTCGCCAATCACGGCAAACTCTTTGAGCACATCGTCGGTGATGAGCGTGCCCATTTCGTCCCAGCGCCCCTGCTTGGACATGGTATTCAGCTCCCCCTGCAGCTCGCCGGCGTCGATGCTGTCCAGCACCGGCTTGTAGGCGGGCGTTGAGCCATAGAACGCCACCTGCTTGCAGGTGGCCGTGCGGGCCTGCGCCATCTCTTCCTCGGTCTGACCCGTCACTACGAAGCACGGGTAACTGATCTCGAAGTCTTCCCGCGACTTCCCGGCCTTCGCCAGACCTGCCTCCAGCGCCGGCAGCGTCGTCTCCCGCAGATACTTCTCGGTGGTGAAGGCGTGGGCAATGACACCATCGGCAACCTCGCCGGCCACCTCCGTCATCTTCGGACCCACGGCTGCAAGAAAGACCTTGGGCGCCCCATAGTCCACGTCAGTGGGTGTGAACATGGGTGTCATGAGTGTATGGGTGTAGAACTTGCCCGTGAACTCGAGCGGTTTACCTTCGTGCCAGGTGGCCCAGATCGCACGCATGGCAAGGATGTACTCGCGCATGCGTGCCGCCGGCGACGACCAGGGCATGCTGAAACGCTTGGTGATGTGCGGCCGGATCTGTGAGCCCAGCCCCAGCACGAAACGGCCCTTCGAGTACGCATTCAGATCATGACCGATGTTGGCCAGAATCATGGGCGTGCGCGCAAAGGCCACGGCAATGGAGGTCATCAGTTCCACGCGCTCAGTGTTCTGCGCAGCCACCAGCAGCGGAAAGAAGGGGTCGTGCGAGGTTTCCGCCGTCATGATGCCGGCGTAACCCATCTCTTCCAGTTCCTGCGCCTGCGCGCCCACGGTGTTCAGGTCGGTACCGACGCCGCCGTCTACTTTCATGTTTGCTCCCCCCAGAGGATTTTTATCGTTCAGCGTTCGTGGCATTCAAAGGCGCACGGACACCTCTGCAGCCTTTCTGAGACCCGTGTGCGGGCCCTGTCCATCCAGATAGTGGGCCACGTCGATCTCTTCCGCAGAGAACGCCAGACGATACACCAAATTGTTCGGATGCTGCACCGCAGCGGCCTGCGGCTCGTCGAGATCCAGGTAGTACTTGACGATCACCCGGCTCATCACCCCGTGGGTGATGAGGGCCACGTCCTCGACATCGGCGATGTACAGCTCCTCCAGCAGCTCACGCACGCGCAGCAACATGTCCTGCATGTTTTCCCCGCCTGGTGGCTGAAAGTGATAGGGCTGACTTTCGCGCTCTGCCCACGCCTGCGGGTACATGCGTTCGATCTCTTCCACTGTCAGCCCAGACCATTCCCCGCAGTCGCGTTCCATGAGCTGATCGAAGTAAGAAATCTCGCATTGTGTATGCGAATTGATCAGGTGCGCTGTCTCGGTGGTGCGCCCCGACGGCGACACCAGCAGGTGATCCACACCGCCCAGCTTTTTCAGCAGCGCGCCGGCGCTCATGGCCTGGCCCCGGCCGCGTTCCGTGAGCGGTGAGTCGAGGCGCCCCTGCATGCGCTTGGTGACGTTCCACTCGGTCTCGCCGTGGCGGACGATGTAGAGGTTTTTCATGCCGACAGAATACCACCGCGCCTTTCGCGTGCGCAGGGTAAACTGAGGCTATGGAAGCCGTTGATCAATTCCACTGGCGCTGCCGGGGCACCTGGCGCACGTCGGCGCAGAACACGTCCTGGTGCTTGTTAGGCTGCGCCATCGGCGATTTCGGCACGATCTTCGCCTTCCAGGTCTGGTCGCCCGACACCAGTCCGTTCATCGTGATGCCGCTGGCCATCATGAACGGCCTGTTGACCAGCATTGCCCTGGAAACCGTGATCCTCAGCCGGCAGCTGCCCTGGGGCCAGGCCTTGCGCACCGCGTGTGGCATGAGCCTCATCTCCATGATCGGTATGGAACTGGCCATGAATCTCACCGACTGGCTGCTGGTGGGAGAATTGCGTCTGACGTGGTGGTCGATTCTCCCCAGTCTCGTCATGGGCTTTCTGACCCCATGGCCGTACAACTACTGGCGGTTGAAAAAGTTCGGCGTGGCCTGTCACTGAGCCGCCCCGTCAGCGGGTACTTTCCCGCTCTGTCAGTCGCGCTGCGTCAAGCCCGCAAGCCCGGCCACCAGAAACGAGCCAAGCACCCATCCCAGCAGCTTGTGCAGGTAAAAGTAGAGGGGCACGGGATCCGGCTGTCTTGCTACCGGTGGCGCGGCCTTGGGATCACCGAAGATCAGCGCCTCGTGTACGGTGTCCAGGGTCACCACGGGCAGCAACTGATCGAGGCTCGCAAACATCGCCTCGGGCCACTGCTGCAGCGGCACCGTGCCCACGCCCATGAGCATCACCACCCCCAGCACCGTCAGGCCCACCACCCACCAGAGCGCGCGAAAGTAGCCCGCGCCGAGGCCATAGCCGATGGTGGCGCGCAGCAGCCACAAGCCCGAGGCCCGCGTCCACTGGCGCGGCTTCGGTCCACCGAAGTTGTCTACCCGCGACCACGCCCTGCGCCGTGTACGCTCTCTGGCCTCGAACAGCACCCGCGCCGTCTTGTGCGGCTGCCCGGCTGCCAGGAAGAGACCCGCAAGCTGCTCGAAAGGTTGCGGCGAAGAAACCGGGTCCCCCGCCAGCCAGGCCAGGTAGTCGTTCGTGGGCCTGTGCAACATGTCCGCCTCGCGACCGGCACCGACAGACGCACCGAGCCTGTCGTAAGTGAAGCCTTCGAGTTGATACTTGCGCGGCCACGAATTTGCGCCCTGATCCTGCCACCAGTCCTGCAGCGCGCCCACATGGGCGTTGCGCAGCCGCAACTCCCCGTCATCGCTCCAGCGGGCGGCTGTCGACTCGTACCAGCCCAGATCAAGCTCTCCCGACACTTCGCACGCGGTCATGTCCACCAGTGCCTGAAACTGCGCGCCGGCCATGTCGAGGTTTGCGCCGATCTTGGCTGTGCCCAGATTGAGGTCGTCAGTGAACAGCGTGTCGCCGTGCAGCATCACCGACTCCTGAATGGACGCGCTGAAGAGATCCACCCCGCCTTTGAACTTCGAGCCCCACAACTCCAGATTGGAACCGACGCGCACCGAGACGAGATCGACATGTCCCTCGAACGTTGCTCCGTCATGGAGAAACGCAGAGCCGTCGATCGTCGCGCGGTTCAACGTGACTTTGTCTTCGAAGGTGGAACCGCCGAGCTCCAGATTTGAACCGATCTTCGCTGATCCCAGGTCCACTTCACCTTCGAACGTTGCACCCCCCCGGAGGAACGCCGATCCGCCGACGGTGATGCGGTTCAAGCTGACGCGCGCGCCGAACAGTGATTCGGACATGATCAGATTTGAATCGATGGTGGCCGAGCCCAGATCGATGCCGTCCCTGAAGGTGCCCGCCGACAGGTCCATCCCATCGCGCACCTGCACCCCGAAGAGATTTGTCGAGGCGCCCATCCAGGATCCTTCGAAGGACAGCGGACCATCCACCCTCAGGTGCTCACACTGCACCGCCACGAGAACGCGACAACGCATCAGAAACAACGCGTGCGGCAGGCGCCCGTGATCGAGGTGCAGGGGTGCGTCATCCACCAGCGCGCCGAGAATGCGCACACCGCCATAGGGAGTGCGCTCAACAAACGCTTTGCGGGTCAGGATCGTCTGCAGGAAATCCACTCGAAGGCGTCGATCGGCCTCCCACCCGTCTGCCTGCGAGGCGTCCAGCTCTCTGGCTTCGTCATCGCGTTCACTCAGGTCCGCAACCTGCCCGGCGCAGATGCGTGTCCACACCCAACGTTCCGTGGCGGTCCAGTCATCGGGGATCTCTGGCAAGCTGTCCATGGTGCAAGCCCTGCTTAGTTGGCCCGATCAGGCCGGGAGTGCCGTTTGCCGCAGCCTAGCCCTCCCGCCCCGGCTGAGACAAGCTGCCCAGCTTGTCAGGATTACGCATGACGTAGACGTGTTGTATACGCCCCGGTGCCAGCGCCGAGGCCGCAATCTGCGTACACGAATGCACAGCGTCGCCCTGGCGGATCACCGCCGCCCAGGCGCCGTGGCAGGGTTCGAGCGACAGCACCGGCGCTGCGTGCGCCGGCGCCTCGTCCAGCGCCTTGCGATACAGATGCAGCAGCACCGTGGCAAAGCGCTCTGGGCCGTGCACGGGTCGGATCGCGGCGCTCACCACCCCGCCGCCATCGGTGTACGCCACGAAATCGTCGCTCAGCATTGCTACCAGCGCCTCCATGTCCCCCTGCATGACGTGCATGGCCAGCTTTTCGAGCAGACGTTTTTCCTGAGCTTCGGGTAACGCCACGGGCACGGGTACGTTCTTCAAACGCCGCCGTGCGCGGCTTGCGCGCTGGCGTGCGTTCACCACCGAGATGTCCAGCGTCCGGGCAATCTCATCAAAACTGAAGTCGAACGCCTCGCGCAGCACGAACACCACCCGCTCCGCGGGCGACAGGTTTTCCAGCAGCAGCAACAGGCCCATGCTCAGTTCCTGCGCCAGCTCCACGTCCTTAAAACGGTCTGCGGCCACCGGTTCAGGCAGCCACGGGCCGGCATAGTGCTTGCGGCGGGTCTGCTCCCTGCGCAACCGGTCGATGCACAGATTGCTGACGACGCGGTAAAGATACGCGTTCTCCGAGGCAGGCTCGTGGCGGCGTTCGTGGAGCTTCAGCTTCGCTTCCTGCACCACGTCTTGCGCATCGTGCACGCTGCCGAGCATGCCGTAGGCGAGGGCTTCGAGGCGCTGACTCACCGACGCCAACCATCCACGAGATCAAGGGCGAGCCGGGCAAAGTCCGTGGCGTAGGGATCGCCCACGTCTGTCCACACGCCGTGCAGGCCCAGCAGCGCTGCCACGGTGAGCACCGCGGCCACACCTGTGGTGCCGACCAGCCGGGCGTTGGACACCGGCAGGCGCAGGCCCAGCCTGGGCAGCGCCACGCTGAGACCGTTCAGGCCGTGGTAGAACCCGGCCATCGCCAGCAGGAAGTAGTAGGGATAGAAGTAGTACGGCGCGTAGTCGATGGAAAAGGCCAGCCCCCCAAAACCGGGGTAGATGTCGAAAAACCACGAAGGTCCGCGGACGGCCATGATGTGCCCGCCCATGAAAACGAGCAGAAAAACCCCGGCGTAGCGGTGCCAGCGCTGGCGCGGACCACGCTCACGGCCGCGCTCGCGGATCATGCGGAGCACCCCTGTGCCCGCATGTGTCACCAGCAGCGCAAGCAACGCGATCTCCACCAGCCAGGCCTGGTAGATGGTGCGCACCGCGCCCTGAAAGGTGTCGTAGGCCGGCGCGCCGAAGCTTGCCAGCCAGGTGTTGACGAGATGCACGGCAACGAACGCCGCAAACAGGGCGCCGGAGAGCGCCTGAACTTTCTTGACCATGAGCAGGTTCCGTTGGTTGACCTACTCTCCAGACGCACACCTCAGCGAAAACGTGACACGCCCTGCCTGAAAAAACCCTATTCCTTGTCTGCGGTGCGATAGTCGCCGAAAGCTTCGTCCCGCTTGCTGAGCGCCTGGGTCAGCCCTTTGCGCAATTCGGCGAGATGAGCCTGGGTGGTTTCGGTATAGGTGGCGAGCTGCTGCATCTCCGTGCCGGCGCGGATCGCGGCGCGGATGCCCATGGCATCCATCTGCCGGTGCACAGCGCGTTTGTTGATCTGCTGCAGGTCAGACGGCGTCATGGCAACCCGCGACGCAATCTCCAGCACCCGCTCTTCAAGCTCGGCTTCCGTGAACGCGCGGTTGGCGAACCCGCTCTGCACGGCTTCAACGCCGCTCATGTGATCGCCAGTGAGCATCAGCTCCATGGCGCGCCGCAGCCCTACGATCCAGGGATAGAACTGGTTGTCGGGGGGGCTGATGGAGCGCACCACGGGATAGCCGATCTTGGCGTCTTCGGCCACGTAGACGAGATCGCAGGCCGTGGCGAGCTCGGTTCCCCCAGCCAGGCAGTAACCGTGCACCTGCGCTATGACCGGCTTGGCCAGATCCCAGATGCGGAAGAAGCCTTCCACCACGTGCCGGGGCCAGTTACCCAGGCCGCCGGCCGTGTAGAACGGCTGGCCCTGCGCTACGTTCGACTGCAGGTCGTAGCCTGCCGAAAAACACGGTCCCGCCCCACGGATGATGGTGACGCGTACCCCGGCGTCCTGATCACCTTTCTCCAGCGCATCGAACAGCTCCGTGCGCAGCTCGTTGGAGAGCGGATTGCGTTTCTCGGGACGGTTCAGCGTGATGCGCTGCACGTACTCAGCCGGTCGATCGACAATGATCTTCTCGTAGGCCATGGCGCGGCTCCTAGCTGAACTGGAAGTTGGCCGCCGTGAAGGCGTTGAAGGTTCGGTCCAGATCTTCCCGGGAGGCCGCCAGCGGCGCGATGATGTGCGTGTGCACCCCGCCGTCGGCGTCTTCCTGGATACGTGCCTGGATCTCCGCTTCGTTACCGATGATGCCGATCTCGTCGATCATCTCGTCGGTGAGTGCCCCGCCGGTTTTCTCCCGGTCTTTGGCCGCCCAGCCTTCGGCGATGGTGTTGGCCGCATCCTCGTAGCCGGCCCAGGCGAGAAACTTGTTGTACACGGGGGTGGCGTAGTACGGGGCAAAAGCCTGGCGGAACAGGTTTCTGCCGTAGGCCTTGTCGTCGGTGCACAGCACCATGGCGCGGTTGACCACCTCCACGTCTTCCCAGTTCTTGCCGCCAGCCTCGGCGCCGCGCTTGAGCGCCTCGATCATCTTCGGCAGTGCTCCCTTGGGCCACAGGTTGAAGATCACGCCATCGCCGACCTCAGCCGCCATCTCGATCATCTTCGGTCGCAGACAGCCGATGTAGATGGGCACCGGTGTTTCCAGCGGCGCCTGCCGGTAACCGCGGCTGTACTGTGTCTCTCCGTCGAAGTTGGTCTTCTCTCCCGCCAGCATGGTGCGCACCAGCTGCGCCGTCTCTTTCACCCGTGTGCGCGGCTTGTCCAGCGGAATGCCGTTCCACTGACCCATGATGGTCTGGCTGGAAGAGCCGAGCCCCATGATGAAGCGGTTGGGAATGACCTGGCTGATGACGTTGGCGCTGGCGGCCAGCACGGACGGCGAACGCGTGTACACGGGTGTGACCGCCACGCCGATGCGGATGTTTTTCGTGAGGTGACCTATGGCCGCCACCTGCGTGAGCGTGTCCGGCGCCCCCGAGTCGCTGAACCAGGCATCCGGAATGCCGTTGTCTTCCGCCCACTGCAGGCGGGCCACGGTGTCTTCGAGTTTTGGACCTGCAGGCAGGGTGATTGCGATGCGCTTCTTCAAGGCCATGCCGGCTCTTCCCCCAGAAATAGAAATGAGCCGACTAGCCTCGCATTTTGCCCTCTCGAAGATCAAGCCGTATGCTTGGCGGCCGCATGTCTGGGGACGGGATCATGAGCGACGTGGAAATCACCGCCGTGCGCGATGCGCACCGGTTCGATGAGGCGCGCCTGCACAATTATCTCACCGCGCACGTCGAAGGCTACGCAGGGCCTTTGACCGTGAAGCAGTTCGAAGGGGGCCAGTCGAACCCCACCTTTCAGCTCGTCACCCCGTCGCGCACCTATGTGATGCGCAAGCAGCCTCCGGGAGAGCTGCTGCCGTCGGCCCATCAGGTCGACCGCGAATACCGGGTGATGCACGCCCTGGGCGATACCGACGTGCCGGTGCCCAGGATGTACTGCCTGTGCGAAGACCCGGAGATCATCGGCACCAAGTTCTACGTCATGGAGATGGTGGACGGGCGCCTGTTCACTGACACGCATCTGCCCACGCTGACAAACGCCGAGCGCCACGCCATCTACCTCGACCTCGCGCGGGTGATGGCGCTGCTGCACAACGTCGATCCCGAAGCCGTGGGGCTGGGTGAATTCGGCCGCCCGGGCAACTACTACGAGCGCCAGATCGGTCGCTGGAGCAAACAGTATGTGGCCTCGAAAACCGAGGAATTGCCCGCCATGGACCGGCTCATGGCCTGGCTGCCCGACAACATACCCACCCAGGACAGAACCGTGGTGGTGCACGGCGACTA
Organism: uncultured Pseudomonadales bacterium; assembly: GCA_964651595.1. Taxonomy (GTDB): domain Bacteria; phylum Pseudomonadota; class Gammaproteobacteria; order Pseudomonadales; family Azotimanducaceae; genus UBA4421. Next base: position 92,941 of record CAZYYJ010000005.1, on the reverse strand, counting down.
CCGCCTGGGCAACGTGCTGATCCATCCGACGGAACCACGCATCGTTGCCGTCCTCGACTGGGAGCTGTCCACCCTGGGCGATGCCCTCGCCGATCTCGGCTACCTGTGCCAGGAATACCATGGCGAGTCTTACGAGGACGAGGGCCTCGTGAACGTCGACTTCGCAGCCACCGGCATTCCCACCGAAGCCGAGTTCGTGGCCGAGTACTGCAAGCATGCGGGCCGCGAGAAGATCGACAACTGGCCGTTTTATCTCATCTACAACATGTTCCGCTCGGCCGCGATCATCCAGGGCGTGTACAAACGCGGCCTGGACGGCAATGCCGCGTCCGCCAAAGCGCTGGAATACAAAGATCATTGCCGCACCCGCTCCACACGGGCGCTGGCTTTGCTGGAGCAGCACGTCAGCGCATAACCGGGGAGAATCACTGATGATGCGATGGATCGGAATTGCGGCCGCCGCGCTCGCCGCCGCGCTAGCCGCCGCGCTAGCCGCCGCGCCCCTGCACGCGGGCCACCACGAAGGCGAACTGCCGCCGCCCGGCTCGTCGCCCTTACAATGGCAGGGCAGCGAACAGGTAGCCGGATTCCGCAACATGCATGAGCTGACGCCCAGCCGTGTCATCAAGGCCGGCGGGAACGTGCTGCCGCTGCCCCGCTCCGAACATGCGCGGGACCTGTCCGCGGTGGCGTTCACGCACGACGACGCCACGATGGTCACCCGCGACTACCTCGGCGAACGACGCGTGGCGGGGTTGCTGGTGCTGCGCGACGGCGAGGTTGTGTACGAGTACTACGGGCTCGGCAATGACGCTGACACGCGCTGGGTGTCGTTCTCAGTGGCAAAGTCGGTGGTGGCCATGCTGTACGGCGCGGCGATGAAAGACGGCTACATCGAAAGCCTCGATGAGAAGGTCACCGACTATCTGCCCCGCCTGAAGAAATCATCCTACGACCGGTCGAGCATAAAAAACCTGCTGCAGATGGCGTCGGGCGTGGAGTGGAACGAAGACTACGCCGACCCTGCGTCGGACGTGGCAAGCGCAGACTATGCAACCCTTGCGCTGTATGAGTACCTGCGCGACAAACCCCGCTCAGCGCGTCCCGGCGAGAAGTTCAACTACAACACGGCCGAAACCAATCTCGCCGGCACGCTGCTGCGCTCGGCGATCGGCAACAACCTGTCTACCTACCTCAGCGAAAAGATCTGGCAGCCTTTCGGCATGGAAGCGGACGCCTACTGGCAACTCACCGAGCCCGGCGGCGGAGAGTTCGGTGGCTGCTGCATCAATGCGACGCTGCGTGACTACGGCCGCCTGGGGCTCTTTGCCCTGGCCGACGGCCAGCTCGCCGATGGCAGCAACGTGCTGGCGCCCGGCTGGATGGCCGAGTCCACCGCGCCGTCGAAAGGTTACGCCGGCTATGGCTACTTCTGGTGGCTGGACAACAACGGCACTTACCGCGCCAGCGGCATCTTCGGTCAGGGCATCTACATCGATCCGTCGCGCAATCTGGTGATTGCGCTGCACAGCGCCCGGCCTCACGCGAGCCGTCCGGAAGACTGGGCGCTGCAGGATGCGTGGCTGGCCGCCCTGGCACGGGCGACCGATCCGCGTTAGAGCATTTCGCCGGCAATCAGCTCCAGGGCTTCGGGCTGCTGGCAGCCCAGCAGCATGCTGCCCACCTGGCCTTTGCTGCCCGCTTCTTTCCAGCGCGCCAGGCGCTCCTTGATGCGACCGGCCGGTCCCACCAGGTGGCACGCATCGATGAGCTCCGCCGGCACGGCGGCCATGGCTTCGTCCTTCTTGCCCGCCAGGTACAGATCCTGGATTTTCACCGCTGCGTCTTCAAAGCCCAGCCGCTTGGCATAGTCGTTGTAGAAGTTCTTGTCCCGCGCGCCCATGCCGCCGATGTACAGCGCCATGTTGCCACGGATGGGCATCATGGCCTGCTCCACGTCGTCACCCATGATCACGGTCACGAACGGGGCAATGTCGAATTGCGTGAGGTTTTTCTCGCCGGCGGCGGCAAAACCTTTCTGGATGGGCCCATCGAAGACGTGGTACTGCTCCGGGTCCATCCACACCGGGAAAAAGCCGTCGGCCACCTCGGCTGCGGCCGATACACCCGCTGGTGTGATGGTGGCCGCGTAGATCGGAATGTCTTCCTCGCAGTGAAGAATACTCTTCAGCGGTTTGCCGAGACCGGTTGAGCCTTCGCCGGTGTACGGGATCTGATACATGGTGCCGTCGAACGTAGCAGCCGCCTCGCGGGCGAAGATCTGCTTCATGATCTGCACGTATTCCTTCAGGCGCGTGACGGGCTTGCCGTACGGTACACCGTGCCAGCCTTCCACCACCTGCGGACCGGAGGCGCCGAGGCCCACGATGAAGCGTCCCCCTGACAGCTCGGCCAGGCTCATCGCCGTCATGGCTGTCATGGCCGGCGTGCGCGCCGGCATCTGCATGATGGCCGTGCCCACCTTCATCTTCGTGGTCTGGGCCAGGATCCAGGCGGCCGGCGTGACCGCGTCCGAGCCGTAGGCTTCCGCTGTCCAGATGCTCTCGTAGCCCATGGCCTCGGCGGCCTTGATGGCGTCGATGGGAATGGACATTTTGCGTCCGGAATAGCCGGAGATCAGACCTAGTTTCACGATGTGCTCCCGATTCAATAGAATCGCGCATCGTAACACCACGGCAGACGAAACATCAGCGACGCCAACTCTTCAGGCCCCGACGACACATTGCCGCCCGAGCCGCACCCGGCCATCAATCCCCTGTCGGTGCAGGCGGCCAGCCTCGTGCGCAACATCGACGCCCTGTCCAGCATCTTCTGGCTGTGCCTGCTGGGCTTCTTTCTCAGCATCTTCTTCGCCGGACTGCTGCAGCTGGAGGGCAACACCTATACCGACGCAATTTTTCTCGGCGAGTATCAGGTGCCGAAAGCCATTCTGCCGTTGTTCAGCCTGGCCTTTGCGGTCTTCGCCTTCTGGCTGGTGTCCAACCGCCTCAGCATGCTCGCTTACGTGATCGGCACCACCACGCTGACGAGAACGATGGTGCACGACCTCTTCCACCTCAATCCACCGGTGCTGCACGTCTTCGACAAGAAAAACGCCGACCCCTGGGCCGCCTTCTCCGGCGTGTCGGTGTTCATGCTGATCTGGGCCGTGTTCTTCGGCAACACGATTGCGCTCATCTGGTCGGGCGCGGTACAGCTCAGCACCATGCTTGCCGAGTTCGACCCGCTGCTGATCGGCATCTACGCCATTGCCATCGTCGGGGTGATCACCTACGGCGTGCTGACCATCGTGCCTACGCTGCGGGCGATCATCGCCTCGCTGCACCACCTCACTTTCCGCATCGGCTGGCCGCGTCATGCCATGGCCGTCACGGCCATGGTGCTCACCTTCATCGTCAACCAGTGGGAGCAGCTCTTTTCCCTGGCTGATCTGGAAGACGATCTGCTGGGGCCTGCCTACGCCAACGCGGTGGACGGCGAGACCCTGTTCATGAACGGTATCGAGATCAATCTCTTCGGCATCGACGCCGTGGAGCGGGATCAGATCTGTCAGGACAAAACCGGCCAAGACTACGGCTGCGGTCACGATGCCACCCAGGCGTTGCAGCAGCTCGTGCAGAGCACCGAGGTGGTGTGCCTGCCGATCGTGAACATCGACGCACGCCGCGCGCTGGGGGTATGCGAGCTGGTGGGAGAGGACACGCCTACCGACGACGATCAGTTCACGGGCAGTTACCGGCCCAACAATCTCTCGCGCATCATGATCGAAGAAGGCCACGCCATCAGCATCGGCATCGGCCAGCGGCTCTTCGAGGACGAGCAACGCCAGGCGCAGACCCTGCGCCGGGGCATCTGGCAGGGCTCTTTCATGCCGCCGCGGTCCTGGCGCAGCGCCCAGTAACCGCGCCCGCAACCCTCTGATTGCTCTGGAAAACTAGCGCAAGCGATTTGACGCATTTCCCCTGTTGATGCCTAATGAAATCAGGAGGGAGGCGACTATGAGAAGAATACCAATCGTCGCATCGCGGTACTTCGCCTGCGCAACGGTTCTGACCGTTACGACCTTGCTGGCGCCGTGGGCAAAAGCCGAACTGGTCAAGATTGAGGTATCCGGCACGTTCGACGCGGACGCCTCTACGACCCAGTACTCGGCGCCGAACGCGTCCATCGACTATTCGTTCGTGTTCGATACCGACGACCTGACGCCCATCGGCGACGACCGCATCGACACCGTGGTCAACGTACAGATCAAGGTGGGAGACAACCCCACGGAAATCGTCGTGTCGCAGTTTGCCATGCTGCGCGACCTTATCGGGTTGTTGAACTTTCCCGGACAGATGAACATCAACACGCCAGTGCCGGTGTTCACCGGTCTGGCGGCGGACAAGAACCTCAACTTCGGGACCGTCAGTTTCGACGCCGGCTACATCACCGGCGGGCGTTTCCGGGGCGTATACACGATCTCGCAGCCAGACCCTCTGCGTCTGGCCTTCGACGTGGACGGCGTCGAGTCTCCTGCAGAGGAAACCCAGCCAGGGTTCGTTCGCATGACCGAGGCGGGCATGGTCGGTGAAACCGGTGAGACCGGAAACTTTCTACCGTCCGGCTCGCTCAACGGGGTGACCGTGACGGCTTCCGGTGGCCAGGCCTGGCGCGACCGGGGTGTCCCCCCGAACGTGCAGACCGTGCCTTCGGTGCTGCGGGATCTGATTTTTCTGGACGGCGCGCCCGGCGGCCGCATGCAGGTGGAGATTGCCGGTCTGCCGGCCGGCGAATACCGCCTCACCACCTACCATCACGACTGGTTCGTATGGTCCAACAACAATCGTTTCGACCTGCTCGTGGACGACGCCGTGGGCACGGGACGCACGGCCATAGCCAACGCCACCTTCGATGCCACGGAGGAGTATGCCGGCGAAACCTTCGATGTGACGTCGAACGGCAGCACCCCGATCATCGTGTACATGGAAAAGGTGAGCGGGGCCAACGGTGTGCGTTTCAATGGCATCGAAATTCTCTCCAACGAAGACAACGACGGCGACGGCCTGCGCACGCTGGACGACAACTGCCCGGGTACCGCCAATGCCGGTCAGGAAGACCTGGACCGCGACGGCACGGGCGATGTGTGCGATGCCGACATCGACGGCGACGGGCTGTCAAACGATTTCGAAGCATCCATCGGCAGCAACCCGCGCGACAGCGACAGCGACGACGACGGCTTGTCAGACCTGCTGGAGGCGCTTGTCTTCACCACCAATCCCAACGATCCGGACACCGACGGCGATCGCCTCAACGACCTGGCGGAACTGCTGATTGGCGTCAACCCCTTCGTGCCCGACACAGACGAGGATGGTCTCGAAGACGGCGAGGAACTCGGCACCGGACTGTTTGGTCGCCAGCGCATCATCTCGACAGCCTTCGACGGCCCGATTTCGGTCGCTGCCGGTAACCTCGACGGCGATCCCGAGCTGGAGGTGGTCACCGCATCGATCAGTGACGACACCATCGCGGTCCACGACGACGCGGGGTTTGCAGAGCTCTCCATGGAAGGGAGCTTTGGCGGCGAGGGTTACGTGGGCACCGGCACGTTGAGCGTCGCCCTCGACTTCGACCCGGACCAGGGGCAGATCTCCCCCGGCAGCGGTGGCGCGCAGACCTCAGAGGGTACCTTCGACGGCGCCGAAGGCCTGTTTCCGCCCAAGGCGTTCGATACCGGCTCTGGGGCGCAAACGCCTGTCCAGACACTCAATCTGTGGTCCTCGAGCGACATCGACGAGAGCATTCTGCTGGGAGACCGTCTTCTCAATCTGTCTTTCGGGCCGACCGGCGGCTTTAAGGCCTCGGGGATGGCGGGGGCGACGGAGCTTGTCTGTCAGCATCCCTCGTGCAACAACTTCAAAACGCTCTCGGTGCGCCGCACCGGCTCGATGCCGTACACGTTCAACGAAGTGTGGAACTCCGTTACCACCTCGACAACCGCACTAGGGGCCTTTCACGTCACCCTGGCAGACCTCGATCGAGACGGTGACCTCGATCTGCTGCATACGTCGCGCTCAGACAGCGAGGTCACCTGGCAGGAAAATCTCGACAACACCGGCGTCTTCGGCCCCGAGCAGTTCATCGCAAGCTTTTCGCTCAGCTTCGACCGGTATCTGCAGGGTCCATGGATGTCTACGGCGGCGGACCTCGACGGCGACGGTGATCTCGACGTGCTGAGCAGCAGCCGCTCCCTGAAAGAGGTGGCGTGGTTCGAGAACACCGATGGCCAGGGCACCTTCGGACCGCGCCTGACCATCGGTTCGAACGACACCTACTCTCCCATCTGGACCCATGCGGCAGACCTGGACGCGGACGGGGATCTGGACGTGCTCGCAGTGGCACGGGACGTGAACGAACCTTCGACATTCTCCTGGTACGAAAACACGGACGGCGAAGGCGCCTTCGGCCCGGAACAGCTCATTGATGACACCCGCATCGGCGCTTTGCGGATCACCACCGCGGACCTGGACGGTGATGGCGACCAGGACGCACTGACCACATCTACCGGAGACGACACCACCGCCTGGTACGAGAACACGGACGGCGAAGGCAGTTTCGGTCCCGCGCGGGTCATCACCACCGAAGGCCGCGACCCGCAGACCATCAGAGGCGTGGATCTGGACCTGGACGGCGATCAGGACGTGCTGGTTACGTTTTTCAACTCCGACCGCGTCGTGTGGTACGAGAACCTCGATGGCGCCGGGACGCTCGGACCGGAACAGATCATCTCCGCGGAGATCAATGGCGGCTACGACTCCATCGCCGCAGACATGGACGGCGACGGCGACCTCGACATCGTCTCGGCGTCCTCTCAGGACGACAAGATAGCCTGGTACGAGCAGCTGAACCTCGGCGATCCCGGCAATCCGGACACCGACGGCGACGGCCTCAACGACGGCGCGGAAGTAGCCGCAGGCACGGATCCGAATGATTCCGACACCGACGACGACGGCCTGCCAGACGGCTACGAAGTGGACAACGCGTTCGACCCGCTGGACAGCGACGAGGACGGCAACGGGCGGGTTGATGGCGTCGACGACATCGACGGCGACATGATGAGCGCGGGCTTCGAGCTCGAACAGGGCACCAACCCCCGCGCGGCGGACACGGACGGCGATGGCCTGGACGACTACGATGAGCTGTTCATCGGCACGGATCCCACGCTGGGGGACACCGATGGCGACCTGCTGTCAGACGGGTTCGAGCAGGCGTTCGGCTTCGACCCCCTCGATGCAGACGAGAATCTCAACGTTCTGCTCGACGGTCTCGACGACGCCGATAGCGACGGTCTGTTGAATTTCATTGAAGAGTTGCTGGGCACGAGCCCGTTCGACGCGGACACGGACGGCGACGGCGAGAGTGATGCAGAGGAAGTCGTCACCGGCAGCGACCCGAACGACAGCAGCGACTGTGCAACCTGCGGCAGCGTGTTACTGAAGCTTCTGCCGATGCTGGCCGAGTAAGCTCCGACACGCCAAGTCGGAGCGCCAGTGGCTACTCGTGCTCCGCCCGCGCTGCGACCGTGAGCTGAGCACCATCGCTCACCACCGCCATGATGATCGGGCGGCAACAGACCTGGCAGTCTTCCGTGTACTCGTCCCCGGCTTCCGAGGGATCGAGCAGCACGGAGATGGGCTCTCCGCAGTAGGGGCAGTAAACGGTGCTTTCGGTCAGCTCCACGGTCAGGGGCTCTCTGCGAGACGCTTCAGCGCCGGCAGGTAGCGTTCCTGCCAGGCCGCCCGGGTGGCGGCCTCGAAAGATGCCGACTGCCTGAGCTCGCGCGTGAGGTTGGCCCCGCGCCCCTGCCAGACGTAGCGCTGGTGCAGCACCATGGACAGCACGGTGCCGGTCTCACCAGGATGAAGCATCAGCACGGTGAGGCCGGTAGCGTACTCGTCGCGGTAGAGCGAGGGCAGTGCCGCCATGACGTGCAGCCTGGCGGGTATGGCCTCTATGGTCTGCATGTAGAATTCCTGATCTTCGTAGAGGCGCACCACTTCCCCTGCCTGTCCCGGCCGGCCGGCAACGGGCTCCCAGGCAAACTCGGTCCAGGCGCCACGGTTCAGCAGGTGCTGCCACACCTTGGCCGGTGGCGCGTCGATGACAATGTCGAAGTGATACACCTGGTGATAGGTATCACTCTGTGGCGAGACCTCGTCCGGTAGAGCGGGCACGGAGTCGGCCGTCGCGGGGCGGGGTGTCGTGGCGAGCACCGCGGCCAGTGCGGCGGCAGCCAGGCTATACGCCGTACTTCTCACCGATATAGCGCATGATGTCGAGAGATTCGAACATCCACTCCACCTCGTCGCCCCGTTGTATACGCAGGCAGGGCACCGTGGTGCGGCCGGTGGCTTCCAGCAGCTCGCGGAACGCGTCCCGATTGTGGTTCACGTCCACCAGCGGCAACTCGATGCCATGGCTTTCGCAGAAGCGACGCACGCGGTAGCAGAATCCGCAGAGATCGGTCTTGTAGAGTTGATAACTTTCCATGCGGATCTAGGACCCTCGAACCGGTGATAGGTTCGCGCGCCTTTGAGGTAAACTGGCGCGCTCCGAGCAGCAGACTATTGGGACTATGGCCAAGAAAAACAACAAAGTCATCATGGTGCGCAACAGCATCATCGGTTTTGTTTCCGTCATCGTGATCCTGATCCTGGGCTTCGGCACCTACGTGAGTACGGGGTTGTCAGAACCGGCCGACGTCGCGGCAGGGGAAGACTACCGCGAGGTGGCGAGCCCGAAGCCACGGCGGCCCGGCGATCCCATAGAGGTGGTGGAGTTTTTCTCCTACAGCTGCGTGCACTGCAAAAACTTTGAGCCCGTGGTGACCTCGTGGGCTGAGAAGCAGGCGGACGACGTGCGCTTCCGGCGCCAGCCGGCCATGTGGTCGCCGGTGCAGACCCTGCTGGGCCGCACCTACGTCACCTTCGAGACCGCCGGGGTGCTGGAAGACAATCACATGCGCGTGTTCCGCGCCATCCACGATGCGCGGCGGCAGTTTCTCACCCCTGAAATGGTGGCCGACTACGTCGACGGTCGCGGCATGACACGCGATGAGTTTCTGCGCGAATTCAACTCGCCGGCGGTGCGCGATGGCGTACGCGACGCTGAACGCGACCAGCGCACCTTCGAGATTCGCGCCACCCCCAGCCTGGTGGTAGCCGGCCGCTACGTGGTGAACATGAACGGCGGCCAGGGGCGGGCGCTGGAGGTCGTTGATCACCTCATAGAGAAAATCCGCGCCGAAGAGGCGAGCGCCGGCTGACGCGGTGCACATCGCAGCGCGCCTTCAGTAAGCCTCCACGAAGTGCCGGCTTTCTCTGCGCCGCGAGCCGCCATACTCCGCCGTCCGCGCCGCAGTTGGGCTGACCGCCCTGAGCGCAGCACGCTCGCGCCGTTGTCGCCCGTCTGCTGCAGGCGATCGTGTTAGGAACCGATATTGACTAAGCGCCGCCGCTCGACCGGCAGAAAGCAGACCCGGCGTAAGGCTCCGCCGAAAGCCCCGTTGTGGCGGCGCATCCTCGTGCGCAGCCTGTGGGCCGGCCTGGGCGTTGGCCTGTTCGTAGGCCTCGGTGTCGTCGGCTATCTGGTGTATCTCGACCGGCAGATCACCGGCACCTTCGAGGGGCGCCGCTGGTCGGTGCCGGCGCAGGTGTTCGCCCAGCCGCTGGATCTCTATCCGCAGGCCACCATGAGCCGCCCGGAGCTCGTGCTGGAACTGAAGCGGCTGGGTTATCGCGCGGATTCCAATCTTACCGGCCCGGGCACCTACAAGCTGATCGGCAAGGATCTGCAGATCTACCTGCGCGAGTTCCAGTTCATGGAGCGTCGGCGCGAGGCGTTGCCCGTGGCGGTGGAGTTTCGCGGCAACCGTATCCAGCGCATCGACGCGCCGGGCGGCGATCAGGCGCTGCTGCGCCTCGATGCTGCCACGATCGGCAGCTTCTTCCCGTCCCACGGCGAAGACCGGGTGGTGCTGACACCCGACGAAGTGCCAGAGCTGCTGGCCGAAGGGCTCAAAGCCATCGAAGACCGCAACTTCGACAAGCACCTGGGGTTCAGCGTAACCGGCATCCTCCGCGCAGCGCTGGTGAACCTGCGCGCCGGCGCTGCCGAGCAGGGCGGCAGCACGCTGACACAGCAACTCGTGAAAAGTTACTTCCTCACCAATCGACGCACGCTGGAACGCAAGCTGCAGGAAGTGGCCATGGCGGTGATTCTGGAGCTGCGGTTCGCGAAAGAAGATCTGCTGACGGCTTACATCAACGAGATTTTCCTCGGCCAGAACGGCAACCGCGCGATCCACGGCTTCGGCCTGGGTGCTCAGTTCTATTTCAACAAGCGCTTGCAGGAACTGGACCCGCACGAGATCGCCACGCTGATAGCCATCATCCGCGGCCCGTCCTACTACAACCCTTTCCGCCACCCGGAACGTGCTGTGGCCCGGCGCGACCGCATGCTGGCCACCTTCGCCCGGGACGGACTGATCACCACCGCCGAGTTCGAGCGCGCCGTCGAGCAGCCCCTGGGGGTTGTGGCAACGCCAGGCAGCGGTGGCGCCTACTACCCCGCCTTCATGGACAAGGTGCGCGCAGAGCTGCTGGAAGAGTACGACCTGGAAACGTTGAGCTCCGAAGGGCTGAGCGTGTTCACCACGGTGCGACCGCGGCTGCAGGAGAGTGTGCAGGCTGCGGTGACCGAGACGCTGGCGCAGATAGAGGGGGATCGGCGGCTGCCCGGCGGAAGCCTGCAGTCTGCCGCCATTGTCGCCGATACGCAGACCGGCGAAATTCAGGCGCTGGTGGGCGGGCGGCGCGGCCGCGTGGACGGTTTCAACCGCGCGCTGTCCGCGCAGCGACCGGTAGGCTCGCTGCTGAAACCGGTGGTGTACCTGGCGGCGCTGGAGGGTGGCATGCACCTGGCACACCCCGTGCGCGACGAACCCATCACGCTGACGCCGGAGTTCGGCGAACCATGGTCGCCGAAAAACTTCGACGAGAAGACCCGCGGCGAGCTGCCGATGTTTCGCGCGCTGGCCGAGTCGTTGAACCTCGCCACCGTGCACGTGGGCACCGAGATTGGTCTGCCCGACATCCAGAACCGGTTTGCGTCCCTCACCGGGCGTGAGCCGGTCAACCGTTACCCGTCCCTGCTGCTCGGGGCCGAGGCCATGACACCGCTGGAGATGCTGGAGCTGTACGGCAATTTCGCCAGTGGCGGTTTCCGCATGCCGCCGAAAGCGGTGATCGCGGTGCTGGACGAGAGTGGCCATGCAATCACGCACCGACCGTTCGAGCTGTTTGTGTCCATCGACCCGGTCAACGTTGCCGCGCTGAACCGGGCGCTGGAGATAGCCATGGCCAAGGGAACGGGGCGCAGCTCACCTTTCGCCCGCTCGGGCGTGGCCGGAAAAACCGGCACCAGCAACGACAACCGCGACAGCTGGTTTGCCGGTTTCGACAACCGTCACGTGAGCGTGGTGTGGGTAGGGCGTGACGACAACGAGGTAACGGGGCTGACAGGCAGCTCGGGGGCGCTGCGGGTCTGGAACGCGCTGGCCCGACCGCTGACGATCGATCCGCTGGTGCATCCACCCGTTGAGCAGCTTGTTGCCGTGGACTACGAGACGGGGCTGCGTGCAAACGAAGCCTGCGCGGATGTGGTGCGCGTGCCCCTGCCCCGGCGCGGAGCGGTGCGCATCAAACCCGGCTGCAACATCCGCGAAAGCGTTGCGGACCGCTTCCGACGCTGGTTTCAGTGAGAGGTATGGCGCCATGGACAATTTCTGGCCGAACCCGTCCCTGAGACTGTGGTTTCTCAGCTGGACCTTCGCCGCTGACGCCAAGCGACCGGGCTTCGAGCCGTTGCAGGCGGCTACTGAGGATTTTGTGCTGGAGTTTCATCCGCCCGACGCCGAGGTGCAGTTTTACGTGGCCCACGCCACCAAGCCGGGCGGGTAAGCGACAGCGGGTCAGAGAACGCTGTCTATCGCCTCCACGAGAAAGGCTGCGCGCTCTGCCACCGGCGCGTGCGGCACCTCAATCACCTGATAGCCGCAGCGCCCGTACCAGCGCTTCGCCTGCTCGTAGCCGCGCACCGCTTCCGTGAATGTCTGATCCCGCTCGGCGTCGGTACGATAGATGGCCGCCCAGGGCGGGAAGACGAATACGCGCGGATTGTACGGGCAGGTCTTGAGCTGGTGCTCGAGTTGAGTCGCATCCAGCGCACCAAGGGCCCACAGGGTGCCGAGGGTGTCTATGGCACCGCGCTCAAAGAGGCTCACGGCATCGGCCGGCGCAGCCGCGTGGTGTTTCACATCCTCCGCCAGGATGGTCTGCGCAAACGCCACCGGCGCCGGTCTCGGGCTGAGGCCGGCGCGCAGTCGGGCGCGGATGATGCCGCGAGCGACATCTGGCGCGCAGTGGTAACCCAGGGCGTGCAGACGCTCGAGCACCGCTGTCTTGCCTGCCCCCGGTCCACCGGCCAGCACAAAGCGTTTGTTCACTACCGCGACTCCTTTCGGTCTATGCTCGGGTTACGCCACAGCGAGAGAAGCCACTTTGGAAGACGTTTTCACCAAGCGCGTGAAAGATCAGCTGCCCACTGTGCTGCTCACGCTGCTGAGCATTGTGCAGGCGCTGGCCCTGGAGCTGATGTGGGAGCGGGTGCTGGACAGCGAGCATCTCTACACGGTGTCTTTTCCCGCCGTGGTTGCCTGGCTGCAGCTGGCGGCAACCTTCCTCGGCGTGCTGCTGGTATGGCTGATATACAGCACCACCGTGATGCGTTTTCGCTGGGTACCTACCACCACGGAGCTGATGTTTCCCTTTCTGATCGGCATCCTCGAATTTCTACTGGTTGCACTGATGGAACCGCCACTGCTGGGGCCCTGGTTCGTTGTCTTCGGGGTGGTCTTCGTGGCCATGAGCTGGGGTACCCAGGGTACCTATCGACGCGCACGGCAGGACAGCGAGAACGAAAGTTACTTCGGCCGCATAGCACCCGCCACGTGGCGCGATTTCCTGCCGGTGGCGGGCGTGGCGGTGGCAATGTCCGCCGCCGGCACGTACCTGTGGCTGGCCGGCCCGGAGCACTGGTTTGCGGCGCTTGCGCTGGCCGGCGCAATCGCTGCGCTGCTTGTGCAGATGTACAGCTCAGCCAGTTTCTGGCGTCGCACCTTCGAGCGCAAACCCGAAGCCGCGGGCTAGCGGCAGCGATAGTCTCCCAGCACCGCAAATTTAGTGCAGTTGCTGCCGAGGCTTTCCACACACTCGTGGCGCGTAGCGCCGACCGGCTCGGCGTTTTCGAGCTCGGCACCGTGCCGCTTGCGACACATCTCCCGCGCGCCTGCGCGTGCTTCGCTCCAGTCGACCTGCGGGTCTTCGTAGCGACCATACGCCGCGCCCATGGTGATCATGGCGCGGTCGTCATGCACCTTGAATACCGTCGGTGTTTTTTTCACCGGCACCTTGATCGGCACCCCCACGCACCCCGTGATCAGCAGTGTCACCCCAACCACTGCAACAACCGTTCTGCCTGCCCCCATCGCTGCGTTGCTCCTCAACCGACTTCGCGTAGGATACGCGGATGCTGATCGTCGGGCCAAGATACGCTTTGAGACACCTGCCGTGGGTTGCCGCCGTTGCGATTGTGCTGGGGGCGTGCACGACCCAGGGGCCGCCGCCCGTGTCCACGGCACCCGTGGAGCGCCCGCCCCCTCCGGCGGAACCCTCCGCTGCGCCTGACGCGCCGCCGCCACCGTCCCTGGGCCGGGCCCAGGCGGCGGATACGCTGCTGGCCTCAGCACAGGCCGCGGCTGCAGAAAACCGACACGGTGAGGCGGTGGTGTATCTGGAGCGTGCGATCCGCCTGGATCCGCGCAACGCCGAGCTGTGGATTGCCCTGGCCGGCGAGCATCTTGCCAACGGCCAGCACGCCACGGCCACGCAGCACGCGCGCAAAGCGATTGCGCTGGCCGGCTCGGACCGAAGGCTGACGCGGCGGGCCTGGATGACGCTGGCCGACATTCTCGACGCGGAAGGCAAACCGGCCGAAGCGGCGGCGATCAGACGCCGGCACGGCACTCTGCGCGGTTGATCGCTATGGACGCGTAAAACCGTTTTCACGTTGGCTACGACAGTTAGGGAGAGAGCACCATGGCATTTACGGAATACAAGGTTGTGCACATTGCCGAAGGCGGTTGCGGCACCATTTTGCTCGGTTCGTCCGGTCTGCCGCTGAAACAGCTGGAGGCCGAGCTCAACGAGCACGCGGCCGATGGCTGGCAGCTCGTGTTTCAGACGCTGGAGAACAAGCGCTACATGCTGTTCTGGAACCGCGAGGCTGTCATCGTCACGCTGGGACGCTGAGCGTGCGCAAATGGCTGCGCCACTGGCTGGTGCGGCGCATCGAAGCTTACCAGCGCGCCGGCGGCGGGCGGCACTATTTCGGCGTTGCCTGTAACTTTGCGCCCACGTGCTCGGAATACACACGCCAGGCAATTCTGGACCGCGGCGTGCGCGGCGGTGTGGCAGCCGGATGGCGGCGTCTGAGACGCTGCAACGATCCGGACCCGGCGCGAGTGATGGAAGACCCCTACGTACCGTAAGGGAGATAGTTATGTTCGAAGCCCTGAGTCTCAATGCAGAAGCCGTGCGCGAGCACGAAGAGTCTTTGCGCGAACGTGTCCGCGGCCTGCCGGACGAAGTGCGCAAGGCCTACTTCGCCGAGTACAAGCGCCAGATGAAAGACCCGGACACCTATGCTGTGCTGAACTGGTTTTTTCTCGCCGGCCTGCACCACATGTATCTGGGCCGGTACGCGCGCGGCGCCTTGAACCTGATCGTGCTGCTGATAGGCGTCGCGCTGTTCTTTACGCCGGTGGCGCCACTCGGGTTCGCGTGCATCGTGGTGATTCTCGCCTCGGAGCTGATGGCCCTGTTTCGCGCCGAGACAGTGGTAATGCACCACAACAACATGCTGGCGGAAGATCTGCTGCCAGAGTGAGCAGCGACCCTCAGGTTTCGCGCGCCCAGAGCGCTTCCCGATCCTGGTCGAAACGCCGACCAGCAACGAAGAACAGCGGTATGGCCAGCATGGACAGCACCGCAAAGATCAGCAGCGTAATGGTATAAGGCTCTGGCGTGCCGTTCGCCATGAGCGCGTCGATGAGCACCCCTCCCGCGGTGACGCCGATACCAAGACCCACGAAGTTGAGCGTGAGGATGTAGAACGCCACTACGGTGCCGCGTATGCGCGGGGGTACCAGTTCCTGCACCGTGGAGAACGTGGGACCGTAGAAACAGCCGAGCTGGAAATAACCGAAAAAGATACCCAGCCAGAACCAGATGGAATCGGGCGCCACCAGCCGATAGGCGATCCCTACCGGGGCCAGCACCAGGAGAATCCAGAACAGGAACATGGCGCGGCCCTGACCCGTACGGCGCAGAAACACGTCTCCACCATAGCCGCCGAAGAGATTTCCCAGCACGCCGCCGAACACGCCGATCCACGCGGTCATCTCCACGATCTCGAGGCGGTCGAAGCCGCGCTCCTGCACGTACCAGAGCTGGTCGAAGGTGGCAGCGCCCAGCACGAAGTGAAAAGCCACGCCACCGGCGATGGTGAGCGACAGCGCCGGCGACAGTTTCAACGCACCCCACAAAGTGGCAAGAATTTCCCGGAAAGACGGCTTGGCTTCGATTTCACCGTCGGGCGTGCGTTGCTCGTGCCGCCGCGGCGTTTCCGGCACGAGCAGCATGAGCAGCGCCAGACCTACACCAATGCCGCCCAGCAGATAGAAGCAGCCGCGCCAGCCGAAGATCGGCTCCAGGTACGCCACGATGAACATGCTGGCAGCGATGCCGATGGGCACGCCCATGTAGTAAAAACCCGAGGCAAAGCCGAGCCAGCGTGCCGGGAAGCGGTCGGACAGCAGGGACATGGCTGTGGGTGTCATGATCGACTCGCCCACGCCGATGAACATGCGCGGCAACGCAAGGCTCACGAAACCTTTGGCCATGCCCGACAGAGCAGTGAGCGCGCTCCAGAGACCCAGCCCGGCGGCGAGCAGCCGGGTGCGGTTGACCTTGTCGGCCAGCGCACCCATGAACAGACCCATGAACGAGTAGAAAAAGATGAATACGAGGCCTGTGAGCAACGCAAACTCGGTGTTGGTGAGCTGCAGGTCCGGCATGATCCAGTTGGCGAAGCTGGCCAGAAGCTGCCGGTCGACGAAGTTCATGACGTTGAGCAGCGTCAGAAACAGCAGAAAGCCCCAGTCGCCCGCACCGATGCTTTCTTCGTCCGCGCTGACCGCGGCGGCCGGTGTACCCATCGCTCTCCCCCCGAAGATGTGCTCAGCTCGCTCCGTCTTCGAGCATAGGGGAGTTGAGAAGCTCGATCCAGTGCACCACGGGCACCGCTGCCTCGTGAGCCAGATGTGACTGACAACCGACATTAGCGGATGCAATGACGTCCGGAGCGTGCTCTGTCAGCGCCTGCAGCTTGCGCTTGCGCAACGCGTCCGCCATGGCCGGCTGCAGAATGGCGTACGTACCCGCTGAGCCGCAGCACAGATGGCTGTCGGCCACGCTCACGAGCTCGTAACCTGCCGTGGTGAGCAACGCCTCCACCACACCGGTGATCTGCTGGCCGTGCTGCAGCGAGCACGGCGCCTGGAAGGCTACCTTGCGGTAAGCCGGCTGTGCAGCAAACTGCACGCTGCCCGCCGCCACTGCGTCGCGCAGGTATTCGGACACGTCCACCACGGCATCAGCCACAACCTGCGCCCGCGCGGCGTAGGCTTCGTCGTCGGCCAGCAGTCGGCCATAGTCTTTCACGGTGACCCCGCAGCCACTGGCCGTGGAGACGATGGCTTCGGCGCCTTCCAGCAGCGGATAGAGCGCGTCGACGTTGCGGCGCACGGTAGCCAGCGCCGGGGCCTCGGCGCCGAGATGCAGGTCCAGCGCCCCGCAGCAGGTTTCGTCTGCCGCCGCAACCACGCCAATATCACTGGCAGCCAGCAGCGCCTGAAAGTGGTGGTTGGTGGCTGGCGTAGCCACCTGCTGGGCGCAGCCATTCAACAGCACCACGTAACGCGACGGCAGCGGATTGCCGGACAAGCCGGCCGGGCTGCCCACTGCCTGGGGCACGTGGGCTTTCAGCACCCCCGGCAGCAATGCCTTGAAGACACGGCCCAGCCGCGCCATACGCCGCAAACGCGCGGCGTCCGGCACAAGCCACCGTACCCAGGCGCGCAGGCGGCCGGCCAGCCCCGGACGATGGGCACCCAGCTGATTCCGGGCGATTTCGGCGAGCTCGCCATACGCAACTCCGGAGGGACACGTGGTTTCGCACGCGCGACACGTGAGGCAACGGTCGAGGTGGTTGGTTGCGCGCTCTTCGTTGCCCGCGCCTTCCAGCAGCTCTTTGATGAGATAGATGCGCCCGCGCGGGCCGTCCAGCTCATCGCCGGTGAGCTGGTAGGTGGGGCACGTGGCATTGCAGAAACCGCAATGCACGCAACTGCGCAGAATTTCGTTGGCGCGGTGACCTGTGGAGGTGGCGAGCAGCTCCGAGGAAAGCTCAGTTTTCACCGGCCACCTCCAGGACATCTTCAAAGGCGCCGGGGGCGATGGCTGGGCGCTGAAACAGGCCCGAGGCGAACACACCCTCGGGATCGAACGCGTGTGCGAGCGCCTGCATGACACGCAGCGCAGCCGGCGCCAGTGGCTGCTGGTCGCCCGGGCGCCACGCCCAGCCGCCTACCGCCTGTGCGTAGCTGATCACCGCGGCTGCGTCACCGTGTCGAAACCATCTGAGTGCCCCACCCCACTCCACACAGGGGGCGTCGTTGAGAAAGTCGGGCAACGCCGCCGCGGGCGGTGCGGACACCCGCCAGAGCGGTTCAGCTTCAGGCTCACGAAAGAACGCAAGCTGCTGGTCGCGGGCCTGCTGCCAGATGACCGTGTCGTCCAGCGCATCGCCACCGAGGCGCTGCGCAACCGCGCGCAAGGCCGCCTCAGTACCGCTGAACCGCAGGTAGAGGACATCGTCGCACCACAACGAGCCTGTGAGCGGCAACGGCTGCCGGGCCAGCGAACGGCACTGCTCGATGCCCTGCTGGGCATCCATCTCGAAAACGAGCGTGGCCGTGCGCTCGGCGCGCGGCTGAACCCGCAGCGAGACGCTGGTGAGCAGCGCGAGACTGCCCCAGGCGCCGGCCATGAGCCTGGACACGTCGTACCCCGCCACGTTTTTCATGACCTGTCCGCCGAAGGACAGCTCTTCGCCCCGTCCGTTGATGAGGCTGACGCCCAGCACCGCGTCGCGTAACGACCCGCGCCACGCCCGGGCCGGGCCGGACAGCCCCGCCGCCACCGCGCCACCCACCGTACCCTGGCCGTTGAACTGCGGGGGGTCGGCAGCCAGCTCCTGGTTGTGCCGCGCAAGCTCGAGCTGCAGGTCTTTCAGCGGTGTACCCGTGCGTGCGGTGATCACGAGCTCTGCCGGCTCGTAGGTGAGCACTCCCGTGTGCTCCACGGTACTGAGCATCTCGCCGCGCGCGGGCGGTAACAAGCCCGCCTTGGTGCCGGTGCCGCTCACCACCAGCGTGCGTCGTCCCGCTGCGGTGCGCACGGCGTCTACCCATCGCGCGGTCTGGTCCACTAGAAGCGTTCCAGCTCTGGGTGCGGGAGCACCCCGCCGCGCACGTGCATGCCACCAAGCTCGCCGCAGCGGGTGAGCGTGGGGATGCCTTTACCGGGATTCAGCAACCCGATGGGGTCCCAGGCGGCTTTCACAGCAAAAAACTGCGTGAGCTCCTGACTGGAGAACTGCACGCACATCTGGTTGAGCTTCTCTACGCCTACGCCATGCTCGCCAGTGACGGTGCCGCCGGCCGCCACGCAGAGCTCGAGAATGCGCCCGCCCATTTCCTCAGTGCGCGCCAGCTCACCCGGGACGTTGGCGTCGAAGAGAATGAGCGGGTGCAGGTTGCCGTCGCCGGCGTGAAACACGTTGGCCACGCGCAACTGAAACTCGTCAGACAGCTCTGCTATGCCGCGCAGCACGGTGCCGAGGCGATGACGGGGGATGGTGCCGTCCATGCAGTAGTAGTCGGGGGCCAGACGACCAACGGCGGGGAAGGCGGCTTTGCGACCCTTCCAGAGGCGCTGCTGTGCCTCCGCCTCGTAGGCGGGCTCGACGTGGTAGGCGCCATGGGCTTCGAGCTGCCGGCGCACCTGCGCCTCCAGCGCCGCCATCTCATCAGCGACGCCGTCGAGTTCCACGAGGAGGATGGCCGCAGCGTCGAGCGGGTAACCCGCTTTCGCAAACTGCTCGGAGGCGTCGATGGCCAGCTGGTCCATCATCTCCATGCCCGCGGGGATGATGCCCGCGCCTATGATGCCGGCCACCGCATCGGCGGCGTCCTCCACATTGCGGAAGGCAGCCAGCATCACCACCACGGCCTCGGGCCTGGGCAGCAGCGCGACGGTGATCTCCGTGATGATGCCCAGCATGCCCTCAGAGCCACACAATACGGCGAGCAGGTCCAGGCCCGGGGCGTCGAGCAGCGCGCCTCCGAGCTCGAGCATCGTGCCGTCGTGCAGCGCGACGCGAACCCCCCGCAGATTGTGCACGGTGAGCCCGTACTTCAGGCAGTGCACACCGCCGGCGTTCTCGGCGACGTTGCCGCCAATGCTGCAGGCGATCTGCGAGGAAGGGTCGGGCGCGTAGTAGAGCCCATAGCTCGCCGCCGCTTCCGAAATGGCCAGATTGCGTACCCCCGGTTGCACGCGGGCAACCGCGTTCAGGGGATCGATCTCCAGAATGCGCTGCATGCGTGACAGGCCCAGCACCACGCCGTGCTGGTGGGGACGCGCGCCGCCGGAAAGTCCTGTGCCGGCCCCGCGGGGCACCACCGGCACCTGGTGCTCGTCACAGATGCGCAGCACCGCGCACACCTCCGCTTCGGTGCGGGGCAGCACCACGACCCAGGGCGTTTCGCGAATGGCCGTGAGGCCATCGCACTCGTAGGGCGTGAGGCCGGCGGCATCGTGGATGACACCGTCGGGCACGGCGGCCTGCAGCAGCTTGAGGACGCGGGCGGGGTTGAATTCGGGAGACGCCATGGCGCCGCATTATGCCAGCGGCGGATCGGGACACACAAAAACTACGTCTTACGAACCCAATGGCAAATGGATCACGCGCCGCCTTGAAGCCGCTCTAGGAAGACACACAACGATCATGCACTACGCAATGAACCGATATTCGCTGACGATCGAGAGTGAACCTTTCCTGCAAAGTTCTCGCGCAGATTTGAACAGAATGCCTGATGGCCACGCCACGACACCTGCTCGTCGATCCCAACGTCGCACTCTGCTACCACATCGTCTCGCGCTGTGTCAGGCGCAGTTGGTTGTGCGGCTATGATCGCCATACCCGCCGCAACTACGAGCATCGCAAGCACTGGCTGACGTCACGCATGCGTCAACTGGCCAGCGCGTTTGCGGTGGACATTTACGCCTACGCGATCATGTCGAATCACTTTCATCTCGTTCTGTACTACGACCCCAACGCGGCCCGGACATGGCCCGACGCCGAAATTGCGCGTCGCTGGCTCAGCGTCTGTCCACCCAAGAACTCCGATGGATCTGTCGACGAGGACTTGCGCGATCTCCAGGAGCAATCGCTGCTGGCCGATTCTGAAAGGATCGAAGCCGTTAGAGAGAAACTTGGCTCACTGTCGCTTTTCATGAAGTTACTGAAACAACCCATCGCGCGCAGAGCGAACGTGGAAGATGGCTGCAAGGGCCCTTTCTTCGAGCAGCGCTTTTACTCAGCGGCGCTTCTATCCGACAAAGCAGTGCTCGCCGCGATGGCCTATGTGGATCTCAATCCCGTGCGGGCCAAGATCGCCAGAACGATCGCCGAGGCGGAACACACTTCGGTTCACGCGAGACTCTTTGATCTCGACGAATCTCTCGATGCCTATCTAGCCCCAGTGGTTTCCGGCACCGGAACGGCTCCAGTTTTGAGAATGAAGCTGAACGATTACCTCGAGCACTTGGAAGCGCTCATTCCTAACGCCGGCAGCCGATGGTCCCAGCGCAAAATTCAGCGTTGGCGCGAACAGGTAGCGACACTTCAGCGGCCGCAGCGAGTGTTCGGCCCCGAAGAAATGCTCAAACGTTGGATCAAGTCACGCGGCTGGCAGCTGCGGGAAACGCCTCTGCCGGTCTAGATGCGGTTGAGAGAACTCGCACTCCTGTGCGGGTCAATCACCCGTAGCATTCAGATTTCCAGTGTCAATTTTTGACGCTGAGCCCGTCTATCTCACCAAACTGTGTTTCAACTGAATAACGGTGCAAGCGCACCCAACAGTTTTTTTCTTCAAACGCTGAGAACGTGTGTCCTCAAACGAGAATCCGTGTGTCCCAAACAGAAAAACAAACGGGGCCCGCAGGCCCCGTTCTTCGCTTCGCCAGTGCTGCTTAGAAGTGGAAGTTCACGGCAGCGTAGGGGCCCGTGATGTCGAGCTCAGCGCTCTCCACGTCGTCAAACGCTTCAAGCTCAAGCTGCATGGTGCGGTAGCCGGCTTCCAGACCAAGGCCGAAGTCGGACTCGTAGCCCACGTGGGCGTTGAACTGCATGAGGCTGTTGCCGTCGTAGCTCATGCCCTGTCCTTCGGCCGCAACCCACACGCCCGTGAAGGGCAGGTCGGCCCGGACTTTGCCGTAGGCCAGCGGTACCACCTCGTCGAACTCGGCCGACGCGCTTTCGGTGGTGCTCGCCACCGACAGGTCGCCTTCAATGAAGCTCACCGCCAGGCCGAGGTCGAGCGAAACCACGTTGTCCAGCAGCTCGTAGTACAACACCGCGTCTGTCTGCGTGATGTCCACGAACGTATTGACCTCGTCGGATATGGCGAAGGTCTCACCGTTGAACTCGATGGCGCGGGACAGCACGTTGTTGCCGTCCACTTCGATGCTCATGTGCTGCGCCCGTACGTTGGGCAGAAACGGCAGCGGATGCTCTACCGCGACGTAGAAGATGTTGTTGCTGTCCTCGTCGAGGGCGAGATCGTCTTCGAGATCCACCGCGGTGAGCGTGGAGGTGACGTCACCGCTGAATTCCTGTTGCCAGGTGCCGGCGCCGGCATAGATTCCAAACAGCGTATCGGCGTGTGCAGTAGCTGGTGCCAGTCCCGAGGTCGCAAAGAACGCAAATAAGCTGCCTGCGGCAGCCAACTTCATTTGCTTGGCCATAATTTTCCCTAGTAGCTAACGTGTGCGAAGAGCTGTCCGTGTCACGCGTTAGAGTCCCTGCGCATTCAGTATACGAAGCGCCCTGGAATTCACTGTGATCCACGCCACACGCTGGGGTAACCTAGACACGAACCCCGCACGACGACGACGCCATGAGCATAGACGACCGCTTCGAAGCGCTTGGCCTGACCCTCCCGGAGCCCATGCAAACCGCCAAGCTACCTTTCGATTTGAGCCGCATTGAAGGCCAGATTCTTTACCTTTCCGGGCATGTGCCCACGGAAGCCGACGGCAGCGTCGCCCGACCGCTGGGCAAAGTGGGCGAGGCCGTGACACCGGAGCAGGCTTACGAAGCCGCCCGCAAGGTTGCCCTCGGACTGTTTGCCACCATTCACGCAGCCGTGGGTTCCCTCGACCGTGTCGAGGCGTGGCTGAAGCTCTTCGGCATGGTCAACGTGGCCCCGGGCTTCAACGCCATTCCCCCCGTCATCAACGGCGCTTCGGATCTCATTCTCGAGGTGTTCGGCCCGGAGGTTGGCGCCCACACCCGCTCGGCGGTCGGCATGGCGGAGTTGCCTTTCGGTGTGCCTGTGGAAATTGAAGCTCAGGTGAAGATCAGGCTTTAGCGGCACGGAGGACACCATGCACTACCACATCGTCAACGCCACCATGGTGAACGAAGGCACGGTCACCGAAGGCGACCTCGTCATCGACGGCAACCGCATCGCCAGCATCAACGCTGGGACGGCACCCAGCGGCGCCACGATCATCGACGCCCGCGGCGCCTACCTCATACCGGGCATGATCGACGACCAGGTGCACTTCCGCGAGCCGGGCCTGGAATACAAGGCCGATATCGCCACCGAATCCCGCGCAGCCATTGCCGGCGGCATCACCAGCTACATGGAAATGCCCAACTGCGACCCCCTCACGGTCACCCAGCAGCGCCTCGTCGAGAAGCGCGACAGAGCATCGCACGTGTCCTGGGCCAATTACGCGTTTTATCTGGGCGCCACCAACGACAACCTGGAGGACATCAAAACCGTCGACGCCTCCCTCACCTGCGGTGTGAAGATTTTCATGGGCGCCAGCACCGGCAACATGCTGGTAGACGACGAGAAAACCCTCGAGGCCATCTTCGGCTCCACCGACCTGCTCGTCGCCACCCACTGCGAAGACACGCCCATGATCCGCGCCGCCGAAGCCGCGGCCCGGCAGCGCTATGGCGACGCCATCCCGTTCGAAGAGCACCCCAACATCCGCTCGGAGGAAGCCTGCTACAAATCGAGCTCGCTCGCCGTGGGCCTCGCCAGAAAATACGGCACCAAGCTGCACGTGCTGCACCTCACCACGGCGAAAGAGATGGAGCTCTTCACGCCCGGCCCGCTGGAGGGCAAGCAGATCACCGCCGAGGCGTGCGTGCATCATCTGTTCTTCAGCGCGGAAGACTACGCCGCGAGGGGCGCGCACATAAAATGTAACCCGGCCATCAAAACCAGCCACGATCGCACCGTGCTGCGGCAAGCCATCAACGAAGATCGCATCGACGTCATCGCTACCGACCACGCACCACACACGGCGGAAGAAAAGGCCAATCCCTACAGCACCGCTCCCGCCGGCCTGCCGCTGGTGCAGCACGCGCTGCCTTCGCTGTTCGACCGGGTCGCCGACGGCACTTTCGATGTTACGAAGGTGGTGGAGAAAACCAGCCACGCGCCCGCCACGTTGTTTCAGGTGGCCGAACGCGGCTACCTGCGCGAAGGCTATTTCGCAGACCTCGCGCTCGTTAAACGGAACGACGCAAACGACGAGGGCAACCCGGGGGTGCTGAGCAAGTGCGGCTGGAGCCCTTTCGAAGGCCACCACTTCCACTACCGCGTTTCACACACCTGGGTAAACGGACACCTGCGGTACGCCGACGGTCATCTCCTGGACGGCCCCACCGGCGAGCCGCTCACGTTCCACCGTCGCTGAACACCGGGAGACACTGCCACGAAGAAAATAGTCATCGGGGTGTTCGTTGTCCTGGCGTTGCTCGCCGTGGGCGCTTACGTCATGCGCGACACCCTGGGTTTCTTCATGATGGTCATGGCCGTGAAACCCGACCAGAGCTTCGCGGACGACCCGCGTCCGCCTGCGCCGGACTACGCCAACCCCGATCATTGGGCGGCCCTGCCAGACCGGCCGGACAACGCCGACGTGTCCCCGGGCAGCGAAGATCTCAACCAGCAGAGCACGGCAGCGGTGGACGTGTTCTTCATCCATCCCACCACCTACTACACCAAAGATCACTGGGTGCAGCCCCTCGACGATGCGGCCGCCAACACCATCACAGACGAGCAGGTGCTCCCCAATCAGGCCAGCGTGTTCAACAGCTGTTGCCGCGTCTACGCACCCCGCTACCGGCAGGCTACGCTGTATTCGTTCATGGACGACGGCGCGGACGGGCCGGCGGCTATCGATTTCGCCTACAACGACGTGAAAACCGCCTTTCAGTACTTCATTGACAATCTGAGCAACGGCCGGCCTTTCATCCTCGCCGGACACAGCCAGGGCGCCCTGCATGCCGACAGGTTGCTCGGCGACGTCATTCTCGGCTCAGAATTACAGCCACGCATGGTGGCCGCCTACCCTGTGGGTTACAACCTGGACGGCAGCAATGGTATTCCCGTGTGCAGTAGTGCCACGCAAACGGGTTGTCAGGTCACGTGGAACGCGGTGGCGCCGGACGCCCCCTCCTTTCGCGACACCAGCAAGGATCTGTGCGTGAACCCTCTGAGCTGGACCACCACCGGCGACCGTGCCGACTTCAGCGCAAACCTCGGGGCCGTCAGCTTTGCGGCGGCAGGCGCCATCGAAGCGGGCGCCATGGACGCTCAGTGTGTCGGCGGGCGCCTGCACGTCACGGAGGTGCGCTCACCAAACTACTCGGGGCGCATGTTCGGCCCCGGCAACTACCACATCTACGATTTCAGCTTTTTTCACATGAACATCCGCGAGAACGCCAGCAGCCGCGTTGCGGCTTACCTCGCAGCAGCACGCTGAGGCGCCCGGCTCAACCGCCGTACTGCTCGCCCATGCCATTCACCACGGCAAAAAACTGATCGCGCACCTCCGCAATCACCTCAGCCACCGGCCGCACCGAATCGATACGCCCGGCAACCTGCCCGGTCAACGCAATGCTCGCTTCCATGTCGCCACCGAAATAGAGGTCCAGGGCCGTACCGAACTCGGTCATGGCGTTGGTGTCCACGTCGAATTCGGGGCGCGTCGTTTTCTCGGTGCGCAGGGCCCGCAGGGCCGGCGAATGGGCCCGGTTGAGAAACACCGTATCCGTCTCGCGCGCATCCACGATGGCATTCTTCCAGTTCTCGTGCACCGGCGACTCTGCCGCAGACACCATGCGCGTGCCCATCTGCACGGCTTCTGCGCCCAGCGCAAAAGCGGCCGCCATGGACGCGCCGTCCACAAAGCCACCGGCCGCAATGATCGGCACATCCACCTGCGAACGCACCAGCGGCAGCAGCACCATGGTCGACACGTCCTTCGGATTCTTGAAACCACCCCCTTCAGCACCTTCCACAACAAGGCCATCGACGCCGGCATCCACCGCCTTCAGCGCCGCCGACAGCGTGGGCACCACATGAAACACCGTCAGCCCCGCCGCCTTCAGCTCAGCGGTGTAACGCTCGGGGTTGCCCGCGGACGTGGTGACGAACTTCACGCCCTGATCGATCACAAACTGCACGATGTTGGGATCCCGCACGAATGCCTGCGCAATGTTCACCCCAAAAGGCTTGTCGGTAAGCTCGCGCATCTTGAGGATTTCTTCGCGCACGGCGTCCAGCTCGCCGGAGGAGGTTTCGATGATGCCGAGCGCGCCGGCGTTGGATACCGCCGACGCCAGCTGTGAACGTGCAATCCACCCCATGGGCGCCTGCACGATGGGAATATCCACCCCCAGAAGGTCGGTGATGCGGTTCTTGAATTGCATGATGTCTCCTTAACTCTCAATCAAGCGCTGTAAACCTGCCGGCCGTTTACCCATGTGCCCAGCACGCCGATGGCACCGATCCTGTCCGGTGCCACCTCTTCCGGGTCGGCATCCAGCATCACGAAGTCGGCATACTTGCCGGGCTCGAGGCTGCCTACCTCGTGCTCCGAATGGCACTGCCAGGCTGCATCGATCGTCGCGGCGCGCAGCGCCGCTGCCACGCTGATGCACTCGTCGGCCGCGAGCTTACCGTCACCCCGCCACAGGTTGCGGGTAACAGCATTTTCTATGCACCGCAGGGGTCCCAGCTCCGTCACCGGGTCGTCTGAGTGCAGGGTCCAGCGGATACCTTTCGCTTCGCACGAGGCCGTGCGGTCCAGCAGCTCCGCTTTCTCGAGGCCAAAAACGTCATCCACGAAGGCTGCGCCCCAGAAATGCACGTGGCCGATGAGAAAGCTGGGCGACAGTCCCAGCTCGGCAATCCGTTCAATCTGCTCGTCGTGCAGAATGCTGCAATGTTCGATCCGGCACCGCTTTGCGGCCGGATCCAGCCCGCGACGCTTCGCTTCGGTGAACGCGTCCAGCACGCGATCAATGGCCGCATCGCCGTTGGCATGCACGCACACCGCCCAGCCCTCTCCGAGGCGCCGGCATACGGCTTCGGTAAGCTCGTCGGCTTCCACGTAGGCAATGCCACGTTCGTCGCTGCCCAGAAAGGGCTCGCGCTGCAACCCGGTGCGGCCCTGATTGGAGCCGTCGCTGACAATCTTCCATCCCATGTTGCGCACCCAGGCATCCCCTTCGCCCCAGCGCAACCCCATGGCGTCCCACTTGTCCTGCGCGGCGTAACCCAGGGCGTAGCGGAAGCGCGCTGCCATGCGTCCGCTGGCGCGCAAACCGTCGTACAGCTCCAGTTCCTTGGCCCCCTGAAACAGGCCCGTACCCATGTCGCACAGCATGGTCAGGCCCAGGCTCGCCGCGTGCTCGAACACCTCGAAGCAGGCTGAGGCCACATCCTGGCTGCGTACGAGCGGGTTGTAGCGCGCCACGAGCCCCATGGCCGGCCCCGCCTTCAGCACGCCGTTGGGTTCGCCGTTGGCGTACCGTCCCAGCTCCGAACCTGGCGGCGCCTGTGTTTGCGCCGTCACGCCGGCCACCTCCAGCGCCGCCCGATTGCAGTAAGCAAGGTGCAGCGAGGCGTTGTAGACAAACACCGGATGCACGCGACTCACTTCGTCCAGCATGTCGCTGGTGAGCGCATCCGGGCCTTCCTGCAGGCTGGGGTCGAATTGCCGGCCTACAATCCAGTCACCGGCGGGCGTTTGGTCAGCCACCTGTTTCAGGTGGGCCAGCGCGTCTGCGGTGCGCTCGAAACGGAAGGGCCCCACGTTCTCGAAGGCGCGCAGCATGGCCAGCGGCGGCAGGTGCATGTGCGGCTCGATAAAGCCGGGCAACACCGTTCGGCCACCGGCATCGATACGCTCGCTGTCCTGCGCGTCCGCCGGCGCGTCTTCTGCATCACCCACCCAGACGATCTTGCCGTCACGCACCCAAAGGCTGTCGGCAACCGGCTGGGTTGGATTCATGGTCCGCAGCCGGGCATTGGTCAGCCACAAAGAGCCTGCCCGGGCCGGTTGCCGCGGCAGCGCTGCGCCCTGGGCACCGAGATCGAGACCAGCATGCTCGATCAGCTCCGCAAAGACGTTGGCGCAACAGGGACAGGCGAACGGGTCGCTGCTGTGCCCCGCCGGCACCATGCCGTCACCAGACGTTTCCCAAAGTGGCAGCTCGTCACCGAGCGCGCCGGGCCGATCTTCGTCGAACACTCACGCCTCCCCAAACCAGCGATCTAGTGTAACGCGTGGCTGCCGCGTCTGCGAAAGCACCTGTGCCAGACGCGTCGTTTTCCAGGCAGAATAGCGCGGGAATTCACCGAGAGAGAAAGCGCCATGCGCAAACCCCTGTTGATCGGTCTCGCCCTCGTCGCGCTGGGCGGCTGCGCGTCCACCGCCACTAACGATCGTCTCGATGCGCTGGAGCGCGAAGTTGCGGAACTGAAGCGCACCGCCGAGCGCGCCATGGACACGGCCCGGGAAGCCAGCAGCGCAGCGTCCGGCGCTGCCGGCGACGCAGGCAGCGCTCAGCGCCTGGCCCGCGAAGCCCTGGACACAGCCAACGAGGCTGCAGAGCGCGCGCGGCGTATCGGCGACGAGTGCTGCGGCGGCAAGTAGCGCCGGTTCGGCGCAGGTGACGGTGTCAGGGCGCTATGCGTTCCGGTAAGCCCGAGCCTGCGCGCGCAACTGCCAGCACACGGTCCCAGTCGATCTGCACGGCGCGCTCGCCCAGCACCCGCAGCAGTACCCGCACAGCGCCCGTATAGCTCTCTTCTCCGGCCCGGTGCACCTCGAGGTAAAGACCATCGTGGTGCCATCCCGCTTTGTAGGGCTGGCGTGTCACGTGCACCGGTGTCCCATTGGGCACCTGCGCCACCAGCGCCTCGATATGGCTGTCATAAAGCCGCAGGCACCCCGACGACACCCGCCGGCCCACGCCGATGGGTTGATTGGTGCCATGAATGAGGTAGCCCGGGGCAGCCAGTTGGATCGCCAGGGCCCCCAGCGGGTTGTCCGGCCCGGGCGGTACCTGGCGCGCGAGGACAATGCCCCGCTCAGCGTAACGCGCGCGCGCGGCGTCTGACGGGTACCAAGTGGGTTGGGACAGTTTGGCAACCGTGCGGGTCTGCATGACCGGGGTCTCGCGCCCCTCGGTGCCGATGCCGATCGGATACACCGACACTTGCTCACCCCCGGGCTGAAAATAGTACAGCCGCAGCTCGTTGAGGTTCACCAGAATGCCTTCCCGGGGCCCCTCGGGCAGCAGCAGGGCCGTGGGCAGCAGCACCTCGCCGCCAGCCCCGGGCAGCCAGGGATCCAGTCCGGGATTGGCCCGCACCAGCGCATCGTAGCCCACGCCTTCCTCCCGGGCGATGCGGGCAAAGGTGTCTTCTCCCCGCGCTATGCGGACCTGCCTCTCGCCGAGCAGCGCCTGGTCAGGCTCTGTCAGATCATACGTTGCCGCCCACCCGCAAGGTGCCGCCAGCGCTGCGGCTGCCAGCAGCGCGCCTAAACCAGCGCGGGCCATGCGCTGGCGGCTCAACCCTCCTCGGGCGGATTTTCGGCCAGCCGGGCGCCCGCCAGAATGCCGCGCATGGCGTAGTTGGCCTCGTGACAGGCGTACTCGTAGATCGGACCTTCGGTTTTACGCAGCGTCAGCTCGCCGGCCCAGTCGTCGGAGTATGCGCCCGGGTCGTGCACATTGAAGCTGTATACGATTTCGTTTTCGCCCGTGCGCGTGAACCGCTCTGTCACCACCGCCTCGCGCGTGAGATAGAACTGATGCTTGATCGCAGCCCGGAAGCTCTGGCCGGGATGGAAGTTGCGGGTTTCCACCACCAGCGTGTCTCCCTCCCAGCGACCCACCGAGTCGCCCAGCCAGGGACGCACGTTGCCCGGCAGGTGCTCAGTATCCAGGCGCACAATGCGCGCGTCGTGGTTCATCTCCACGTGAATCATCACGTGGCCGGCCGATTGCACGATCTGGTAGTTGTTGTTGTACAGCACCGGCAGCATCGGGGGACCACCGGTAGATCCGAAGCCGACGATGCAGCGCTCGCCCAGCGGCCGCTGCTCAGGGCCGTCGAAGGCGCCCTGCACGCGGCGGAAAAACTCGCCCAGCTTGGCGCGCGCGCCCAGGCGCATGGGCAGCTTGCCGTTCTCCGGATGCGTGAGAATGCTGCTGCGGATCTCATCACCCACCCGCAGCGCGCGCGTGCCCGGATCCATCCAGAACGAGTTGTAGCCGCCCACGTCACCGCCGGCCTGCACACCTTCTTCCGGCACGTCGTCGATGGCTTCGAAGAACTCGGCATTCTGCGTTTCCCAGGCCCGTGCCTGCGCTTCGGTGATCACCAGCGCATCAAACTGTGCCGGCCGTTCCAGCGCGGTAATGGTGGCGCTGGTCCAGATCCCCTGAAGGTCCGGGTCTCCCTGCAGCGTGCGGGGCATCTCCCAGCTTTCGCCCACCGCGGCAGCCGGCAGGCACAGCACTGCAGGGAGCAGCAGTTGCGTGAATCGTATTGTCATGGTGCTTTCCTCTCCGGATTGAGGGGTTCTTTGCGCAGGTGCCCGTAGAGCAGTTCTTCCACGAACTCCACACACTTGAATTGCAGCAGCCGCGCATCGGCACCCACGCGCTTGTAGACCGGCATGCGCATGGTCCAGGGCCGCTCGAAGGTCTGCGGGTCGTCGATGGTGGCTTCGTACTCCATCACGTGGGCATTCAGCAGCGTGTAACGCTCGGTGACTTTCATGTACGCGCTGTGATGATTGCCGGAACGGTCGAACCACGTTGCATCGCTCTGCCCGGTTACCTCCACCACCAGTGTGTCACCGTCCCACGATGCCACCGACTGGCCCATCCATGAATCCACGGGCGCTTCTCCGGGATCCTCCAGCATGAAGTTACGTGTGGCACCGGCGTATTCGTAAGCCACAAAAATGGCGCTGTCGCTCTGGAAGATCTGGAAGGGAAACGGCATGTACGTGGCGCGGGGCACGCCCGGTAAGTAACACTTCACTTCCGGATCGCGGGTGAGCCAGTTCGCCTGGTTTTCCTGCTGCTTTGCCCGGGCGTCCGGCAGGTAAGGCAGCTCGTTGCCATCCACTACGCCCATGCCGGCCCGCACTGAACCCACGGCCCCGAACGCCACCACTTCTTCCGCCGGCACCGGACCAAAAGGTCCGGGCTGCATGGCCATCGCGGCGCGCGCAGGGTGCGCGAGAATGTCGTAGTTGGCGGTGTTCAGCACCTGCCACACGCCGTTGAAATCGGGTTTACCATTGGGCAGGCGGGGAATCGCCCCGTTCTGTTCGGCTGTCTCAGCGCCGGCAGCGCTCGAGGACAGCACCAGCCAGGCCACCACCATGAGGCAAAGTGCAAACCGCATTACGCTGTCTCCTTCTGTTTGTTGTTCTGACGGAGCCAGACCCCGGCAATCCCGCAGAGTCCAGCCAAAGCAGCCAGCAGCATCGGCGGAAACACCTCCGCCCAGCCGAATACGTAGTAGATGAAACCCATGGGAACGAGCGCCAGCAACGCACCCAGCACAGCCACCGAGCGTTTCAACGCCGGGGCAAGGGCAGCAGGCAGCAGCGTCAGCCCCAGGGCCATGACAATCACCGCAACGTAGATGACGAGCTCGATCGTCCCCGTCTGCCATGGTTCCACGCAGGCGCCGCCGATGAGATTTTCCGGCGCGCAGCGCGCGTCCGCGCGGGACACCACCCAGCGCCCGCCCAGAAAAGTGGCTGCCGCCACGGCGCCCATGCACACCGGCACTAGCAGCCAGCGAAGGATTGCCACAGCCATGCGAACCCACTCCCCCGTTTCAATGGATGCAAGTTTACCGCGCATTCCGTGCGTGCGCGCCTGTGTACAATGCAGCCATGGAAAAGTTCGACGTCGCTGTCATCGGCGCCGGCGTGGCCGGTCTGTCCACGGCCTTCTTCGTTGCGCAACGCGGCGCGCGTGTCGTCGTGCTGGAACGCGAAGCTCAGCCCGCCTACCACACCTCCGGCCGCTCGGCCGCCATGTATATCGAGGGTTACGAAAACCGCACGGTGAGCCGCCTCACCACCGAAGGCAAAGATTTTTTCTTTGCGCCGCCGGCAGGCTTCACAGACACGCCGCTGCTCGACGCCCGGGGTGGCATGACCGTGGCCGGTCCGCAGGAAGACGCCCCCTTCGACCGCTACCTGAAAGAGTGGCAGCCGTACTGCCCGCAGCTGGAGGAAGTGTCCACCGCTCGGGCGCTGGAGATCTGTCCCATTCTCAACCCTGACTGGCTTACGCGTGCCGCCTGGGATCCCACCTGGTACGCCATCGACACGCACGCGCTGATCATGGGCTTTCAGCGCGGTGTCAAGGCCGCCGGTGGGGTGGTTGCCACCGGGCGCAGCGTCGATGAGCTGCGCCCCGCCGGTGACCAGTGGCACGCAACCTGCGCCGAGATCACCTACGCGGCACCGGTAGTGGTGAACGCCGCCGGCGCCTGGGCCGCCGATGTGGCCAGCCTGGCCGGCCTGCCCGCGCTGCCCCTCACGCCCATGCGGCGCACGGCAGCCATCGTGCCGGCCCCAGACCACGCCCGGGCCTGGCCCCTCGTGCACACCATCACCGGCAATCTTTATTTCAAGCCCGAGAGCCCCGGGCTCATGGTCTCACCTCAGGACGAAATCCCGTCACCGCCCATGGACGCATATCCTGAAGACCTCGACGTTGCCGTTGCCCTGGAGCGCTTTGCCACCATTACCACGCTGCCCGTCGAGCGGGTGCTGCGCACGTGGGCGGGGCTGCGCACCTTCGCACCGGATCGTCTCCCGGCTTTCGGGTTCGATCCGCGGGCTGCGGGCTTTTTCTGGGCGGCCGGCCAGGGCGGTTTCGGTATGCAGACGGCGCCTGGCCTGGGGCGCCTGGCCGCGGCGGGTATTGCCGGTGAGACGCTCCCCGCCGACGTCACCGTCGAGCGATTGCTCTAAGGTGTCACGTTACGCGGCACCAGCATCGCCGCCACCAGCAACAGGACACCCGCAAGCACCGAGGGCCACAGAAAGCCGCCGGCGCCGTCAGCCAGGCGCCCTGCGAGCGCCGGGCCCAGCAGCTGGCCGACACTGAAAGCCACGGTCATCACGCTCACGGTCTGCGCCGCCCGGTGCGAGGCCGCTGCCCGCGCGGTGCTGAGGCCTAGCGCGGTAATGCCTCCGAAGGTGCCGCCGAGTAACACACACGCAAACGCGAGAGTGCCCAGCGTTTGCGCCACCCCGGCCAGCACACTGCCGAGCGCCAGCACGAGATAAGAGACCGTCAGTGCCACGCTCAAGCCCGCGCGGTTGGCAAACCACTGCCAGAGATACACCGACGGCACCGTCGCCGCGCCCACAATCACCCAGACAATGCGCGGATCAGACCACCAGCCCGAGGCGCTCTGCTCCAGCCGCTCGGCCATGGCAACCGCAAAGGTAGCCGCAATGATGTAACTGAAGCCGAAGAAGCCATAGCCGGCAATCACCCGCCAGGGCCAGCGCCGCGAGGACGCTGAGGGCGCCTCGTCGGCCATTGCATCGTCGAGGGCAACCCAGGGTCCAGACGACAGGCAGAACCAGGCCAGCGCCATGAGAACGGCGGCAACAGCCCCCAGGCGCGCCCACTGAGTGGCAACGTCCGCGTCGGTGTATACCACCGCCATGCAGAGCAGAATGCCCGCGCCAACGCCGGCAAAATGCACGTTACCGAGGCGATGCGTGCCTGCGCGCTGCAGCGTCTGCATGAGATGTGCGGTAATCACGACGAGGCAGAACGCGCTGGCCACGCCCGATGCGAAGCGCACCATCAGCCACAACGCGTAGGCGTCTGCCAGCGCACCGAGATAGGTTGTGGCCACGCTGGCCATGAGACTGACGGCCATCCACAGGCGCACCGCCGGCGAACGCGCCAGAAGCGGCGCAAGCAGCGCCCCGGTCAGATAGCCGAGAAAGTTGGCGCTGGCCACGTCGCCAGCCTGGGCGTAGCTCCAGCCGAAGCGCTCCGCCATGGCCGGCAGCAGCGGTGTATACGCGAAACGGCCGATGCCCATGGCTGCCGCCATGCAGCACGTGGCGCCAAGCACCCAGCGGGTGCTGAGCGGCAGGTTCACGGCGGTGCCGGTAAGCCCCTCAGCCAGCGGACTCGCTGCGCAGATCCGGAAGCTGATAGCCCCTGGCGTCGAGGTCTGCGCGCACGATTTTCTTGTCCATCTTGCCGGTGGACGTGAGCGGGATGCTATCGACGTACAGCACGTCGTCGGGCAACTGCCACTTGGCGAAGGCGGTTGCGCAGTGATCGATCACCTGTTGCGGCGTCACTTCGCTGTCCGGTTCCGGCACGATCAGGGCCACCGGTCGCTCGTCCCATTTCGGATGCGGTTGCGCCACCACACAAGCCTGGGCCACACCGCTCAGAGCCACGATGTGGTTTTCCAGATCCACCGACGAGATCCATTCGCCGCCGCTCTTCACCAGGTCCTTCGAGCGGTCGCTGATGATGAGGTACTCCTCGGGGTCGATCTTGCCCACGTCACCGGTCACCAGCCAGCCGTCGTGAAATTTCTCCGGCTGGGGGTTGTTGTAGTACTCAGAGCAGATCCATGGCCCGCGAATGAGAATTTCGCCCACGGTCTCGCCGTCGTGCGGCAGACGGTTGAACGCCTCGTCGAAGATGTCGAGCTCGAGGCCGGGCATGAGCTGGCCGGCTTTGGCCACGTTCTCGAACTGCTCGTCTTCCGTCAGCTCGATCTGCGAACGTTTCATCACGCGCCGCGACAGCGTCGCCAGCGGTGAGGTCTCGGTCATGCCCCAGCCTTGAATCATCTCGATGCCGAAGCTGTCCCAGAACCAGCGGATCAGCGACGGAGGCGGTGCACTGCCGCCGCATGTCAGGCGCGACAGCTTCGACAGGTCGTACTGATCGGGGTTGGCTTCGTAGAGGCCTTTCACGCCCTGCCAGATGGTGGGCACCCCCGCTGAGACGGTCACCCCCTCCGACACCAGCAGATCCAGCAGGCGGGCCGGATCCATGAAACGGTGAGGCATCACCTGCTTGCAGCCGAGCATCAACGCCGACCAGGGCAGGCCCCAGCCCATGGCATGAAACATGGGCACGATGCCGAGAATGGTGTCCGTGGCAGAGAGGTTCATCGAGTCGGTCATGCACTGGGCCATGGTGTGCAGATACTGGCTGCGATGCTCGTACTCCACGCCTTTCGGGTTACCCGTGGTGCCGCTCGTGTAACACAGTCCCAGCGGCGAGTTTTCGTCTATCTGCGGCCACTCGTAGTGGGTGGGTTTGCCGGCAATGAAAGCCTCGTAATCCACCGGATTCGGCAGCCCCGTCTCCCAGCCCTCAAAGCCTTCTTCCGTGGCGACGATAACCCGCTCGACGCTGGGCATGCGGTCTTTGAGCACTTCCAGCAGCGGCAGCACGTCTGCGTCCGCGATGATCACCTTGTCCGCGGCGTGGTCGATGATGTACTCGAGGTCTTTATCCGACAGGCGGATGTTCAACGTGTGCAGCACCGCGCCCATGCCGGCACAGGCGTGATACGCCTCGAGATGACGCGAGCCGTTCCACATGAACGTGCCCACGCGATCGCCTACGGCCACGCCCGCGTCGGCCAGCGCATGCGCAAGCTGATGGGCGCGATCGCGCGTCTCCCGCACCGTCTGACGACGCACACCGGTTTCGGTGGCAGTGACAATTTCTTCGTTGGGCGCCACGCGCGCCCCCCGGTCGAGCAACGGCCCCATCAACAACGGCGTGTGCTGCATCGCCATGGCAATTCCCTCCAGTCCACAAAGCTGATCGAACCGGCGAGTTTATCTCAGAAGCGGGTAGCGAGCATGACCTGAAAGACGACGTCCGAGGCACTTTCGTTGAGGAGGTCTTCGACGATCGCCAGGTCGAGCCATGTGTTGGGGGAGACCGCGAAGCGGCTGCCAATGGTGCCGAGCAACCCGCCGTCGGCAATGAGCGGATTGCCGGTTTCCAGCACCTGGCTGTGCGCATCCACCTGCGCGTGCAGCTGCAGCCAGTGGCGCGCGTTGTACTGAATACCAACGTGGCCGAAGTGCATCCACGATTCCTGACGCTCCGGAATCAGCTCCCCTTCCCCCAGATAGCTGATGCCGCCGGCAACGGACAGGCGCAGCATTCTGCCGTTCAAAGGCAACCCGTAGGCGTATTCGCCCCAGACCGAGCTGTCGAGGCCACCGGATCCCGACAGGGTGTCCACGTCGCCCGTCGGCAACTTGAGCTGAGCGCGCACAGTGAGCGTACCGCGCCCCGGATCATCGAACACGGCGCGTCCCAGCGTCAGCCGCACATCACCCATCTCGCGTTGCGAATCCTGGAAGTCGGCGTACACCACCCCTTCCGAGCGCACGTGGTAGTCCAGCCGATGCCGCGGCGCCATGAAGCGTTCACCGTCCGGCAGGCCGAAGGTTTCGTGGAATTCGTCCACCACCCCGTCGAAGGTGCCCGGCGTGTGCGCCACCCACGGCACCTCGACGCTCCAGTCGTAGTTACGCCCCAGACGCCCCCGCAGGCGCGGGCTCAGCACATAGCTCTCGCCGTCGAAGAACACCCACGTCTCGTCAACCAGATCGCTCTGGAAGTTGTTGGCGGCTTCCAGGTTGAAAGAAAATTCCAGCCGGTGATCAGCCAGCTTTGCCCCCACCATGCGCGGCATGCCGTACAGCTGTACGACCGGGCTCACGTTGCGCACACGCAGCGGACCGTCGGGCAGCGGCCCGTCAGCCACGGCGATGAGCGGCGGAAAACAGAGTGTCAGGGCTACGAGCCAGGCGTTGAGTCGATTCATCCGCCCACGCTACTGCATCATCCGCAAATGCCCCGCAGGAGGTTGTGAGCGACATGTTAGAGTGTTGTGCTCACCGCACAGGAGGCCCATTGCGCACCAGAATCTTCTACGGCTGGGTCATCGTGGCCCTCAGCGCCCTGCTGGGGTTTCTGGGTACCGGGTTCTACTCCTATTCCCGCGGCATATTCCTGCCGTCGCTGGCGGAGACACTGGCCGACGGCAGTCGCATGGCCATCTCCATCGGCTTCTCGCTGGCGGCCATCGTCATTGCCATCATCGCCCCCAGGCTGGGTGCCTATCTCGACCGCGGCTCGCCGCGGAAGGTCATTCTCGTCGGCATCGTCATAACGACGGCATCTTACGTGGCGCTGGGAGCCGTGCAGACGCTGTGGCAGTTCTATCTGATCGTCGCCCTGGGCATGGGCACCGGTATCAGCTGCATGGGCGGGCTGTCCTGGCATCGCTCGGTGATCAACTGGTTCGACCACTGGCGGGGACGTGCCATCGCCTTTGCCGTGATGGGCGCGTCGCTGGCCGGCATCATGATGCCCCCGCTGGTCACCGCTCTGGTGGACAGCTACGGCTGGCGCGCCGGTTACTACACCTTCGCCGCATCCACGTTCGTTACCCTGTTTCCGCTCATCTGGTTGCTCATGCGCGACCGTCCGGAGGAGATCGGCGAGGTGCGGGACGGTCACAACTACGTCCGCCAGACCGCTGACGCAGACCGGGTGGATGCCTTGCTGACCGGGGACGATCGCGCCTGGACCTGGCAGGAGCTGCTGCGCCTGCCTGCCTTCTGGAGCATCGGGCTTATCTTCGGTGCCATGACGTGTGTGTTTGCCGCCGTGATGCTGCATCTGTACGGACACCTGCTGGATCTCGGTTTCCGCACCACCCAGGCCGCTCAGGTGCTGTCGGCCGCCGCTCTGTTTGCGGCGCTGGGCAAACCGGTGGTGGGCTGGCTGTCGGATTTTCTCGGCGCCCGCATCAGCATCTGGCTGGCGCTCGTGTGCCAGGGCGCTGCGCTGCTTGCGTTCACCCAGGCCGACAGCTTCGTGCTCGCCCTCGCCGCGGCCAGCCTCTACGGTTTCGGTTACTCGGGCATGTCCCCGTTGCGCACGTTTGCCATCTCCACGTCCGTGAGCAGCCGTTCCTTCGCGCTCGCCAACGGTGTGCTGCGCTGGGTGGAGCTGCCCTTCGTGCTGTCCGCCTCGCCGCTGGCCGGCTACATCTACGATGCCACCGGCAGCTACAACATCGCCTTCGTGATTCTGGCGGGGCTGCTGGCGGTGGCGGCGCTGGGGCCTTTTTTCATCCGCGTCGGCGGCGCGGCCGAACGCCGCAGGCTGGCGGCCGGCCGTCAAGCCGGCTGAGGTGCTACCGGCTGTGCTCTGAGCTCCGCCTGGGCTGATTCGATCTCGCGGCGCGTGATGCGCACCCCCAGACTGCAGAGGAAGGCGGCCAGGAAGGTAACGGCACAACCGGCCACCAGGAACGTCTGCAACCAGCCCTTGGTGGCTTCTGTCTGCTGCACCAGCGTGCCGTCGAAGCCGCTCAGCGACAGCAGCACCATGCTCAAGGCCGGCGCAAACATGTAACCCGTCTTGAACGCCGAGTTGTACACCCCCACGAACGCGCCTTCGCGGCGCCGGCCACTCTTGAGCTGGTCCACATCGCACACGTCGGCCACGATCGACAGCGGCAGCACCTCGATGACGGTATTGCCGATGGGCAGCGCCAGCACGTGAAAGAGGAAGTACCAGTAAGGTTCGCCCGGTTGAAAGGCCACAAGCGCAGTCAACGGCACCGTGAGGCTCAACAGCATGCCGGCTTTCAGGAGCTTCACCTTCTCGTGGGTGAGCGACAGGCGACGGATCCACAGGTTGAGGCCCATGCTCACCGCTGCCCCGAAGCCCGTGGCCCAGGCCAGCAGCTGCGTGAACCCCGACTTGTCCCCGTCGTAGATGATGTAGTTGATGAGGTACACACCGAAGCTGATCGAGAAGTACTGACCGATGCCGTAGAAGAACACCGTTGCCACCAGAAACATGAACGGCCGGTTCGACAGGGTGATCTTAAGGGCGTTTTTCAACGGCAGGGGCTGCGTGGGCGCGGCCTGCGCCCGCTCCCGCGTCCCCAGCGCCGCAATGATGCCGGTGACGATGATGATGGCCCCCACCCCGCACATCACCACGGCCACGCCCACCTCTTCGCTGGAGAACAGGCCAGGCCACGTGGCCAGCACAAACGGCAATGTCGCCAGCACGGTCATGGGCACGCCGATGATGTGCCGCCAGGCGACGATGCGGGTGCGTTCCTGGTAGTCGCTGGATAGCTCTGCCCCGAGGGCGTAGTACGGCACCACCGCTACCGTATGGGTGACGTAGTAGAGGAACTTGAAGATCATGAAATAGATGAAGATCGACAGCACCGTGGGCATGGGATCCCAGAACATCACGATGGTGGGCATCCAGCTCATGGGGAAGACGATGCCCAGCGTGATCGATCCCACCAGGATCCAGGGCCGGCGCTTGCCCAGACGGGAGCGCGTGCGGTCGGACCATTCGCCCACCAGGGGATCGGTGACCACGTCCAGGATCTTCAACGCCGGTTGCCACAGCGCCAGCCACAGCGGGTTGACCGCGAAGGTGGTGGTGTAGAAGAAGAACATGTACTTGCCGATGATGTTCTTCAGCAGATAATCGGCACCGTTGAACAGGCTGTAACGGACCCGCTCCCCAACGGTGAGGGGCGTTTCCGTTGCCGGCTGGTGCCCGGCGTCATTCATCGCGGGACCGTTCCCGCGCTGTCAGCAGCAGCTGCACTTCGATGCACGCGCCGGGAAACCACTCGCCGAGACGCCGGTTGAAGCGATACCACCAGGCGTAGTTCTCCAGGCGCCTCAACAAGCCACCGGACACAATACGGAAGCCCCGGGCCGTCTGCTCGTCGAAATGCCCAGCAAGGTCGCGGCGAATCGAGCGCAGCGAGTAAGTCTGCACGTGCTCCGAGCCCCGCAGGCCAAAGCGCGCCACGATGGCGCGGCGCAGCTTCGCCACAGGCTCCGGAAAGATCGGCACGCCGCAGATGAACAGTCCCCCCGGACGCAGCACCCGATGAATTTCTGCAATGGTGGCCTCGGGCCGCTCGAGGTGCTCGAGCAGTTGCTCGCACACCACCACGTCCAGCGATGCATCGGGCAGGTCGAGGGGCGCCTGCGCATCACCCTGGCGGATGTCCCAGGGATTGCCCGCGTACACGTCGTCGTGCCGCGACGGGTCAATGTCGATACCGATGAGCTCGAAACGATCGGCTATGCCCGCCGCGTCGAGATAGAGGAACGTTCGCCCGAAACCAACGCCCAGATCGAGAAGCCGGCAGGGCTTGTCCGACGGGCGCTGCGCCAGCCAGGCGGTGAGGGTCTCGGCAAGCGCCGGATAACGCGCCAGGCGCAGGCGGTATTTGACTTTGGCCGGTTCAACGCCGAAGGCCCAGACGTCTTTGCCGGGACGATACTGTACGAACAACAGCCGCTCCTGCTTCCCAGGAGCGGCAGTCTAAAGGAAATGCTGCAGGGCGGGCAGGCGCCCGGTCAGTGCGCGGCCAGCTCACCTTCGTTGGTGACCCGGTTGCGGCCGCGCTCCTTGGACGCATAGAGGCAGGCGTCGGCGCGCTCGATGAAGGTGCTCACTTCCTCGCCGGGCACATACTGCGCCACGCCGAGGGAAATGGTGACCTTGTCCAGATCGTTGCCGGCTTCGTCTTTCACATGCTGCGCTTCGATGATGGCGCGGATGTTTTCAGCAAGCATGACGCCGCCGTCGAGGGGCGTGTTGGGCAGCAGCACTGCAAACTCCTCTCCGCCGTAGCGGGCCAGCATGTCACGGCCTTTCACACATTGCTGCATTTCCTGGGCCACGAAGCGCAGCACCAGATCGCCGACCAGATGGCCGTGGGTATCGTTGAAGAGCTTGAAGCGGTCGATATCAGACAGAATGAGGCAGAGTTCGCCACCCTCATTCGCAACGTCGCTGGTAAGCCGCAGCATCGTTTCGTCGAAGGCTCGGCGGTTGGCAACGCCGGTCAGCGCGTCGGTGCGCGAGTCGCGGCTGAGGCGGTCCACCTGAGCGCGCAGCTCGGTCAGTTCCGAAGCCATGGTGTGCAGGGAGCCTTCCACCTCCTGGCTGCGCGCCTTCGTGCGCGCCGTTTCTTTTGCAAGCTGTCCCACCAGCTTGTTCAGGTCTTCCGTGGTGAGGTCATGCTTCAGCGTTTCGCCGCAGTCGTCCAGCACCTCGGAGAAGTGGGAGATGTCGGACCCGAGGCTGCCCAGCTCTGCGAGCACCGACTCCACCGCCTCGCGCACAGCACCCTGGATGCCATCCACCTCGTCCTGCAGCGCATCGAGGTAGAAGCGCTCGTACAGGCGCTTGCACGCATCCGCGTCGAACCCCTTGCCGGCCTCGATACGTTCTTCCAGGGCGGCGGAAAGATCCTGGTTCCGTTTGGTCACGTAGTCGTACCAGACCGCGTAGTTCTGAGGGATGGTCGGCACGCGCTGCTGACTCATCAAAGGCAGCACCTGCTTCAGAATCTGAACTGACTCATCCAGGGGAATATCGAATTGCGTGGCCATGGAACAGAGCTTCAAGCTAACCGGGTTAACCTTAAATCTAGTCCATGTGCCCGGGTCTGCCAGCCGACGGCAACGAGAATTTAGCTCATTGTGGCACCGCAGCGACGCCGATCACGCCTTCGTCGCGCAACACCGCGATTTCGGCGTCTGAAAAGGCCAGCTCTTCGAGGATTTCTGCGCTGTGCTCCCCCAGACCGGGGGCATGGCGCCGAATCATGGCAGGTGTCTTGTCGAAAATCGCCGCCGGCCTGGGCTGGCGGGTGGTTCCGGCGATGGGATGCTCGTACTCGTGCACAATCTCGTTAGCCTGCAGCTGCTCGTGCGTGAGCAGTTCCTCCCGGCTGAGCACGGGTGCGCTGGGCACGCCTTCCGCGTCCAGACGCCCCAGCCAGTGGGCGGACGTGTCAGTGGCCAGCACCGATGCCGTGAGCTCAATCCGTTCCACCACGTTCACCGCCCGGTCGTTCAACGTG
The DNA here is from genome assembly GCA_964651595.1 of uncultured Pseudomonadales bacterium. GTDB lineage: Bacteria > Pseudomonadota > Gammaproteobacteria > Pseudomonadales > Azotimanducaceae > UBA4421. The sequence goes on along the minus strand of CAZYYJ010000005.1, from coordinate 51,036 downwards.
GCAAAGCGCGGGTCTTCGATCCACTCGGGTTTGCCCAACGCCCGGCACATACCCATCCACTCCTTGTCCGAAACGGCGCCGGCTGTGATGTAGCCGTCCTGCGTCTCGAAGATCAGCTCAGGGGCGAGCTGCGCACGGGCAGCTTTGACCTCGCGGCCCACCAGCGTGTATCCGGCCATACCCTCCGGCCACAGGTACGCAACCATGGTGTCGAGCATCGCGAGCTTGACGTGTTGCCCCTCCCCCGTGCGTTCGCGGGCAAACAGCGCCGCGGTAATCGCCTGCGCGGCCGTCACTGCCGTGGTCTTGTCAGGAATGATCGTGCGCACCATGCGCGGGCGCCCAGTCTTGCCGTCCGCCTGTATGGCCGTGAGCCCGGACAGTGCCTGTATCACCGGATCGTAGACGCGCTGATGCGCATAGGGGCCCTGCTCGCCGAAGCCACTGATGGACACGTAGATGAGGTCGGCTTTCAGCTTGCGTACCGTGGCCTCGTCGAAACCCATGCGCTCGATGGTGCCCGGGCGGAAGTTCTGCACCATCACGTCGGCCGTAGCGAGCAGCTTTTCCAGCACACGCCGACCGCGCGGATCTTTCAGGTCGAGCGCGAGGCTGCGCTTGGAGCGGTTGGAAGAAATGAACGTCGCTGTGATGCCACTGCGATTGGGACCGGCGCCGCGCACCAGATCGCCGCTGAGCGCTTCCACCTTGATCACATCCGCCCCCTGGTCGGCCAGCATCATGGTGGCGACCGGGCCGGAGATCATGGAGGTGAGATCGACGACACGCACGCCGGACAACGGGCCTGGCGGCAGGGGATCGGCTTCGGTCATGGGCACGGGCTCAGTGGTCAGCGAGGCTGGAAGTCTGCCGTTCGCGGCGTCCGTTTTCTAGCGCCGCGCTCAATCCGCGCTCGCAGCGTAGGACGACGCCCACTTGTAGTCGGCCTTGCCGTTGGGCGCCCGCTTCACTTCGTCCACAAAAAGTACTTTCTTAGGCGCCTTGTAGCCGGCCAGGTGCTCGTGGGTAAACGCGATGAGCGCCTCTTCCGCCAGCGGCTCATGGGTGCATGCAATGGCCGTTACCCGCTGACCGAAGCGCTCGTCGGCAACCCCCACCACCAGGCAGTCCTGCACCGCGGGATGCCGCTTCACCGCCTCTTCGACCTCCTCCGGAAACACCTTTTCCCCGGCAGTGTTGATGCAGACGCTGCCACGGCCGAGGAGCGTGATGGTGCCGTCGGCCTCCACCGTGGCGTAGTCGCCCGGAAAGCTGTAGCGCACACCGTCCACCTCGCGGAACGTCGCTGCGGACTTCTCCGGGTCCTTGTAGTAACCGAGCGGTACGAACGCCGACGTGGCAATCCGACCCACCTCGCCGGAGCCGGGTGCAACGAAGCGCCCATCGTCGGTGATGACCTTCACACCCTCGTTCATCTCGAAGCTGGCCGTGGCAACCGTGCTTTCGCGCGTGGTCACGGAACTGCCCATACCACCTTCGGTACTGCCCATCACGTCCATGAGCATCATGTCGTGGTGAGCCAGGAGCCCCTGCTTCACCTCCTGACTCCACATGACCCCCGAGGACGTGATCGCCTGCAGGGCACTGAGGTCGTAAGGTGTGTTCCGCGATGCGGCGCTGTCCAGCGCTGCGAGCATGGGCCGGGCGAAGGCATCGCCCACAATCACCACATCGGTGGCCCGGTGCTGCTCTACCATGTCCCAGAGGCGGTCGGCATCGAAACCGAGCCTGGCGGTGGTGACCGTTGTGCCTCCCAGAAGCTGCGGCAGAAAGCTGCCCAGCCAGCAACCCGTGCCATGCATGAGCGGACAGCCCACCACCGTGACCGGGGGCGCTTCGATGGCCGCCAGAAAGGTCTCGTATTCCGCCAGCGTGGTGGGTGGCGTCAACTCCCGCCCGGCGGCTCCCATGGCCAGGAAGAATGCTGCGAAGCCGCCCACCGGGTACATCACGCCTTTCGGCAGACCCGTGGTGCCGCCCGTATACAGCATGTAAACGCTGTCGGGGTCGCGGGAACCGGGCGCCTGCGGCGCGTGGTCACGCAGCGCCCGCGTGTAATCCACGGCAAAGTCCATCAGCGCCTCGGTGCCATCGTTCACCTGCACGAAGAGCTTGATCTTCGGCAGGCGGTCTTTGATCTCCCAGATGCGCATGGCATAGCAGGCCTGGAAGAACACGGCCTCTGCATCCGCGTTGTCGAGCAGGTAGACCAGCTCTTCGGCCTTGTAGCGATAATTCACGTTCACCGGGCAGCCACCGATCTTGAACGCGGAGAACTGCGCCACCTGGTATTCGTTGGAGTTGTGCAGATACAAACCGACCTTGCTGTCCGCGCCCAGGCCGTGCTCGGTGAGCAGCGTGGCAAGCTTTGCCGCATCTGCCTCGTACTGCCGCCAGCTCAGCGCCTCGCCGTCGCAGCGGCACGCCGTGCGCTCGGGATACCGTTCGGCGACGGTCTCCCACGCCGTAGCAAAGTGAAAGCTCATGGTCCAACTCCTCGATTGCCTCCCGGATTTCCCATATTGACGCAACCTTGGCCGAATTGACCACTCGTCTGATGTCCGGGACCGCGGCGGGTATTCGTCTATCTCCCCGCAGGCCCGGTTTTTACAGGGTTTTTCGCTTCATCGAGAACTTATCGCCGGGTTGGCACGACATTTGTAACGCATAGGACGTGAGCGAGCGCATCAGCGACAAAGTTAGGAACATCATGAACAACCACTTCAGACTCTCCCGAATCGCCCATCCCCGCGCCACCTTCTGGGCGGTGCTGCTGCTGGCGGCGGTTTTTCTGAGCTTCGGCGTGGTCGCGGAGGCCAGCATGGCCGCCAGCGAGCTTGCCTGCGCCAGCACCGTTGCGCCCTGAGGCGCCTCAAGCTACCCCCTGAACCGCCGATAGCTTCGAGAGACGGAACCATGGCCGACGAGAACTTCAAAGACTCCGTGACGCGCCTGCGCGCAGAGTTCAGCCTGGATCACGACAAAGGGTGGGCGCTGGGCGTGTGCGCCGGCATTGCCCGGTTTCTGAGTCTGGAACCCATCGTGGTACGCGTGCTCACCATCGTCGCCGGTCTGTTTTTTCCGAAAGTGACCGCCGCAGCTTACCTGGTGCTGTGGCTGGTTCTGGACAACCGCAACAAAACCACGCGCCGCAGCGATTAACCACGCCGCGGCGCCCACGGAGGTGGCCGCGCATGGATGCTCTCGCCCGTCTGATGCCTGTTGTAACGATCTGCGCAGCCCTCGCGGGCTGCATCAGCTATGAAACCCGACACGAAAGCAAAGCTGTGAGGCTGCCCGATCCGGCGCTGCTGGACCGCGTGCAGCTGGGCGAAACCACCACGGCCTGGCTGCTGGAGCATCTCGGTAACCCGGACGCCGTACGGGTACTACCATCGGACGGGTTACGGGTGTGGCTGTACGAGAATGTGGACCAGGCTTCCACCCGTCTCAGGGCGTTTCCGCTGTTCTCGTTCAGCCTCAGCGACGAGGTGCGTACCACCTACCACTTTGAGATCGAGAACGACCGCATCGTGAAAGTCTGGAACGCCTCGTCAAACCTCCTGCAGTGACAGCTCGGTGAAATCTTCCGCCAGACCGGTGAGTCGCTCTACCAGATGGCCGGCCTGTTTCTCCGAGAGGTTGTTGAAGAGATAAGTGGCGATCTCGAGGCCAAGCTGCTCGTTATGGTCGAAGGCTGCGGTGAGCGCCTCGCCATAGTAGCTCTCCCGCTCGGCGATGAGCTTGCGATAGGCACCGGAAAACCACTCCACGTCTTCGCGCTTCTCGAGGATCGCCAGCAACTCGGCCTGGAAACGGGCCCGGTACGCAGCCCACAACACGTATTGCGGACGATACTCTGCCGCCCGCAAGGCGATGTAGTCGCGCTGCTGGCGGTCGAGGCGGCCGACAAAGGTTTTCATCGTGTCAGCCACTTCGTCCGCGAAGCGCAGCTGCGCCTTGGCGAGATCCACGCTGGTTTCGTCCTCCGCAAGCTCCTTGTTGCTGCGCTCGAGCTTCGGCTTCAAAGCTTGGATCTGCTCGTCAGTGAGACTCGTCATGATCTCGATGACCATGGGCATGGCCTGGGCTTCGATTTCGTCGGCCCAATCGAACACCTGCAGAAACGCTGCGCTGATCACCGTGGGCTTGGGATCGTCGACCAGCTGCACGGCAAGCCGGTCCATCAGCTCGGCGTACTTCGGCAGGTGGTTGCGCCGGTGCCACTGGTGCACCAGCGCAAACTCGCGCTTCAGCACCTCGCGCTGCTCACTGTTGAGGTTGACGTAGTCGCTTACCTGCCAGCGCACCAGCCGGTCGAGGTTGTTGTAAGCAAACTTGACGCTGCAGCCGGACAACGCCAGCGCGAGGCACACGATGCCGGCTGAACTTCTAAGCAATCTCGCCATCGCCTTTCTCCAATGGTCGTTCGTTCTTTGTGGCGGACTTTGTGGCGGACGTTTCCAGGGTCTTTGCGCTCTTTGCCGTCTCTGCCGTCTCTGCCGTCTCTGCCGTCTCTGCCTTGTCTGCCGTGTCTGCCGTCTCTGCCGCCGTTGCGTCTGCAGAATCGACGGGCGGCTGTGCCTGTCGCCAGGCGGCGTAGACCGCCAGCTCGTTCTGCAGCTGGGCGAAGACGTAACCCAGCACGGCCACATCGTCCACCAGGCCCCAACCAAGCAGAAAATCCGGGATCGCATCCAGCGGAACCACGAAGTAGAGCACACCCGCAGCCAGCACCACCACCGTGCGCAACTCCACGTGACGGTAGTTACCCAGCACCCAGTCCTTGAGCAGCGCGAGGCTCAGCTCGAGCTGCGTTCTCAGCGCCGACAGCTTCGCGTTGGAGCTGGTGGCAAGCTTCATACCCGCCTTGCCTATGACCGCCTTGAGCTTGCCAGGTTCTCCCACCAGGCGCTCCGCCCGGCGCAGATAGCGGTCGAAGCTGGCCGGCGGCTCGTTCACGAAGCCTCCAGGCGTCGCCTTCGAGCCTCTTCGGCAAACGCCAGCATCCAGCGTGCAAACTCCCGCTCGTCGGTCTCCTGTGCCAGGCTCGCAAGCCCTGCAGCATGCGTGTCGGATCCCAGCATCGGCGCGCGGAAGTTCATGAGATCCCGGCTGTAGGACCGGGTGAACTCGGGATGGCCCTGTATGGTCATCACTCCCGGCATGGTGAAGCCACTGATCGGACAGAAAGCGCTTTTGGCGTACAAGGCCGCTTCTCGCGGTGCCCGCATCACCTGATCCTGATGACTGCAGAGCAGCCGCAGGCGCTGCGCCGGTGCCGCGCCCATCCATGGCGCCTGCCGCACCACTTCGGCTTCGTGCACCCCCACGCCCCAGCCCACGTCGGCCTTGCGCACCTCCCCGCCAAAAAAGTGCGCGATGAGCTGATGACCGAAACAGATGCCTATCACGTTCGCGTCCGCCGCGAGGGCCTCGCGGACGAAATCGGCGAGCGCGGAGATCCATGGCAGGTCTTCATAGACGCTGTGCTTGCTGCCCGTGATCACATAGGCGTCACAGGCCACCTCCGCCGGAACCGATGCGCGGACATCGTGCACGGAGAACTCGAGGGGCTCGGTGGCAGCGTCCAGCAGCAGCCGCCGGAACATCGCGGGGTAGTCGCCATGCTCGTCCTGAAACTGCGGCCGCACACTGTCGGTCTGCAGAATGCCGATACGCAGCGCCATCAGATGATTTCGAAGTAGCGTTCCAGCTGCCAGCTGTTGACGTGCCGCTCGTACTCGCGACACTCCCACAAGCGCGACATGACGAAGTGATCGACAAACTCGGCGCCGAACCAGCTCCGCGCCGCGTCACTGCCAGCAAGGCGCTCAGCCGCTTCCCGCAGGCTGGTGGGAAACTGCTGATCCGGGGGTAACGAATCCTGTACGTCGTAGGCATTGCCAGCCACCGCTGCACCGGGTTCCAGCCGTTCTTCTATGCCTGCCAAGGCCGCTGCCAGCACCGCCGCGGCCACGAGGTAAGGATTGCCGTCGGCGCCCCCCACCCGGCATTCGATACGCTGACTGGTCTCGCCCCCCGGAATCACCCGGATACCGGCAGTGCGGTTCTCCACGCCCCAGGTGGCCGCGGTAGGCGCCCAGGCGCCTTTGACGAGGCGGGTGAAGCTGTTGATGGTGGGCGCCAGCATGGCCAGCCAGACAGGGAGATACTGGCGCAAACCGGCAACCGCATGGCGTTGCAGATCAGCCATGCCGTCTTCGCCCCGCGGGTCGTAGAACAGATTCGTGTGCTCCGCGTCCTCGAAACTGAAATGGAAGTGCCCGCTCTGGCCCGGGTAATCCATGGACCACTTCGCCATGAACGTGCCCACGCAGCCCTGTTTCTGCAGGTACACCTTGCTGAAGGTTTTGAAAAGCGCAGCACGATCGGCGGCATCCAGACCAACCTTTGCCTGCAGCGCGGCCTCCCACACGCCGGGGCCGGTCTCGCAATGCAGGCCTTCCAGGTCGCAGTCGAGGGCGCGGGCGTAATCCATCAGACCACTGAAGCGCTCGGCTTCTGCAGAGTTACGCAGCACCGAGTAGCCGAAGTTACCCGGCGTCAGCGGCCTGAGGTTGCGATAGCCCTTGTCCCGCAGCGAGTGCGGGCTTTCCTCGAACACAAAAAATTCGTATTCGAAACCCGAACGTACCGCGTAGCCTGCGCTCTGTACCCGCGCCAGCACCCGTTCCAGCAGGGCCCGGGGACACAGTGGGTGTGAATTGCCATCGCGGCCGACGAACTGGCCCACGAAGTACGGGCAATTCTCGTCCGGCAGCCATCGCTCGGTGGCCACCACCAGACGGAACGCCGCATCCGGGAAGCCCGTGTGCCAGCCCGTGTAGCGGCTGTCATCATAGAGCTGATCGTCCACGTCCCAGCCGAACACGCAGTCACAGAAGCCGCCCGCCTTGCGCAGCAGGCCGGCAAACTTGTTCACCGAGACGTACTTACCGCGGATGACCCCGTCGATGTCGGTCAGCCCCAGCTTGACCTTGGTAACACCCTTTTCCCGGTACTGCGCCAGCTTGACATCCAATAGTTCTGCGTCGCTTTCGCTCACTGGTCGGCCTGCCTCTCTGTGGTTTTCTTCTCTGTGGATTTCTCGGAGCTTTGTCTGCCCTTCGCAACGGCGACGGGCGGTTATGACGATGATCGACCGCGCGATGTGTTACTGCGCGTAGCAGGGTGATTGTATCCGCCCGCGTTCTACCCACAAGCAACATTGCCGCTGTGGATAACTTTGAGGATAACTTGTTGTTGTCGCGCGCGAACGGCCCCACACGGATCGCGACTAAAGGCTGGCGTTAGTCTTTCACGCAGTGTTTTTGTTTTTAAATCAAACGCTTAGCGCGTTGTCATGAAGTCGTAACATACACCCCGGCGAGGCAGTGTAAAGGATGGCGACGCCCGCGGCGCTGTGCATAAGCCTGAGAACGATGGCTCGCTGCGGGGTTAGTGGGTACTTACTTCCGGGCCGATTTTTCTAACCAGATTACTCTTCCGCGACCGCTTCGGTAGGCAGCTTGACCGCATCCTCGCTGTCGATCAGCGGCGAGATGTCCGTGAAGATCTGCTCGTCGAAACGCCGGTCAGATGCGCTGTCGAGGCTGTCAGCCCAGGCCTGCAGGGCAGCTGCGGTGCTGGTATCCACACCGATCACGAAAGCCGCTTCCGACGGCGTTGCCCAGGCACCCGGGCTCGCCAGCGCAAGTGCTGTCAGCAGGCCACCCAACCAGCGCCGAGAGATTTCAGTGCTCATAGCGCAAAGACCAGAAAAGCTGCAATCCATCATCGTCGAACACTCCATCGCTCTTGTGCGCCACCGGATAACCGAGCGTCACACGACTGCGCAAGCCTCCGGCCAGCGCGCTACCGAAGCGGGCTTCCCAGCCCACCCCGAACGTCGTCAACTGATACCACTGGCGCAGGCGTCCAACCTCGCCGTAGACGTATTCGCCATACACCCACCACTCACCTCGCGGCGCCTTGAAACGCAGGGCGGAAGCCACCGCCCCGCCTTCGTCCAGAAGCAGGCTGCCTGCCGGCAGACCGGCGCCTTCCGCCGGGTCACTGGCACTGAGGGCAAAGGTGGCGGGCAACTCCCGCGTGCCGGTCTGCACGCGCGGCGCGACGATCCACTTCGCCTGTGTGCCCAGCAGGGGCAAACGTACCGGCGTCCAGGCGGTGGCCTGCGCACGCACGCGCCAGATGTGCTCGCTGGCGCTGTCACGCCGGGCCTGGCCGACGCGGAAATCCACCGAGCCTTCCACCGACACCCGCGCGCTGTCCCACAAACGGTGCCAGTCCAGCTGCGCGTGGCCGAAGAACACCCGCTCTTCTCCATCGACACCATCCGACAGAACATCCACATCGTGCCAGCCCGCGCCGTAGCGCCACTGGCGTTTCGTCTGACGCGTGAACAGGCGTGTGTCGTCCAGCATGACTTCCACAAGCCAGCCCTCACCATCACGACCCTGCGCATCCGTAAGGCGGGTATGAGCGACCGTGCTGGCGAGGTGCATGCGACCGGTGCGCACGGGCTGCAGGTAGGACACCACGCCAAACAACTGGCTCGGCGAGTCCGGCTCAGCCGTGAGGTGCACACTGAGCGTGTCGCCGCCGCGCAGCAAATCAGCAAAGGCAGCGCCCGCACTGACGCGCTCCTCGGCGTCGGGCCGGGTGCCATGATTGTCCACCTGAGCGAAGGCGCGCAGTGGCTGCTCTTCGCCAAGGTGCAGCACCATGCGGCTGTCGCCAACCGCCTCACCGGGTTCGAAGCCCGCCTGCAGTGGTCGCGAGCCAAGGTTGTTCAGCACGTTCAAGCGTGTTTCCAGCACGTCGCGCCGCACAGGCCGACCCAGCAGATCATCCAGCCCATAGCGGCGCGCCAGCGCCGCTGTACTTTCATCGGGAGCTGCGCCTTCGCCAGCGAGGCGCACCGCAGACAATCTGCCCACCTCTACGCCCAGCACCACCTCACCCGCCGTCACGGTCTGAGCGGGCAGATAGGTGCGAGCGAGCGGATAGCCGCGCGCCCGCAGCCACGCCTGCGCCCGGGCCGCAATGTTTTCGAGTTGCGCTACCGAGACACCGCGCTGACTCTTCTGCCGCTGCACCAGCGCCGCCAGATCGTCGAGGTCCTGCCGCGTGAGCGGTGTATCGGCATCGTGCACACCCACGGCGTTGAGAAAACGTCCCACCTGCTCGAGCTCGGCGCGCGTGAAGCCGTCGCTGCGTACCGCGTTGTGCGCCTGCGCGTCGGCCAGCGCAGCATCGAGAAACGCCTGCAGTTCGGCTTCAGGCACCCCCGGCAGCGGCTCCGCCAGCGGCAGGGTCACGCCGTCCAGCAGCACCTTGCGGGACAGCGCCGGATCCGGATGACGGTCAGCCGCCGACGGTATGGTCTGTGGCGCAGCACCGGCGGCGAGCACCAGCACGGGCAGCGCCAGCAGCAGCGTCAGAAACACACCGGCCAGAAGCCAGCCCCAGGGTTTACGCGCCTGCCCGCTGTCCGGCGCGTAACGCGCAAACTCCCGCGGCGCGCGCCGCTGAGTGGTTTCACCTTCGCCAATACCGCGCCGTTCCGTGAGATCTCCCGTCTGCGGTTCACCCTGCAGCTGTTTGATGACATCCCTGCGGGTACGGCGGTAGTCGCGCCGCGATATCTCCCCGGCAGCGCAGGCCCGCGCGATACGGCGCAGGCGATTCGCCTCGGGGCACAACGTCATGAACACTAAGAGATCTCCCGCACCAGGCGAAAGCCGGTAGCAACGTCGACCACTTCCTCCAGCGGTCTGGCGCTGGAACTGAGGCACACATCGATCGGATCCGCAAAGCCGCCGCCAGCGACCGCATAGCTGCCATCGGCGGTAACAATTTCACGCACGTTGCCCAGCACGTTGAAAAGCCCCTGCGCGTTGGCGCTGCCCGAGGCAACCCCCACCGGGCTGGAACCTCGTCGCACGCCGCCGACGTCGACCCGGCAGTTGCGATTGGGATCGGGTTGCCCCGAAGATGCCCGCTGCCACTCGTCCAGCGTCGGCAGGCGATAGCGATACCCGGTACGCTCGCTGAGCCACTTTGCATAGGCTTCCACCGTGGCCACCGGCACACCGGCCACCGGCAGCCCCGCCGGGCCCCGGGTCTCACAAACGCCGCTCTGTGAGCAGAATTTGTCGAAATCGTCCCAGCTGATTTCGTAACGGCTGATCGCAAAGCGCTCGCCCGAGCCGCTGCCGGGCAGCACAACCAGCTCCGGGCCCTGCTCTGCGTCCGGCAGCACATCGGTGCACGTACCCGGACGCGATCCACCCTGTGCCGCATCGCCTACCAGGTAATGGGCAGCACAGGGATCCAGACCGCTGAAACCGGCAACCGGGGCATGGAACTGCCGCTGCAGATCTTCCGCGAAGCGTTGCGCCCGGGTTGGTTCCAGGGCGGACAGCCGCGCCACACAGCCTTCCAGACGCGCGAGGGCATGACGTTCGAGCGCGGCTTTGTGCGCCCGATCCGCTCCTTCCAGCTTCGCAAACCAGGTGCCCACCGCATCCAGGTCGACCCGCAGGCAACTGCCACCAACGAGACCGTTGAGGGCCTCGGTCAGCGCCGCCGCCCGCACTTTCGCTTCGGCCTGGGCTTCCCGGGCCCGCGCACGGGCATGGGCATCGGCGACGCCCGCCCCTGCAAGATCCCAGGTGTCAGCGTCGAACACTGCCGGGGCCATCAGTTCCCACACGGCGGCCGCCAGCTCGCGCTGGCCTGGCAACAGTTCTGTAACGATGCGCGCACCGATTGTCTCCGCGGTGCCTTCACGGACTGCTTCCAGGCGACTCGACGGCGGCGTGAGTTCCCGCGCCCAGGCAAGCACTTCGGTGGCATCCGCCAGCCAGGCACCGTCGAACGGCAGCGCTACCAGCGCATCGAGGGCTTCCACAAGCCGCTCAACGTATGCTCCGTAGGTGGCATGGGCTTCCCCGAAGCGCAGGCTCTGCTGATAAACCAGACGCGCATCCCGCGTGGTGGGGCTGTCCGCAATCAGTGCGGCCAGCACAGCGTCCACATCCGCAGTGACCTCTGCGACCGTCTCGGGCGGGGCCAGGGCACGCAGATTGTCGAGCTCCTCAAACAGCGTCTCAGCCCAGCGCTCGGATGCTTCGGCCACGACCAGCTGCTCGCGTACGCGACCGAGCTGGGTTTCCAGCAGCGTCTCCTGGCGAACCTCGTCTTTCACCTCGTTGAGCTCTGTCGATTCCACCAGCCCCAGCAGCAGCACCCCGGCCGCCACCGCGGCAACCCCGGCAGCAACGCTGTGGTTCTGCCATGCGGGCTTCTGAAAGAGACCGGCAAACACCTCGTCGGCGCTTCGGGGGCGCTGCTGGCGGGAAAAAGCGAGGCAGGCCTGGATGGTGCGCCACTGGCGCCGGCTGATCTCTTTGATGCGCTCGGGTTGCTGTCCTTCCTGCGCAGCCTCGCTGGCCGGCAGACGGCCGAACGGATGGCGGCCCGTCAGCACCATGTAGATCACCACACCGAGGGCGTAGAGGTCGTCCCGCGGCTCCGGATTGTCGCCGGTGAGCATCTCGCGGCTGGCGTAGGCAGGCGTCAGCGCAGCGATACGTCCCACGTCGAAGTGCGTATGGTCCTTCGCGCCGCCATCGCCCAGCTTGTGCGACCGTATGGCCCGCGCGATACCGAAGTCGAGCACCTTTGCCGTTTTGCGGTCGGTGACGAACACGTTGCCGGGTTTGAAATCTGCGTGCACCACACCTTCATGGTGCGCGTGCTGCAGACCCGCCACCATGCCGCGAATCACGGGCCAGGCCATGTCCCGCGGTAAGCCGCTGGGATAGCGCCGCAGAAGATCGGCGAGCTCCGCACCTTCCAGCAGCTCCATGGTCATGAACGGCACGTCGCCGTCCTTGTCGAAGTCGAAGATCGACACGATGTTGGGATGGCGCAGCGCCTGCGACTTGGACGCCTCCCGCTCCAGCGCGACGAAAGCTTCCGGATGCTGGCGGAAATCGTTGTTGAGCACCTTGATGGCAACGAAAGGTTGCGTGTCGCGCGCCTCCACCTTGCGCTGATCGCGGGCCCGGAACACCGTACCCATGCCACCGCTGCCGATGCGATCCTCCAGCACGAAGCGCTGCTTCAGCACCCGGGGCGCATAGGCATCGCCGTCGGCTGCAAGGCCGCTGGTCCAGCTCGAGGACTGGGTGCGAATGGCCTCACCGCCGCTGGCGATGGTGAGACCTGTGCCGGGCACGCTCTCGCTGAGCGCGCGCAGCACGGTCGCATCGTCAGGCGCACCCTGTCCGTGCGGGACGGTAGGTTCGTCGTTGGGACCGCTCATGGCACGGCCCTCGTGACCACAACGGAAACGTTGTCGCGCGCAGCACCTTCCAGGCAGCGGATCATGAGTTCTTCCACGGCCGCTTCCACCTCACCCTCCAGCGCGCCGCGGATCACCTCGAGGTCCACCTCGCGGTACAACCCGTCGGAGCACAGTAGCAGCGTGTCGTCGGCCTGGATGTCGAACACCACCACGTCCAGGTGCAGATCCGGCTGCCCCCCGACCGCCCGGGTAACCACGTGCGTGTCGGCGTCCAGCGCTTCCTCTTCCGTGATGGCGCCGCGGTCCAGCAGGTCAGCCACGGGATTGTGGTCGCGCGTAATCAGCTCCATCCGCCCGCGGCGCAGGCGGTAGAGGCGGCTGTCACCCGCCCAGAGCGCTACGCCAACCCCCTCCCGGGCCACCATGGCCACCACCGTGCTGCCGATGGTGCGTCCTTCCCCCTGCACGCGCGCCTGGCGGCGCAGGTGGTCGTTCACTTCCAGCAGACGGTCTTCGATGGCGTCGACACAGTCGCAGAGATCGTGCGTGAGGGTGACTTCCGCCAGGGATTGCACGATGGCGTCGCTCGCGTAATCACCGTCCGCATGCCCACCCATGCCGTCGGCCACCAGCCAGAAGCCCGAGCCGGAGAGAGACAACACCGCGTCTTCATTCTGCTCGCGGATGTTCCCCGGATGCGTGTCGCAGGCGCTGGACCAGCGCATCAGTCGATGGCCTCGTGAAAGCGGATCGGACGGCAGCCGTGCAATGGCTCACCCAGGGCCAGCCAGCCGCCGCCCCAGAGACGCACGGCGTCGCGATGCACGTAACGGATGTTCTCGTCGTCGGTCTGCACGAAGGTGCCGTTGGTGCTGGCGTCCACGAGATAGAAGCTCGCGCGCCGCAGTTCGATGCGGGCATGTGCGCGGGACGCGTAGGCAGAGCCGTGAACGAGATCGTTGCCATCGGCCAGGCCCAACGTCACGACCCGACCGTCCGCGCCATCACGGTGGTCGAGTTCCACAACCTGATCGTCCACTTCGAGGATTAGACGCGACCGCGACTGCGCATCCATGTCGCAACAACCCGCTCTCTATTTAGCTGAAATGTAAGGATAAGTAGTGGCGGGCAGATAGAATGTGACGGGTTTCGCACCCGCCCGGGTCGATGCGCGCTAGCGTGACGGCGTCCACGGCCTTACGGCCACCTGCCGCGCCTAGCGGGCTCTGGCAGCCCGCTCCACCCCGGCAAGAATGTACGCCACCGCGAACTCGATGGCGTCTGCACGGCTCAGTCTGGCACTGGCCGCCAGCTCCGCCGCCGCAATGGACGCGCCCGAAGACATGCTCACCGCCAGCTGCGCCTGACGGAGATCCAGCTCATAGTAATCAGCAGCCGCACGCACGAGAAAGCGCGCGTTGCTGCGTCTGACACTGCGCTGCTCGCTCTCAATGGCCGCCGCCAGCTCCGCCTGCGACAGCAGCAGCGGGAGAATGTTGCCCGGCGCGTGGTGATCGAAGTTGCTGGTGACGGAGATTCGCACGATCTCCTCGAAACTGCGCGTCTCCCGCAGCGCTTCCGTGGTGGTTTCCACGAAGTGCCGGTATTCGCGCTTCAGCAGTGCCTGCAGAAGCTCCGAGCGGCCCGTGAAGTATTTGTAGATGAGCGGCGCCGAGACGTTCGCCTGCCTCGCCAGGCCTTCCATGGTGAAGGCGGCCAGGCCGTCGGCAATCACCATCACCTTGGCAGTGTCCAGGAGCTGGGTACGCCTGGCCTCGGGGGACAGGCGGGTTCGGGGGCGGCGGGCAGCAGTCATCAGGGAACTCTACTCTTATTATTGACAGACTTAAATAGTGCAACTATTTTAGGTCGACTCAACTAGTGACGCGGGGAACGTGACCATGACCTATGCCGCCCATCGACGCATCATCGACGTCGACTCGCACCTGATCGAGCTGGACGACTTTCTGCACAACGCGGCCCGGCCCGAGCACTTCCCGCTGGTGCCTTCCATGCACGAGCAGAAAGGACTGCCCGTCATGCAGGCGGGTCTGGATCGCGGCCGCGAGCTCTTCGAGCGCCGGCAGCGCGAGCCCGAGACCATGGCGAAGTTCGAAGCCTCACTGATGGACAATACCAAGAGCGGCTGGAACCGCCTGGGCGCATTCGATCCGAAGGAGCGCTCCCACACCCTCGATCTCCTGGGCTTCGAGATGCAGTGGGTGCTGCCTACCTTCTCCTTCCATCAGACCGTGCATGCGGCCACCGACGAAGCCCTGGGGGCCACCGCCGCGACGCTGAACAAAGCCATGGCCGATTTCTGCGCCCACGATGAGCGCCTGCGCGCCGTGGGCTACCTGCCCCTGAACCTGGGACCCGACACGGCCCGGCAGATCATGGACCAGGGATTTGCCGACGGCTGCTACACGTTCATGGTACCCACCAACGAGCCCGACCCGGCAAAACCCGCTTACACCCATCCGGATTTCGACGTGATCTGGGCCGGCTTTGCCGACCGCCGCATACCGGCGGGCATCCACGTGGCCGCCAACGGTGAATACAACGCGGTATCGCCCAGCTTCAAGAACAACGGCAAATCGGAGCTCGCCCTGGGCGGCGATGCACCGGCCGGCGAGCTGGGGCTGCTGAACATCGGTACCAGCGCGCAGCTGTTTCTGTCAGCGCTGATCTTCGACGGGGTGTTCGAACGGCACCCGGCGCTGCGCATGATCAGCATGGAACATGCCGCAACCTGGTTGCCGTCGTGGCTGGCACAGCTCGACTTCACCGCGCACATGTTCAAGCGCCGCCGCGAGTTTGTGGAAGCGCCGTCCGTGACCGCCCGGCGCCATATCAAGGTATCGCCGTTCGCAGACGAACCCGTGGGCTGGATCATCGACAACGTGGGCCCGGACATGCTGGTGTTCGCGTCGGACTATCCGCATCCGGAAGGGACCAATGATCCCATCGCGAAATTCGAGCGCAACATGCCGGGGTGCGATCAGGCCACCATGGACAAGTTCTACTTCGGTAACATGCTGGACGTGATGAACGTCGCCTGACAACGCGGCCTGTTTCGTGCACAGACCGGCACCGCCGCGTCAGTGCATGAAGTTGAACATCTTGCGCCGGTACTTCGTGGCGAGCTCATGGCCTTTGCCCAGCATGGCGAAGGCCCGGATCATGGTGAGGCGGCCTATGTCGTCGCGGAACTCGCGGTCCCGGCGCAGGATACCCATCGCGGTTTCCAACCCCTCTTCCTCGCGGCCCGCGACCATGAGCTGCACGCTGAGCTGGTAGCTGTGCTCCAGGTTGTCGGGATCTTCCGTAACCAGCCGCTCCAGCGTCGCCAGATCCTCGAACCCGGCGGCTTCCTCGATGAACTCCAGCCGATTCTGCGGCCGCTCGCGCTCCGGCGTATCTGCGGGAATGCTCGCGAGGACGGTGCGCGCGTCGTCGAGATCACCTTTTCTCACCAGCACATCGGCCAGTTCCACGCGGAAACCCTGATTGTTGGGCTCCTCGTTCACAGCCTGCTGCAGCATCTCCACCGCCACGTCCCACTGTCCGGACGCCAGCACCTGATCGAGCTGAGCCTTCAGCATGTCGGCGGGTGACTGCGTCAGCGCATCCAGCAGGGTGCGGAGCTGTTCCTCCTCCACGGGCCCGTCCACCTGCTCGACGATGCGCCCCTGGTGCACCACGCGCAGGCTCGGCAGCCCCTGCACGCGCAGATGCTGCGCAAGCGTGGGATCGGCCGCCACGTCCGACAGCCCCAGCGCGGCTTTGCCGGCGTACTGTGCCAGCAGCGTCTCCAGCAGCTGCTTCATCTGCACCGAGGGGGGCACCTGATCGGTCCAGAACAGCACCAGCACCGGCATGGTCTGAGACCGCTCGATGACATCGGTTTGAAAGGTATCCGGAGAGATGTTGAAGCTGTCCATCGGTTACTCGCTAGCTGTGTGATCCTCGCGCGGCTGCGCGGGTGAAGCCCACCATTCTACAATGCGTCGGCAAATGACACCTGCCGGGTGATCGGCCGCTGCCCTACCCAGTCGAACCCGTCCTGCTGGGAGGCGATGGCAATGGACGCCACGCGCGCGCGCATGGGCTCGTAAACCTGCTGCAGAAGCTCCATACAGTTGTTCTGCTCGCTCACATGGCCGATCACGACATGCAGGGAGGCGTGCGCCACGTCGTCCAGAAACGCCACCGCCTGCTCGTTGTTCAAGTGCCCATAGCGGGCCCCGACGCGAACCTTCAGGCGCGGCGGATAGCTGCCATTGGCCAGCATAGTGGTGTCGTGGTTCGATTCCATCAGCAGGTGCGTGCAGCCGCTGTAGGCCTCGCGCACGTGCTGGGTAACCGAGCCGAGATCGCTCAACACACCCACGCGCTCCACGCCGTCGTCCAGCACGAACTGCGTGGGTTCGCGGGCATCGTGCGGCACCCGCACGGGGTTGATGCGCACGCCGTTGAGCTCGAACGGGACGTCCCCGTCGAAACAGCGGCACGCCCCATCCAGTTTCCGCGCCGTGCCGTAAGACGCGTAGACGGGCACGGCAAATTTGTGGGCCAGCGCCGCCACCCCGGCAATGTGGTCCGCGTGCTCGTGCGTGACGAGAATGGCGTCCAGGTCTCCCCCGGACAGGCCCAGCCTGGCAAGGCGCCGCTCCGTCTGCTTGAGGGTGAAGCCGCAATCGATGAGCACCGTCAGCGCGGTGCCCGTGCCGTGCAGGGAGACAACTGTGCCGTTGCCTTTGGACCCGCTGCCCAGCGACGCGAAGCCCATCTAACGGAACTGTCCCGGCGCGGGTCGACGCACTAGCTGGCGTACTCCCGCAGCAGCACCAGCACCTGCTGCGCAATGCCCGCTTCCGCCGGCTGGTCGTCGGCAGCCTGCAGCACGCTCACGGCGAACACGTCATCCTCGCGGGCCTGCATCTGTATGCGGAAATCGTAAGCCTCGCTGCGATCGCAGCTGAAGGTGAAGCGGCACAGGAAGCCGCCGCCCGTTTCCTCACCGGTGAACACGCTGTCGTCCATGGTCACCAGGAACGTGCCGCGATCCCGGTCAAGGCTGGTCACCTCCACCTCCGCGTTGTCCAGGGCCTGGCCCACGGTGGCCCAGGCTCGCTCGTAGTCGAGATAGAGCTCCAGCACCGGGTAGCCGTTACCGTCGCGGGTCAGCGCCGCCTTCTGGGCGCTGCCGATCTGCAGGGCAACCTTGGAAACGGTCTGCTCGGCCACCTTGGCGGCAATATACGCGCCTACTTCGCTCAGGAAGTCCGTTTCCGCCTGACCGACATCAGAAAACAGCGTGTTCAGGTTCGTCAGCTCATCACGCACCGGCAGGGTGAGGCTGTCGTTCTCGTGCCGGGCGTGAATCTCGGAGGTGAAAGGACGCAGGCCCTGCTCCACGCGGATCAGATAGCGATCCATGCCGCGATTGAGGCTGGCGCCGTTCTTGGCGTCCCGCAGCAGCGTGCGGATCACATCCCGGTACTGGGTCTGCTCCACGCGCAGCCAGTCCGTATTGAGGCGTCCGTTCTCCGGCGCATCATGGGCTACCGCCACCCCGTTGTCGGCAAGAAACTGCTTCAGCTTCGGCCAGACGGTGGTGGGCGCCTCGGGGATCACCAGCCAGGTGCGATCGCCCAGCCGCTGGATGCGCACCTCGTCCCGGTTGTCGTTGCCGTAAATGGCGTCCGGCAGCGGCGGATTGGCGGGATAGTAGGATGGGTTCCGCGCCGGCGGCGTCGGAGGAATGGGAAAGGGATCAGTGTCCGTCAAGCCGCCCAGATCCTCGGGCACGATCAGGTCCGGGTCTTCCCGCACCTCGAGATAGTCGTCGTTCGGATTGATGAACAGACCCTCGCCGTCGTTCATCCAGCTGCACCCCGCCCCTGCCAGTAATGCCATGACAGCAAGCGCAGCGCCGATCATTCGCGCAATCATGTGAGCACCCCCACGGCCTTGAGGCGGGCGGTGAGCTCGCCATGGTGTGCAGCGGTAAGCGGCAGCAGCGGCAGACGGATACCCGTATCGATACGGCCCATGAGATGCAGCGCCCACTTGCTGGCGGTAGGCGACGGCTCGCAGAAAAGAATGTCGTGCACGGGTTGCAGCATGGCGTCCAGTTCCCCGGCCCGTTCCCGGTCTCCGGCGAGAAAACTGTTCACAAACTCAGCCATCAGGGCCGGCGCCACGTTTGCGGTCACCGTGATCGTGCCCACCGCGCCCAGGTCGAGCATCTGCAGCGTCTGCGCGTCTTCGCCGGACAGCACGATGAAGTCGTCGGCCACGCGCTCCCGGATCTCCGCCACGCGATTTGCATCGCCACAGGCTTCCTTGATGCCGATGATCTGTGGATCCGTGGCGAGTGTGGCCACCGTGTCCGCGACCATGTCGCAGGCTGTACGGGGCGGCACGTTGTACAGCACCAGGGGTACCGACGTCGCTTCGGCAACCGCTTTGTAATGGGCCACGAGGCCGGCTTGTGTCGGCTTGTTGTAGTACGGTGTCACCAGCAGGCAGGCGTCGGCGCCCGCCCGCTCCGCCTCCTGCGTCTGATGAATGGCTTCCTGCGTGGCATTGCTGCCGGTGCCGGCCACCACGGGCACGCGGCCACCCGCCACCTCTATGGTGCGTTTGATGACGGCAAGGTGCTCCTCGGTGTCCAGCGTGGCGGACTCCCCGGTGGTACCCATAGGCACGATGCCGTGGGTGCCTGCTTCGATGTGCCACTCGATCAACGCATCCAGTGCCGACCAGTCGACATCACCGTTGGCGGCCATGGGGGTTACGAGGGCGACGATACTGCCTTTCAACATGGCGTCCGTCCCGAGAGGTGATTCAAGCGAAGGCGGAATGGTACGCAGCCGGCCCCCTGCCTACAAGGCTGCCTCGCGTTCGTCGGGCAACGGTTGCAGCCCGTCCCCGGGCGGACCGCGGCCGTCCTGCGACCCGTCGCGCCGCGGCCATGCCCGGTAGATGGCTTTGATGAGCGTCGCTAGCGGGATGGCGAAGAACACGCCCCACACGCCCCATACCCCGCCGAAGGCCAGCACTGCCACGATGATGGTGATGGGATGCAGATCCACCACTTCCGAGAACAGCAGCGGTACCAGGATGTTGCCGTCGAGAAACTGTATCACCGCATAGGCGCCCATCACCGCGCCGAGGTCCCAGGACCAGCCGAACTGGATCACCGCCACGGCAAACACGGGGATCGTGACCACCGCCGCGCCCACAAAGGGAATGAGCACCGACAAGCCGACGATCACACTGAGCAGAAAGGCGTAATTGAGCCCCAGCAGCGTGAACACGAAGAATGTGGTGGCACCCACGATGAGAATTTCGATGAACTTGCCGCGCACGTAGTTGGCGAGCTGCTCGTTCATCTCTTCACCCACCGCGTTCAGCAGGGTGCGCTCGCGCGGCAGCAGCGACGAGATGAATTCGAGTAACTGATCTTTGTCTTTGAGGAAGAAGAACACCGAAATCGGCACCAGCACCACGTATATGATGAGGCCGAGCAGCGAGAACACCTGACTGAAGGCCGTCTCCAGCACGGTGCCGCCGAAGTTGGCCAGCTCCACGGCACCCTGCTCTACCAGCGACGCTATCTGCTGCGGCGTCACGTACTCCGGAAAGCGCGTAGCCAGCTCATCCAGCCCTTCCCGGGAGCGCTCCACGAGCGTTGGCAGCACCTGTACCACGCCGGAGAGCTGCTGCCACAGGAGCGGAAAGATCACCAGCACCAGCGCCAGGACGCTGCCCACGAACAACAGAAAGGCGACATAGACCGCCGCCATGCGTGGCACCCGGGCCTGCTGCAGGCGATCCACCAGCCCCTGCAGCAGAAACGCAATCACCAGTCCGGACAGCACCGGCGCCAGCACCCCGCCGAGGGTGGCCAGCACCAGCAGCACAGCGGCAATGAACACCACCAGATAGATGGCTTCGGCGTGGGAGAAATAGTCGTTCACCCACGTGCCGATCACCTCGAGAAACTTCATGGCTTCTTCGCGAGCAGGTAGGTGAAGACGCCGTCCGCCTCACCGGATTCCAGCAGCGGATTACCGCTCTGGCGCGCGAACACCTCGAAGTCGCGCACCGAGCCGGGATCGGTCGCCAGCACGCGCAGCCGCGCGTTGGGCGCCATCTCGTTGAGCGCTTTCTTCGCTTTGAGCAGAGGCATGGGGCAGTTGAGCCCCTTGACGTCTAGGGTGCGAACTTCTTCGTCCATGGGCCGTCGAAGTATGACACGAGGGTGCGGAAATTCCGATATGATCGAGCCGGCCCCAACCACAACACCTGCAAGAGGCAGCGCGTGAAAAACACGGCAAAGCGGTATCTGCTGATCGTTCTGACGCTGCTCGTAGGCTCTGCCGGGGCCGAAGAGCACAAGCTGCCGTCGCTGGGCGATGCGTCGTCGCGCACGATCTCACCCCAGCTCGAAAAGCAGATCGGCGACGTATTCCTGAAGCAGCTGCATGCCAGTCTGCGCACCAGCAACGACCCGTTGATCAAATACTACGTCACCACGCAGATTACCGACCTGGCGCAGCACAGCGACCTCAGGGAAGCCATCAAGAGCATCATCGTGGTGGACAGCGACCAGATCAACGCGTTCGCCGCCCCCGGCGGGGTGCTGGGTGTGAACCTCGGTCTCATGCTGCACGCCCACGACGTGCACGAATATGCCGCTGTCATGGCGCACGAACTGGCGCACCTGAGCCAGCGGCACTTTGCGCGAGGCATCGAAGAGCAGCGCGCCAACGCGCTGCCCACCCTGGCGAGCATGATCGCGGCGCTGATCATCGGCGCGGCCGGCGGCGGCGATGCGGCCATTGCCGCCCTCAGCACCGCCCAGGCCGCCTCTCAGGCCAACCAGCTCCGCTTCAGCCGCGAGCGGGAGCAGGAAGCCGACCGCATCGGCATGAACACGCTGGTGCGCGCCAACCACGATCCGGCGGCCATGGCGCGCATGTTCGAACGCATGCAGCGCAACTACCGCTTCACACGCCGCCCGCCGGAGTTTCTGCTCACACACCCGCTGTCCGAAACGCGCATCGCCGACGCCCGCAACCAGGCGCTGGATCTTCCCCGCAGCAACTACGCGGACTCGCTGGACTATCAGCTCATGCGCACGCGCGCGCAGGTGCGCTTTCACCGCAGTCCCTCCGAGAGCGAAGCCATCTTCGAGCAGCGCCTGCGGGAAAACCCGGACGACCGGGCTGCGCAGTACGGTCTCGCGCTGGCGCTGTCAGGCCTGGAAGAACACCAGGCTGCTCTGGACCGGGTGGAGCCGCTGCTGAATCTGAACCCGCAGAGCATTCTGTACAACGCCGCCTACGCGGAGGTTCTCATCAATGCAGGCCAGCTTACGCGCGCCCAGGCGCTGCTGAGCCATCAGCTCGTGCTGAATCCCGACAACGCCCCGCTGGGCATGCTTTACGCGCGGGCCCTGAACGAAGCGGAGCGGCACACGGAAGCGGAAGCGGTGCTTGAGCGCCAGTCGAAGCTGCGCCCGGGGGACGTGGACGTATGGTACGAGCTGGCGGAAACGTCAGGGCTCGCCGGCAATATCACGGGTGTGCACCTCGCCCGGGCGGAGTATTTTTACCTGCACGGGTCCTACGCGCGGGCCATCCAGCATCTTGAATACGCTCAGCGTCTGGTGCGCCGCACCAACCCGCAGCTGGTTGCCAAGCTCACCCAGCGTATCCAGGATCTGCGCACCGCCATCCGCATGCAGCAGAGCTGAAACTAGCGTTTCTGAAAGGCCAGCATCCGGTCAAGCGGCGCTCTGGCACGTCGTCCGACCGCCGGATCCACCTGCACCTCGTTGGCGAGCCGGTAGGTCTCATCAGACAGGAGCTTGTCCAGCGCACGCAGCTCGTTCATGGCCATCCAAGGACAGTGCGCACAACTGCGGCACGTCGCCCCATCGCCGGCGGTGGGTGCTTCGATGAACCGCTTGCCCGGGTTGAGCTGCCGCAGCTTGTGAAAGATGCCGCGGTCGGTGGCCACAATGAAGGTCTCATTCGGCAATTCCGTGGCGGCCCTGATGATGGCGCTGGTGGAGCCCACGGCGTCGGCAATGGCGATCACCGATTCCGGTGACTCGGGATGCACCAGCACGGCAGCGTCCGGGTAGACCTTCTGCAGATCGAACAGCGCCTTGGTCTTGAACTCTTCGTGCACCACGCACGCACCACTCCACAGCAGCATGTCCGCGCCGGTCTGTGCCTGGATGTAGCGGCCGAGGTGCTTGTCCGGCGCCCAGAGGATTTTCTCCCCCTTGTCCTTGAGGTGCGTGACAATTTCCAGCGCGCAGCTCGAAGTAACCACCCAGTCGCTGAGGGCCTTCACCTGCGCGGACGTGTTGGCATACACCACAACCGTGCGGTCCGGATGTGCCTGCGTGAACGCTGCGAATTCCTCCGGCGGGCAGCCGATGTCCAGGGAGCACTCGGCCGCAAGCGTCGGCATGAACACGCGTTTTTCCGGCGACAGAATTTTCGACGTCTCACCCATGAAGCGCACACCCGAGACGATGAGCGTCTCGCTCTGCGCTTCGTGGCCGAAACGCGCCATTTCCAGCGAATCCGATACGCACCCGCCCGTGGCCTCGGCCAGATCCTGGATGTCACCGTCCACGTAGTAGTGGGCAACCAGCGTTGCACCCAGCGTGTCGAGGTTCCGGGCGATGCGCTCTTTCAAGGTATCGCGCTCGGGGCCGGGCACCACACATTCCTGCACGATCGGCACGTCTTCCGGGAGCAGACTGTAGTCGGGTAGGCTGATCGCTGGCTCTGTCGTCATCTGAGTCGTCTCGGTCGTGCTCGTCGGTCCTGCTTGCGCCCGCCTGGTCTGCACAGTGACAGGGAGCGGAATCTTACGCAGTCTGTGGGGACAATTCACGAATAATCAACGCAGGAAATCTGTCATGCCGAGCGTCCTGCTGCTGGCGAGCCCACCACCGTCCGGCGCCGCCAACGACAACCAGGCAGT
Source organism: uncultured Pseudomonadales bacterium (assembly GCA_964651595.1). Classification (GTDB taxonomy): domain Bacteria; phylum Pseudomonadota; class Gammaproteobacteria; order Pseudomonadales; family Azotimanducaceae; genus UBA4421. The sequence goes on along the minus strand of CAZYYJ010000005.1, from coordinate 27,650 downwards.
ATTGTCGGACGCGTTTGCCAGCCTGGGCTGCAGGCTCACCTGCGTGCCCCATGAAGCCCTCGCCATGGGGGACGCAGGGCTCGTGGTACACACGCCCGACCCGGTGCCGCTGACCGCATTCGACCTCGTCTGGCTGCTGGGCTTCGGACCCCGTGCCAGCTATGCACAGCGCCTCGCCGCTCTTCGCACCGCCCCCGCAGACCGCTTCGTGACACCCCCGGACACCATGCACACCAGCCACGGCAAAGGCGCCTGGCTGCAGTGGGCGCCTCTCACCATACGCGGCACCAGCGCCGAGGCGCTGACCGCCGCCGCCACGCATCACGGTGGCGACTGGGTGCTGAAACCCGAAGCCGGCAGCTTCGGCCGGGACGTGGTGCGCGTACCGGCTGACAACCTGCCGCGCATCAGCCGGCACCTGGCATCGCGCACCGCCGAGGCGTGGCTGCTGCAACGCTTCGTGCCCGCCATCGTGGACGGCGAAGTACGCACCCTGGTGGCCGGCAACGAGGTGATCGGCAGCTACCGGCGGCTGCCGCTGGACGGCTTCACCGCCAATCTCGCGCAGGGCAGCACCCCAATGCCGCTGCCGGCAGGAGTATCGTTGCCGGGGGCCGTGCACGAGGTCATGGAGGAGCTGCAACGCCGGCAGATCGGCTTTGCCGCCATCGACACCTGTGGTGTGCACGTGCTGGAGGTGAACGTGGCAAATCCCGGCGGTCTGAGCACGCTGGTGGCGCTCGCGGCGACGCCGGACGCGCCGCAGCGGGCCGCGCGCGCGGTGTTGCGCTGGAGGGGCCTGGTGGTTTAGTGCAGCTTGTCGTCGTCCGAGGCGAGAATCATCGACTTCACCTCTGCCATGCGATCGTGGCGCGCGTCGATCTGCTGCACATGCCAGCGGATGATGGCGTCTTTGTCTGCCACCTCGCTCATGCGGTAGAACTCCAGCGCCTCCTGAAGGCGCGCCACTTCCCGGCCGAGAAGATCCAGCATGTCCATCAGCGAGGTGTTCAGCTCACCTTCCAGATCGGCTGCCGGCGCAGCATCGCGCGGGTCTCCACCATCGCGCTCGCTGCTGCCGTCACGGGGTTCCCGTGAGGTCTTCCTTGGCGGTAAACGTGCCATGACCATGTTCTCCTGGAACGTCCCGGGCACCCGTTGCGAACGCGGCAATGCTCAGCCGCGCGTCACCGCGTGCCGCCGTCCACCCGTATTGTAGTACCGGTAGTAAAGCTCGCCCCGGAACTGGCCAGATACAGCGCCGCACCAACAATCTCGTCAGGCTCGCCGCCCCGCTGCAGCGCAAGGTTGGCACGCCACACCTCCTCTTGAGCGGGCAGGTCCCAGGCTTTGGAGATGTCGGTGAGAAACGGCCCCGCCACGATGCAGTTGACGCGCACCTTGGGACCATAAGCAAAGGCGAAGCTGCGGGTCAGCGCATTCAGACCCGCCTTAGCGGCACCGTAAGGCTCAGAGGTTGGCGACGGGTTCAGCGATGCGGTGCTGCTGATGTTGATGATGCAGCCACCATCCCCCGCGGCCATGCGCTCGCCCACCAGCGCCATGAGCCGGAAGGGGCCTTTGAGATTGACCCCCACCACCTTGTCGAAGAGCTCCTCGGAGACATCCGTGAGGCTTTCGTAAAGCGGTGACATGCCCGCGTTGTTCACGAGGATGTCGATTCTGCCGAAGCGCTCGTACGCCGCGTCGACCAGCTGCCCCAGCTCGTCCCAGTGTCCCACATGGGCCCCGTACGGCATGGCCTGGCGACCCATCACCTCCACCTCGGCGGCCACTGCCTCGCAGGCATCCGCCTTGCGGCTGGTGATGATCACATCCGCGCCCCGTGCCGCCAGGGCCAGGGTCATCTCCCGGCCCAGGCCGCGGCTGCCGCCCGTGATGAGGGCGACCTTGCCGCTGAAATCCAGTAACTCGTCCAATACGGTCTCCCGTTGCTCTTGGGTTAAACTGTGCGGCTCACCGTTGGAAAAATCAAACCAGGAGGACACACCCATGGGCATGCTCGACGGCAAAGTCGCCATTGTCACCGGCGCAGGAGGAGGCCTCGGCCGCGCACACGCGCTGCTGCTGGCGCAGGAAGGGGCCAGCGTGGTCGTGAACGATCTCGGCGGCTCGCGCGATGGCACGGGCGCCGGCTCGTCCATGGCCGACAGCGTGGTGGACGAGATCAAAGCTGCCGGCGGCACTGCGGTTGCCGACTACGGCTCGGTCACCAGCCGCGAAGACGCGGAAGCGATGGTGAAGACGGCGCTGGACAACTTCGGCAAGCTGGACATTCTGATCGCCAACGCCGGCATTCTGCGCGACAAGTCGTTCAAGAACATGGACGACGGCATGTGGGACGCGGTCATCGACGTGCACCTGCGCGGCACCTACCTCACCACCAAGGTCGCCTACGACCAGATGATCGAGCAGGGTGAAGGTGGGCGCATCGTCGTCACCAGCTCCACCTCGGGGTTGCTCGGCAACTTCGGCCAGACCAACTACGGCGCCGCCAAAGCCGGCATTGCCGGTTTCATGCGCTGCCTGTGGCTCGAAGGGGTGAAGTACGGCATCACCGTGAACGTGCTCGCGCCCACGGCCACCTCCCGCATGACCACCGACATCCTTCCCGAGAACGTACAGGACAAGTTCCCGCCCGAAGCCGTGTCGCCGCCCATCGTCTGGCTGTGCACCGACGAGGCGAAAGACGTCAGCGGCCGCCAGTTTCTGGTGGGCGGCAACAGCGTTTCCCTGCTGTCCTGGCAGGTGACACCCATTGCCAAGCGCGACCTGTCGGACGGCGTGTGGGGCGTGGAGGAAATCGGCGAGAAGATCCTCGAAAGCCGCGAAGCCTGGCCACCCATCAACCCCATGCGGGGCTGAGGCCAGCCTATGAACTTCGGTTTCTCGGAAGAGCAGAATCTGCTGCGCGACCAGGTGTCCCGCTTCATGCAGGAAGCCTGCCCCCTCGCCCGGGTGCGCGAGCTTATGGCCGGCGAGCCCTTCGACAAAGATCTGTGGCAGCAGATTGCGGAGCTGGGCTGGCTGGCGCTGACCATTCCCGAAGCGCACGGCGGCCTGGGGTTGACGTGGGTGGATCTCACGGTGGTGCTGGAAGAGACCGGTGCCGGCCTGTCTCCTCTGCCACTGGTGTCACACGCCCTGTCCTGCGCCGCCATCCTCGAATGCGGCAACGACACACAGCAGGCCACCTGGCTGCCACCCATGGCATCGGGTGAGGTCACCTGCACGCTGGGCCTGTACGACGACGCCAACTGGATCGACCCGCAGGCAATCTACGCCACCGCAGAACCGGCTGGTGACGTCGTGAAGCTGGCCGGCACCAAGCCGTTCGTGAACGACGCGATGGCCGCCGACTACCTGCTGCTGGCCGTGCGTACCCCGACCGGGCTTGCGCTCGCGGCGGTGGCGTCGGAGCAGGTGACGGTCACAGCCTCCCCGGTGATGGACGGTACCCGGCCCATGGGGCGGGTAGCGCTGGACGGGGTAGAGCTTGCGGCGGACAACCTGCTGCCCATGAGCGAGGCGCAGCTTGCTTACCTCACCGATTGCGGGGCGGTTGCCGTCACTGCCGAGATGGTGGGCGCAGCGTCCGCCATCCTCGCGCTGACGAGCGACTATGCCAAGGAACGCATCCAGTTCGGCAAACCCATCGGGCAGTATCAGGGCGTGAAGCACCGCCTCGCGGACATGTTCGTGGACGTGGAGTCGTTCCGCTCGCTGGCCTACTACGCAGCCTGGGCCGTCGACGACAGCCGCGACGAGTTGCCGCTGGCCGCATCCCTTGCCAAGGGCTACGCCTCGGATGCCTTCGCACAGATCGGCATCGACGGCGTCGGCCTGCACGGCGCCATTGGTTTCACCGCCGAGTACGACGCGCAGCTGTATCTGAAACGCTCCAAGTGGGCGCGCCCCATGTACGGCGACAGCGACTACCACCTCGACCGTATCGCAGCTTTGGGAGGTCTTTAGATGGATTTCGACTACACGCCGGAAGAGCAGGCATTCCGCGAAGAGGTGCGCTCGTTTCTGGCAGACAACCTGCCGCCGAAAAAAGAACGCGGCGCCGATTTTCTCTCCGGCTGGCTCGAAAAAGTGCGTGCCAGAGGCTGGGTAGGCTTCTCTTGGCCGAAAGAGTACGGCGGCAGCGACGGCGGCCTCATCGAGCAGACGATCCTGCGCGAGGAGATGGCCCTGGCCAAGGCGCCGCCGCTCGGCACTTCGTTCATGGGCCTCGCCTGGGTGGGCCCGGGGATCATGCAGTACGGCACCGACGAGCAGAAAAAGAAGTTCATCCCGGACATTCTCGACAGCAAAGTCACCTGGTGCACCGGCTACAGCGAACCCTGGCGTCGATACAGTGCAAAGCCGTGCGCGACGGCGACGAGTACGTGGTGAACGGGCAGAAGATCTGGACCACCGGCGCACCCTGGAGCCAGTGGATCATCCTGCTGGTGCGCACCGACTTCGAGACCGAAAGCAAACACGACGGCATTACCTGTCTGCTGGTGCCCATGGACACGGAGGGTCTGGAAGTACGGCCCATAGAGAACATGGCCGGCGACCGGCACTTCGCCGAAATTTTCTTCACCGACGTGCGCGTGCCTGTCGAGAACCGCCTGGGTGAGGAAGGGGACGGCTGGAAGGTGACGGTCTCGGCGCTGGCCAACGAACGATCGAGCATCGGTGAGGTCACCCAGATGTTCGACAAGCTGGACACGCTGAAGGCGCTGGTGCGCAGCACCACCAAGCAGGGTAAACCCGCCGGCGATGACCCGGACGTGCGCCGCACCATTGCCCGCTTCGAGATGAAAATTGCCGCCATGAAGTACAACGGGCTGCGCTATCTCACCAAGCAGATCAAAGGCGAGCCGCTCACCTCGGAGACCTCAGTGAACAAGCTGCACCGTGCCAGCCTCGAGATCGACATGGACGACTTCGCGGTGGAGCTGACTGGTCAGGCGGGGTTGCAGCTCAAAGGCGGCGCCGACGCTGTCGACGGCGGCAGCTGGACGAAATCGTCCCTGAACTGGCCCAACGTGGTGATCGGCGGCGGCACGCCGAACATACAGCGCAACATCATCGCAGAGCGGATCCTGGGACAGCCGAAAGACTGAGCCCACGCGCCGCTGCTGCGGCGCTAGGCGTCCTGCGGAGCGAGAGTCCGCGCGCTGTCCATCACCGCAAGCGCTGCGTCCCAGTGCTTGTCGAAGTAGTGCAGCGCGGTAGCGATGAAGGCCAGCAGATAGAGCCGGTCTTCATGCATGAACGCCAGCACCCGCGCCTGGCGGCGCGGCATTTCCCCGGCTTCGATGTTCAGATCGAACATGACGGCGCGCTGATCACCCAGACGGTGCGGGCGCAGGTCTTCCATGGTGACCGCCGTGTCGGTGCCCAGCAGTTTCTGGATCGACGACACCGTGAGATCTGCCACTTCGTTGGGCAGCATGCCGCTGCGGTACTCGGGATACACCAGCGCGTCGCTGTTGCTCTTGAACAGCGTCCCGCCGTTTTCCACGCCGGGCACCAGTATCAAGCGGTCCAGCAACACCCCGTCCCGCGTCCACACCTCGCTGGTCGGGTGTAACCAGGGCGCCACCGTCTGGGGCGCTTTGTTCCAGCCCGAATCCGTCGCCGAGACCGACAGATCATCGAGGGCAACCTGCCCGGCGGTGACGACGGCAAACTGGGTGGAGACACAGCCGGCGAGAAACAGCAGGCCAACCGCAGAGAGAACACGACTCAAGCTCACCATCCATCCTCCAGATAAAACTCTATGAGCGCCCGATCGGTTGCGTCGGGGCGCAGGGCAAGAAACTGCTGCAGGTGCTCGCGCGCCCGGGCATTGTCACCATGCTTCAGTTCCAGATACCCCAGCTCCCGGAATGCCCTGGCATTGGGGTGCTGCGACGAGATCGCCTCCTGATACGCCGCCATGGCTTTCTCGTGATCACCGGCCCCGCCGCGGATGCGCCAGGCCTCGCCGCGATAGAACGCGACGTCTTCTGCGCGGATACCCAGGGCCGCGTGGCGCTCCACCAGCGCGAGCACCCGGCCGTGATCGCGTTGCTTGATCTGCTCGTCCATGAAGATCTCGTAGCCGTGCTGCAACATCTCCACAAACGGGTCGACCACAGCCCCGTCTTCATCGGACGGCGTGGCGCGCACGAGATCGACGCTGGTTGCATCCAGCTTCGCCGCCCGCGCTTCCGGTCGCGGATGGCTGGACAGAAAGAAGGGCCCTTTCGGACGCTTGACCGACGCGCGCGCTTCTTCGTCTTCCAGCAGGCGCCAGAGATCCCCCGCGGAACGGGCGTCCAGACCTGCCTGTGCCATGAAATGAGCGCCAAGGACGTCGGCTTCGCTTTCCTGCCCACGGGTGAATCCCATCACGCTCGTCAGGGCAAAGATCTCCGGCAACCCTCCCGTGGAGATCCCGCCGGCAGCGAGCCCCATGGAGACGATGGCGCCAACGGTCATGCGGGTTTTAGCCGCGCGCAACCGCTTGATCGAGTGGGCCTGGGTGTAATGGGCAAGCTCGTGGCCGAGTACCGCGGCCACGTGATCCGACGACAGCGACCGAACCAGCAGCCCCGTGTGGACAATCATCACGCCGTTCGGTGCCATGGAGGCGTTGAAGTAGGGGTTGCGGATGACGTAAATCCGCAGGTCGGGACAGTAGTCTCCGGCAACGCGGCAGGCCAGGCCGCGCACGTAGTCGGTGATGACCGGATCGTCCACCAGCATGGGGGAACGCCGCAGATGCGCCTCTGCTTCGTCCATCTCCGCCCAGATGCTGCGCTCGTCTACCCTCGCATCTTCACCGGGCACGTACCCGGGCAGCACCCGCAATGGCACGGGCAACTCCTCGGCGCCGGCTACCCCCGCCAGGACCAACGCAGCAATTGCCCAGAACCTGCCCATCAGCCTGACACCATGGTTCAGCCTTCGCCGGTGAGGCCGTCGAAGAGCTGATCCACAAGACGCCGGGCGCCATCCGGTTTGCGCATGTCCCCCTGCGCGACCGGCACGTTGTTGAACCACACCACGTCCCCGGAACGCAGATCCACCAGGGACGCAAAGCCACCCTGGTGCCCGGTGTAGATGCCTACGCCCAGCGCGGCGGCGAAGATGGCCATGCCCACACGGCCGCCGCCCGCTTCGTAGTCGCGGAAGAACACGAACAGCGCGTAATCGCCGCCCTGGGGCGTGAGCTCCGCCACACCGGGGCCCAGCGACCAGTCGAAATCGTACTCGTTGGTTTCACCCTGACGCTTGGACGGCAGCTTCGTGATGCCGTAGTGATTGGCGAGAATGGTGGAACCCACGGCGGAGTGAAGCTTGTCGTAATCTACGGCCAGGTCGGACATGTCCGAGCGATCCAGCAGCTCGAACGGCAGATCCGAATCGGCGGTGAAAGCCTGAAAGGCCGCATCAAAAGACGCTCGCGCCGTATCGGTCCATTCGGAGTGCGGCTCGGTGATGCCGCTGGCGGTTATGCGGTAATACTTGATATCCGGGGGCATCAGCACCAGGCGCGCTTCTGCCGGGATCGCGCTGAATCCCTGCGTGGCCACATTGGAGACGGTGCAGCCAGCAAGCACGCTCACAACCACGACAATCGCGGCAAATCTCATTTTCGGCATGGTCTCGAATCCCTCCTCGAACCCCTCTCACCGAGTCTAGGACACTCTTACCTCGCGGGGCAAAGCCCTGCGCACCCAACCACGTTCAGCGCCTCAGCTTCCAGGGCGGCACACCCTCCCAGTCGAACGGCTCGATGCCGTCATCCACTATCTGCCAGACACTGGCCTCGGCGCGGCCGTTGTCCAGCTCGAGAAAGCCGATGGTGCCGTACTGGGTATCGTAGTTGTGCGGATAGGTGGGTGAGCCCGGATTCACGCAGTAGATTCCGTCCACCCACTCGATCGCCTCCCGGTGCGTGTCTCCAGAGACGATCACATCGGGTTTGCGCTCCGGAAAGAAGCGTTCCAGCCAGTGGGCCATGGTGAAATTCGGCGGGCGCTCCGGCACCGGCACGTAATGGGTGAGACCCACCCACAGACCTTCGATCTCCAGCAGCCAGGCGTACTGCACCCGGGGATCCTCCGGTTGCACCGGGCGCCCCCCCGAGCCGTCCTCGCCGTTGCCCCGCGCAGCCCACACGGGTGCCAGCTTCTCCAGCTCGTCCAGCACGTACAGCTCGTGGATGTCACCGGCGTGAAAAATCCTGTCCACACCTTCGAAGGCGTCGAGAATCTGCGGCCACAGCGTACGACGGGCTTCCGGGATGTGCGTGTCCGAGATGAGACCGATACGTGTTGCCAAGTCAGCCCCCGGCCCCGGCCCGCAGCGAACCGCCAAGCGGCTGATTGCCGTGGGCAGGCTCGAAACTGTTGTCGTGCCACACCCGTTCGCCGGCCACGTACACGCCTTTCACGACGCCGTCCGAACGGTTCACGAGCTGGTGGCAGTCGAAGAGATCGCGGTACACGTAGCGGATCGATTGCTCGCCGTCGTAGGCGCGCAGCTTCGCGGGATCGAGCAGCGCAAGATCCGCCCGCGCACCCACCTCGAGCCGTCCCACATCGACGTTGAAGAACTCCGCCGGTTCCGACGTGAGCCGGCGCACCATCTGGTTGAAGCGCGCCTCGCCGTCATCCGCAGCAAGCCGCAGCGCGCGCAGATTGCCGTCGAAAAAAGCCATGTTGGTCACGTGGGCACCGCTGTCGTTGAAACCCGGCAGCAGCTTCGGGTGAAACAGCAACTTCTTCACCACCTCCGGATCGCGATTGGCATTCACATACTCCCAGTACAGGTCCCGGTCCCAGTGCCGCAGCAGGGCAACAAAAAATTCTCCGTCATCACGAATGCCGCGCCCCAGCGCCTCGAAGACACGCTGCTCTTCTCCCGGCTGCACCGTGCCTTCGTCCACCAGCCATGCCCGGTAGCGGTCGTAGGCAAACTGCATGCTCTGACCCACCCAGCTCTCCACCGGTACGCGGTACAGGCGCATGTCATTGAGATCCCGGGTGAGAAACTGTCGCTCCAGCCTGAGCCTGCGACGCAGATGGTCGAGGTTGTACCCGCTCTTGCCGTGAGCCCACATGGCGCGGAACGCGTCCACCCACTCGGGGTCCGAGAGAATCTGGCGGCGTGCTTCCACGTCCTCCAGCTCCGTCTCGATGAGCTGACGCATGAGCGGATTGGCCTCCGCGAGGGGGCTCACGGCACCTTCGGAGAAAATGCGGAACGGCGCCGCCAGCGCCTGCATGCGGAAATGGCCTTTCAGCAGCGGTGAATTCAGCAGGTTGGCGAACAGCAGGGCCTGGCTTTTCGTCTGCCGGTTGTTCACGGAATCCAGCGCGGCGAGCGCGGTAATTTTCAAGGGTTTACCGTGGATGCGCCCGCTTGAGAGCATGAAGAGCTTCACCGTCAGAGCACCGTCATCCGTCGCTGGTGTCATCTGCCACACCCGATCGGTTTCCCGTAACACGTCAGTCAACGCTTTGTACTCGCTGTAGGGCGCGTACTGCGTCGGGATGCGCTTTTTCACGTTGGGCTGGTTGGCCAGGAAGTGCAGCGGCAGCCCGTCGGTGGACATGCCGATGTAGCCGTCCTGCAAGGCTTCACGCAGGATGCCCGCCATGCGCTCCACCTCGCTCCGGGACGGATCACGCGTGATGCTGGCCTCCAGCCCCATCACCTCGATGCGCAGCATCGAGTGCGGCACGAAAGGCGCCACGTTGGCCGCCAGGGGCAGCTCGTCCAGATGCTCGAGATACGCCCGCGGGTTGTCCCACACCGCCTTCTCCGCGGCTTTGGCCAGCACCGGCTTCGGAATGTTCTCCACGCGGGCAAAACAGTCGACGATCGGGTCCTGCCCGTCGCGGCGCTGTGCGCCGAACGCGAGGCCGATGCTGCAGTTGCCCACCACCACGCTCGTGGTGCCGTGACGCACCACTTCCGGCAGGCCCGGGTCGAGCTCTGCTTCCAGATCTTCGTGGGTGTGAATGTCCAGGAGCCCCGGCACCAGCCAGGCGTCGCCGGCGTTGTGCACGGTTGCCGCTGCGCTCTCGGGCAGATCCATGCCGATCGCCGCGATGCGGCCGTCTTTCACGGCCACGTCCCGCGGCTGGCCGGCGAGCTCTGCACCGTTGAATGCTCTGGCGCCTTTCAGCACCACGTCCCACGTCATCCCCTGCCACCTCGTGCTGGTTCCAAGCGCCGTAGGGTACACTAACGCCCGGACGGGTTTCATGGGAGCGCTGTGTGGGAGAGGCAGCTCGGGACAAGGTGTTCGACGTGGTGGTGGTCGGCGCCGGCTTCGCCGGCATGTATGCGCTGCACCGCTTCCGCGAACAGGGTCTGGCTGTGCAGGTGCTGGAAGCCGGCAGCGACGTCGGCGGCACCTGGTACTGGAACCGCTATCCCGGTGCGCGTTGCGACGTGCCGAGCCTCGAATATTCTTTTGGCTTCTCCGCGGCGCTGGAGCAGGAGTGGGACTGGCCTGAGGTGTTCTCGGCCCAGCCCGACATTCTGCGCTACGCCAACCATATTGCAGACCGCTTCGATCTGCGGCGCGACATCAGCTTCGAAACCCGTATCAGCGCCGTCGCCTGGGACGACACCGCCGGTATCTGGCGTCTCCGGGCAGAAGACGGCCGGACGTTCGCCGGCCGCTGGTGCGTGATGGCCACAGGGTGTCTGTCAGTGCCCAACAAACCCGATCTGCCGGGTGCCGACCGTTTTGCCGGGCTCGAGCTGCATACCGGGCTGTGGCCGCACGAGCCTGTGGACCTCACCGGCAAGCGCGTGGGCATCATCGGCACCGGCTCGTCGGGCGTGCAGGCCATTCCCGAGCTGGCGAAAGCGGCAGCCCACCTCACCGTGTTCCAGCGTACGCCGGTCTACACCGTGCCGGCCAATCGCAAAGCCATGCGCGCTGAGATCCAGGACCTGTTCAAACGTCACTACCGCGACATCCGCGCCCTGCAGCAGGGCAACGCGGGCGGTGTGTCGAACTTCCGCCCGTCGCAGGGCCTGCCGGCCAGTCCCGTGGACATGCCTGCACCCCCCGCCGGGCTTCGCGCGGGGCAGGACGAGATCATGGCGCTCAGCGCCGAGGAGCGCTGGGCCCGCGTGGAACAGCGGGGACTCGCAGACCTGCTGTCCTACCGTGACGTGTATACGGACCCGGCGGCGAACGAAGTAGCCAATGAGCTGTACCGCGAGGCGGTACGGCGTATGGTCGACGATCCGCGCACCGCGGAGCAGCTGCTGCCCAGAACCTATCCACTCGGCTGCAAGCGTCAGGTGCTGGACCGCGACTACTACGCCACCTTCAACCGCGACAACGTCACGCTGGTGGACCTCACCGAAAGTCCGCTCACGACAATCACCCCCGGTGGTATCGAAACCGGGGCCACGCATCACGATCTCGACGTGCTGATCTACGCCACCGGCTTCGACGCCATGACCGGCGCGCTGCTGCGCGCCAATATCACCGGTCGTGACGGCAGGCGCCTCGCAGACAAGTGGGCCCATGGACCGCAGACCTACCTGGGCCTGGCCATGGCAGGCTTTCCAAACCTCTTCACGGTGACCGGCCCGGGCAGCCCGTCGGTGCTGTGCAACATGCTCATCGCCATCGAGCAGCACGTGAACTGGATCGGCGACACCATCGACCATCTGCGTGCGCACGACATCGGCACCATCGAAGCCACTGAAAGCGCCGAGCTCGACTGGATCGCCCACGTGAACGACGTGGCCGAAGGCACCATGTACACCGCGCCCAGCTGCAACTCCTGGTATCTGGGCGCCAACATTCCCGGTAAGCCGCGCATCTTCATGCCGTATGTCGGGGGTTATCCACGCTACAAGGCCCGCTGCGACGCGGTGGCGGCTTCAGGCTACGAAGGCTTTACGCTCACATGACAGACACCACCCGCGCTGCGGCGCTCGCCCAGCTCACCGCCCCCGGCGCCGACTACGAGCTGGAACCGCTCACAATCAACGACGTGCCCGTGCGTGCCTTTGTCAATGCGCCGCCTTCACTGCGGGCGCTCTTCGCCGATACAGTGAGCGACGAGACCTTTATCGTGTACGAGGACGAACGCTACAGCTTCGCGGAGGTTTACGCGCTGGCGTCACGGCTGGCGGTGCAGCTCACAGAGGTATACGGCATCCGGAAAGGTGATCGCGTGGCCATCACCATGCGCAACTACCCGGAGTGGATCATCGCCTTCATGGCCACCACTTCCCTCGGTGCCATTGCCGTGGCCATGAACGCGTGGTGGGAAGCCGACGAGATTGCCGAGGGGCTGGCAGACTGCGGCGCCAGCGTTGTCCTTGCCGACCCGGAGCGCCTGGCCCGCCTGGCCCAGCTGGACAGCTTGAGCACCGCGGTCATAGCGGTGCGCCCCGGCACGGCCGACCACCCGGGCCGGGAATTCAACGCGCTGCTGGCCGAGGTGCCTGCTGAGGTACCCATGCCGGATGCCGAGGTGCTGCCCGACGATCCCGCCACGATCTTCTACACCTCGGGCTCAACGGGGTTCCCTAAAGGCGCGCTGGCAAGTCATCGCAACATTCTGAGCGCCTTGTTCTCGTGGGAGCTGGATGGACGCGCCGCGCTGCTGATGGCGGGGCTCGAGCCGCCGGTGCCCGAGACGCAACCCGCCACCCTGCTGGCCGTGCCGCTGTTTCATGCCACCGGATCCCATGCGGTGTACCTAGCGAGCTACCGCGCCCAGCGCAAGATCGTGTGCATGTACAAGTGGGATCCACAGCTCGCCGCAACCCTCATCGAGCAGGAAAGCATCTCCTCGTTCGTGGCTCCCGCAGCCATGACCGGCGACCTGGTGCAGGCGGCCCGCGACAGCCATCGGGACCTGTCCAGCCTCGCCACCGTGGGCGGCGGCGGTGCGCCCCGGGCCCCCGAGCAGGTGCGCGACATCGACGATGCCTTTGCCACAGCCCTGCCCAACACGGGCTGGGGCATGACGGAAACCAACGCCATCGGTACGGGCATCGGCGGGGAGGACTACCTGGCGCATCCGGCCAGCTCCGGCCGGGCATCCGCCGTGGTGGATCTTAAGGTGATCGACGAGGACGGCCACGAGCTGCCTGCCGGCGAGCGCGGGGAGCTTCTGATTCGCGGCGTGTCGGTGATCCGTGGCTACTGGCAGCGTCCCGAAGCCAACGCGGAGACCTTCAGCGACGGCTGGATGCGCACGGGCGACGTCGCCTACCTGGACGCCGAGGGATATCTCTACATCGTGGACCGCATCAAGGACCTGATCATCCGCGGCGGCGAGAACATCGGCTGCGGCGAAGTGGAAGCGGCGCTGCTGGAACATCCCGACGTGCTGGAAGCTTCGGTCTACGCGGTACCCGATGAGCGCCTTGGCGAAGAGGTGGGCGCCACCGTGTACAGCGAAGGCAGCACCACCCGGGCGGATCTGGAGGCCTTTCTTGCTGAGCGCCTCGCCCGTTTCAAGATTCCGCGCTACCTCACGCTGAGCGCTAACCCTCTGCCCCGCATCGCGTCGGGCAAAATCTTCAAGCGCCAGCTGCGAGAGGATGCGCTGAAAAACCTGCCCTAGCGAGAAACGCTGGCGCTTTTGCGTGCCGATGACGTCTTAACCAGAAGATCATCCACCGGACCATGCCCGTGGCGATATCCGCAGCATCGCGCTTCCTGTTGTGCGCGACATTTCTTGCCCTGCTGGGAGGAACACCCGCGCAGGCTGCCGTCACCCTGTTCACCGACGCGGCAGCGTTTCAGGCTGCGCTGGATTCGACGTCGGGCGAGATCGAGGTGCTGGTCACCGACGCTGCCGGTGTGGGTCTCGCGCTGGAGACCGGCCCGCCGGGGCCGAACACGGTGATCAGCCCGGGGCTGACGTTCCTGCGGGAAAACACGGCCCTCAGCCGCAGCTTCGCCGTCACCCCGGCCATCGAGTTCACCTTCGACGACGACGAGGGGGACCCGCTGCCCAACTTCGACAACGCCCTGTCGATCGGCGACATCAACGGGCGCGGCACCAGCAACCCCGCCTTCGAGAACGACGACTGGCTGCTGACGGTCACGGCCGGGGCACCCCTGCGCGCGTTCGGCTTCACGCTGCGAGACAACAACGCATCCGCCGGTGAAACGCTGTCTCTGCAGGATGCCAGCGGCCGGGTGCTGGCCGTGGTGCCCCTCGACGGAGTGACCGCCGTGAACACGTTCGTCGGCGTCATCACCGACTTCGACTTCTCCCGCGTGTTCTACGATGAGGATCCGGGCGGCGACGATATTGCCATTGCCGACTTCACGTTCCAGGTGGCGTCCCCCGTGTCGCTGGAGCGGATCACCAGCACCGAGGCAGACGGCCCAAGCGATGTCCCGTTTGCTGCCATCAGCCCCGATGCGCGCCATGTGCTGTTCACCACCCGGGCCCGCAACCTGACCAGCGGGTCGCAGAACAGCGCCGAGAAAGTGCTGCAATGGGATCGCAGCGAGCAAAGCTTCCGGAGGCGTTCGGGACTGCTCGCGCAGGCCGGGGATCTGAGCGACAACGGCGATTTCGTCACCTACACCCGCATGAGCGAAGGCGCCGTGGTGTTCGACCGCGACGGCGACCCGATTGTCATCGGACAATCGGCGGTGCCCGCGTCCGAAGAGGGCGAACCGCGCCGCAATCCCGGTCCGCGCATGGACGCGACGGGCCGCTACGTCGTATTCGAGGACCTGCGCGCCGACGGCAGCGCCGGCATTCTACTGGTCGATACCGACACCCTCGACAGCGAAGTGATCGACGTGGCTGTCGATGGCGGCGTCGCGGACGGATCGAGCGAGCGGCCGGACATCAGCGAAGACGGCCGCTACGTGATCTTCCTCTCCGATGCCGGCAATCTCGTGCCCCGCGACAGCAACGGGCTGACGGATGTGTTCGTGCGCGACCGCATGCGCGGCGAAACCTGGCGCGTGAACCTCACGCCGCAGGGCGGGCAGACGACGGATACCAGTGACGGCGGCGCCAAGTACCGCTATCCCGCCATCAGCCTGGACGGAAGGTTCGTGCTGTTCTGGTCCCAGAGCCGGGAACTGGTGGAGGACGCCGACCCGGATCCCGCCTGGCGGCTTTACCTGCGCGATCAGGCCGCCGGCGAAACACGGGTGATCGCAACCTCCCGTCGGGACGTCAACCGCCCAACGATCTCAGCGGGTGGCCGCTACGTGGCGTTCGTGGCCCCGGACACGGGACTGGTGACCGACCCCAGCGGTCTACCCCAGGCGTTCGTTTACGACACCGCGCAGAACACCTACACCATGCTCAGCCGCAATCCCCGCTACGGCGAGCCTGGCAATCAGGAAGCCACCTTCGCGCAGGTGAGTGCCGACGGCCGCGCGGTTCTGTTCGCCTCCCGGGCGGACAACCTTGGTGACGTGGATCGCAATCGTGTGGCCGACCTCTTCCTGGCCCCGCTGCCGGAAGCGGGTGATCCGGGCTATATCGACACCCAGACCCTCGAAGCGCAGAACGTCGGCGCGGGTGGGATCACGCTCAGCGTCGACGGGCGCTACGTCGCCTATACCCGCTCCGAACCTTCGGCTGTGGTCGTTCGGGATCTACAGACAGATGCCACCAGTATCGAGAGCATTGATCCGTCCGGCCAACCGTTTGCGAGCGCACGCGAACCCGAGCTGTCGGCGAACGCCAATCGTATCGGTCTCACCGGCCTCGTGGCCGGCGGTACGGAGGATCAGGTATACGTCCGTTTCCGGGCTACGCAGCAGACCCGCCTTGCAAGCGTGAGCCCCGGTGACGAACCGGGCAACGCCACCAGCGAAGAACCGCGCCTGTGCGCCGATGCTGACCTCGTCGCCTACGTCTCGCAGGCCACCAACCTCGGGCCCCAAGCAACCGCCGACGAATGGCAGGTATACGTGCATAACTTCGGTACCGGTCTCAACACCCGTGTGAGCGAGACGGCTCAGGGGGTACGCGCCGCAGGCGGCGTCGACCGTCGCACCATCGGCTTCTCCGAAAACTGCCGCTACGTCGTCTTCCAGAGCGATGCCACCAACCTCGCCGGTATCCCCGTGCCCGCAGACACCCAGCAGGTGTATCTGAAAGACCGCACGTCCGGGGCGCTGACGTTGATCAGCAAAGACGCCAGCGGGGCGGCACTGGAGGATCCGGCGCTGCTCGGGGAGCTACCCATATCGGCAGACGGACGCTACGTGGTCTTCATCGTCGACGGCACCACCGCTCTGGGACCTGGCGGCGCTTACCGTTACGATCGTGACACCAACCGCGCCACCTTCATCGGCCACGCCAACGTGGACCAGACCGTGACCATGAGCCGCGACGGACGTTTTGTGCTGTACGAGGACGAGCAGAACCTGCTGCAGCTCGTGGATATGGCCACCGGGCAGACATCCCTCGTGGGGCGGCAGGCCAACGGCAACCCGCTGGATATCGGGCAGTACGTCGTCAACGTGACCGGCAACACCGTCTTCGAGGCGCAGGGCGCGCTGTATCTGCAACGCCCGACAGCCCCATGGGTGCGTCCAGGCACCTGCGACGATTGCGCAGGCTCGGTGCTGCTGCGGATCCTGCCCGCGCTGAGCCGGTGAGGGGCCAGACCGAAACGTGGACGGCGTCACAGCGCACGCTGCGGGGCGGTCGCCGGTCAGCAACCGTTCCCGTACAATGCCGGCATGCGCCACCACGTCGTGACAGTGTCGTTGTTCCTTGCCGCGTGTGCCTTCTATCTGCTGGGCGCCACGTCTTCAGCAGCCGTGTTCTTCTTTGCCGGAGCGGCCGCTGAGCTGACGTTCTGGTACCGCCTGCTGCGACGCAAACCCACCGTCTGAGCGTCTCACCTCAATTCTGTTCGTGCGTATACGCCACGCCCGGCGGCCAGCCGGCGTGCTGGGGCAGCTCGTCGCTGATCTCCCACCAGGCCGCTTTCTCGGCCACGAAGAGATGTCCCGCCACCGTCAGGGGCACATCGCCCGGCAGCAGCCCTGCGGGCACGGCCACGCTGCCATCGCGGGTCTGGCCGTGCACCAGCACGTGACTGCCACAGCGCGGGCAGAATTCGCGGCGCCCGTGCGTCGAGCTGGCAAAAGGCGCCAGCGCGCCGCCCGTCAGCTCGAACTGGTCGGCGCGCATCGGGACGTGCGTGGAGAATGCGGTGCCATGCGCGCGGCGGCACATGTCGCAGTGACAATGCCAGGCCGAAAGATGCGAGCGGCGTATCGTGAACGTTACCGCACCGCAGAGGCAGCGACCTGCCACTCCGCTCAAAACTGCACCACGTCCAACGATGTGCCCGGCGCGCCGGACACAACCAGACGACAGCGGCCCGTCGCCGCGGGCTGCACAGACACCAACCCGGTTACCGGCTCCAGCTCCAGAAAGCCCCCTTCGCAGTGCAGCCGCGCGCCGGTGAGCTCACCGGTGAGCCCCGCCAGGCGCAGCCGAGGACGCAGGAGCGCGTGCGCCGCATGGCCTGTGTCGCCGATGCGCACACGGCCCACCACTTCCGCCTCCGGCGCATCACGCAACCGTGCCAGCACCGCCTGTGTGCTGATGACAATGTCACGCACGGGGTTGTCCAGAGCCCGCGCCAGGAGCCTCTCGCCGGCTTCGTAAGCGGCGCCGGGATAACCCGTCCGCAGGGCCAGCGCATAGTGCGCCAGCAGCACCGTCTCCACATCCGCCGGCGGCAGCCCGCGCAGACGTGCTGGATCTTCCGCGAGGGCGTGCAACAGATCGAAGCGCGCGCTCAGGGGTGCCTGCACCGCCGCCTGGTTGTATTGCGCCAGGGCAACCAGCGTCTCTTCGTACGCGTTGGCTGCGAGATCCGGCAACAATCCGGCCTCGGCATCCGACAGCGCATCCGCAAAGGCCCTGCTGGCAGGCGCCAGCTCCGCGGCGGGATCCTCCAGCCACACGGTGTGCTGCTGCGCCCCCGGCACGGCGCGCACGCCGATACGGGCCGGCTCGAAGACTGCGTCGCGCACCAGTTGTCTTGCCGGAGCCAGCGCAGCCGCCGACGCCGCCGCCACGGGGCGAATGTCGAACGCACGTCCGGATGCGTCCACCATGAACGCAAGTGTCGCCCATCCGCCCGGTCCGTCCGTACTGTCTGTCCCCGGCACCATCATCAGCGGTTCGCGGGGCTGCGGTGGCGTGTACGCGTCTGCCGCCCAGGGCGGCCCCGCCCGCAGGTCGCGGGCCGACTCCTGCGCCTGCACGACAGCGGTCGTAAAGATGAGCCACACTGTCAGCCAGCAGATGTTAAGAAAACGTTTAACCATGCTCATAAGCCACCTGGGGTGCCCGGTCGGTTTTACGCACCGAGGGAACGAAAGCGACGCTGAGGAAGGTCAACACCACAAACGCGCCGCCGCTTACCATGAGCGCTGTGCCCACGTCGTAATTCTCGGCGATCCAGCTGATGGGGAATACCCCCAGCGGCATCAGTCCGTGCGACATCATGTCGATGCTCATGATGCGTCCGCGCATCTGGTCGCTGACCTGCAGCTGCAACATGCCGCGGTTCATGGACATGTTCCAGCTGCTCACCCAGCCCACCACCACGATGAGCAGCGTGGCCACGAGCTGCGTCTGAGCGCTGCCGAAGGCAATGGTGACCGCGCCCCAGCCCGCACAGCTCAGAATGAGCCAGAAGGCCTTGCGCCTGAGATCGCCCATCATGGCCATCATGAAAGAGCCGACAATGGCCCCGGCGCCCATGGCGGACACGAGAAAACCCAGGTCGTCCGCATGACCGCCGAGGATCTCTTCGTTGAAGGCCGGCAACAGGGTGTTGATGGGCATGCCGAAGAGAAAGGGAATGATCGACAGCACGATCAAACCGAACACCGGAGGGTGCGCCACCACGTAGCGCAGCCCCTCGCGCATGTCTTCCAGCGCGCTCGCCTTGCGGTCCTGTTTCACCCGCCCGCGCTTGTCGATGAACAGCATGGTCACCGCAGAGACGAAATAGAGCACGGCAATGACGATGTAAACGACGCCCACGCCGAAGTGTGAGGTCTTGTCGCCGCCGGCAATGAGGGCGATCAACAAACCAGCAAACGCAGGACCGACAATGCGGGCCAGATTCCAGCCGGCCGTGTTGAGGCCCATGGCCGCAAAAAGCAGCTTGGAATCGATGAGCTCGGGCACAAAGGCCTGGCGTGCCGGCATGGACAGCGCCAGCACCGAGCCGTTGAAGAAGCCGAACCAGATGAAGTCCCAGAAGGTGACGCGCTCTGAGAAGATGATGATGGCCATGAGGATCGTGGCAACGCAGTTGAGCGCCTGGGCATAGACGATGACGCTGCGCTTGGGCAACCGATCGGCCAGGACCCCGCCGTACAACGAGAAGAGCACGGTGGGCAACATGAAGCTGACCGTGACCCAGGCGAGATCCATCGGCGACGAGGTGAGCGTATAGACCAGCCAGCCGCGGGCGATGATCTGCATGTTCATCGCAAAGGACGAACCCAGGCTGCCGATCCAGAGCCACAGGAAGTTGCGCTGGCGCAGGACTTGTCCGATGTCTCGAGAGGCCACTGACGTTCCGAGGAGGCAAAGTCCGCTATAGTAGCACGCCGCGCGTGCTGCCCCGCCGGGGCGCCCAACATACACACGAGACGCGCGAGAAGAGGAGAAGAACATGGCCAAGACACTGGGCCTGGTGCTGTACAACGATTTCGAGCTGCTCGATGCCTACGGTCCCATGGAGATGTTCGGCATTCTCGGCGAGGACGTGAAGAGCGTGGTCATCGCGCAGGAAGCCGGTCCCGTGAAATCTTCCGCCGGACCGCAGAGCCTCGCGGAATACGGTTTCGACGACGCGCCGGAGCTCGACCTCATGGTGCTGCCCGGCGGCATCGGCACCATTCCGGAGCTCGCCAACGAGCGTATGCTTGCCTATCTGAAAACGGCCTGCCCGAAAACCGAGGTGACCATGAGCGTCTGTACCGGGTCAGCGCTGCTCGCCAGAGCCGGGCTCCTCGACGGCCTGCCGGCCACCTCCAACAAGATGTTCTTCGATCTGGCGCGGAATCAGAGCGATCAGGTCGACTGGCGGGAAGCAGCCCGCTGGGTGGACGCCGGACAGTACGTCACCTCATCCGGCGTATCCGCCGGCACGGACATGGCCCTGGCAGTCATCGAGCGCCTGTTCGGCGCCGAGCGGGCAGAGCAGGTGGCCGCCTTCACCGAATACACCCGCCACACGGATGCAGACGCCGACCCCTTCGTGCAGTACCTCAACCAGGGCGGCCCGCTGGGTTAACGCGTTCAGTACGCCAGCCGGTAGCTGTCGCCGTCGCGCACGATGTGCCCGGCGGTGGGGCCTGCGAAGTGGGTACCGATAATCAGCACGGGCCGGTCGGCGTAGTCGTTCACGAAGCTCTGCCGCGTGGTCATGGCCTGCTCGCCGTCTGTGTCCGCCAGGCAGGTCCAGTCCGGATGCGGAATCTGGCAGGGGTGGTGGATCATATCGCCGGTAATCAGCGCCTCCTCGCCACGCGAGCGGATGTGCACGCTCACATGCCCCGGCGTATGTCCGGGCGTCGGCACCAGGCGCACCTCATCGCTCACCGCGTGGTCTGAATCCACCAGCACGGCAAGACCGGCATCGAAGATCGGCTGCACGGAGTCTTCGACCACGGGGCCGTACTCCTGCTCCTCGTGTTTCCAGTGCGCCCACTCGTCACGAGCGAAGAGGTAATCGGCACCCGGAAACGTCGGCACCCAGCGGTCGTTCTCGAGCCGCGTGTTCCAGCCCACGTGATCCACGTGCATGTGGGTGCACAGCACCGTGTCGATCTGCTGCGTACGGAACCCTGCGGCGGCGAACTTCTCCATGAAATCCCCCTGCATGCGGTTCCAGCGCGGATAGTTGCGTTCCTTGTCGTTGCCCACGCACGTATCCACCATGATCGTGCGCCCGCCGGGCGTTTCCACCAGCAGGCTGTGCATGCTGAGCACCATGCGATGCTGCTCGTCGACGAAGGGCGCGAGCCAGTCCACTGTCGCCAGCACCTCAGGGGTGGCCTGCGGCAGCAGGTGCGGGCCGAGCGAGGCTGTGGTGAGCTCCACGATCTGCGTCACGCGCACATCGCCTATCTGCCATTTATGCATAGACCGTCTCCCCGCCGGATCCCCCGTCACGGCCGGAGCGTTGCAAATTCACCGCGCTCGGTCAAACTGCCGGCTCACTCGAGGGGGAGACGACCGTGCCATTCGCCAGCTATGACAACATCGGCATCACCGTGACGGACAAGGTTGCGGTGGTGGAAATTCAGAAGGGGCCCAACAACTTTTTCGACACGCAACTCATCAACAATCTCGCCGACATCTTCGAAGCCTGTGACGAGGGCGACAAGGTACGCGCGATCGTGCTGTGCTCGGAAGGCAAACACTTCTGCGCGGGCAACGATTTCAGCAGCGCGGCACGCAACGAGGAACGTGCCGATCGCACACCCGGGGCGCCGAATCCCCTCTATGCCGCCGCAACCCGGCTCTTTGCCACCGGCACACCCGTGGTGGCCGCGGTGCAGGGTGCCGCCGTCGGTGGCGGTTTCGGCCTCGCGGTCATGCCAGACTTCCGCGTCGCCTGCCCGGAGGCGCGGTTCACCGCCAACTTCGTGAAACTGGGCTTTCACCCGGGCTTCGGCCTCACACACACGCTGGCCCGCATCATCGGCCATCAGGAAGCGCACAAGCTGTTTCTCACAGGCCGGCGTATCGGTGGCGAAGAGGCCCACCGGATCGGCCTGGTGGACGTGCTCACCGATCGTGACAGCCTGCGTGACGAAGCCATCAGGCTGGCGGCGGAGATTGCCGAGAACGCACCGCTCGCCGTGCGCTCGGTACGGGCAACCATGCGCGCCGGGCTGGCCGAAGCGGTGCAAACCCAGACCGACCACGAGAACGCCGAGCAGTACCGTCTGCAGCAGACGGAAGATCACCGGGAAGGGGTGCGCGCCGTGGCTGAGCGCCGTGCGGGCAACTTCGTCGGCCGATGACAGACGATGGAAGACGCCGCGTTCAGCGTGTGGGTGCCTACGGGCTGCTCACAGACGGCGACCGCATACTGTTGTGCCGCATCTCCGCGGAGCTGCCGGACCTGGCCGGTCGCTGGACGCTGCCCGGCGGCGGCGTGGAATTCGGCGAGCACCCTGAAGCCGCCATGATCCGCGAAGTGCACGAGGAAACGGGGCTGACTGTCGTTTCCCGGGGACTCGTGGATGTGGATTCGCTGCACGTGGAGCGTCCTCACGAGGTACACCACGGTATCCGGGTCATCTATCGCGCTGAAACGGTGGCCGGCACCCTCACCAACGAGGTGGCCGGAACCACCGATTTGTGTCAGTGGTGGCCGGCACAAGCAACGCAGGAGCTGCCGCTGGTGAGCCTTGCCCGGCACGGCATCGCCCTGGCCTTCTAAGTTGCGGCGGCGCGGGCCCGCTCGTCGAGATCGTCGCGGATCTGCTGGTATGCCTTCTCGTCCAGCTTGAAGCGGCTGAACAGTACAGCGCCCACAACGTAACAAACCAGCGGAAACAGTCCATACAGCGTCACCATCGTGAGCTTCACCGTCATGGTCTGTTCCTGGTTGGGCACAAAACCGGAAAACTCCAGCGCAAAACCCGTCATCAGCAGCATGAGGCCAAGGGCACCTTTGTAAACGAAGTTCCAGGCAGCAAAGTAGGCACCCTCTTTGCGCTCCCCTGTGACGTGCTCGTCGTAGTCGATCACATCGCCCTGCACCGACGGGCCGATGGTTCCCCCGCAGCCGTTGGCCAGCCCCGCAAAGAACGCCATGGCGATGATCCACACGAGACGCGTCGTCTCACTTTCCATGAAGGGCAGCAGAAACATGCCACCAAACGACACGCCGGTCAGCAGCATGCCAAAGAGCCACACGCGGATTTTGCCGAAGCGCCGGGACAGGGGCAGCCACAAGGGCACCGAGGCGCTGGACGGCAGCATATAGGCGAGAATGATCAGCGGCGCCCACAGCGGCTTACCCACCACATAGTGCGTCACGTACAGCGTAAGCGCAGCAATGGCCGAAGAACCCACGTTTTCGATGAATGTCACCACAATCAGCAGCCGTGCGTGCGGGTTCTGCCACACGTCCCGGAATGCCTTGATGGGGCTTGCGTTCATGCGCCCCTGAAACTCGGGCCGCTCGCGCAACTGCGTAACGGCATAGATCACCAGCACGGCCATCACCGCCACGGCCAGCAGCGCAAGATCCGCGGCAAGCGCCCGCACGTCGCCCCCTTCCGTGTACTCCTCGGTGATCAGCAGCTGCAGGCTCACCAGCGAGAGAATCGAGCCGATGATGTACGCCGCATGCCGCACACCGAACAGCCGGCTGCGCTCGTGGTAGTCGGTGGACAACTCCGCGCCCAGCGAAAGGTGGGGCACAAAGAACAGCGTCATGGCCGAGTAGAAAAAGATGATGCTGACACCCATCCACCAGGCAAGACCCGTGCTGTCGAGGCTCACGGGCGGGGCAAACACCAGATAGAAACCCGCGGCGATGGGCAGCGCGCTGGCCAGCAACCACGTGCGCCGCCGGCCCAGCCGCGTGGTGGTGCGGTCGCTGATGTAACCCACCAGCGGATCGGATATGGCGTCCCACACGCGGGACAGACTGTAAATGGCGCCCATCACTGCCGGCGCTATCAGCAGAATGTCCGTCGCAAACTTCATGACGTACAGGCTGAGCAGCAGGTACATGTAGCCTGCCCCGGCGGCTGGCGCGCCGTAGGCGAACACGGTGCGCCAGGGCACCTGCTTCGAGTTGCTCACGCAGCAGGCGTCAGGCGTTCTTGATCGTCAACCCACCATCAACGGGCAGCGTCGCCCCGGTCATGAAAGACGCAGCGGGCAGGCAGAAATTGAGCGTACCGTGCGCCACCTCCTCCGGTTCTGCATAGCGCTTCAAGGCAACCCGGCGCCGGGCGAATTCCTGCTTCGCATCCTCGGGAATGGCGTCGGTCATCCCCGTGCGTATGGGTCCCGGGCAGATACAGTTCACCGTGATGCCTTCCGGTCCCAGCTCCACCGCCAGCGAGCGCGTGAGCCCGATCACCCCGGTTTTTGCCGCGGTGTACGGACTGCCGAACTTGGTGGCGCCCAACCCCTCGGTGGATGCGATGTTCACGATCCGCCCGTTCTTCGACTGGCGCAGGTGCGGCAGCGCCGCGCGGATGGTGCGCGTATGTGCCGTCAGCAGAATCTCCAGCGTTTTCGACCAGGCGTCCTCGTAGCCGTCCTCGTCGATGGGCGAGAAGATGGAGATGCCGGCGTTGTTCACCAGCATGTCCAGGCCACCGAAATGCGCGGCGGCTTCGTCAATGGTGCTGCTGATGGCCGCGGCGTCGGCAAGATCCAGGGTCCAGCCGCGCACTGCACACCCCTCTGCCTCGATCTCGCCGACCACGCGCGCCAGACCCTCGGCGTTCACATCCACCGCCGCCACCTTGGCGCCTTCACTGGCGAAGAGCTTGGCAGTTGCTTCACCCATGCCGCTGGCGGCCCCCGTGACGAAAGCCACATACCCTTCCACCGACCGACTCAAGCTCACCAATGCCATGCGCAACTTCCCAGCAACTCAACGAGTCTGGAATCTAGGCGCAACCGCCGGTCAATGCAATGCAGCCTCAGGCGGCCGCCGTTTGCGCGCCCTGCTCGGCCAGCGCGGCACGGCGGTATAGATACGCAGGCAGCGCACAGGACAGGCCGATGCACAGGTTCAGCACAATGAACAGCCACGGCCGCGGTCCGTCCTGCGCGGTGAACATGTACGTCCAGAACACGAAGGAGCTGATGAACAGATCCGCCGCAAAGCCGCCCGCGGGACCGTTGGCAAAAATTGCCGGGACAAATCCGGTCAGCCCCACGATTTCGCCGTGAAACACGCCGAGAAAGAACAGAATGGGCACCAGCGCCCCGAGGATC
>CAZYYJ010000005.1:0-2609 GCA_964651595.1 uncultured Pseudomonadales bacterium | reverse complement strand
TTTCATGCCAGCCTCCACATTACAGCTTGCCCGGCAAAGTAACCCGGCGGCTGCATCACGCCAATTACGCGCGAGGTAATAGAGTCCAGCGCTGTGTCGGTTACACTGCTCAGGCAGCTATGGAGGAGAACGTCGCATGGCCGAAGCAGCCCCGGTGTTCGGCACCCTGTTGAAGCAGTGGCGCCAGCACCGTCACGTGAGTCAGCTGGAGCTGTCTCTGCGCGCCGGCGTGTCACAACGGCATCTGAGCTTTCTGGAGACCGGGCGGGCCAACCCGTCGCGCCCCATGGTGCTGGCGCTGGCCTCCAGCCTCGAGGTACCCCTGCGGGAGCGTAACAGCCTGCTGCAGAGCGCCGGCTTCAACGCCGTATTCGGCGAAGGCAACCTGCAGTCGGAATCACATCGCGTGTTCCGCGACGCGCTGCAGCAGAATCTGGATCACCAGGAACCCTACCCCGCGCTGGTGCTGGACGGGCAATGGAACATGGTCATGGCCAACGACGCCGCGAACCGGTTCTTCGGGCTTTTCATCGATCCCTTCCAGGCCCTTGCTGCCATTGGCGCCCCCGCCGACTTTCAGATCGTCCGCCTGTGCCTGCACGAAGCGGGCCTGCAGCCGTACATCGTGAACTGGGCGGATCTGGTCGGCACCTTTCTGTCACGCTTCCGGCGCGCACAGGCTGCCAATCCCCGCCACGAAGGCCTGGCAGCGATCATCGAAGAAATTCTGACGCATCCGCTCGCGCCCGCCGACTGGCGCGAGCTGTGGCGCGGGCAACCGGAGCCCGCTGTGCAGATGGTGCTGGCAACCCCGGCGGGGGACGAGCTGAAGCTCTTCACCATGCTCGCCCACTTCGGCTCTCCCGGCGACGTTACCCTGGAAGAGCTGTCCGTGGAGATGTTCTACCCCGCTGACGATGCCACCCGCCGCTACCTGGAGGCCCTGGCGGCGTAAGGCGGTTCGCGGACGTGTAAACTGCCCCTTCAACAACGACCGCGAGCACAGCCATGATCGATCTCAACCGCGACGGCGACGTTTTCACGCTGACCATGACAGCGGGGGAAAATCGCTGGAACACCACGTTCGTGCGGGCGCTTGCCGAGGCTCTGGACGAGGTGGAACACACCACCGGGCCTGCTGCTCTGATCACTGCGTCCGCCGACGAGAAATTCTTCTCCAACGGCCTGGATCTGGACTGGGTGCGCGATCCGGCAGGCAATCCGCAAGGCGGGGACCGGGACGTGTTCGGGGACGAGTTCATGAAGCTCATGAGTCGCCTCATCACCTTTCCCGTGCCCACCATCGCGGCCGTCAACGGCCACGCTTTCGGCGCGGGCTTCATGAGCGCGCTGTGCCACGACGTGCGCATCATGCGTGAGAACCGCGGCTATGTGTGCGCCAATGAAATGCAGCTCGGCATGCGCATCCCGGTGCCGGAGCTTGCCCTGTTCAAGCACAAGCTGCCCGCCAACGTATTTTTCGAGACTGTGCAGCTTGCGCGAAGATGGACCGCCCCCGAGGCGCTCGACGCAGGCATCGTGCAGGCCATGGCACCGCTGGACGACCTCATGAGCCTCGCCAAAGAACGAGCCGCCGCGCTGGCGCCCCTGGGTGCGAACCGCGACAACTACCGCGGACAGAAGGAAGCGTTGTTCGGCGAGCACGCGGCGCTGAACCAGCCGCACGGCGCGGCGTACATGCTGCGCAATCTCGCCGAGTACAGCTAGACGGGCACCGGCGCCACCGCCACCGCGTCGGTGGCTGTACGCCCTTCGTCGATCAGCAGCGCCACCCCGCCGCAGCTGAGCGTGGCGTCCTCAGCGCTTACCTCGGCGCTGACCCCCGAACCGGAGACCGCGGCACGGATCGACGACCCCTGCAGCGTGAGACGCAGCTCGTAGCGATTGCCGAAAGCCCACGCGACGGGCTGGCGGGCCAGCACCTCGGTGACGCCGCAGTGCCGCACCAGCTGAAACTCGCCGGGCGCATCCGCGCCGCCGGGACAGGACAGCAGAGCAGCATAGTATCGTTCCATGCCCTGCACGCGGCCCGCCACACCGGCCCGCCGCGCCAGATGCGGCGTGACGTCGGCGCGCACCGTGTAATCGGTCCACTCGCGTCCCCCCTGTATCAGCAGCCCCGTGCCGGCATTCTGCATCACCCGGAACGGCTCCTGAAAAGACCAGAACTCATCTACCGCATTCACCCAGGCACGCCGCCACATGCTGCCCCGGCCCGGCCGCGTGAAGGTGACTTCCGGGGTGCCGTCCCACCAGAGGCGGGATACCTCCGCCGTGCCTTCGAGCCAGAAACCCACCGAATGGGTCGGTTGCGCGCTAGGTGGCACCGTCAGCTCCACCACCCTGGCGGCAGCCCCCTCGAGCACCGTGGCAGCCCCCTCCACAAAGACGATCTCATCGGCAGCGTCGTAGGCGCTGACAATCAGCTGAACCCGACCCTGGCCCCGCAGCTCGGCGCGCACGGTCTGCCCGGCGTGGAGCCTAGGTGATGCCAGCAGCGCATAACCGGCACGCTCGAACCCTTTCGCGACGGCCTTCGACGGCGTGAACACCGGCGTGGTAAAGCGCGCGCCCCCGGGGGCCGACAG
>CAZYYJ010000004.1:0-164294 GCA_964651595.1 uncultured Pseudomonadales bacterium | reverse complement strand
TACCTCTTTCCCTACACGACCTTCCGCGGCAGCTGCAACCCCGCCAACCAGATCACCTACACGCAGGCCGACATCGACGACCCGGCGACCCCCGCTGCAGTGGTAGGCGCCCTGCGTGCGCCGGATGCAGCCGAAACCGACGGCGTGATCGGCAAGTTCAGCGTGAGTTGGATCCCCAATGACGACTCCCTTTACTACGCCACCTGGTCCGAAGGTTTCCGGCCAGGGCTTCTGAATCGCCCCGGAGGCGCCCAGGGTCCCAACGGCTTCACCGTGCCGTTCGACCTCGACACCGACGACGTGGTGAACCTCGAGATCGGCTGGAAGCTGGATCTGCTGGACGGCACCATGCGCTTCAACGGCAGTGTCTTCTACGTGGAGGTGGAAAACCTGCAGACCACAATCTTCGACCCGAGCATCGTGAACCTGTTCTTCTCGGACAATGCAGCAGACGCGGAGATCATGGGCCTGGAAGGGGACTTCATCTGGAACGCAACCGAGAACCTCACCCTCGCCGGCGCCTTCTCGTTCCTGGACACGGAAATCACCAAGGTATTGACGCCGACCAACGATGTCCGCAAGGGCGACGAGCTTGCTTTTGCGCCGGAGTTTCAGGGCAACCTGCGGGCTCGCTACGAGGTCTACCTCGATTCCGGGTTGACCGCGCACGTGATGCCGCACGTTTCGTACTCGTCCTCCGCCCAGAGCGATGTCATCACCATCAACAACTCCGAGGTGGACAGCTGGCTGCTGGCGGGCGTAACGATGGGTGTGTCCAGCGACACCTGGTCGGCGGAGCTGTACGTGGACAACCTGTTCGACGAAGAGGCGGAGCTGTCACGCAACTTCGTGTTCGACCGCGAGCGGGTAACGTACGCCAGGCCGCAAACCATCGGCCTGCGTGTATCATTCGACTTCTAGGGTAAACGCCGACGTCGTCCGAAACGCCCCGTAAGGGGCGTTTTCGTTTCCGGTCGAGTGCAGATGAAACAAACCGCTGAACACGATGCGCTTGCTGGGGCCACACGCAAGCTCAAGGAAGGCAGGCTCGCGGACGCACTGGCTGAGCTGAGCATCGTGCTAGCGGCCGCCCCCGACAACACCGAGGCGCTGTACCTCCAGGCGGTTGCCCAGCGCTACTCCGGGGACCGTCAGGGCGCGCTCACCACGCTGCAACATCTGAAAGAGCTTGCACCCGGCCACAGTCGTGCCCACCAGGAAGAAGGTCACGTCTACCGGGACAATAAATCCCTGGAGGCAGCGCTGCGCGCGTACGCCCGCGCGTTGCAGTTGAACCCCGCCCTGGCAGCCAGCCTTCAGGAGAGCATTCGCATCCTGCTGCATCTCGGCCGCAGGCCCGCTGCCGAACAGTTACAGAACCAGCTCCATCAGTTGCAGGCCCTGCCCGATGCGCTGGTGGCCGTCATGGACCTTATGGCGCAGAACAAGCTGCTCAAAGCCGAAGAGCTGTGTCGAGGATTCCTCAGCCAGAACCCGCAACACGTGGAGGCCATGCGCTTGCTGGCCGATATCGGCATGCGCCTGGGCATTCTGCAGGACGCCGAATTTCTGCTGGAAAGCGCCGTCGCCTTCGAACCCGACAACGTGCAGGCGCGCAAGGACTACGTGCAGGTGCTGCGCAAACGCCAGAAATTCGCTGCGGCGCTGGCCCAGGCAGAAGCACTGCTGGCGAAAGATCCTACCAATCCGCAATTCAGGTCGCTGTGCGCCATCGAGCGCATGCAGACCGGCGACTACGAGACGGCGCTGGCCATGCTGGAAGAGGTGCTCGAGCAGGTGCCCGGCGACCCGGCGACACTGACCACGAAAGGACACGCGCTGAAAACCTGCGGCCGTTCCGGAGAAGCCGTGCAGGCCTACCGGGAAGCCGCACGCCTGCACCCGGAACACGGCGAAGCCCACTACGCCCTCGCCAACCTGAAGACCTATCGTTTTCAGGATGAAGAGATCGACCGCATGCAGGCGCAGGAAGGTAACCCGAACGCCGGTCACATGGATCGCGTGCACCTCAATTTTGCCCTGGCGAAAGCATACGAGGATCGGGGCGACTATGCGGCGGCCTTCGATCGTTACGTCCGCGGCAATGCCTTGAAGAAGAACCATAGCCGCTACGATGCCGACCGCATGCAGGAAGAGTTCGATGCCACCCGCGCGGTATGCACCGCGTCCCTTTTCGCAGGGCACGACGGTCACGGCCACCCTGCCCCCGACCCGATTTTTGTGCTGGGATTGCCGCGCGCCGGGTCCACGCTGCTGGAACAGATCCTGTCATCGCACAGTCAGGTAGACGGCACTCTCGAGCTGCCCAACATCTTGTCCTTGTCACAACGACTGCGCCGGCGCGGGGGCTATCCAGCTGCGCTGGCGGAACTCAGCGCCGACGAGCTCGCCGCTTTCGGCCGCGAGTACATCGAAGACACGCGCATCCACCGGGCCGGCGCCCCGTTCTTCGTAGACAAGATGCCCAACAACTTCCGCCACGTCGGGCTCATCAGGCTTATTCTGCCCCAGGCAAAAATCATCGATGCCCGTCGTGAACCCATGGCGTGCTGCTTCAGCGGTTTCAAGCAGCTGTTTGCCGAAGGGCAGGAGTTCAGCTACGACCTCACCGACATCGGCCGCTACTACCGCAACTATGTGGAGCTCATGGCACACTGGGACAGGGTGCTGCCCGACTACGTGCTCCGGGTGAATCACGAGCATGTTGTCGAAGATCTCGAGCGCGAAGTGCGTCGCCTCCTCGCCTTTTGTGGGCTGCCCTTCGAGGACGCGTGCCTGCGCTATTTCGAGACCGAACGCAACGTGCGTACCCCCAGCTCTGAGCAGGTGCGCCAACCGATTTTCAGCGACGGCGTGGCCCAGTGGCGTCACTTCGAGCCTTGGCTGGAACCTCTCAAAACAGCGCTGGGGAGCGACCTGATCTGATGAATGCAAACTCGCACCATGATGCGCCGCGCAACGTGGCGCCCGTCAACAAGCCGGTGTTCTACGGCTCCGTGCTGGGGCTGGTGCTGGTTGTTGGTGGCTCGGCGCTTGCCCCCGGCTATGCCGACAATCTGTTCAGCACCATCCAGAGCAGCATAGTCGTCAACGGCAGCTGGTACTACGTGCTGGTGGTGGCCATCATCCTTGTCAGCTCGTTTTTCATTGCCATTACGCGCTATGGCGACATCAAGCTGGGCCCCGACCACGCCGAGCCGGAATACAGCCTGATTTCCTGGTTTGCCATGCTGTTTGCCGCCGGCATGGGTATCGGTCTCATGTTTTTCGGCGTGGCCGAACCAGTCATGCACTTTTTGAACCCGCCGAACGAACCGGGCGGTACCGTGGCGGCCGCGAAAGAAGCCATGACACTCACCTTCTTTCACTGGGGCCTGCACGCCTGGGCCATCTACGCCATCGTTGCGGTGATTCTGGCTTACTTCGGCTTTCGTCATGAGCTGCCGCTGACACTGCGGTCTGCCCTGTACCCCATCATCGGCGAGCGGGTTTACGGCCCCATTGGCACCGTCGTGGACGTGTTTGCCATTCTCAGCACCACTTTTGGCGTAGCCACCTCGCTCGGTTTCGGCGTGGAGCAGATCAACTCGGGCCTCAATTTTCTGTTCGGCGTACCGAAAGCGGCCGGCGTTCAGGTGGCCCTGATTCTGGTGACGACGGCCCTGGCCACGGTGTCTGTGGTGATGGGCCTGGACGCCGGCATCAAGCGCCTGTCGGAAATCAACATCGTGCTGGCCATTGCCCTGCTCGTGGGCGTGCTGGCTTTCGGGCCGACGGTGTATCTGCTGCAGATGTTCATGCAGAACACGGGCGAGTACATGGCCGACATCGTCGGCAAAACCTTCAACCTCTACGCCTACGAGCCCACCGACTGGCTCGGCGGCTGGACCATTTTCTACTGGGGCTGGTGGATCAGCTGGGCGCCGTTTGTGGGCCTGTTTATCGCGCGCATATCGCGCGGGCGCACCCTGCGCGAGTTCGTGGTGGGCGCGCTGGCGGCCCCTACCCTGTTCACACTGCTGTGGATGACCGTGTTCGGCAACTCAGCCATCGAGCTGATTCTGGACCAGGGTGCCACCGATCTCGCGGCAGCCGTGCAGCAGGACGAGTCGGTGGCGCTGTTCAAGTTTCTGGAGCACTTCCCGCTCACTGGCGTGTTATCGGGTCTGGCCATATTGATGGTCATGGTGTTCTTCATCACCTCAGCCGATTCTGGCGCACTGGTGTTGAACATGCTCTCGTCGAACGGGCGGGACGATACCCCGATGGCCCGGCGTATTTTCTGGATGGCCATGATCGGCGTGTCGGCACTGGTGCTGCTGCTGGCCGGCGGGCTTTCCGCCCTGCAGACAGCGGCCATTGCCAGCGCGCTGCCGTTCTCGCTGGCGATCCTGGCAGCGATCTGGGGATTTGTGCGCGCCCTGTCCGTAGATCATGCCAAGCGTCAGACGCTGCACCTGACCAGCGTGGCGCCCACTGGCGGTCCCCGTTCCACCGACTGGCGCGAACGGCTGCGCAACGTGCTGCACTACCCGGAGAGAACGCAGGTGGAAACGTTCCTGCGGAACACGGCGCACGGCGCGCTGGAGCAGTTCGCCGAAGAGCTGCGCAACAACGGTCTGGAGGCGCGCGTCACCATCGACGACGCCGGACAGCAGGTGGGTATGAGCGTCATGCACGGCGATGAAATCGACTTTCAGTACTGGGTGGTGGCACGGCACCACGCCACCCCCACCGAGGCTCTGGGAGGCGAAGACGGCGAAGGCGACAGCGGGTACTACCGTGCCGAGGTGCATCTGAACGAAGGCAGCCAGGACTACGACGTCATGGGCTGGACCCAGGAACAGGTTGTGCACGATCTGCTGGAGCAGTACGAGAAACATCTGCACTTTCTGCACGTGCTGCGCTGACCGACCCTGTCCGACCACCCTGGCAGCTGCCTGCGCATTCGGCGATACTTGACCGGTTTAATGATCTACATCAAAAGGTGAGCAGCATGGATCTCGACAAGTTCCGCGAAGAAGCCCGCGACTGGATAGAAAGCCATTGCCCCGAAAGCATGCGCCTGGGTGCCGTCCATTTCGAAGACGCCTACGAGCTGTATCAGAGTGACGATGCCCTGGCCTGGCGCGACGCCGCTGCGACGCGCGGCTGGACCGCGCCGACATGGCCGACGGAGTACGGCGGCGGAGGCCTGCGTGGCGCCGAGGTGCGCGTGCTGCAGGAGGAGATGGCACGTATCAAGGCGTTGCCACCGCAGGCGGGCATGGGCCTCACTATGATCGGGCCGACCCTGCTCGAGTTTGGTACCGACGAGCAGAAACAGCGCCACATCCCCAAGATCGTCACGGGCGAAGCGCAGTGGTGCCAGGGCTATTCCGAGCCCGGCGCAGGCTCCGACCTCGCGGGTCTTCAGACCAAGGCCGTGCTGGACGGGGACAACTTTGTTCTCAACGGTCAGAAAATCTGGACGTCGGGCGCCCAGCACGCCAACTGGATGTTTGCGCTGGTACGCACCGATCCCGACGCGCCCAAACACGACGGCATCAGCTTCGTGCTGCTGCCGATGGACCAGCCGGGCGTCACCGTAAAACCGATCAAGCTCATTTCCGGATCCTCGCCCTTCTGCGAGACCTTTTTCGACAACGCCATCGCCAGCCGCGACGACCTGGTGGGCGAGCTGAACAAAGGCTGGACGGTGGGCAAACGCCTGCTGCAGTACGAACGCAACGGCGCCTCCCGCCCTGCCCCCAAGAAGAAAAAAGCTGCACTGAACCCGTACGCCGCCATAGCCAAGAAGTACGTGGGCGAGGATGGCAGCGGCCGCATCGCCGACCCGGCTGCGCGCACCGACGTGATCAAGCACGTCATACAGGAAAAGGCCCTGGGCCTGACCACACGGCGCGTGCTGGCCGAAAGCAAAGCCACCGGCGCGCCGGGTGCGGCAACCTCCATCTTCAAGATGGTGGGGTCTTCCCTCGCCAAAGAAGGTTCACAGCTGAGGGCCCAGCTGCGCGGCACCGCCGGTCTGGGATGGGAAGGCGACGCGTTCTCTGAAGACGAGCTGGAATCTACGCGGGCCTGGCTGCGCGACCGCGCGGTCACCATCTACGGAGGCACCAACGAGGTACAGCAGAACATCATCGCCAAACGGGTGCTGGGTCTGCCGGACTGAAGAGGGGAAATGCCCTGGAGCGGTGGATCGGGGAGGGGAGGGGAGAGAACCAACCGCTCCAGGTGCACGATCTAAGATACGGCCATCACCGTGACGATGCTGTGACAGCTTCGTAAAATTCTCGTGAATTCGGGACACTGCCAGCGGCCGCGCCCGTCGACACGGTCAACGCCCCGTATACACGGGATCCCGTTTCTCGAGGAACGCCTGCATGCCCTCTTTTGCATCGTCCGTGCGTGAGCAGAGGATCTGATTGCGGTTCTCGATCGCCATGGCGGCTTCAAGTCCCCCTGCATCCACCGCCATGTTGAGACCCTCCTTCGTGAGGCGCAGCCCCATCGGCGACGTGGTCAGCATGTCCCGCACGTAGGGCGCGGCGGCGCCCTCCAACTGCTCCAGCGGCACCACCTCTGACACCAGACCGCTCGACAGCGCCCGCTCGGCGTTGATGAACTTGCCGGTCAACATCAGCTCGGACGCGAGCGACGTGCCGACCAGCCGTGGCAGAAAATAGGACGTGCCCATGTCGCACGCTGAGAGCCCGATGCGAATGAAGGCAGCATTCATGCGTACGTTGTCGGCGGCAATGCGGATGTCTGACGCCAGCACGAAGGCAAAACCCCCGCCGCAGGCGGGCCCCTGAACCAGGCTCACTATGGGCTGCGGACAGCGCCGCATGAGGATGTAGACGTCAGCCAGGTACCCCTGAAACCCCCAGCCGGCCCCCACCGGCCGGTGACCCGAGCTGTCCTGTGAGTTACCGGCCTGCTTGATATCGAGCCCGGCACAGAAGGCCCGGCCGGCACCACGCATCACCACCACACGGGTATCGGTGTTTTCCATGAGGCCGGAAAAGTACGCCCGCAGATCGGTGACCATCTGTGTATTGATGGCGTTCAACGCCTCGGGACGGTTGAGCGTGAGGGTGTCGACACCGGCTTCGTGTGTCACCTCGATCGTCTCGTAGCTTGTAGTCATGATCTCCCCCGGATGGTTAAACGATGAGTATACCGGGGCGGTTGTCGTGTGGCGCCGCCGCACCCGATCCAGTATAAAAACCAGCGGGAGAACGACGTGGAGAGAACGAGTGGACCCCCAGCAGATCAACACCCTGCGCCAGCTCATGGAATACGAAGCCGACCGCAAGACACCACCGGCCGGTTTTCCGTCCCTGCCGGACCTGCCGGGCGGGCGCTATACCGATGCGCGTTTCTTCGAACTGGAAAAACAGCACATCTGGCGCAAATCATGGCTGTTCGCCGCCCACATCGACGAGATTCCCGATCCGGGCTGCTTCATGCTCTGGGAGAACGCCGGTCAGCCCGTGGTGATCGTGCATGCGGACGACGGCAGCGTGAATGCGTTCTACAACACCTGCAGCCACCGGGGCGCGCCGATTGTTACTGATCAGAGAGGTCAGCGCCCGCGCCTGATCTGCAAATACCACGGCTGGACCTACTCGCATCAGGGCGACCTGATCGCCGTGCGCGATCCCGAAGACTTCCGCGACCTCGACTTTTCCTGTCGTGGTTTGAACCGCGTCCGTTGCGAGCGCTTCGGCAATCTCATCTGGGTGAATTTCGACCCGGACGCACCCTCGCTGCTGGACTGGCTGGGACCGGTCGCCGACGAGTGGGAAGAGTTTCAGTTCGGCAACTGCCGCCTGGCGGCAAGACACATCTGGGATTTGAACTGCAACTGGAAGATTGCCATGGAGGCCAACACCGAGGTCTACCATGTGCGCAGCATTCATCCGAAAACCGTGTCGCCGATGCTGGACGACCGGCGCAACGTGAACACGTTCTATTCCCAGGGTCACGGGCGCATGGTGGCGCCGCGTCCGAAGCGCGCCGACGGTTCCCTGAACACCTGGGAAGAGCGCAAGGTGTGGAACGAGATCGACACCGTCGGTGAAATCGGCCGCACCTGCACCCAATCTTATGGCGTGTTTCCAAACTGGGTGTCGCCACTGAGCGAACGGGCCATTCCGCCGCTGCTCTTCTGGCCCAACGGCATCAACAAATGCCGCCTCGAGACGTTCACCTTCGCACCCGACTGGGGCGACGGCGAAAAGCCCGACATGTGGACGCAGAACGATGGCGAAGCGCTGTCGCCGGTGCTGCTGGAAGATACCGAGTTCGGCGAGTGGATCCAGAAATCGGTGGAAAGCTACGGTTTCAAGGGTGTGCCGCTGAGCTATCAGGAAGCCCGCATCTACCACTGGAACCAGTTTGCAGACCGGCTGATAGGCATTGAGAACATTCCCGAGGAGCTGCGAGTAGCTCAGGTGATCGGCGAAGAGTGGATGTTTCCGAACGATCCCCGCGTGGCCGAGCTGAACAGCTCAGCCGGATGATCCACTACCTACAAGCAGTCGTCCTGGGATGCCTTGCGGCGTCGCTGACGGCGCCGGTGTCGGCAGAAATCATCGAAGAGATCGTGGTGAGCGCTTCCCGGGTTCAGGACAGTCCACCGGGCCAGCGCCTGTTGCGCCGCGGTGACAATCTGCTGCTGCGTGTGCTCATCACCAACGACGCCCGCGAAGAGGACCAGCGCGAAAGCGAGATACACGCAACGCTGCTGGCCGCCATCAAGCAGGCTGCCCGTAACCGCAACGTCGAGCTGAGCCTGGTGACGGACAGTGGCTTTGTAATCCCCCTCAGCGCGTCGAACCACCGGGTGCAACTCGCCAGCGGCGTCCGGCCCGACACCAGCCAGACCAACTTTCGCGTGAAGGCAGCCATACCGGACAACGCAGACGGCGAAGCGCTGGTTGCGAGCCTGAAGCGATTCGTCGCCGAGTTGACCATGACCGGCCGTACGCTGGTGGAGGTGGACACCGATGTGGAGGTGAGTATCGTCAATCCCGAGCAGTACCGGGGCGCCATCCTCGACCTCTTTGCCGCGGACGTACGCGCTGTGAAAGCAGCCCTCGGCGACGACTATCGCGTGGTGGTTACCGGCCTCGACCAGCCCGTGCGCTGGGCGCGCCAGGGTTCGCTGAACGTCTCGGTCTTCATCCCGTACGAATACATCGTGGTGCCGTCCACCATCAGCAGCATCATCGCCCCCATGGACTACTGATATGGCGGCGGCGCTGGGCCACTATCGCATCTGCGATTTCACCGGGCAGCTCGCTGGCGCCGGTGCTACCAAGTGGCTCGCAGCTTTCGGCGCCGAGGTGATCCGCATCGAAGACCCGGTGCGCCAGGGGCGCTGGGACATTCTACGCGGCAACGCGCCGTTCAAGCCGGGTCAGAGCGGCCTCGACCATGGCGCCGGTTTCAATCAGCACAACACCGACAAGCTCGGCATTACCCTCAACCTGCGTACGGAGAAGGCCCGCGAGATCCTCACGGAACTGATACGTCAGTGCGACGCGGTCACAGAGAATTTTGCCGCCGGTGTGCTGGAACGCTGGGGCTTCGGCTACGAGCAACTGCAGGCCATCAAGCCCGACATCGTGTACGTCTCCAACTGCGGCTTCGGACACCGCGGCCCTTACAGCCGTTACAAAACCTGGGGCCCCATCGTGCAGGCGGTGTCGGGGCTGACGCACACCTCCGCCCTGCCCGACCAGCCGCCAGCCGGCTGGGGTTACAGCTACATGGATCATACCGGCGGCTACTACATGGCCATGGCCATCATGCTGGCACTGCTGCACCGGGCGAACACCGGCGAAGGCCAGTGGGTGGACCTTGCCTGCACTGAAGCTGCCCTGACGCTGAACG
Source organism: uncultured Pseudomonadales bacterium (assembly GCA_964651595.1). Lineage (GTDB taxonomy): Bacteria > Pseudomonadota > Gammaproteobacteria > Pseudomonadales > Azotimanducaceae > UBA4421. Next base: position 154,367 of record CAZYYJ010000004.1, on the reverse strand, counting down.
GCCCGGCACTGCTCGACTGGACCGCCAACGGACGCGGCCTGCGGGAACAGACCGTGGATGCCAACCGCAGCCAGTTTGCCCCCATGGCACCCCACGGCATCTATCCGTGCCTGGGCCACGATCACTGGATTGCCATCGCCTGTCGCGACGATGCCGACTGGCAGGCGCTGGCAGCTGTTATCGACGCGCCCTGGACCGCATCTTTTGCCGCTGAAGCCATGCGCCTGGAACGGCAGGATGCGCTGGACGAGCACCTGGCCGAGTGGACCCAGCTGCAGGACAAATTCGAGCTGGAAGCGCGGCTGCGAGACCTGCCCGTACCCGTCGCTGCCGTGCAGAAACCCGCCGAACGCATCGGACAGGATCCCACCACGGCTGCCTTCGGCTTGTGGCCAACGGTGCCGCACAGCGCCATGGGGGAAGTCACCGTGGACGGACAGCCCGTGCACTTTTCTGACACCGACTGGGCGTCCGCCCGCGGCGGGCCATGTCTTGGGGAGCACACACGCGAGATCCTCAAACGGCTGCTCGACTACGATGATGCAACCATCGATACGCTCTACGAGGAGGGTGTGCTGTGACCGCGCTGGCGGGCGTGCGCGTGATAGAGCTGGCGGACGAGAAAGTGGCCTTCGCCGGTAAACTCATGGGTGACATGGGCGCCGACGTAATTCTCGTGGAGCCACCCGGTGGGGACGCGACGCGACATCTGCCCCCCTTTCTGAACGACACGCCCGATCCCGATCAGAGTCTGTACTTCTGGCACTACAACACCAGCAAGCGCGGCGTGGTGCTGGATCTGGACGAAGCAGCACACCAGACCGCGTTTCGCCGCCTCATAGCAGACGCTGACGTGCTGCTGGAAGCTCAGCCTACCCAACGCCTGGCGGGCCTGCGCCTGGACTATGCAGACCTCGCCGCCATCAATCCCCGCCTCATCCATATCGCGGTGACACCCTACGGTCGCGAGGAGCCGGCCAGTGATTTACCCGCCACGGACCTCACACTGATGGCCGCTGGCGGTCCGCCGTGGAGCTGCGGTTACGACAACCACGAGCTGCCGCCGGTGCGTGGCTGGGGGAATCAGGCCTTTCACACGGGTTCGCACTTCGCCTTCATGAGTTTGTTGACTGCGCTGCTGGCGCGTCACCAGACCGGCCGGGGCCAGTTCATCGACGTCTCTATCACGGCGGCGTTGAACGTCACCACCGAAGCGGCCACCTACACCCACCACGTCAACGGTGGCGAGGTGCAGCGGCAGACCGGCCGACATGCCGCCATCAATCCCACGGGTGAAACCCAGATGCTGTGCGCTGACGGGCGCTATGTGAACACCGGCGTGCCGCCCCGCTTCCCGAAAGAGTTTGCAAATCTCCTGGCGTGGGTACGCGAGCTCGCGCTGGAACCGGAGTTTCCGGAGGTGGTGTTTCTGGAGATGGGCGCTGACTGGGAAGGGCCTTTCGATCTGTCTCTTCTCGGCCAGGATGATACGGTTACCACCATCTTCGCTGCCGGTCGCGAAGCTCTGCAGCTCATCGCCACCAAGGTGGGCGCCCACGAGTTCTTCATTGGCTGCCAGAACGCAGGGCTGGCGGTGGGCGCCATCAACACCCCCGAGGAAGCTTTTGAAGACGAGCACTTCAAGGCGCGGGGGTTCCAGGTTCCCGTTCATCACCCCCCGCAGGCCCTGACCCTGCGCTACCCCGGTGCGCCCTACAAGCTGCCGGCATCGCCATGGGCCATCAGTCGTCCGGCTCCGCGGCTGGGTGAACATACGGAAGAGGTGCTGGGAAGTCTGGCATAACTCTAGCGCCGCCTTGCCTCATCACGAGACCACTGTCTAGAATCGCACCATGAATTTCATGGTGACATTCTTCCGTGTCCGGGCGAGCGCGTCCGACACGGCGCAGACGGGCTGAGCTATCTCAACACTTTCTACGGGACGCACCTGCGGCCCGGCTGGTTCAAGCAACGTCGCTATCGAAGTCCGACCTCGTCGTTGAGATTGGACCCGGGCGCGGTGCGCTCACAAAACCGCTCACCCAGGCTGTCGGGAAGGTGATTGCCGTGGAGCTGGACAGGCATCTGGCAGCCGGGCTGCGCCGCCGTCAAGGCGCAAACCTGCAAGTCATCTCCGCAGACTTTCTCGCGTTCGATCTGCCGGCTGAGCCATACTCGGTGATAGGCAACGTCCCTTTCGCGCGGACCACGGAGATTATTCGCAAACTCAGTGGCGACGCCCGACCGCCCAGGGATGCCTGGCTGGTTGTGCAGCGTGAGCTGGCAAACCGGATGTGCGGTCTTCCGTACGGCAAGGAAACGCTGTGGTCCCTGCGGCTGAAACCGGTCTGGCATCTGGAAATTGTCGCTCGCCTGAAGAAGGCGGAGTTTGATCCGCCACCTTCCGTCGAGTCGGTGTTTCTTCACATGAGCCATCGCGGGCGCGCCATCATTCACCGGCACGAAATGCAGGCCTATATCGATCTCATTGAAGACGCGTTCAATCGCAACATGCCCCTGGCAAAGACGCTGAGGTCGAAGTTGAGCAAAATCCAGCTTCGCCGCCTGGCGACTGATCTGCGCTTCAGCGTGGACGACATGCCTGCGAACCTGACCTTCGAGCAATGGCTTGGTGTATTTCGTTTCTGTCGCTCTGACAGATCTCAACCTTAGCGAGTGAAGATGGCCGCGCCGCACAAAGCTTGTCCCGTTGTCCTTCGCAGGGCCGAAGATGGCAGCCTGGAAATTCTGGCCTTTCAGCATCCGCTTGCCGGCAGGCAGCTTGTGAAAGGCACCATAGAACATGGCGAGTCTCCTCAAGCCGCTGCGCTGCGCGAACTTGCCGAAGAAGCTGGTATCACCCACGCAGCCGTTGTGCGCTCACTGGGAACGTTCGAGGTGGGTCCCCCCATGCAGGTCTGGCATGCGTTTGTCTGCGAAGCCGGGAATCTGGCCGACAGGTGGGTGCATCGCACCGAAGACGACGGCGGTCATGACTTCCGGTTCTTCTGGCAACCTCTCAGCGCCCACGTCGACGAAAGCTGGCACGTGATCTTTTGTCAGGCGCTCGACCGGCTCAAGCGCGTGCTCGCGTCACGCGAGCGCTAGAGCTTCAAGGCGCTTTGCGCGCGCGCAGCGTTTGGTGCATAGTCGGTTTGCGCACTCCACGCCCAACCTCGATCAGGCCGCTCCCCAGCGAGGCTGACCAAAGAGGCAAAGGGGGCCCTGTCCTCGGAGGAATCATCGTCAATCTAACCGCGGGTTGACTCTGCTGGGGGGTCTTATCCGGTGGTTGGGGAGATAGATGACTGAACGCAATTCTTTCAAGCGGCGCGTCCGCGCCAGAATGGCTCGTACCGGAGAGTCGTACAGCACCGCAAGACGTCTGGTGCGCAACGCGCATCCGGAGCCATCGGACAAAGCCACGAAGCTTCGCGTCTCGCTGGTGCAACCTGCCGTGCGTACGGGCGATCTCGAAACAGACCTGGATGTGCTGTTTCAAGCGTTGCCCACACCCACGTGTGATGTCCTGGTACTGCCAGAGCTCATTGCCTGTAACGCGAGCCCGGCAACCTACGAAGCGGCCATGAGATCCATCGCGATGGAAAACCGGTGCCACGTCGTTGGAGGTTCGGCGTACGCACCCGCACCGGACGGCAAGCTCAACGCCGGCCTGGTGGTGGACCAGAGCGGCAAAATCGTCTCGCGCTACGAAAAATTCAGACCCTATGGTGCGGAAAACGGTGCCGGTGTTTCCCGCGGTAAAACCTCTGGCACCTTCGAGGTAGCGGGCAGAACCTTTGCGGTAATGATCTGCGCGGACATGTGGTTTTCGGAATCGTTCGCGCTCCTCGGATGTGAACCGGACGTGCTGCTGATTCCTTCGTTCTCGATCACTCAGCGAGAAGATCCCGACAAAGCCCGGCGCCTCTGGCAGCACATGATGATAGCCAGGGCTTACGAGTATGCCGCGTACGTCGGCGTCTGCGACTGGGCGCACCCGTGTGAATTCGAAGGCCTTCCCGCCGCCGGCGTTTCCGGTTTTGCAGATCCCCGCCCGAACGGAGAGAGTTTCTTTGCCGGGAACGGCGATGACCACATCCGCACCTATACGCTGGATTTCGAGCGTCTGGAGTCGTTTAGATCAAACCGCGTGGATCGCGGTTTTGCATCCCTTGCCGGTGAGAGGGGTTAGCCATGCAGCGCGAGCTCTACCTGGATCTGGACGGCGTCTGCGTGGATTTCATTCGTGGGGCCATAGCAGCCCATGATCACAATCCAGACGAGGTGCTTACCCGTTGGGCGGCACACCACCGGGGAGAGTTTCTGCCCTACAAAGTGATGGGTATCGAGCTGGACCCTTTCCTGGACCGGCTGGGCGAACTGGGGGAGTCGTTCTGGATCCAGCTGGAACCGTTCCCATGGTTCGACGAGCTTTACAACCGCTTGAGCGCAATTGGCCATGTCGTCTTCTGCACGGCAACTACCCGTTCGCCCTCCTGCCTTTCCGGCAAGCTCCACTGGCTTCAGGACCGCTTCGGCAACGATTTCCAGGACTTCATCCTGACAAGCCACAAGCATCGCCTGGCACACGCCAACGCATGCCTGATCGACGACTTCGACGACAACATCGATCGCTTCCGCCAGCGAGGCGGGCAGGGTGTGCTCTTTCCGCAGATCTGGAATTCGAATCACGCCGTTGATCAGAATCCCGTCGAATACGTATTGGAGCGTGTCGCAGAAGCGACGCCGGAAGCACCCGCCCGCACACGTTAAACTTCGCCGCCATTCCCGAGGAGTTTCAGCCATGCCAGGTCTCACAGAACAGAACAAAGCCCTGGGCCTTCGCATCAACGCGGAAATCTGGAACAAGCAGAATTTTGCGTTGATCCCGGAGTGCTTCGCGGAAGACTTCGTCGCCGACTATTCACCCAGGGTGGTGCGTCGAGGGCGTGATCAGATTGAGGAGATGGTCAGATCTGCCCATCGCACGTTCTCCGGATTCACCGAGACCGTGCACGAGATCATTGCCGACGAAGACCGCATCGTTCTTCATTTCACGATCTCGGGCATACAGGTAGGTGACTGGGGGTCTGTCCCTGCGACGCACAAGCCGGTGAAATACGACGAAATTGTCATCATGAAAGTGAGAGACGGGAAGGTCTTCCACCAGGTGGGTATCACGGACACGTTGCTGGCGCTGCAGCAGATGGGCCGTATTCCTGATCCAGCGGGCGTGGTACCAAAATCACTGGAATGATCACATTGTGCCAGCGAGAAACGTGACGGCGCTGCAGGATTTCTTCTTGGTGAACGGCCGATTTCGACCCAAAGGCGACGTTCCCACGATCCTCAGATCGAAGCTGTGCATACACAAAACTGTATTAGCAACATAAGATGGTCCTATGAATAAGGGAGTATTCGAGCATGGCAACTTTGCTGCTTGTGCACGGCGGTTGGGCTGGGAGCTGGGCTTGGGATCGACTATTGCCTGAATTGGATGCGCTTGGGGTTAGCTACAAATCGATCACTCTTCCGGGCCATGAACCAAACAGTGGTGCGCTCTGGTCAGTATCGCTCGCTGACTACTCAGAGCATCTAGCCAAAGCCGCCAGGGAAATCGAAGATCGTGTGATTTTGGTTGGTCATTCTGCTGGCGGGTTCGTGGTCACAGCTGCAGCCGGTCACTCACCCGAGTCTTTTGACGAGCTTGTATATCTTGCGGCCTTGGTACCTGTTGAAGGTGAAAGGCTCGCTATGCTTGCGCTGGGGGATAAGGAATCGAAGCTAGGTCCTGGTGTTCGCCCTAACCCTTTCCTCGGATACCTATCCCTGCACCGAAGCGTTTGGCATGACGCACTCTTTCATGATTGCGACGATGAAAGTGAGCGTCAGTTTGCAGGGCTAGTGGTTAATGAGCCGTTGCGACCAGGATTGACCAAGCTGAAGCTAAAAAGTGGGTTCAACAAGATCCCCAAGAGCTACGTACTTTGTACTAACGACCACGCAATGACGACCAACTACCAGCGTTGGATGGCAGAAAGATCCGGCGTACCAATCCGGCATGAATTGCAGTGCGGTCACATGCCGATGAATTCGAATCCCAAGGAGCTCGCTAAGGTTCTTGCTGACTATGCCCACACCGAACCCAGCGACGCTGCATCATGAGGCCGCAAGCTTAAGAGACCGTTATGAAAAAAATTCTGATCGGTATCGCTGTCGTATTGGTGATCCTAGTCATACTGGGATTCACCTTCCAACAATCGATCTTTGTCTACCTCATGGGTATCCAAATGGCACCTGAGCAAGACTTCGAGCAGATGGCGACACCCAACCCGCCTGACTATAGCGATGATCAATACTGGGCTGGATTACCCACCAAGCAGGATCCTTCAGATCAGATGCCAGAAGGAGCGGTACGTGAAGATACCGGCGTAGCGGTGTTCTTCGTGCACCCTACGTCCTATTTCGGAAAAACATGGAATCAACCTCTGGATGACGCCGACGCAAATTGGATCGTCGATGAACGGATCCTGCGTCATCAAGCCAGCGTGTTTAGCGGCTGCTGTGACATTTACGCCCCACGATACCGACAGGCGACGTTCTTCTCATTTATAGATCGAGGTGACAACAGCGAGAAAGCAGTCGCACTTGCCTACGCCGACGTCGTTGCGGCTTTCGATTCGTTTCTATCTCGCATCAATCCAGATCAACCTTTTATCGTTGCCGGTCATTCACAAGGCACCCGACATGCGACGCAACTAGTACGAGATAAGGTGACAGGTACGCCCTTAAAGGATCGATTGATCGCGGCCTACCTAATAGGGTTTTCGGTGACATATCCAGAGCTCGCCTCTCTGCCTGCATGCAACAGCCCAACTCAAACAAAGTGTGCAATCGGCTGGAACGCGATGGAGAGTGAAAGTGGTGGCGCTTTTGGGGGCGTTGGCGCGGATGAAAAACTTCTGTGCACCAATCCTCTTAATTGGCGCGATGGCGGCGACTATGTGGCCCATGAACTAAATATGGGCGCGATCGGCTTTCCTTCGCTAGGTCTAGCTGAGGAAGGCGAAGACTACGAAGCCATGCCTGTTGAGGTTGGCGTTGCGGGTGCTAAGTGCGTTGATGACGGATCGCTTGCGATCATGGAATTGCGTTCGGAAGCCTTTCCCCATCGAATGTTCGGAACAAGCATGCACATATATGACTACAGCCTGTTTCATATGAACATACGAGATAATTTGGCGACTCGAATAGCTGCCTTCTCTCACTAAAGGCCTGCAGGCCCTGCGTGTGATACGCGAGGGTCCGCTGTTGGCCGATAGTCGACCTTGAGAATATCGTTAGCGAAAGTCTCTTTCCGACCCGGAGACACTCGCTAACTTTCGTGTGAAGCCAGTTCAAAGTGTTTTAGCGCTTGACTCTTCGTGTCTTGTTCGAAAAGTTAACCCCATAGTGTGAGAGAGGGGGCTTACATTGACGGGTTTAGAAATCGCCGAATTGCTTGGAAATCTAGGTGACTTCCTGGGCGCTATCGCCGTTTTCGGTACGATCATTTACCTCGCAGTTCAGGTAAAACACAGCAAGGAAGCGGTCGAAGCAAACACGCGCGCACTAGATGAGCAGCGAAGGATGGTTGCGGCCCAATCGTCGCGCGAATTAGATCTGTATCTTGGTACGTACAACCTGGAATCTGCCCGGGATCCTGAGCTACAGCGTATCTATCAACTTGTCCTTGACACCAAAACGCCAGAAAACCTTGCACCCGGAGAATATGCCAAGCTCCGCAACTACGTGATGTCGCTTTTCTTTAGCTTTCAAGCTCAGTACCGCAGTATGCGATCAGACGTTGACGATAAAGAGACTTCAGACCAGTTTCTAAAGAACTTTAAGGCGATGATTGAAGGCATCCCTGTTTATAAGCTTGTTTGGGATAGGGAACAGGCAAGTTTCGTCGACGGATTTCGCGAAGCGGTAGAGCAAGTGCATGAGTATCCCAGGTTCGATCTCGAGACGAATACCTGGGCTACGTAGCTCGTCGGCCCGTGACTTGTTGGCTTCTGGCCAATAGCGGTCTCTCCCGCCGTCACACCACTCTGGCCTGGAGAGATTGGGGTATCTGGGATTTCAGCCTCGCAGGTGTCGCACCGGCTACGTTACGGGTGGACCGCCCGGTGCATCACCTGTGGAATCTACGTAGTTTCACCGCCACTGGTTTCTAGCCCATGAAAAACGCGTTGAGCTTGTTGCCTTCGAGGTCTCTGAAATAGCCTGCGTAAAAGCCATCTCCCCGCGGCCCCGGCGCGCCTTCGTCGGCACCACCAAGCTCCAGCGCTTTGCGATAAATCGCATCAACTTCCTCCTGGGACTTCGCGCGAATAGCAACCATCACACCGTTACCGACGGTGGCTTCGTTGCCGTCGTAAGGCTTGGTCAAAGCCAGGGCGGAGTCTTCGAGCGAGGTTCCCCAGAGAATGAACGTGCCCATATCCATGATTCTGGTGGCACCGCACACGGCAAACAGGTCGTCGTAAAAGCTCGCGGATGCCGCCAGGTCGTTAGCGCCGAGGGTGATGTATCCAATCATGTATGCTGCTCCTGTTTAGACAAAATCTGTTCACCGGTCGACGTGCATCAACGCGAACCGCTCCCTACGCATCGTTCTGAGCCGGCGGAAAACCAACTCTCCAGCTGAGACCCAGCGCCACCAGCAAGGCAACAAACGTGAGCGCCAGAGGAACGTAGAACACCTCCTGAGGGCCACTACCCTGCCAGATTGCCGCGGGCATCAAAGAGTACATTCCAAGCACCACAAACGCAGCCAGCGCCCACCAGCTCCAGCGTTCAGCACGGCGTAACGGTATGCGCGCCACCGCGGCTGTCATGAGACAGAAACCCACCTTGCTGAACGTCGCCCAGGCAACATGAAACCGCGCATGATCCGGCCACGTCGGGTCAACCCCGTGTCTCGGAAGGCCGTCGGCCAGGCCCTGAATCGCGGCGATAGCGGCCACGACGACAAAGATCCATGACGCTGTCGCCAGAGAACGGTTTGAGGTGCTGTTCATCGCTTTCCTGTCACTCGCCAGCGCCGCCCGGTGCCAGACGCTTGCTCATGCTGACACGCGCCTCCTCCTGATAGCCAACCGATTGGTAAAATCCAACCGCGTTGGCGTTGCCTGCACGCACCTGGAGATTCAATTTCACGCAGCCCCGTTCGGCAAGTGCAGACTCCGCCGTTGCCATCAGCAGACGGCCTATGTGCCTGCCGCGATACCCGGGATGCGTCGCTACTTTGTGAACCCACCCGCGAACGCCGTCGTAGCCGGCGATCGCCGTGCCGACGATGTCTCCGTCCGCCACGCAGACGAAAAACAGGTCTGGTTGCGTCGTGAGCTTCTGGTGGATCAGTGAAAGAGATTCGTTCCATTCTGGTTCGTCAGGAAACACGAGCTGCCACAGGTGCACTACGCCGGCTTCATCCGACGGTTGATAAGCTCGAATCTCGGGTTGTGTTTCCACGCCGCCTTCTCCCGGGACGAACCCACGCGCGTTACCGGTCAGCTCGCGCGCGAGAATGGTTGACTGGCCGTGGGTAGCTCGTACGGTCCACCCACGCTTCGCGTACAACTGCGGAACATCGGTGAACACAAACAGGGTAGCGATACCGTGTCTGCTGGCAATGGCTTCCGCAGCCTCAACGAGTCTACCCGCAATACCATCACCGCGAGAGTTCGGCCGTACAAAAACTGCGTTGATCCAGATCCCGGCGTCGTCACCAGCGGGCACGTCCGCCTGCGTGAACGCAAGGCCACCCAGAAGCTCGTCATTCTCATCAACGGCCACAAGAGGTGGTGGGTATAAACCGTCCGGGTGCGTCAGGCTGTCAAGCTCACCCCATTCACCGGCAAACCATGTCTCAAGCAAGTGGAAATGGTGCGCGTGCTCATCGGCGGTGGCAATCAGGATCACGGAGTTTTCCTGCTCACTGGCTACTGGTTGCGAGGTGGACACCGAAACCAGCCAGAAGCGCGATGGTGGCACCAACATCGATCCACGCAATCTGTATGAGGCTCGGATTGCCATTCTTCGTTGCAAAGACAAGCAGTATGAACGAGATCATGCTGACCAACCCGGCGACGAACGCAACCAGACGCAGGCTGGAGACAAATCCCGCCGCGATGAGAATCGAACCCACTATGCCGAAGAGCACCGCTCGATGGCGCAGCAGCAGGGCCATATCCGCAGGGATCGCCTCCACCTGGTAGAGCCTGCTGAGCTGCTCCACGGACAATACACCCGAGAGAGGCGCCAGATTGATGACCCCCGCAACAACGAACAACCCCGTGATCAGATAACTCATGCCCTCATTGTGCCCCGTGTCGTCGTAGCAACAATTACCTGTGAGGTAGTGGTGCACAGCTTCGAACGAAAACGGTCAACGCTGGACGGGTACGCAGGTCGGCGGCGGGCCGCCGCCGCAGACGCAATGCGCAAAGGGCGGGCAGTAACAACCACCACCCTCAAAGCTGCAGGAGGCATTGGCTTCGCACTCGTTTTCACCGTGCAGGTTCTGAATAAACCCCTTCTCGCATTCATTGCGGGCCGGACGGCAGGCATATCCGGTTAGCGAAAACCGGGTTTGATAAAGCATGTTGTCCGGCGATTCGAGGCACCGCTGCGCCGCCTTCGGACCCGTACACCCATACACCAGCACCGCCAGCAACAGAACGATCCTGCGGTGGGTGGCGAGGCGAACGGTCATGCGCTCGTTTATTCCGGCCGGCTGATGGAGTGCTCTGTGGGTTGGGGCGTCACCGTCATGACCTTCACGGCTTCTGGGGTGTGAAAACTGTGCCAGGTCCCCTGAGGCACCACGATGAGCTCACCAGCAGTGAGCGTGTGCGACAGCTCTTCACCCCCAATCAGCAGGGTGAGAGTGGTGCGCCCTTCCACCACCATGACAATTTCGTCGCCTGCGCGATGAATCTCCCACTCGCTCTGGCCGGCCCAGTGGCCGAGAAACACCGCGCCATCCCGGTAAGCGGCCAGCTCGCAGAATGCCGCCTGCAGGTCCTGCGAAGCGGGGGTTCGCGCTGGGGCGAAGGTAAGGGCATCGAACGCTGAGCTGAGTGATCTGGGTTGTGGGTCAGGCATGTTTCTCCTTGTGTACCGTTGAGCGACGTGCGTTCAAAAGCAGCCACCAGCACGCTCGCTGACAACCGCCGGCTTGCTTTCCGCCAGCATCTTCAGACGCTCCAGAAACCGGTCCTGCCACATGGCGCGCGTGCGATCCTGAAACGCCGCAGAGCTTCGGGTTACGCGCAGGGGATTGTCTCCCTCACCGTTCCACGTGTAGCGCCTCGACATGGTCAGAGCCACCTCAGTGCCGCTGTCTGTCTCATGTAAGGTCATGACACCGATACCGGTGACGAATTCATCTTCGAACGTCATCGGCAGGTTTGCCAGCACCAGCAATTCGTCGGGCACCACCCTGAGCACCTGAACTTTGAAATCCTGGCCCGCATACAGCCGCAGCACCTGGCCTTCCTGGCCGGGCTGTCCCGACAGGGTGGCCAGCTCGAACTCGTACATCCAGGATTTCAGATCAACCAGCACGGGCCACACGTCTGCGCGCGGCGCGTTGATGACGACGCGATAGTGCGTGACAAAGTTGTAGGTGCTGCTGTCGGGTTCTGGCGTCAGCGCCGCGGAGAACGCCGGAGACACGCCAAAAGCGGCTACGAAGAGGGCAACACCCGCACACACCCGCTGCCGGTGGCGCGCCAGTCTTCGAACGTTACACCGCCTGCGTGTCGCGGTATCTGACGGCGGGATATCCATCGAACACCAGTTCCTCGCGATATCGAAATCCAAGCTGTTCCAGAATTCTGATCGAGGCCTCGTTGGCAACCGCAGCCCCGGCTTCCATATTCTGCATGTTCAGAACATCCAGACCATAGGCGCGCACCGCCCTGGCAGCTTCCAGGCCGATGCCCTGTCCCCATACGCGCTTCGCATAGCGATAGCCGAAGTCGATATAGGCATCTGCCGGTCGAAACCCGCAGAACCCGATCAAGGCCCCGTCGCTCTTCAGCTCGACCGCGTAACGGCCAAGGCCGCGCCTGGACGCCAGGTCAATCATTTCCGCCAGATACACCTCCGCCTGGGCTGCCGTTTGAGGACCTCCAACGAACTTCATGACGTCTTCGTCCGCAGCGATGGGCGCGTACTGGGCGATGTCGTCCTCGCGGAAATACCTTATCTTCAGGCGCTCGGTTTCGATCACGGCTTGGTCTGCTTGTCAGAGCGCATCGGGAAGCTCCGCCATGGATGACATAGGCATGCTATTCACCATACCGCGTCGGATCGTCCGCGTAATCCCTCGCCCAGTCGCCAGGACCGTCGAAAAGACGATGGCCGCGAGGCAGTATCACCCACGGCAGTTTGCGCTTCATCCAGATGTGAGCATCCACATCGATGTCCTCAGGGTGATCTAGGGTGCCAACGTGCACGGTGCGAACGCGCGGGCGCGCGCTGTTGTGAATGAAAAGCGTAGAGCCGCAATCGCCGCAGAAATAGGTTGTGAGGGTATTCCCTGAATCTGCAACCCGTGTGTCTGCAGCCAGCTCACCGGACGAGAAGTCGAGCGATTCCGCGGCCACGTGCATGCACGTCAGAAACGCGCTGGCCGTCAGTTTCTGACATTCGCGGCAGTGGCAGGTGTAGGCGACATAGGGTGCCGCGCCCACTGTGTACCTGCACGCGCCGCAACGGCAACCACCACCAAGGGGAAGATTCAGCGCCAACGGTCCACCAGAACGGTTCGTGCCGCCAACGGCAGAGCAGCAACCACGGCGGCGGCAGTTCCCGGCATCACCGTCTTTGCCGGTTTGTTCAGCTTTATCACCCTATCGCCTCCCACCGTTCAAGGCGGTCTCGAACACTCGTTTCGCACCCTCGACGTGGCTCGCCAACCGCAAATCCCATCTCCTCGTGGATGTACCTGGCCCGGTGACGCTTCTGATTTGAGGCAAGACAACACAGAACTCCATCGCGCCGAAAACAGTCTACCCGCTGGCATCTGCGGACGCTTCGAAAACGCGTTCCCCCGCAATCCACGTACCAACCACCCGGCTTTCCGCTGGCGCTGACGGATCCATGTGCACCAGACAAAGATCGGCCGGCCTGCCCACCCCCAGCCGTGCGGGGCCTGCCCCGGGGTACGGCGAGAGATAACCAGCCAGCGCTTCTTCGAAGGTCACGCGCTCCCCGGCGCCCAGCACCTGTCCCGCCTCCGTGAGCCGATCTGTCGCCGCCTGCATGATCTGCCACGGATCGCTTGGACCGTACGGCGCGTCGGAGCTGGCCACCACGGGTATGCCCGCGCGCAAGAGACTGCGGAACGGGTAAATCCGCTCGGACGCTTCCCCCAGCTCCGCACGAAAGCGCTCGCCGCGATGGCGCACGAAACCCGGCTGCGTCACGACCGGGCAGCCGCTGTCGCGCAGCATCGCAATGCAATCTTCGTCCACCACGGCACCGTGCTCGATGCGATCGTCCTTGTGATGCCCTGCCGCCTCCAGCACCTGCAGCGCTACCAGCAGCTCGATGCGGGTTACTGCGTGAAAGGCAGCCCCGCGCCCCGCAGTGTGGGCAACTTTCACGTCCCGTATCAAAGGCTCGAGCTCAGGCAGGCGGTCTTCGTCCAGCATCACCTTCAACTGGCCTTCGTTCAGGGAGGCATCGCCCATGCAATGCACGCGCGGGACAAAGCCGGCATGCCCCTGCAGGCTTTGGGCCATTGCCGCATCGTTGGTGTACGACGTATCCGTCACCTCGGTGACACCCGCCGCCAGCAGCCGCCGGTTGACCTCAGCCAGCCCGTCATCTGCCTCGGGACCATCCGCCGTGAGCATTTTCAACCGCTCACCCAGCGCCCGATCCAGACGAAACAATCTTCCGGTAGGGCGTCCTGACCCGTCACGTTCGACGCCGGGCTCAAGCCAGCGCGCAACGTCGAGCCGTTCGAGCGCAAGGCTGTTCAAAACCCAGAGCTTGCCCGAGCGATGCTGCACCCGCACAGGCCGGTCGGCTACCCAGCGGTCGAGATCCAGGCGATCCAGCTCGCCCGCCACGGTGGCATCGTAGCCGACACCCCGCAGCCACCCCTCACCGCCGGCTGCCGCTAGCGCGGCACCCAGCCCGGCAGCGTCTTCTGTGGCTTCAGGACCGCAGTTCACCGATCCGAGCGATGCCGCCAGCGCGCGCAGGTGTATGTGATGGTCGTGAAGACCTGGCAGAAGCTGGGCGCCATGAGCCTCAACCACCGTTTCCCCGTCACGCGCCGTCAACGCGGGGGCCATGGCTTCTATCGTCGCCCCGAACTGCACGCAGCATCGGCTGCCGTCTACGACGGCGTCTGCTATGAGCATGCGGCGCTCGTGTTCGCGCCAACGCGGGTTCTATACTCCAGCTCATGCATGCACCCGCCTCCTTCGAGCAGTACCAGCAGCTTCTGCGTCAGCCCGTGCTGCGCGAGGAATACAATGCCACGGCTGAGCCACCCTATCTATTGGTGACCGTGGACGGCACTCACCGGGATACGGCCGAGGTAACCATGCTGCCCACGTGTCCGGTGGTGGCCATCGGCGAGCCGGCAGAGGCGTTGCTGCCCCTGTTCGACGTGGTGGTGCCGGATCTCGACGCTCTCGCGCCGCTTCTCCCGCGGTTGAAGGCACAGCCTCTGGCGTGCAGCGCCCTGGTGCAGCTGCTGCGCCACAACGCGCGCAGCAACGTCATCGACGGCCTGATGGCGGAAAGCCTGGCGTATTCCACCCTGCAGCACAGCCGGGGTTTTCAGCACTGGCTGCGCACCAGCAAACGCCCGGCATCCCGTCGCGAGACAGACCCGGTGCTGCTGCTCGACCGGCAGGGTTCCCATCTGGATCTGGCCCTGAACCGGCCGGCAGCCCACAACGCGTACAACATGGCGCTGAAAGACGCCCTCTGCGCCGCTCTGCAGCTTGCCCTCACCGATACTTCGATCAGCACAGTGGGCCTGCGCGGCATCGGGCCATCGTTCTGCGCCGGCGGCGACCTCAGCGAATTCGGCGACGCCACCGACGCGGCGCTGGCCCACGCCAGTCGCACTACGCGCAGCGCGGGCGCCCTGCTGGCCGAGTTGGCCTGTGCGACAGAGGCCTATCTGCACGGCGCCTGTATCGGCGCCGGCATAGAAATTCCCGCGTTCGCGGATCGCGTGTGCGCCCATCCCGACACGTTCTTTCAGCTGCCGGAAATAAACATGGGCCTGGTGCCGGGCGCCGGAGGCACCGTGAGCATCACGAAGCGTATCGGCCGGCACCGGACGGCGTGGCTGGCCATCTCCAACGAGCGACTTGAGGTGGAACGGGCGCTCGCCTGGAACCTCATCGACGAGATAAATGCTTAGGCGCCGCTCAGCTCCGCTTTCACGACGCGACGCAGCAGTTTGCCGGTTTCGTTGTAGGGCAACTCGTCCCAGACCTGAATCAACTGTGGCACGCGGGAGCTGCGCATGTGCTCCAGCACCCAGTCCTGCAGCGCTTTGATGTCGATCTCGGCATCAGCTTTGGCCACCACGGCCGCCGCCACACCCTCACCCCACTGCTCGTCCGGTACCCCCACCACCGCCGCGTCGCGCACGGTGGGATGGGCCAGCAGCACGTCTTCGATCTCTCCTGGGGACAGGTTTTCGCCGCCACGGACAATCACGTCATCAGCCCGGCCCTCCAGAAACAGAAAGCCCGCTTCGTCCATGCTGCCGGCGTCCCGCGTGGGGAACCAGCCGTCGGCGTCGGTGACCGAACCGCGGTCTTCGTACTCGCCCGATACCTGCTCGCCGCGCACGTAGATCTCGCCCCGTTCGCCCGGCTGCAGCACACGGCCCTCGTCGTCGCGGATTTCAATTTCCACACCCGGCAGCGGTCGCCCCACCGACACGAGGCGCCGGCGCACGGCTTCGTCGTTGCTGGCTGCCGCCTCGCGATGCTCATCGGGCCCGAGCAGGGCAATGGTGGAGCTGGTCTCCGTCAAGCCGTAGGCGTTTGAGAAGTTGGTCTCGGGGAAGAAATCCATCGCCTTCTCGATCACGGAAAGGGGCATCTTGCCGCCCCCGTACGAGAGGTTTCTGAGGTAAGGCATATCGGCACTTTTTGCCCCCTGCCCTTCCAGCAGCTCGACAATCCGCGCGAGCATGGTGGGCACCACGAAGGCGGTGCTGATCTCGTGCTGGTGCGCCAGCTCCATCCAGGCTTCTGCCGAAAAATTCGGTAACTGCACCACGTGGCGGCCGGAATACACCGAGCTCAGAATCGCCGCAATGCCTGCAATATGGTACGGCGGCACACACACCAGCGACGCATCACCTTCCGCCGCACCGGCAAACTCCACGGAGCTGAGAATATAGGAAACCAGGTGCTTGTGGCGCAGCACGGCCGCCTTGGGAATGCCCGTTGTGCCGCTTGTGAAGAGCAGCACAGCGATGTCTTCCGGATCCATGGGCCACGCGTCGAGCGGCTCGTCGCCAGCGGGGGCCACCCAGTCCTGCGTGCGCGTGGCAGCCACGTCGTCGAGCGCACCCAGCGTGGCAAGGCGTTTCTCTTCCGTGACCAGATACGCCGGGGTCACGCGTTTCAGAAGCGCGGCAATTTCTTCGTCGGTCAGGCGGTAGTTCAGCGGCACGTACGGCACTCCTGCCGCGGCGCCCGCAAACAGTGCCAGCGGTGTGCCGAGATTGCTCACGTCCAGCTTCACCAGCCGGGAAGCCCCCCCGGCTTTCACGCGTGCGCCGCGAGCCTTGGCGGCATCGAAGAGCTCCGCGTAGCTGAAAGACTGGCCGCTGCTGCCGTCCGTGAACGCCGGCCGGTCCGGAAACGCACCCGCAGCCATCTCCAACAGCATCATGATGTTCATTACAACTTCTCCCCCGCGCTACGCGCACTACGACTTCCCGAGGCCATTGTGTAGCCCCCACCCACCCTTGACAACACCACGGCTACCGCCGAGGGTGCAGAGCGATCAGACATCCAACAGTCATGGGGAAAGACACATGGAAACCGCAATCTCGATTGGCTCGGCGTACTACAACGGCGAAGACTGGGACGAGCTGGTGGACTACACGGTGGAGGCAGACCGCATGGGCGTCAGCCAGGCCTGGTCCGCCGAAGCGTGGGGCATGGACGCCATCGTGCCGCTCGCGTTTCTTGCGGCCAGAACCGAGCAGATCAAGCTTGGCACCGGCATCATGCAGATCAGCGCCCGCGTACCGTCCATGATCGCCATGACCGCCCAGAGCCTGGATACCGTGTCCAGAGGACGATTCATTCTGGGCCTGGGCGTCAGTGGCCCCCAGGTGGTGGAAGGGCTTCACGGGGCCGCCTTCGCGAAGCCCCTGTCGCGCCTGCGCGAATGCGTGGAGCTGCTGCGCATTGCCCTCGGCGGCGAAAAGCTCGCCTACGAAGGTGAGCACTACCTGCTGCCGCGACCGGGGGGCGAAGGCAAACCCATCCGCCTGTCGCAGCCGCCTCGGCCGCAGCTGCCCATCTACCTCGCCACGCTGGGGCCGAAGTCGCTCAAGATGACCGGCGAGCTGGCCGACGGCTGGCTCGGTACATGCTTTCTGCCGGAACACGCAAACGTGTTTCTCGATGACCTGCAGGCCGGTGCAGCCAAAGCGGGCCGCAGCCTGGCTGACATCAACATCGAAGCCGGTGGTTACTTCGAGATCGACGATGACGTGGATAGACTTGTCGCGGAGCGGAAACCCGGGCTTGCCTTCACGCTGGGCGCCATGGGCAGCGCCAAGACCAACTTCTACAACGATGCGTTCTGCCGCGCCGGCTACGAAGGACCGGCAAAAGAGGTGCAGAGTCTGTGGGTGAGTGGCAAGCGCGACGAAGCGATCCGCCAGGTGCCTGACGAGATGGTGCTGATGGCAAACCTCATCGGCACGGAAGCCATGGTGCGTGAACGTCTGCGCGCCTTCCGGGACGCGGGCGTGAACACCTTGCGCCTGGCCACTGGCGGCAACACCTGGAAAGAGCGCACCGCGGCGCTGGAAGTGGCCATGGATCTGGTGAAGCGCGAAAGCGCCGAGTGGTAAGCCGTGGGCCGGCTCACCCCCTGCGGGCAGCGCCGGCCGAGACGAAGATACTGTCGAACTTGAGTTGCTCGCCCATCACGTCCATGCGTGCGGCAAGCCCCACCATCATCGACTGAAAGGTCTCAATCGCCAGCAGCGCTTCCATGCAGGGCTCTACCGCGGGGCGCCAGTGCTGGCGCCAGCCCTCGTCGATGGCGTGCTGCACGTGCACCAGCGCCGCGCCGGTTTCACCCTGAATGGCAAAGAGCTGGGCTTTGGCATACCAGAGGTGCGGGTCGAAGCGACCGCCGCTCATCCGCTCATCGATCCAGCTGTTCAGCACGTTGAGAATTGCTTCGCTCTGCCCCGCTGCGCCCACGCTGCGATACGCAGAGGCCGCTGCAACGGCTGCCTCCAGCTCGAGTTTGCCTGCCTTCGTCCATTCGGGGTACAGCGCCACGTACTGCTCCCAGGCCGCCACGGCGTCCTGCGGCTGTCTGAGGTAATAGGCCGCCGTCGTCGCATTCGCATGGGCGGTGGCTGAGCCCCGCGGCAGGTCGAGCATGGCGCGCAGGTACTGCGTGACCTGCTCCTGCGCCCCCTGCGCCGCAAAGCGGCTCACCCGCAACCAGTACAGGTCGGACGCGTCCGCGCCGTTGCGCTCTGCCGCGTCCAGCCACTGCTCTGCGTTGGGGAAGTCTCCCAGGTCGATGTAGAGCGCAGCCAGACGCCGGGCAACATGACCCTGCGGCGACAGCTCGAACGCTTTCAGATAGTTCGGGACCGCGGCCGCAAGGCGTCCATGGCGTTCGTCGATACGCGCCGCCAGATCGTACGCCATGGGATAGTAGGGATCCGCTTCTATGAGCTGGTCGAAAACGTCCATCGCCTCAGCATCGCGGCCCGCGTGGAAGAGATCGTTGGCCACGTTGTAGGCAGCCACCGGCGAGCGCGGATCAAGCGCGTAAGCGCGCTGGTGAAAAGCCAGACGCTGCGCAGGATCGGTTTGCAGCTCCCCCATCCACATCTGCGCCATCGCATGGCTCGCGTTGAGTGCCAGCGCCTTTTCCAGCGCTGCGGCGGCTGCCGCGTCGTCCTTGCGCTGCAGATGCACCAGCCCCTGCGCTGCCCACGCTTCTGCAGACAGCGGATCCAGCTCGAGCGCCCGGCTCACTGCCCGATCCGCCTGCAGAAGATGATCGCCAGCCGTGTTCCCGTAGCTGTAAATCAACGCATGGGTCTTGGCCAGCTCAGCATGCGCATCCGCCTCGGCCGGCGACAGCGCCACGGCCCGTTCAAAAAAGCGCAGCGCATCCTCAAAGCCTTCCGGCGTTCGCTTGGCCAGCTCCGCCCGGCCCATGCTCAGCACCACCAGGGTTTCGGGGCTGGCGTCCGGGCTGGCACGCAAGCCTGATGCATCGCCCGTCAACAGCGTCACCTGCAACTGATCCGCCACGGCGTTGGCGATCTCGTCCTGGATCCTGAAGACGTCACGGTATTCCCGGTCGAAGCTCTGCGACCAGATATGGGCGCCGGTTTCCACTTCGATGAGCTGTGCCGTCACCCGTATGGTGTCGTCGATGTCGTTGCGGCGGACACTGCCTTCCAGAATGGTATCCACGGCAAGTTCCAGACCGATCTCGCGCACATCGCGGTTCACGCCCTTGTAGGCAAAGGCGGTGGTGCGGGCGATCACCTGCAGATCTTTCAGCTTCGACAGCACATTGAGCAGCTCTTCCGTCAGGCCGTCCGCAAAAAACTGATCTTCGCGTTTTTCGCTGAAACTGGCGAAAGGCAGCACCGCCAGCGCGCGCACCTCCCGCTGCGGTTCCGGGCTGGCCACCGGAGGGGGCGCAACGTCCGCCCCGGACCAGTACTGAAAGTAGAACAGCACCGCGATCACAAACAGCAGCACGCCTATGATCGCCCGTTCCACACGGCGCCCGAGCAACGGTCGTTGGGCCGCGTGTGCGGCTGCAGTCTCCACACCCGCCCCCGCGCGGACCACCCCGGCGCGGTTGAGATCGAACAGCCACGACAGCAGAACCGCGACGGGCAGCCCCACCACGAAGGCAATCAACAGATAGCGCATGGCTTCGGGCGGGATATCCATCGCCGGCGACAGAATGTCGGCAATCTGTATCACGGGCCAGAAGAAAATGACGTAGAGGGTTGCAGCGCGCATCACCCGCCGTTCTTTCAGCTCGCCCAGGAGCTTCTGCAATCCGCTTGTGCTTTCCGTCTCGGCCATGGCGTTACTCGATCTCGATCCCGCCTTTGATCGTGCCGAGCACAATGGTGCCGGAGCCATCCCCCACAGTGGCGCGCAGGCTCAGACCGGCACCAGCCCGCTCCGGCCGGTCGTCGCTCAACCGGTTGCGAATCTCTCCCTGCACCCGGGTGGTGGCGCGGATCTCGGCATGCACAGGCTCTTCGAGCCTCACCTCGATAGGCGACATAACCGTCTTTGCCTGCAGGTTTCCGTTGGGGTTCAGCTGTCCTTCCACTTCCAGCGCACCTTCGACCGACTGCGCCCGCAGGCTGTCAAAGGCACCCAGTTCCACTTCGATGTCTCCGGTCATGGTGTCCACGACCACGGTCCCGGCGTCGGCTTCGATCTCTAGATCGCCGCTGGTCGATGCCACATACAGTTCCCCGGAACCGCCGCTCACATCCACATCGCCGCTCACCGTTCTGATGCGCGTCTGCCCGGCGATGTCGGCCACTTCCACGTCTCCGCCCACCGTGCGTATGTGCATGGCGCCGGCAATGCCCTCCACATCCACGTCGGCAGACACCGCGTCCACCACGAGCCCGCTCGCAGCCGGCATCCACACTTCGAGGTCGCTGCCATCCCCCCAGTGGTTCCGCCGGGGCACACCCACGTGAATCAGTGTCTGCCCGTCCTTCACCTCGAAACGCACGCCATCGGCCATGTCGTCCGCGTCGCCGGTCACCTGCACCTCGTCGCGATCCCAGCCGCGCACCGTCAGTTCGCCGCGGGCGTTGTGTATACGTACGAGGCCCTCCGGGTTCACGGCACGGATTTCGTCGATTGCGGCATCGGCTCGAGCCACACCGACAAGCGCGACGCCGGCAATCAACAGCAACGATGACAGGCATCTCGCGCTCAACGCAGGGCCCTTTCGCGAAGGTGACGGCTTCGGGACCACACGCTAACCCGTCAGCTTCACGGGCAGATGCTCGTACCGGTACCAGCCCGGCACGCTGGCCAGCTTCAGGCTCTCCGCCGGCACCGCCAGGCGCAGCTCCGGCGCCCGTTCCAGCAATACTTCCAGCGCAACACGCGTTTCCATGCGCGCCAGAAACGCGCCAAGACAGAAATGTCGCCCCTGAGAAAACGCCAGGTGCTTGTTGGGATCGCGGGCAACGTCGAAGCGCTCCGGATCGTCGAACATGGCGGGGTCGCGGTTCGCCGCGCCAAGCAACGGCATCACGGCCGTGCCTTTGGGTATGACCACGCCACGCAGCTCCACGTCCTCAACAGCATAGTTGGGCTTGGTGGTGTGGATGGGGCCCGCAAAACGCAGAATTTCCTCCACCGCGCTGCCCATGAGCTGCGGCTCGCCGCGCAGGCGTTCGAGTTGCTCCGGGTGCTGCAGCAGCGTAAACACGCCGTTTGTCACCAGATGCACCGTGGTCTCGAAACCGGCAATGATCAGCAGAAACACCATGGCCACCAGCTCGTCTTCCGTGAGCCGGTCGCCTTCTTCCTCTGCCTCGATGAGCTGCGTGAGAATGTCGTCTGCGGGCGCCTCGCGTTTGCGTTCGATCAACTCGCGCACGAAGCGCGCCGACCGCGGCAGATCGAACAGCATGGTGCGCAGCACGTTCCAGCCCGACATGCCTCTGGTGAGCGCCGTGAGCGAGTTGCGGAAGTTCGGCATGTCATCGTCCGCCACGCCCATCATGGCGCTGATGACCCGCGTAGGTATCGGCAGCGCGTATTCTGTCTGCAGATCCACCTGCCCATGCTCACGGCACAGCGCCATGCATTGATCGACCAGCGCGTGCGCGCTCTCGCGTATGCCCGCCTCGAGCCCGCGTAAGGACTTCGGGGCGAAGGCTTTCTGCACCAGGGTGCGCAGACGCTTATGCTCCGGGTCGTCCTCGTTGATCATGCTGCTGGCGAGAAACTCGACGTGCTTCGGCAGCGGTACCGGGGATCGGCGTTTACTGCCCGTCGCGACGCTGCGGTTACGGATGAAGCGGTCGTCTTTCAGCACGAACAGACAGTCTTCGTAGCGCGCACAGGTCATGATTTTCACCATGAAAATGCGCCCCGGATGCACCGGCAGGTGCTCACGCAGGTACTGGTAGTACAGCGGGCGCCGCTGCACGAAATCCGCATCGGTCAGGTTCAACCGCTTGTTTGGGGGCAAGTACACCTCACCTCCATGGAGCGGCGTCGCCGCTTCGGCCATGCCTGTCTCCTCAGGTCGCAGCGCCGAAGCGCCTGGCTGCCCGCGCGCGGGCTTTGGCAGCTTCCGCGGCCCGGTCTTTCGGTGCGGCGGCGGTCGTCAACCCTTCGAGCAGCTTGCGCACTACCGCTTCCACCTCCTCCACCGCGGCGTCGAACACCGCCTGGTTGGCCTGTGACGGCTTCGTACTCCCCGAGATTTTGCGTACGAACTGCAGGGCCGCAGCGTGCATCTCCTCCGGAGTGGCGGGTGGTTCGAAGTTATGCAGCGTTCTGATGTTCCTACACATGATCTTCCCCCTGGCGCCGGGCGCGCCTCGCAGCTTCTCCGGCGCGCTCGTTGCCGAAGCGGTACTGACCAGTCACCTGCGCCAGCCGCACCTGCACCGCGGCGGCATCCAGGCCGGCAAGCCCGTTCAGCAACCGCTCGGCATCCCGCCCTTTGAGCGTTTTAACGAGCTGGCCGAAGCGATGTACCGCCACAGCCCCGTTCTTGCGCACCTGGTGCGTGAACCCCAGGTTTTCGGTATCGGTCATCAGGGGACACTACGATCCTGCCCGGAGCGGCGCAACCCCGTCGCAATACCGCCTCGACCCGGTTGCAGTACCATAGGCGCGAGCACCGAGGAACAGACAAGGCATGCAGGATTACCGGGGCCACTTCGTGAGCGGCGCAGACACCGAAACCGTCGCGCAGTACGAGGCTGCGCTGAAGAGCTTTCAAACGTTCTTCGGTGACGCGATCGGTCAGCTGGACCAGTGCCTCGAGCGCTCCCCCGGTTTTGTCATGGGCCATGTGTTGCGGGCCATCGCCTACTACCTCACTTCCGAACGACGCTTTTCCATCCCGGCCCGCGACAGCCTCGAAAGTGCCGGAACGTGTCCGGCCAACGAGCGCGAAGCCATGCACGTGGCAGCAGTGTCTCACCTGCTGCAGGGACGCTGGTTTGACGCCTGCCGCGCGTTCGACGAAGTCCTGGTTACCTACCCGCACGACATCCTGGCGCTGCAGGCCGCGCATCTCACCGATTTCTTCCTGGGCGACGCCGTCAACCTGCGCAACCGCCCCGCCCGCGTGCTGCCCGTCTGGGACGCAGGCATGCCGGGCGCATCTTACGTCAAGGGCATGTATGCCTTCGGCCTGGAAGAGTGCAACCAGTACGCCCTGGCGGAACGGTATGGCTGTGAGGCGCTTGCGGCAGACCCCCGCGACCCGTGGAGCGTGCATGCGGTGGTGCACGTTTACGAGATGCAGGGGCGCTGCGCGGAAGGTGTGACGTTCATGCATACACGGGAGGCCGACTGGTCCCCTGACAACGGGTTCGCCTATCACAACTGGTGGCACTGTGCGCTGCTGCACCTGGAACTGGGTGATCTCGACGGCGCCCTGCGCATCGCCGACGACCACGTGCTGACGGACGCCAACGAGTCCATCGTGCTGCTGGACATGACGGCCCTGCTCTGGCGTCTCACGCTGGCGGGTGCTTCCGTAGGCAACCGTTGGCAGGGCGTCGCCGATCGCTGGGCCGCGCGCGTCGACAGCGAGCAGGGCTTCTATGCCTTCAACGATTTTCACGCTGCGCTCGCATTCGCGGGTGCGGGGCGCATGGACATGCTCGAGGCGCTGGGGACCGCCCTTAGCCATCCCGACATCCTGGACGTACCACAGGACAATCTGCCCATGCTTACCGGGGTGGGTGCTCCGCTGGTGCAGGGCACGCTGGCCTTCGCCCGCGGCGACCATCGGGAAGCCGCGGCGCTGTTCAACGCAACGCGCGATCAGGCCAGCCGTTTCGGCGGCAGCCATGCCCAGCGCGACATCATCAACCTCACCCTGCTGGCCAGTGCCCGGCGCGGCGGAGACGATGCCCTTCTCGCTCATCTCCTGCGCGAACGCACCATGGCCAAGCCCTCAGGGCGTCTCGGAGAGCTGGTCGCAGCTGCCGCATGAACCGCCTGTGGTCCTGGCAGACGTTCAGCCTGACGCTTGTGCTGCTGGTCATCGCGGCTGCCACCGTACCGGGCTGCGCGCCGGCGTTTTCGCAGGCAGATCCCGAAGCGTTCGACAGTTTCGCCACACGCGGCGCCGTTGGTGAAGCGCCGCGCCGGTTGCACTACGTAGAGGCCGGGCAGTCCGGTGGCCGTATGATCGTGTTCGTACACGGCACCCCCGGCTCCTGGCATGCGTTCGAGGCCTTTCTCCGCGAGCCGGCGCTTGCCCAGCGCTACCACATGGTCGCTGTCGACCGCCTCGGTTTCGGTGCCTCTGCGGCCAGCGGACCGGTCACCTCCTTCGCCGAGCACGCAGCTGCCATCAGCGAGGTTTTTGCGCTGAATCAGTCCGGCGCCCCTGCGCTGGTGGCGGGACACTCGCTGGGTGGCTCCATCGCGTATCGCCTGGCTGGAGACTATCCCGACGCGGTAGGCGCATTGCTTGTCATCTCCTCCGCGCTCGACCCGGCGCTCAGTCGGCCCCGCTGGTACAATCATTTTGCGCGCGTTCCCGGCGTGGGCCTGCTGCTCGGCGAGCAGCTGCGCATCGCCAACCGGGAGATGATGCCGCTCGCCGACGAGCTGTCAGCAATGCTCGAGCAGGTGAAAGGGTTGACGATACCCGTCACCGTCGTCCAGGGCGCGCAGGACCAGCTGGTGGAGGAAGGCAACGCTGATTTCGCCGAGACCCTGCTCACCCGGGCAGATCTCAACGTGCTGCGCTTTCCGGAGCTGGGACACTTCGTCATCTGGCAACGCCACGAACGGATGGTGGCCGAGATAGAACAGCTCATGCAGAAACTGTGACGCCGGAGGGAACCGATTGCGGCCCCACGGGTCGAACGCCACCGAGCATGAACGCAGCCGACGCTGCGCAGCAGGGAGATAACAAGCATGCAAAAGGCCCTACCCTGGATCCTCGTGATCTACATCGCATTCGTATTCGTTCAGTCGCTGTTCTTCAAATTCTCGGGCTCGGAAGAAACAGTGATCATCTTCAACACCATCAGCGACTGGATGGCCGGCATCGGCGCGCTGACCTGGGCCGCAGAGCCGTTCCGCGCCTTCGGCGGCAACGCCGTCGGTTTGACAGAGCTGGTGGCGAGTATTCTTCTGTTCATTCCCCGCACGCGTATCTATGGGGCCCTCATCGCTATTGTGGTGATTTCCGGAGCGATCTTTTTCCACCTGTTCACGCCGCTGGGGGTGGTGCGCACCGTTGACGCGGCAGGCAACACCGATGGCGGTGCGCTGTTCTTCATGGCTTGCGGCGTATGGCTCGCCAGCGCAGCGTTGCTGTACCTGAACCGCGACAAGCTCCCGGGACGGGCTGCATGACGCTGCGCGCGGCGCGGCGGCTGCCATGGGTTGCGCTGTGCGCCGCTCTCGCCGGGGCTGCGCCCCTGCACGCTGCAGACGATGAACACGCCTGGGAGCTGCGGCGGGATCGCGATGACATCCAGGTGTACACCCGGAAAGTGGAAGGTTCGCGCTTCAAAGCGGTGCGCGCCGTCATGGAAATCAATGGGTCGCTGAACCAACTCGTTGGTCTGGTGCAGGATGTGGCGGCCTGTCCGGAATGGGCGGCCCTGTGCAAAGAAGCCCGATTGATCGAGCAGCAGTCCGAAACGGACATGTACGTACACACCTTGAACGATCTGCCCTGGCCCGTATCGGATCGGGACGCGGTGGCCCACGTGCAGTGGTCGCAGGATGCCGGAACTCTGGCCGTCACCATGGTGGCAACGGCAACCCCGGACAAGCTGCCGACGCGCCGCGGAGTGGTGCGCATCGGCTATGCCGAGACGTCGTGGGTCTTCACACCAAAAGGTGACGGGCGCGTGGAGGTGGTGAGCCTGGCGCACGTGGACCCGTCCGGCGGCGTACCCGCGTGGCTCACCAACCGCCTCCTCGTTGACTCCCCCTGGGACACCATGCGCGACATGCGCACGCTCATCGACGACGGTCGCTATGTGGACGCGCGCTTCAGCTTTGTCAGCGAGCCAGTCTCTCAGTAGCTGACTTCATGCGCCCGTACGAGTTCTGGCATCCGCGGATCTTCGAAGCCCCGTACTACGCGTACTTGCTGCTACGGTGCCTGCGGCACGGCCTGTCGCCCCTCAGCATACCGAAAGCCAACTGGGCGCTGGACCACGGAGAGCTCGGGCTGGGGTCGAAGTACACGACGCAGATGGCCTTTGACCAGAGCTACTTCCTGCCCACGGTCCTGCTGCAGGCGGAGCAGCCCGTCGAGGCCCGGCGCTGCACCGTGCGCCAGTTTGTCGCCGAGCATGGCCTGCCGCTGATACTGAAACCCGATATCGGTGCCGTGGGCAAAGGGGTGCTCAAACTCGACACGGCGGCGGCGCTCGAAGCGGCCATTGCCGACCTGGCGGTGGATCAACTCCTGCAGGCGTATACGCCCAAGCGTGAGGAATACGGGGTATTTTTTGTCCGGCGGCAGGGACGCAACGCCATCACCGGCATCAATAGAAAGCACTTTCCCGAAGTGACCGGCAACGGCCGCGACAGCATCGCAACGCTGGCGCGCCAGCACTACCGATACACGTCCCACTGGGGTCTTTTCCTGAAGTACCTGGACACGAACCGCGTGCCCGCCGACGGTGAGCGCGTGCGCCTGTCGTTCATCGGCTCTCACACCATGGGCTGCAAGTTCACGGAAGATACCCACCTCGTTTCTCCCGCGCTCGAAGCTGCCGTGTTTGCCGTGGCCGACAGCCAGCCCGGTTTCAACTTCGGTCGCCTGGACGTGAAGGCAGACAGCGAAGCCGCCTTTCAGGCCGGCGAGTTCGTGGTGATAGAAGTCAACGGGATCGCCTCACTGCCGACAAACATGTTCGATCCCGCCAATTCCCTGCGCGATGCCTATCGCACCTTTCTAGCGCACGGTCGTATGCTCGTGGAAATTGCCGATGAGCACCGCAACCGCGCCATGGAGATCAAGACCGTGCGCGAGCTGTGGCAACAGGCCAGGCGCAACCACGGCAATCTGAACAGCCTGCATCAGGCTGCCATCCACCAGACGCAGGCGGAAAGCGGGGCGTTGCCCCGGGACGGTTAGATCAGTCGAGACCGCCGGGTGTGGGTCCCACGTAATCGACCACCAGAGACACCCGCCGGTTGGCGGCACCGGATTCACCCCAGGCGCCCGGATCGATCAAGCGCCGCTCGTCTTCGCCGTAGCTGACGGCGCGCACGCGGTCGGGATGTAAGCCCCCATCGTCGATGAGGAATTCCCGCACGGCTTCCGCCCGACGCTGGCCAAGCTGCTGGTTGTAGGCAGGATCCCCTGCCGGGTCAGTGAAGCCTTCGACGGTGACCACCACGTTCGGCGCGTACTGGCGCACCACCTCGCTGAACTGCGACAGCACCGGCTTGTCTGCCTCGCGCAGCGTGTCGTCGTCAAATCCGAAGTGCGCGCTCATGTCCACGCGTAACCGTCCCTGCAGGTTGGCGATGGTGGCATCGTAGCTGCGGAACCGGTGCGCGAGATCGCCCGTCATCTCCGTGAACTGGCCACGAAAGCCCGCCAGATCGTCTGCCAGGCGCGCATCAGTTGCGCGCAGATCATTGACGGTGGCATCGAATTCGTCGCGTTTGACGTACTGGTCAGTGGCGCAGGACACGGCAAGCGTGGCTGCTAGCAGCACGCCGATGCATTTCGGAAGCTGAAGATTCAACATGGCTGGCAATGGTCTTTGAGGCCGCGCCACGATAACCGAAGCCGTGGGCGTATGCACATTCGCAGGCTATGCTGCGGGCAGATTTCACAAAGATTTGACGGAGCACGCGCGGATGAGCGAAGACACCAACCTGCTGGGCCACGGCTTCTACTATCAGGACTGGCACGAGGGGTATACCTTCCAGACGCTGACACGCACGATCACCGAAACGGACGTCGTCAATTTTGTTGGCGTCTCCGGCATGACCGAGGAGCTGTTTACCTCCCGCGAATACCTCCAGCAGCACACCGACTTCCCCGGTCAGCTCGTGCCCGGCGCCCTCGTCTTCTCCATGGCCGAGGGACTGGTCATACCCGCCACGATCTCCCGCACGGGCATTGCGTTCCTGGGTTGCGAAATGAACATCTCCGGACCCACCTTCGTCGGGGATACGTTGCGGGTGCAGGGGACTGTCGTGCAGATCAAACCCGCCTCCAGAGGCAACCGGGCCCTGGTGCGCACTGAGAACGAGGTGGTGAAACAGACCGGCGAAACGGTGCTGACTTACAATCCGCTGCGCATGATGAAAGGCCGCCCCGGATGAGTCCGGGCATGCTCAGGCTTCATCGGCCGAGAAAGCGAGGTACGCCGCGGCGCCCTCTTCCCCGAAGTACTGCTTGAGGTATTTGTACGGAACCCGGGGCACATCGAGACACAACAACAGCCCGGGCGTATTGTTGAAACTTGCATCCACCGCCGCGGACACGAAGCGGGCACCCAGCTTGTGGTAGTGGCGGATGAGCACGGGAACGTCTTTCCCTTCTCCCTCCAGACCTTTCACGATGGAAGAGACCTCGCGCAGGCTCATCGTCGTGTGTGCTTTCAGAAACTCCCGCCACGGATCACCCAGATCGGGCGTGAACGCGGCGCGCGCCGCAACGGTTTCCAGCGGCTGCACGAGAGCGTCGCGAATGGCCGCGCTGGTGCGCACGTCGTACAGGCGCGATATGGACACCACACCGTAGATGCGCCTGTAGTGCGGGTAACGGCACATGTAGTTGCCGATACCGCACCACAGCAGATGCAGGCTGTAGGGTTTGCGCTGAAACTCGGGCACAACGAACGACCGGCCGATCTCCAGCGTGGGTTCCGAGAAGAACGCATCGTCGAAGTCGAACATGGCGCTGAGATAGACCGCGTCGGGTCCGCCCGCAGCGCGCAGCACATCGGCGTGTCCCAGGCGATAGCCGCCCACGATGGTCTGCGCTTCCTCGTCCCAGACAAACAGGTGATCGTACGTTGCGTCGAACTCGTCCGTGTCCACGGCCAGACCGCTGCCTTCCTGCATTTCCCGGAAGGTGAGTTCTCTCAGGCGCGTGATCTCGTGCAGAATGGCCGGCGCCTGCGCCTGACTGGCGAAATACACCTTCCACTGTCTGAACGTGTGCAGCAACTGATCGTCCGGCAACGCCGCCAGCTCTGCGGTCAGAGTCTGGACGGGGACCGGATCGGCCAGGGGCTGCAGATCCCCCGGCTCTGTAACGGGCGCAGGCAGCGCGATGGCCACCGTATCGAGGTAATCCAGAAGCGCGGCCAGTTCCGCATTGGCCAGCTCGTTCTGTGCGGATGGCCCCTGAGATGGCGAAGCTTGCGACATGAAAGGCTCCTCTCGACAATCAGGCCGGCAACGCGCGCCGCAGACCCAGAACGTACGCTGCCGTGTAGATGGTGCCGATCACGTAGCCCGGCAGAATGGTCATGAGAATTTCCGGCGTGCCCACGAGCACGTGAATGCCATAGGCACTGGCAAACAGAATCACGGACACCACCGCTGTCGTGCTCCACAACAACCGCAGCCGCGCGAAGAGATACTCCGTCACCAGCGTCATGAGAAACGTCAACGCCAGGCTGTAGCTGCCCTGCACCAGGCCCGATCGCATGGCAATCATGTCTCCATGGGCCGAGTTGGCGTAGAAAGCCCACCCGCCGTAAACCAGAAAGCCGGCGATCCCCGCCAGAGTGCTACGCAGGAGAGGACTGTTCGGCAACCTCATGTTGCTCAGTCTCCGCCAGCAATTTTACAAGCCCTTCCCGCACGCTGCGTTCACACGCGGCAGCGACCGCTTTACGCTGTCCCGCCGCCACCAGCACCGGTTCGTGCAGCAGGATCTTCACCTGCGCCCGGCCCTTGAGCCCGAGACCCGCAAAGAAATGGGCGGCAAAGGGTTTGTTGGGCGTCTGGGGCGCGCCTACCGGATCAGGCAGATACCAGGCGTACGCATCGCGTTGGGACTGTGTCATCGGTACGCCGTCCACCGTCAGGTACGCCACTGTCACGGGCTGCACCCACATACCTTCGAACGCTGCAAAAAGACTGCTGCGGTAGGGTGCCACCCCGGTGCCGTCCGTGCTGGTGCCCTCGGGGAACAGGATGAGATTCGTGTTGCTGCCGAGCCGATCTTTCAGTTCTACCACCTGCTCGGCGGCACGCTGGCGCCGGCGCTCCAGAAACATCGTGTTCTGCAGTTTCGCGAGCTTGCCGAACACCGGCCAGGAAGCAACCTCCGACTTCGCAACGAAGGCACCCTCGAGCTGCCCGCCCAGCACGAAAACGTCCATATACGAGATATGGTTGCTGGCGAAGACAATCGGGCGGTGTTCGCCAACCTCACCTACCACTTCCACCTGCAGCCCGAAGAGGCGCGCGACGACACCATGAAACAGCAGCGGAAAACGGTAGACGAGACGGGAGCGTAAGAGTCTGGCAACCAGCATCGTCACCACACCAATGACGATCCAGACGATGAGAAACAGGGCGGCCAACACAGCCTTCAGGTTCGATACGTTCAAGTGCGACTCTGCTTAAAGCTTCGCCCTGCCGGTGCGCGTTCGAGCGGTGATTATCGTGGCAAGGTCCCGGATGCGCAAACTTCAGACCCGGGGCCGTGAAATTGGTTCAGCGAGACCTCAGCCCCGAAGCTCATAGGTAATGGGCAGCTCAGGCAGATTCCGCAGAATGAAGCTCACCTCGGCTTCGGGATTGGCGCCCTCGGCAAGCCGGATGTTCTGCAACCGGTCCAACAGCGCCTGGAAACCCAGGTTCAGCTCCTGGCGCGCCAGCGGTGCGCCAATGCAGTGGTGCACGCCGGCGCCGAACGCCAGCTGCGCGCCGGCTTTGTGACGATGCACGTTCAGCGTGTCCGGCGCTTCGAACTGACGCTCGTCCCGGTTGGCGGCCCCGTAGCGCAGCATGACCATGTCTCCGGCTTTCAAGGGGTGTCCACCAAGCTCCGTATCCCGGGTCACCAGCCGCGGCAGACCCTGCACGGGCGCCTCGAGACGGAGAATTTCTTCCACGAAGGTTTTGATGAGCTTTGCGTTGCCACGCAGCTCGTCCTGCACCTCCGGGTGACGGCACAACAGCAGCATGCCCCAGCCGAAGGCACTGGACGTGGTTTCGTGGCCGGCCACCAGGAACTGGTTGAGCACGCTCACGCATTCACCATGGGTGAGCAGCCGGTCTTCGTCAGCCAGCTTGGCATTCGCGAGGATTGTGATCATGTCCTGCTGTGGCTCGGCACGCCGCGCTTCCACGATGCCGATGAGAAACTGCTGCAGATCCAGCGCGGTCTGCGCCCGCTCCACCATCTGTTCGCCCGTAAGTGGCGTCAGACGCAGCGCGGAGGCTGCCTGGGTGGCGGCATGATCAAAAAACTCACGCCCGTCCTCCGGAATGCCGAGGCGGTCGCCGATGATGCGCAGCGGCACGGGAAAGGCAAACTGGCTCATGAACTCACCGCTGGTGCGCTCGAGCAGCGGTGCCATGTTGGCGTCGACCACCGCCTGTACCGTGGGTTCCGCCAGGCGGATCTGCGAAGCGGTGAACAGCTCGTTCACCAGGGACCGGTAGCGCGTGTGATCGGGCTCGTCCAGGGTCAGCATGGTGGGCGGCACTTCCACCATGCGCGCGTTCAGGTCCATGAGCTGCTGCTGTATCTCGGGGGCAGCCTGCTCGAACATGATGCGCTGCGATTCCTGCAGAAACCCGTCATAGCGGGAAGAGAACGTCTCCGTGTCGCGGATCGCCTCGCGCACCAGGTCGTAACGCAGCACCACGTGCACGTTCATCGCAGGCTCGAAGTGCACCGGCTCGCGGTCGCGCAGCTCTTTGTAGAGGGGGTACGGGTTGCGGATGACGTCGAAGTTGAAGAGGCTCGCTTCGCTCATGAAGATGCTCCGGAAATCAGATTTTCACCATGCCGCCGTCCACCATCAGCGTCTGGCCTGTGACGTTCACAGCCAGATCGGAGACGAGAAACACGACAGCGTTACCGATATCTTCCACGGTCTGCTCGCGCCGCAGCGGCGTGCGGTCGAACACCTCGGGGTAGTCGCCGCGGGCAATGCCTTCAAACCACGCGCGGGCATCCATACCCGCATACTCGGGCATGTGCTCGACAGCGCGCTCGGCGTTGGCTTTCCAGGCGTCCGTGTAAACGATGCCAGGCGCCACGGCGTTCACGTTGATGTCGAACGGGCCCAGCAGCTCCGCCTGGGTTTGCGTGAAATTCACCAGCGCCGCTTTCATGGCGCCGTAGGAGGGGTGCACAAACGCGCTCAGCATCCTGTCGGAGAGCGAGGCGCGACCGGCAATGGAGGAGATCTGCACGATCTTGCCCGAGCGGCGCTCTTTCATGTGCCCCACCAGCGCTTCGGTCATGAGCGCCACGGGTTTCAGGTTCTGCGCATACAGCGCATCCCACGTGGCCTCGGCCATGCCCAGCTCGTGGGCCGCCGGCGGCGTGCCGCTCTTCGGTCCCGCGCCAACATTGTTGACCAGGATGTCCACCTGCCCGAAGGCCTCCAGAGCAGCGTCCCGCGTCGCCAGCATCACTTCCGGATCGGTGATGTCGCCAGGGGCGGCCAGCGCCCGGGGGCCGGCGGCTTCCACCAGCGCCGCGGTTCTGGCCGTGGTGTCCTGGCTGTAGGAGTTGACCACCACGTCGGCCCCGGCCCTGGCAAGGGCCACGGCGATGCCCTGCCCGATGCCCCGCCCGGCCGCGGTAACGAGCGCAACCTTGCCGGCCAGCGCCCGATCCGAGAACCCTGTGCTCATTGCGCCGTCATGCCCGCATCCACCACAAACTCGGCACCGGTCACGTAGTTCGACTCGTCCGATGCGAGGTAGAGAATGCAGTTGGCAATATCCAATGGTTCGCCGGGCCGTCCCAGCGGGATGCGTCCGCCACCGGTCTGCAATGCAGACGGGTCGTCCACCCCGGTGGCGGCTGCCTGCATGTTCGTCCAGATCACGCCCGGATGAACGGAGTTGCAGCGGATGTTGTACTGCGCCGCCTCCATGGCCACCCCTTTGGACATGATGCGTACACCGCCTTTGGAAGCCCCGTAAGCGATGCACCGCTGCATACCGACCAGACCTGCCACCGATGACAGGTTGATGATGCTGCCGCCACGGTCTTTCATCGCCGCGATGGCGCTCTTACAGCCGAGAAACACGCTGGTGAGATTCACCTCGATCTGCCGGTTCCACTGCTCCAGCGTCATCTCCTCGATGGGCAGCAGCACCGCAATGCCGGCATTG
Source organism: uncultured Pseudomonadales bacterium (assembly GCA_964651595.1). Taxonomy (GTDB): domain Bacteria; phylum Pseudomonadota; class Gammaproteobacteria; order Pseudomonadales; family Azotimanducaceae; genus UBA4421. Next base: position 120,525 of record CAZYYJ010000004.1, on the reverse strand, counting down.
TTCACCACCACGTCCAACGTGCCGAAGCGCTCGCTGGCGGCCGCCATGGTCGCCTCCCAGTCGCCTTCGCTGGTAACGTCCTGACGCAGCGCCAGCGCTTCACCGCCTGCCGCCTCGATGGCCTCGGCGCACGCCCGCGCGCCGGCTTCGTCGACATCGGTTACAACCAGCCGCGCGCCTTCCTCTGCCAGCCGCAGCGCGGTGCTGCGCCCCAGCCCCGGGTTCGACGCAGCGCCCGTGACGAGCGCAACTTTTCCCTCCACTCTTCCGGCCATGCCGGTACCCCTTGCATCGTGATCAAGCGAGCTAGCTTAGGTTAAAGTAGCCGCGAAATGTAGCGGGAGCAGCGCAAGGTATGGCACAGAACGCGGTGGAGGTGGATCTCAGCGGCAAGGTTGCGGCAATCACCGGCGGCAGCCGGGGCATCGGCCGCGGCATCGCCGAAGCGTTTCTTGCGGCAGGCGCCAGCGTGGCCATCAACGGACGCTCACAGGCGAAAGGCGATCAGGCGCTTGCCGAGATGGGCGCCGGCGGGCGGGCCATCTTCGTCGCGGGAGACGTCACGTCGCAGGCCGATGTCGAGCGTTTCATCGCCGCCACCATCGAGGAGTTCGGCCGGGTCGACCTGCTGGTGAACAACGCCGGTGGCTCGTCAGGCTTTGCCCCCATCGCCCAGCTGACCGACGAGGCGTGGACGGAGGCGCAGAACTGGATTCTCAACAGCTGTTTCTGGGCCAGTCGGGCTGCGCTCAGCGACATGCAGCCCCGCGGCTGGGGCCGCATCATCAACATCTCGTCCGTCGAGGGGCGTCAGGCGAACAAGGCATCGGTGTCTCATTACATCACGCACAAACACGCCATGAACGGCTTCACCAAAGCGTGCGCCTTCGAATATGGCGAGCATGGCATCACGGTGAACGCCATCAGTCCCGGCGGCGTTGAGACCGACCTCATGACCGAAGCGGGACCCGCGGCTGCTGAATCCATGGGCATCAGCTACGAGGAGTTCAAACAGGACTACGCCAAAGACGCCGCCATCAAGCGGCTGAACACCGTCGAGGAGGTGGCCGCAATGGCGCTGCTTCTTGCGTCAGAGGCGGGCGGAGGTATCACCGGGGCCATTCTGCCCATCGACGGCGGCACTGCTCTGTAACGCGCCGGCCCACGCCTGCGCAGCGGTGAGAGCTGCCCGGTAGTGTTTGAGACAAGCCGCCAGACACGCTATGGCAATGGCATAGTTGATGATGGCCAGCAGCGAGATCGACTTGCCCAGCGCAAAGCGGCTCTGAAAGAGCTCGTCGCTCAACAGTGCCGGCAACGACGGCGCGAAGGTATACGATAGAAAGTTCACGGCGATGAGATAGAACGCCACCATCTGCCCGCGCAGCTCGTTCGGTGATATCGCCTGCAGGGTTGCCATGATGAGTCCCGGCGGCATGGCCATGCAGAACGTTACGGGCACAAGCAGCACGATGCCCAGCCAGGGACTGTCGGTATATGTGAGCAGCGGCGCCGTCACAAACAGCACCACCGTGCCGTACAGCACAATCCGCAACGTTGCGTCCGGCTGCCGCGCCATGAGAATGCCGGCCCACAACCCGCCGAGCACGCTCCCGGCAATGCCCACCACCATGGCAATGCTGCCGTAGACGAGGCCAATCTCCGTTTTGGTCCATTCGTGATTGCGCGCGTAGAACTCCACCAGCCAGGAGAACAACGACCAGCCCTGCGTGGCCAGGCAGAGATAGGCCGTGAACACGAAAAAGAAGAACCACGCGCGACTCTTCACAAAGCGCCACACCTCCGAGAAGGGCACCCCCTCTCCTTCGGCCGACAAGGTACCGGTGCGCGCGGGCTCGCGCAGGAACCACACCGCCAGCGCCACCAGCAGGCCCGGGGCGCCGACCACGATGAACACCATCTGCCAGCTGTAGAGCTCACCGAACACGGGCAGCACGAAGTTCGGCGTTGCCTCCAGATAATCGATGAGCGGGCCGCCCGCAATGTTCGCCAGGCCCTGGCCGATGAACGGCGCGGCCGACACCACGCCGATCGCGAGGGGCAGGCGGGCCGGCTCGAAATAGTCTGCCAGCGCCGAATTCGCGGCCGGACCCAGCGTGGCTTCTCCCACGCCCACACCCATGCGCGCGAGAAACAGCTGCCAGTACTGGTTTGCCATGCCGCACACCATAGTGAGCACGCTCCAGCTCGCAATGCCAACCGCCATGAGATTCACGCGGTTGTAGCGGTCGGCTATCCAGCCGGCGGGATAAGAAAGAATGCTGTAGAGAAACGTGAATGCAAAACCCATGATCAGCGACATCTGAAAATCACTGATGCCGCCGAGGTCGCGCTGCACCGGCCCGATCATCACGTTCAGAATCTGTCTGTCGATGATCGAAAACGTGGACGCCAGGGTCAGCACGATGACCACGTACCAGAGGTAAGCGCTGCTGTGCTTTTGTGCCAAGGCCGGGTCCACCGTTGCTACACTAGGCCGGTCATTTGATCGTAAGGGGGGAAGGAAGACAATGATTCGCCTGGTCTTTCCATTGCGCAGGCTCCCGGGCATGAGCCTCGCCGAGTTTCAGGACTACTGGCTGCGCCAGCACGCACCGCTGGTGGCAGGTTTCGCCGAGGATCTCAAGATTCTGCGGTACGTGCAGACACACACGCTGGACGACCCGGCCAATGAGGGCGCGCAGAAGGTGCGTGGAAACATGCAACCCGCCTATGACGGTGTGGCGGAGCTGTGGTGGGCCAGTGAAGCCGAGCTGACCGCCAACCTCGAAGCACCGGCTGCACAGGCTGCGGGGGCCGCCCTTCTGGAGGATGAGGCCAGGTTCATCGACCTGCCCAACTCACCGTTGTGGTTCGCCTACGAGTATCCGCAGATCAACCCGAGCCCGGAGAACGTGGTGGCGCGGCCGAAAAGCGGCGTGGTGCGGGTGTTCTTTCCCTTGAATCATCAGCAGACAATCAGCGAAGAGGCCGCACGCCACTACTGGCTGACGCATCATGGCCCCATCGTTCGCAGTCACGGTGAAGCCACCGGGACACTCTGCTATCGCCAGGTGCACCGCGCCAACTCATCCCTCGACGCGGCACTGCAGGAAGCGAGAGGTACACAGGTACCCAGCTACCTGGGGCACGCCGAGGCCTGGGTCGACCGCGGCCGCGCACCCGCCACCGAGGAGGCCCGTGCTGCCAATCGCGCGTTCATCGAGGACGAGCACAACTTCATCGACATGGCACGCTCGACAATCTTTTTCGGTAAAGAACACACCATCATCGACCGCCGCTGAGGACCCCGCATGCCATCCACCGTGTCTTTTCCCACGCAGCCGGAAGCCCTTACCGTCGCCTGGCTCAACGACAAACTTGCGGACGTCATCGGCGAACCTGTGGAAGCCTTCGACGTGCAGCTGTTCGGCGAAGGCGCCGGCATCATCGGACAGGTCACCCGCCTGCGGCTGACCACACCCGCCGGGGAGCGATCCGTCATCGCCAAGTTTCCCTCCCCGGCCCCGGAAAACCGCGCGGTTGCGGCAACGTACAACATGTACGGTCGCGAAGTGTTGTTTTACCAGGAGATTGCCAGGCTCATCTCCTTGCGGGTGCCCGACAGCTATTTCGCCGCCTTCGATGCCGGACCGCAGGATTTTGTGATTCTCATGGAAGACCTGCAGGGTTACCGCATCGGCGACCAGGTGGCAGGCTGCACGGACGCCGAAGCAGCCCTCGTGGTGGAAGGTATTGCCAGGCTGCACGCCAGCACCTGGGAAATTCAGCACGACAGGCTCATCTCGCACAACAATCCGGCCCAGCGCGACGGCATGATCGGCGGCTTCGGCGTGGGCTGGCCCGTGGTCAGCGAACAGTTCCCGGACCTTCTGCCGGCCGGCGCCGACAAGCTTGCAGACAAGCTGCCGGACGCCGTGGGCCGCCTGCTCGACGCGATGTGCACCCCCCCGGTGAGTGTGGCGCACGCCGACGTGCGCCTGGACAACGTGTTTTTCGCCGATGACGAGATTGCCCTGGTGGACTGGCAGTCGGTGTGCACCTCCGCACCGGAGCAGGACCTCGCCTATTTCGTGACCCAGAGCCTCGGCAAAGGACAGCGCGCAGCGCAGGACTGGGTGGCGTTGTACCACGATGCGCTGACCGCCAACGGCGTCACCAACTACAGCCTCGAGCAGTGTCGTGATCGCTATCGGACATCAGCCCTGTACCTGGCTTGTTACGCGGTGATCATTGCCGGAACTCTGGATCTCGGCAACGAACGGGGCATGCAGCTGGGGCGCACGCTGTTCGGCAACTGCATGGCGTCGCTGGAGGAGCTCGACGCGCTGGCGCTTCTGTAAGTCAGATACCCAGATCGCGCAGGTTGTAGTCGCGCAGCGCGTCGCGGGCCGCATCGTTCCACGGATAGCGGTCCATCTCCTCGGCCAGGGGGTGATAGACGTAGGGCGCCTCATGCGGAAAACGCTCGGCCCGTGCGGCAATGCCGTAGGCAATCACCTTCGATCGCTCATAGATGTACGCCTCGTCATAGACCGTGACGTCGTTGTGGATGCCGCCGCCTTCCACGCCCAGCACCGACGCCCGCCTGTGGAAACCGAAGTTGATGGTGACGCGCATGTTCGGACTGGTGTTGGCAAAGGAACCGTGCACGGCCTGCCGGTTGCAGATGCCCACGTCCCCGGGCTCGCACAACATGGGCACGGCGTCCGGCAGGCGGTCTGACCCTGCTGCCTGTACCAGGGCTTTGATGTCCACCTTGCCCAGCGCCTGCGAACCAGGCACAACCCAGAGACCGTTGGCCGCATCGCAGCCGTAGAGCTGCGCCATGAAATTGAAACCGTGCGTGTGCTGATCGAGCGCGGGATTCTCCCAGTGCGTGAAGCCGTCCTGATGCCAGGCCACCGAGCCACCAAGGCCCGGGTGTTTCACCCATATGGCTTCGTTGAAGGGGACAAAATCATCGCCGTTGATCGCCGCCGCAACACGCAGCAGATCGGGATGCGCATAGAGCCGCAGCGCCGCATCGGAGAACTGCAGCGACCCCAGCACCAGTTGCAGAATGTACTCCGGCGCGCCTTCCGGGGCCTCGGGCTCAATCATCTTGGCAGGATGGCGTCCGTGAGAGACCGACGTTCCCCCGATGGGATCGCTGAGCGGCCGTACCCAGCTCAAGGTGCGTGACTTGATGCCGGAAGCCAGCGCGGGCTTGCCATGCCGGTCCACATTGGCACCTTTGGTCACCGGCGCGTTGTCCCACATGGCAATGACGTCGCGCTCGAGATCTGCCAGCTCATCGGCGCCGACGACCCCGGTAAACACGTAGAATCCGCAACGTTCATACGCCTCCCGGATCTGCGGATGCAGGCGGCCGTCAGCCTCGAAGCGGATCGGACCCCGGTTGCCCAGCGCCATGGCGCGCTCGGTGCCCTCCGCGAGATAGCGCCGCATGGCCGTCTCGTGCGTGCCGTAGTTGCTGTCCGAAGCGGCGTAAAAGCTGGGTTGTGCCACGTTGATCTCCCTCAGTTGCCCTGCTGTCGCGCGCCGAGCAGCTCTGCAAGCTGTGCCTCGCGCACCTGCGCGGCATCTTCGCTCACCCGGGCAATGGCTGCCTCGCTCATCCCCGCGGCGGCCAGCATGTCGAGGTTACCCTCCCCCAGCATCGGCGGATCGCCTTTGACCGATCCCGGCGTATCGCTGAGGGTGACGAGATTGCCCACGGTTCTGTGCGTTCCCGCGCCCGGCACGTCCACGTCGGTGAAATAGTGGTTGGCAAGGCTCTGCGGGTCTTCCAGCACTTCGTGCCAGTTGCGCACACGCTCCCAGATCACCTCCGGCTGGGTGCGCAGGTACGCATCCCACTCCAGCGTGGTGTGCGTGGCAAACACCGCCTCCAGCCGCGCCCGGATCTCAGCGGAATCGGTGTCGGTGAGGCCTTCACCCAGACGTTGCCCCGGGGCCTGAAGGCGCGGATCCACGGCCAGCTCCGGGGCACCGCCGAACACGCAGATCGCATCCCAGGCTTCCTGCTGCATGGTGTGTGCCAGCAGAATGGCCCCACCGTCCGATGTCTCGTACACCCCGTAGGGGCCTCTGATGTTGGGATGATGGGCACCGTCCCGCTTGAGCGTCGCCCCGGTCATGGACACGTGTGTCAGCTCCCACTGCTGCAACCATAGCTGGGTCCCGAGCGCGCTGGTCTGCACGCGCTGGGCCACACCGTGGCGCTCCCGGGCCACGAGCGCGGTCATGACCGCCAGCGCAAGGTGCATGGCGCCCGCGGTGTCGCCGATGATTGCGCCGGGTACGCAGGGCGGTCCGTCCGGCCCGCCAGTCATGTGCACGATGCCCCCGCGCGCTACCGCGGCGCCGTCCAGCATGGCTTTGTCTGCGTCTTCGCCCCGGGGGCCGAACCCGTTCACCGAGGCATGAATCAGACGTGGATAGCGTTCCCGCAAGGCGTCGCAACCGAGGCCAAGCTTCGCCAGAGCCGCTTCGCGATAGTTGGTGAGAAAAACGTCCGCCCCGGCCAGCAGGGCGTGGACTGCTTCGATACCTGCCTCGCTGGACAGGTCCAGGCAAACCGAGCGTTTGCCGCGATTCACCGCAACAAACTGGGGACCTAACGTGCCTTCCGGAAGCTCGTTGCCGCGGTTGCGGCCATAGCGGCTGGGATCTCCGATGGGCGGCTCGACCTTGATCACCTCAGCGCCCATGTCCCGCAGATAGAGGCCGGCGGCCGGCCCCTGGACGGCGATGGTCATCTCCACCACGCAGATACCGCTCAGCGGTTCGACGCTATCGTTCATGCCCCTCCCGACGGCTGTCGGCAGGGACGCGGCTCAGCCGCTTTCGTTCATCGACGCCATCAGCTCCGCGCCCGTCTGGCGCGGGTGCTCGCCGGCAAAGGCGTACCCCGCCGGCTTCTCGTCGATGAAGATCTCCCCTGCCAAAGAGAACTGCTCCGCATCATCAAAGCACCCCGCCGACATAATGTACATAGCGCGGGGCTTGAGGTAGTAGAACAGCGATGTGCCACACTCCGTGCAGAAGCCACGCTGGGCCCACTCCGAGGAGTCGTAGCGCTTGATGTGAGTCTCCCCCGTAAACTGCACCTGGCCGACGTCAGCCGCCAGAAAAGGGCCGCCGGTCCAGTTACGGCACATGGAGCAGTGACAGGCATGCAGATCCGCTTCCACTTCTTCGGCTTCGAAGGTAACCGCTCCGCAGAGACATTCTCCCGTAGCGCTCATCGTTCTCCCCTGGCTGTTACGTATACAGCGATGCTGGCAAAGCCTGCGGAGCTTGTCACCGTTTGCCGCGACAGCTCCTGCCACCCCACTGGCAGCAGCCATCAACCGGTTTCAGCATTCAAGGCCTTGAGGTTTTCCGCATGGCTCTCGCGGGTAATGCCGTAAAGGGACAGGCAGCAGATCATGATCATCCACAGCACGAAGAGCGATGGCGCATACACCACGCCCAGCGCGACAAGCGACTCTGTGGGTATGTCCTCGGGCATGACACCCGTGGGAAAGTTGATGACCGTCAAGGCGGTGCCTGCCGCCACAACGCCGAGGCCCTGCACCATCTTGCGGGTGAACGTGACAGCGGCGAAGAACACCCCCTCCGAGCGCCGCGCGGTTCTGCGCTGACTGTCTTCGACCAGATCGGCAATCATGGACGCAGCCAGCGTCTGATAGGCGATGATGAGGCCTACATCCACCACGATGATCGTCAGCACGATGGGGAACAGCATGGGATCCCCGTTCACCGGCATGAGATCGAACAGACGCAGGGTCACCGGCAGGGGAGCGACCGTGAAGGCGAGAATACCTACCAGAATGGCACCATTGCGTTTGCCCAGGCGTTTCGAGGCTGCCGGCGCCACCACGAAACCGATCATCGCGGATAGCACCACCGAGATGGAAATCAGGGCGATCTGCTCGTTGTCGAAACCCCAGTAGAACGTGTTGATGTAGTAGGCGAGGCCGGCGGACAGTCCCGTGGCGATCGAAGCGAACACCGTTGCCAGAAACAGGGCCGCAAAGGAGCGGTTTGCCAGCGTTTCCCAGAGCTCCCGATAGATCCGTCCCAGCGTCATCTCCCGTTTCGGGGGCGCAGCCTGCAGGTGCGGAATCATGTGGTGCGTGCCGCCTGCGGAAACGACGATGGCCGTGAAGATCACCGCCGCGGCCGCCAGCCCCATGTAGCCGTAACCTTCCGGGTTGAGCATGCCGTTGGTGATGGTCTCGGTGGGCACCAGAAGATATGCCGTCGCAAACGCCGCCATGATCGTGCCGCCCGACCAGCCGAAAAAGTAGCGGTAGCTCAAGGCACTGGTGCGCTCGTCGTAGTCTTCCGTCATTTCCGCCACCAGTGCTGAGCTCGGCACCTCATAGGCTGTGATCAACGTACGCACGAACACGGCGATGACCACGATATACAGGAACAGCTCGTTCCCCGTAAGCATCGCCGGGGGATTCCAGACAAAGTAGTAGGACAACCCGACAGGCACGGCCGCCGCGTACATGAAAGGATGACGCCGTCCCCAGCGCGAGTGTGTGTTGTCGCTGAAATAGCCGATGAGCGGATCACTCAACGCGTCGAACATCAGCGCAATCAGCAAGGCGAGGCTGACGAGCCCGGCCTCTACACCCATGACGGAGCTGTAGAAGAAGAGGAAGAAATAATCGAAACCGTTGTTTTTGACGCCGAACGCCACTGACCCGAAGCCGTACGCGGCCTTGGTCCAGACGGTCAATTTCCCCTCACGCATCGACTCTACCTCTCCTGCAAAGCCATAACGCTAAGGATTCAGCGCCCCTTTGTCGACCAGGCGCTGAACCACAGCAGGGCAAGAGCTGCGGCCACCAGCAGCAGCAACCCGTTCAGCACGAACGCCGCCTCCACCGCCACGTACTCGTACACCCAGCCACCCACCAGCGGGCCCAGCGCCGCGCCCGCGCCCCCGGCCGCCTCCTTCACACCCATCACACGCCCCCGGTTGGCATCGTCCGACAGATCCACCACCAGCGCATCTTCGGCCGGGCTGGCCATGGCCCAACCCGCCGCAAACAACAGATACGACAGCGCCACGAGCCACAGCGATGGCCAGAACGGCAGCGCCGTCGACACCATTCCCGCCAGCAGCACACCCGCGGCGATGACAGGGCCGCGTCCCCGGCGATCAGACCAGTTGCCCGCGTAGCGCGGAAGAATTGCGAACACGATGCCAGCAGGGAGAAAGACGTAAGCCAGCAGCACCACACCCGCATCGAACTTGTTTTTGAGAAACAGCAGATAGATCGGCTCGATCAGCGCGCTGGCAAAACCCGACAGAAAAACGATGACCAGCACGCGCCACAGAGGTGTAGTGAACCTCAGCGGCTGGCGCGCCGTGAGCGTTCCTTCCGGCTGTGTCTCGCGCACTCGGAACACCGACCATGCCAGCGCCAGCAGCGCGGCGGCAGCATAACCCGCAAACGCGGGCGCCCAGGCTTCGCGCATGGGCATGAATCCCAGGAGCGTGAAGCCGAACAAAGCGCCAAAGATACTGCCACGTACCGACGTCGTCAGGAGCCGGCCCATGGCCGTGCCCCGATCGGTCGTGCTGTGCAGATCACCGATCATGGTGCGGGCTGTCACCCACATGAGCGATGCACCCACACCCTGCAGCGCGCGCGCCACGAAGAACGCCATCGGTGAGGATTCGGCCTGTGTGAACACACCCATGGCGAGCGCGTAGAAGGCAAAAGCTCCGGTAAAGAACCAGCGGCGGCCAAAGCGGTCCAGCGCCCAGCCAACCAGAGGCCGGAACAGCAGCAGCGTACCGGTGAACACTGTATAGGTGGCGCCAATGGCTACCGCGTCCATGCCCAGGTCGTCCGCATAGATCGGCAACCCGAAGTTGAGGAACGTAAAAGCCGTAGATCCAAGAAACACGGCCGTGAGGTAGTGTGCTTGCGCGGCCGCCTCCACCACTTTTAAGCTCGACCAAGCATAGCGGTAGATGGAAGCGGACGACATGGGGCAGGCGTTGATCCTCGGCGCCAGCGGGCTGGTGGGCACCGCGGCGGCTAACAGTTTTCTGAACGCTGGCTGGCGCGTGCTGGCCGCGTCCCGGCGAGCACCGGCTCTTATCGACGCACCGGCGGCAGACCGCCTTACGCACGTGCCGCTGGATCTGACCGACGCCGCGCAATGCCGGGCGCTGGTCGACGCGCATCCGGACATCACGCACGTGGTCTACGCTGCGGTCTTCGAGTTGCCGGGCCTCATTGCCGGATGGACAGATCCGGTGCAGATCGAAACCAATGGCCGCATGCTCAGCAACATCCTCGATCCGCTCCTTACCGGAGGGCGCATCGAACACGTCACGCTGCTGCAGGGCACCAAAGCCTATGGTGCCGCCGTGCAACCCATGCGCGTGCCCGGCAGAGAACGTCACGCACGGGTCGATCACCCGAACTTTTACTGGCTGCAGGAAGATTATCTGCGCACCCAGCGGGATCTGGCGTTCACGATCCTGCGTCCCCAGCTCATCGTGGGCCCCAACCATGGCGTGGTGATGAACCTGCCGCCCGTGATCGGCGCCTATGCCGCTCTGCGACATCACGAAGGGAGGCCTTTCAGTTTTCCAGGGGGTGCAGACTGGGTGTGGGAAGCGGTCGACGCCCGGCTCGTCGGCGACGCGTGCCTGTGGGCCGCCACCTCGTCGGTTGCTGCCGGGGAGACCTACAACCTCACCAACGGCGAAGTGTTCCTGTGGCGCGACCTGTGGCCCGCGCTCGCAGACGCCCTGGGTATGCCCACCGGGCCCGACGAGCCCCAGAGCCTGGTCACGTTTTTCGCTGAACGAGGCTCTCTGTGGCACGAGCTGGTCTCGCGGCACAGGCTTGCTGCGCCCTCACTCGATGCGCTCCTGGGCGAGTCACAGTTTTACGCCGACATGTGTTTCGCCTACGGGGCCCGGACAGCCCCGCCGCCGGCTCTCGTCAGCACCGTGAAGATCAAACAGGCGGGCTTCACCGATACCTACGATACCGAGGCAAGCTTCTGCCACTGGCTTGAGGATCTGCAACGCCGGCGCATTCTACCGCCGCGGATAAGCGCCCGTTAGCGCAGCAACCCGTCCCGCTCACGCGAACCGAAAGCCCCGGTAGTCGTTCGCAGCGACATCGTCACAGATCTCCCGGTACATGCCCACACCGGCGGCATAGGGCATGAAAACCCGCGGCTTGCCAGCCACGTTGGCACCGAGATACCAGCTGCCGCCCTCGGGAAACAAGGTTGCATTGGCAATGTCGTTCACGTGCGCCACCCAGCTGTCTTCCGCATCCACATCGGCTTCGATGCGCGCATGACCCCGGGTGCGCATGTGCTCGAGACACGCCAGCATCCAGTCCACATGCTGCTCGATGCTGACGAGCATGTTGCTCAGCACCGACGGGCTGCCGGGGCCGGTCACGGTGAAGAGGTTGGGAAAGCCGGCCATGCCGATGCCGAGATACGTCCGTGGCCCGGCGGCCCACTTGTCCGCCAACTTCACACCATCCGTTCCGGTGATATGCATGTTCAGCAGCGCCCCGGTCATCGCGTCAAAGCCCGTTGCCAGCACCAGCACGTCGAATTCGTAGTCTCGCGCAACGGTTTTCAGTCCCGTTTCGGTCACAGTCTCAATGGGGTCTTTGCGCACGTCCACGAGGTGCACGTTCGGCTGGTTGAAGGTGGCGTAATAGCCCGTGTCCACGCAGATACGCTTCGAGCCGATCGGATGATCCGTCGGGCACAGCGTCTCCGCCGTCGCGGGATCACGGACGATCGTGCGGATTTTGTTCCGCACAAACTCCGCCACGCGCTCGTTGGTAGCCGCATTGGACAGCGAGTCGGCAAACGCGCTCAGAAAAAACGCACCGCCCCGCTGCCAGTAAGGCTCGAGAATGGCCGCAACCTCCGCATCTGACATACCCTCCGCCGTGTCAGCCGCCGGCGTGCGCTCTTTCGGTTCGATCTCGAGATCGCCGAAGCCGGAGCTCAACCCCCGCTTGTGATAGTCGCGGTGCGCGCGATAGTTGTGCTTGAAACGCGCCACCCAGTCAGCGTCGAGCGGTCGATTTTCTGCGGGTACGCTGAAGTTCGGCGTGCGTTGAAATACCCGCAGTTCGCGAGCCTGCGCCGCAATCACGGGCACCGCCTGTATGCCCGACGAACCCGTGCCGATCAAACCGACACGTTTACCGGAGAAGTCGACGCCTTCGTGCGGCCAGAGGCTCGCCTGAAATCGTTCCCCTTCGAAGCGATCCAGTCCGGGAATATCCGGTAGCTGCGGCACCGACAGGCAGCCTGTGGCCATGATCGCGATGGGCGCAGACACCGCCAGGCCCTGCGCCGTGGCAACGTGCCACAACCCCGCCGCTTCCTCCCATCGCGCCGACGTCACCTTCTGGCGAAAACGGATGTCGCGCTTCAGTTCGAAGCGCTCGGCCACGTGGCGTGCGTACGTGAGAATTTCCGGCTGGGTCGCGTAGCGCTCGCTCCAGTTCCAGCTCTGCTCCAGCTCGGGAGAAAAGGAGAAAGAATAGGCGAGACTCTCCGCATCGCAGCGCGCACCGGGGTAACGGTTCCAGTACCACGTACCGCCTACGTCGTCGCCCATCTCCAGCACGACCACGCGCTGCCCCTGCTGGCGCAACCGGTGCAGCAGATACATGCCGGCGAAGCCGGCGCCGACAATGACAACGTCGTAGCGGTCAGACCCGTCAGAGCGCTCTGCGAACTCTGCCAATCAGGCCACCCGCGCTTCGGGCCACAACCGCAGGAAGTTCTCCGTGTAGAACTTCTCCTTCACCGGCTCGTCAGCCTCTGCGAGGCTGCGCTCGAAACGGCCGATGGGATCCTTGGTGCCTTCGATGTGCGGGTAGTCGCTGGAAAAGAGGTACAGATCCGGGTTCGACTCACGTACCAGCCGTCCCACGTCCTCGTTCGGCATGGGTGTGAACCCCATCTGCTCGGTGAGCTGCTCTGACGGCTTGCGGTCGAAACGCACGGACTCGTCGGCCCGCCCGAAGATGCGGCACACATCATCCAGCCGGTGCAGCATCGCGGGTACCCAGCCGGCACCCAGCTCCACGGCTGCGCCACGCAGCGTGGGATGACGATCGAGCACGCCGTCCATGATGAGCATGCTGACAAACATCTCCGGCGCCTGATGCAGCACGGCGGCATCCTTGGTGCGCACGTTTTCGCCGCCACCCAGCCAGTCTCGCGTTGCCGCCCGGCCGTTGTTGCCCCAGGCTTTGTGCACCTGCAGCGGTGCCCCGCCCACGTGCAGCACAAACGGCACACCGGCTTCCGCCAGGCGCGCCCAGAATCCGTCCAGTTCCACGTGCCCCGGCGCCCGGTCGATGGGCGCGCGGTGCGGTACCCAGATCGCCTCCAGCCCGTTGTTCAGAGCCCACTCCAGCTCTTCGATGGCGCACGCAGGATCATCCAGGGGCACAATGCCCACACCCATGAGCCGGTCGTCATCGGCGCAGAACTCTGCCATGTGCCGGTTGTGACCACGTGTTGCGCCATAGCGCAGATGAGACGGCTTCTTGCTGCTGGGATGGAACGGGAAAGCCACGCTGTGCGTAGCGAAGACCAGCTGCTTTTTGAATCCCAGCAGATCCATGGCAGCGGTGCGGTCGGCGCTGTTGAACGCGCCCAGCGCCTGAATTTCTTTGCTGTTGGCGATGAGCTCATCCCCCATCGCAAGCTGGGCTGCCACATGCTCGTCGCTGTGCCGGCCACCCTGGTCCATGATTTCGGCCACTTCCTCGTCGGTGACGATGGACGCCGAATAGCTTACCTCGGGAATCTCGTCACGAATTCCCGGGTCGGCGTAGCTCGTGATGAAGTCCGGCAGTTCCATGATGTGGCTGTCGGCATCGTAGTAAGGACGGTCACTCGGGGCGTAGGCCATGGCTCTCTCCAGCAGATGAAGCCGTCAAGGTACCGTGTTTGGGCAGCGCGCGCCATGCAGCGCGAGCGGAACAGGCTCAGTCTGCAGCAGCCGTAGGAGCCTCGAGCGCAGTGGGTGCCTGCACGATGCGGTCGCCGTTCACCAGGAAGTAGCCGCGACTGTGCATACACGTAAAGAAGGGGCCGGCGAGATCGGTGCCAAGCCGTGTGCCTTGCGAGATCACCTCCGCTTCGCACTCGTCTTTGTCGTAGGCGAAAAGATACTCACCGCCCTGCGGGTGGAACCAGGAGTACTCGGGCGCACCAGCGGTGCAGCCACCCAGAAAGGCCAGAACGCCGACAGCAACAATGAAACGCAGCTTTGACATGGCGCGCAGTCTGCACGCTCTTTGTGACAGTTTCGTGACATCGCGAAGCCGGTTCCCGCGACCGACCGGCGTCAATCCACGGGATAGGGTCCTTCGTCGAAGGCCGCTTCATGGTAGCCCTTGACGCCCACGGCCCTGGCCAGTGCACTCACCGGCAGTTCACCGGCCTCCACCAACGCCAATCCCCGCGCAAAGTTCCAGCGCGGGCGCCAGGCGAGGTCGCGTCGCGCCGCAGCGTTGTCGTAAACCCGATCGAGCCGGTCCGGGAGCTGCCACCCCAGGCGATCGAACACGTCGGCGGCATCCGGCACACGGCGCGCCAGGGCGCCGGCCAGATCGCGGTCGAGATCGACACAATCTTCCGGAACGAAGGGCGATGTCGCGCTGACGATGTAGCGGCCAAAGCCAAGCGCCGGGGCATGTTCCGCGGCCAGCAGGTGAGCATCGACAACGTCTTCCAGATCCACGCGCCGGTTCAGATACTCCAGTAATTTGACGTTTCCATCCTCAAAACGGCCCCGCACGGCTGGATCGTCGTCCACCTCCAGGAAAAACCGTGACGTTCTGAGAACCACGCACGCCAGCCCCTGCGTCCGATGAAACAGCTCGCAGAGATCCTCGGCAGCTCGCTTGGTCACGCCGTAGATATTTCTCGGCACGGGTTGTGTCGCTTCGGTCACCCATACCGCAGGCGCCCCGGGCGGAGGCCGCATGGCGGCGCCATAGACGCTGGTGGTGCTCGTGAAGACGAAACGCTCTACGCCCTGCTGTACGGCCGCCTCCAGCAAAGTCAGCGTGCCCGCCACGTTCACGTCAACAAAAGCCTGCCGGCCATGAGTGGCGACGTGAGGTTTGTGCAGCGTCGCCGCGTGATAAACCACAGCCGCGTCCGCGAGCGTTGCTTCCACGAGCGATTGATCGTTGATGGAACCGACCACGGTCGTGAAAGACGAAGGCTCCACGTCGAGGCCCACCGCCTCGACACCCGCCTCGGTCAGCGTACGCATGAGCCCTTCGCCAAGGTGGCCGGCGCTGCCGGTGACTACTACTTTCATCCGGCCATGCTAAAGGCGAACGCGGCGCAAAAAAAAGGCCCCGTCTAGGGGCCTTGGGGCACACACCATCCTGGCGCGAAAACAGGTGCTACCAGACGTACTTGGCACTCAGACTGAAGCCTACGCCCGGATTGAACTTCTCATACAGCAAGCCGCCCTGAGTCCATTCAATCTCTGCATCGAGAATGTTCTGTACCTTCAGTTCCAGCTCAACCTCCTCGTCATCGAAAATCGGCAGCACGTACTTCAGCAGCAGGTCTAGCTTGCTGCGCGCTTCTTCGATGACGTTGGGCGCATTGACCGCGCCTGTCAGCACAATCCGCTCGCCCGTGTAGTTGTAAGCAAGAGAGCCTTCCAAGCCCAGGTCGTAGTTCGAGTAGCTGAGAATGAGGTTACCCAGAACATCCGACTGGCCGGTGAGATCACGCTCGTTCTCGAACAGGGAATCCAGTTGCCGACCACCGGTGAGGGGTATGTCCGCCGCCGTCTCTCCATTGCCCAGCAGCGTCACCTTCGAGTCGATGAAAGACACGTTTGCCGACAGCGTGAAGTAGTCCCAGTCCTGGCCCCAGTCGAACCAGCGGTCGAGGAAGAGGTCTTTGCGAAGCTCGATTTCGACGCCTTCCAGCTCCGCCTCCTCGGCGTTGAACCAGGTGAAAATCTCATTTTCCGCCGTGATGCGACCAAGCTCGATCGGCGCGTCGAAGTCTTTCATGAATACGCCAACCGACAGGCTGTCTGCTTCGCCGAAGTACCACTCGTAACGCACATCGAAGTTCTCGAGATTCGCCGGCTCGAGAAAGACGTTGCCGCGATAGAACTGCTGGTCTTCCGGGTTGCGCAGTGTCGTACCGGTGATTTCCAGCAGGCTGGGACGATTCACCGTTTCGGAGTAGGCGAACCGCAGCTGCATGTCGTTGATGAACTCGTACGTCACGGACGCAGCCGGCAGGCTGTCATCGAAGTCGTTCGACACGGCATTTACGGTGCCGGGCAGCGTGGAGCCCCCCCAGGCGTCCGCAAAGAGCTCGGTCTCTTCCTCCCGCACACCACCCTGGATGCGGAGCCGCGGCGTGAGCTGAACGTCGAAGGCAGCGTAGTAGGCGCTGGTTTCCTCACCGGACGCGGCGAAGGGGAAGATGCTGGAGGTGTCTGCCGCCCGCGCCGAAAAGTCCGTCACATCCAGATAGCCTGCGCCCCAGTTTTCGAGACTGAACAATTGGCTCGGAGTCTGCCAGCGCACGAAGTCGGGGGCCGTGTTGGTGAGATCGAAGCGGAAGAGACGATCTTCACTTTCCCGGGTTCGTTCGTACTCCGAAAAGCCTACTTTGATGAGCAGATCGATGGCGCCGTCAGCCAGCAGCAGCGGCACCTCCAGATCCACGCCATATTCTTCGATATCGTCTTCCAGCTTTTCCCACTGCCGGTCCGGCGCCACAAAGATCTCCAGCGCATCGAGCTGCGTGGTGGAATCGTGCAGGTTGTCGATGACTACCGGCGGGGTGGCGGGATCCAGATCGAGGTTTCCGGGCGCCTGGAAATAGGTGTACGTGCGGGTATCGGGCGATTCCCGGCGGCCACTCCCATCCACGAAACGCCAGTTGAGACGCGCGCCGTTGATGTTTTCACCGATGTTGAAGAAGTGCTCGCCTTTCACGGCGGTGGAGGCAATTTCGTTCTCCGTCCACTGGAAACGATAGTTCTCCACCGTTTCCTCATCGAACTCGAGCCCGAACTCACTGGTAATGCCCCGTTGCTGGGCTATTTCGTTGTCGGTCTGCCGCAGGAACACACGCGTCACCGCAATCGAATGATCGTTGTTAAGCTCCAGGCCAATATTCAGAAAGCCGCTCAGGTTGATCGTTTGCTTGGTGATTCTCTGCTCGTAGTCCACCGCCTGATTGGCGTTGCCGCCACCGGTGAATATGTAGCGGGCAAAGTCTTCCTCGGTTTGTGCGTAGTCGTTGTCGTATTTGCCCGCGGCCAGAATACCCAGCGACATGCCGTTGTCGAAGTCGAAGCGGTAACCGACTTCCAGCTCACCGCCGAAGTTGGGTTTGTTTTCCCGTTCCTCCACGTCCCAGAAATTGAAGAAGCTTGCACCGAGAGCCCGATCGTCAGGAAAGCCGACGTCTTCGAAGTTCTGGCTGGACAGCACGCGGATGTTGTCGGGAATGTTGCGGGTGCCGTCGTCGTAGCCCCAGTTGTCGTCCTGGCCGCCACGATAGTCCAGGCCGTCACCACCGGTGGTTTCGCTGTTGCCACCAATGCTGAGGCTGATATTGAGATAGTTTTCCTCCGGCGTGGCGCGCGTACGGATGTCCACCAGGCCGCCACTGAAGTCGCCGGGATACTGTGCCGAATAGGTTTTCTGCACGAGCAGGTTTTTGACGATGCTCTTGGGCACGATGTCTAGCGGCACCGTTTTCTGGAACGGCACCGGTGAGGATATGCGGGAGCCATCCAGCAGCGTGGACGAATAACGTTCACCAAGACCGCGCACGTACACGTACTTGCCACCGACGAGACTCAGGCCTGTTACCCGCGCCAGCGCGTCACCCACGCTGGTATCCGCCAGTAGCCCAAGCGCTTCCTCGTCCAGAATGTTGGAAATTTCCGAGGTGGTGCGCTTCTCGTCCGGAATGAACTTACCCAGCACAACAACTTCTTCGATGGTCTGATCCGGCGGCGCGATGGCCGCACCCTCCGCGGCCCGGACCACACCTGAAGGCAGCGCCAGCACGGCTGCGCACACAACCGTTGTCTTTATCTTCATAGCTTCACCTGATTGGTAGCGTTTGGACATGCAACGCGCCGGGTTGGTCGAGCAACCCGACGCGCCGCTCGAGCGCTGGACCTCAGTTGTCCAGGCCCACCGTCCAGTTGTCACCCCAGCTGTCGACGTTGGAGCCGATCACGCCGCTCCCCGCCGGATCGAAGCCCTCCGGCAGCGTCGCCGGTGTGGGTTCCGAGCCGTCGGTGGTGACGTTGGCGCCACCGATGTAGGCCTCGGCTGCAGCCGCCGTGCCACCCGCTGCAGTTGTCGCGCAATCGAGTTTCACACCGTCGAACTGCACCGTGTCGCCGATGAGAGGCTCATCGTCCAGCTGCACGCAGGAACTGCTGCCGGTCACGTCGGAGTTGAAGATCAGTGCGCCGGAACCCGCACGGATGCGAATGCCGTTCTCGCCGTCTCGCCCGACAATGCTGAGGTTGGCAATGCGCGGTTGCGAGACCGGCGTTACCGCCGGATCGTCGCCGCGGTTGTCGCCTTCGATGCCGTTGTCGCCCGCACCGGCACGCTGCACGATGTGCACGTACTGCATGGTTCCGAGCCAGCCATCAGTCCAGTCGAGGCTGTCGTCAGCATTGCCGACCAGCACCACGTAAGAAGCGTTGACCGTCCCACCGAAGAACTCGACGCCATCGTCCAGGTTGTTGAAAACCTGTATGAATTCCACCTCGGTACCCGAGCCCACACCCTGGAACGCGATGCCGTTCAACTGGTTGAGGTTGTTCACGTTCGAGCCCGCAAACTTCACAACCAGATATCGCAGCGTACCGCTGTCGTCATCAGCGGTAGCACCGCCGAAGAGACCCGAGTTCGCCTCACCTTCCTTCACACACTCAACGGTGCCGCCGGTTGCACCCTCAGGGCAATCGTTGATGGGTGCATTACCGTTGATCACCAGACCGCCCCAGAGGCCGTCCGTGGTGCCGGGGTTGGCGATGTTACCCAGCGGGTCGTCCTTCGCCGTCATAGTGATCGGCGCGTTCTCGGAACCCAGCGCCTGGATCATCGAGCCCCGGGAGATCACGATGAAGTCGTCGGGCGTACCGCCGACGATGGTCACACCCGACTGGATGCGCAGCGTGCCCGCGTTGGCATTGTCTTCACCAATCTGCACCTTGCCGGACAGCTCGTAGAAGTTGCCCCGGGCGAGATTCAGATCACCCGTGTAGGTGCCGGAAACGATACAGGTGCGCACGCCATTGATCGGCTCAGCCGACTCGGTTGTACCTGCGGGACATGCAAACACCGCGCTGGAATCAGGCATGGCGATGGTCCAGCCGGTGGTCCAGTCTTCGTCGACATTTTCCACGGCACCCACAAACGTGGTTGCATCGAAGAATTCGTCTTCGATGGCTACCGGGGAAACCAGCTGGCCGTCGATGGAATTGTTCGCCCCGCCCGTCAGCGCACCGGTAATGGCCGCTTCATCGTCCCCGTCGGTAAGCGTGGTGCAACCCAGGCTCAAGCCGCCGAACACGATGTTGCCCTGGCTCAGCTGCGTCAGCGACGCATCGCCGTTTACAGCCAGACAGGTACCGCTGCCCTGCACTACCGAGTTGTAGATCTGCGCAGCCGTACCGGCCCGCAGGCGGATGCCACGATCGTCCGCACGTCCGTTGATGGACATGTTGGCAATGATCGGCGCAGAGCGCGGCAGCACGTCTTCATCGTCGCCACGGTTATCCGCTTCGATGCCGTTGTCGCCGGCATCGTCGGCCTGATTGATAACCAGGTACTGGATTTTGCCGGTCCAGCCATCGGTCCAATCAAGACTGTCGTCGCCGTTGCCGGTGAGCACGATATAGCGGGCGTTCACAGTACCGCCGAAGAACTCAATTCCGTCGTCGAGGTTGTTGTGCACCTGCACGAACTCGACGATGGTGCCGCTGCCCACTGCCTGGAACGCAATGCCGTTCAGCTGGTTCTGGGCGTTGACGTTGGAACCTGCGTAGCGCACCTGTACATAACGCAGCAGACCGGAACTTTCTGTGGGGTTATTGCCACCGAAGATGCCTGAGTTGGCTTCACCTTCCTTGACACACTCGGGCGTGCCACCGGTGGCGCCTTCCGGGCAATCGTTGATGGGTGCGTTGCCGTTGATGACAAGACCGCCCCACTGGCCGCGATCGTTCGCGACGTCGGCAAGACCGCGCACATCGTCTTCGGAGGTGAAAACGATCGGCGCGGTGCGCGAACCGTTGGCTACGATCTGAGAACCGCGGGAAACCTGCAGGAACGTATCCGGCGACCCGCCGAAGATTGTCGTGCCCGCCTGGATCGTCAACGTGGCGGAATCGGTGTTTTCACCACCGATCTGCACCTTGTCCACAAGCTGGTAGAGGTTGTTGCTCGTCAACAGCACGTCCTGCGTGATCGTGCCTGCCAGCTGGCAGATACGCTCACCGCCAATGGTTTCCACGCTGGTGTTGGTACCTTCAGGACAACCGAAGTCGGGCTGGGTGGCTTCGGACACAGATCCGGGCAGAACCCACCCGTCCGACCAGTCTTCCGCACCGAATGCGCCGACGAAGTCGGTGGCCTCGAAAAACTCGTCACTGAGGGCAACCGGGCTCACCTGCTCGCCGTTCTGCGACACTTCCTGTGCCGTGTCGAGGTAGGTTGCCAGCGTCCCGTTGGTGTCACCGTCATGGGTCTGCGCGCAGGCGAAGCTCACACCGCCGAAGAGAATGTTGGGATCTTGCGCCTGCCCGATGTAACTGCGCGAAGCATCGCCGTTCACCTGGATGCAGCGCTCCGAGCCGGTCACGAAGCTGTTGTAGACTTCAACGGCCGTACCGGCGCGAAAACGCAGGCCGCGCTCGTCGGACTTGCCGATGACCGTCATGTTGGCAATGGTGGGATTGGAAATCGGCGTCACCAGCTCGTCATCGCCGCGGTTGTCGGCCTCGATGCCGTTGTCGCCCGCGTCGGTCTGTTCGATGTACAGGTACTGCACGTTGCCTACCCAGCCATCGGTCCAGTCGAGGCTGTCGTCGGCGTTGCCGGTCAGGACGATGTATCTCGCGTTGACCGTGCCACCGAAGAACTCGATCCCATCGTCCAGGTTGTTGTGCACCTGCACGTATTCCACGATGGTCTCATCGCCCACACCCTGGAATGCAATGCCGTTCAGCTGATTGAGGTTGTTGACGTTCGAGCCGGCATACCGGACGCTGACGTAGCGCAGCACACCGCTGTTGTCGTTGGGATTGTCGCCGCCGAAAAGACCGGAGTTGGCTTCACCTTCCTTGGTGCACTCCGCCGTACCGCCGGCAGCGCCTTCCGGGCAATCGTTGATGGGTGCGAGACCGTTGATCACCAGACCACCCCATAGACCGCGGGAGTTGGCCTCCACATCACCGGTTACCTCTTCCAGCGCCGTGAAAACGATCGGGAAGAATTCTCCGTCACCGTCCGGATCGCCATCCGCGATGATGGCGCAGCCCTGCTCGATGACGATGAAATCGTCGGGTGTGTCCGCCGCAATGACCGCACCTGGTGCAATGTTCAGCTGGCAGGCGGGCAGTGCATTGGCAGACCCGCTGCCACCGTCGTCGAGACCGACGTCCTTGCCGCTGTCGGCTACCACACCGGCAGCAGGTTGAACGCGCAGTGCGCCGCCGGTGATCTGGTAGACGCGATCGTTCCCGAGAACGAGGTCAGCGCCCGGGTTGAGCAGAACACCGCCATCGGGCAGTTGTGTCACGTCGATCTGCACAATGGGCAGGTCACCGAAGTCGGCCGTCGCAGTGTTTCCCGTATCCACGATGGCGGGCAGAATCGCGTTCGGAATCACCGACGCGACCGGATCGGGGCCCGTCGTGCCCCCTGTGGTACCACCCCCTGTGGTACCGCCCGTCGTGCCCCCAGTGGTGCCCCCGGTGGTACCGCCCGCAACGGGCACCTCCACAACAACGGAGCCCGGAGAGGCATTGTCAGAAGAACCACCGCACGCGGCTACAGCTGCAGCGGCAAGCGAAACCATGGCAAGTTTCGCGATAGAGAAGCATCGCATCAAATTGTCCCCCAATCAGAATCGGCGCCAACGTAATACGGGTGTGTGACATAACAGTTGCAGGAATATGACAGTTTCGTGACAGGCCGAAGCGTCCCGGCACCCATGTGATACGGCGGTGCTCACGGCACGATCTTCGTTGTAATCAAACCGTAAAAATCCGCTTCTACCTTCTACACCCATGGGCTACCGCAAGCTGCTGAAGGACTACATGACCCATGTGTCGCAGGTGACGGGCGTCGACCTGGTGGAGCTCGGCGCGCTGACCAACGCTTTCAACCGGCGCGACCTGGGCGAGCTGCGCACGATTGCCGCCGAGATGAAGCGGGAGTCTTTCGACACGGAAGCGGCAATCAACCACAACCCCATCGTCCGGAAGCTGCTCACCGAGGGACGGATCACGCTGGAGGAGCTCGAGGCGGTGAGCGGAGTAGACGTCGGCAATCGCAGTGAACCGATGTCCGCAGAGACGTTCGGCCGCTTGCTGAAGAGCTTCCAGAAGCTATCCAAGGCATCGGCACCCTGACCACGCCGGGCTGGAGCACAGCCCTGGATTGTCGATCAACGAGCTGCCAGACTTAACGCCTGAGCTGCGGGTATAGTTCAATGGTAGAACCTCAGCTTCCCAAGCTGATGATGCGGGTTCGATTCCCGCTACCCGCTCCAGCGGCTACGCGCAACCAGCCTTTGCGGTCTTCAGCCACGCCCTGGCGTCACAGCACTTCCGGAAGACCTCGACAGGGACCGTTTCCGCTTCGCCACTCAGCCATGCCATATAGACCCGGCACAACCCATAAGTAACGTCTTCGGGCGCGACGAGGGCAACCGGTGGCGTCGCGCTCGATGGCGGCGTACCGGGCTGCCGGCCGAGCGTTCGCAGGGCATCGCCGTCGAGGGCGCTGCAGTCGACGTCCTCAAGGAGCCACAGCTGTGGCAAGGCGCAGGAGAAAAGTGGATCGGCGCCAATGCGCTCGAACAGCGCCACAACGCCCTTTATGGTCAACGTGCCGCTCAACGTCACGCGCAGCGTGGCGTCCGTCAGCTCATAGCTGTACCAACCGGCCGCGCGCTCTTCGTTGGCGTACACGGCGTCAGCGGCTCCCGAACAGGCGGTTCACCCAGAACTGATTGAACTGCCACAGGGCTTTCTCGTGCGCGCTGAGGCGTCCCTGTGCTGCCAGCGCGCTGTGCAAACCCTGCCAGGGCCCCCGATTTGCCTCGATGTCCTCGAGGTGCACGGCACGCACCAGCTCCCTCTGTCCCGCCCGGCCCGCGTCGTCCATGGCTGCCCAGGCGTCGGGGCGCGCAAGCAGGTGGATCACCAGTGTCATCGCGTCATGGCCACGGGGCAGCACCTGGTACCACACCGCCGTCGCGCCGCCCGCTGCAAACAGACAGGCGGGAAACACCACCCCGGCAACGAGCGCGTCCTCCTCGCCGCCTTCGGCTGCGCCTGCCGCCTCGCGAGCGGGCATCACCAGCAGCGCCCAGGGCGCGCCGTCGTTGTCTGGAACCCGGGCCGCGCGCGCCGGGTAGATGGGCTCCAGGCTGTCGCGATGGGTGCCGATGTGGTGGTACGCCTCCATGAAATTCTCGACCAGAAGCTTCCAGTTCCAGGGGCTGTCGAATTCGATCGAGTCCACTACCTCGAGGGCTTCGAAGTCGTAGGGACGCAGCTGATCGGTCAACGCTGAGAGCTGCGGCGCCAGCGCGGGCGCGGCATTGTCCAGGGTGGCAAACACGAACCCGTTCCACAGCTCCACCCGAAGGCGCGGCAGCGCGCAGGCCTGCGGGTCGAAGTTTTTTACTTCCTGCATCATCGGTGCGCTGCGCAACTGCCCGTTCAACTCGTAGGTCCAGCGATGGTACGGACACACGAATCTGGTGGTGTTTCCGGAACCCTGCGCAACCGGCATGGCACGATGCGCACAGACCCGGGAGATGACGTGGAGATCTCCTGCCAGATCGCGGGCAACCACCAGCGGCAAGCCAGGCAAATCCACACAAAGGTAGTCTCCCGGCTGGGCCACCTGATCCGCCCGAGCAACACAGAACCAGCCCTGCTGAAACACCCGCTCCGTTTCTAGAGCAAACATCTCCGCGTGCGTGTAAGCCGCGGGCGGCAGCGTCCACGCTTCCGCCAATGGCGCCGTTACGCGCTGCAGCTCAGCCTCTGAAAGGGAAGCAACTGTCATGAGCACCTTCTCCAGAAATTTATTTCTTTCTATCGACCGATAGAAATAAAAATACGCTACACTCACCTTTCCGTCAACCATCGACCAGATCATGACTCCGAAGACACCGCGCGTTGGTCGTCCGCGGGCGACGCCCGAAGCAGACGTCACGCGGGAAGACAGCGTGGAAGACGTGATCCTCTCCGCTGCTCGCAACCTGTTCCGCACTCAGGGGTTCTCGGCAACCACCACACGAGAAATCGCCGCCGCCGCGGGCCTGCGCCAGCCTTCGATGTTTCACTACTTTCCCAACAAGATGGCCATGCTGGAGGCTGTGGCGCTGGCGGCCATAGAACCCGAAGCTGCCTTCGTCGAGGCGGAGAAACGGCGCGGTGACGGGCCTGACGTCGCCCTTTACCGATACACCTACTTCATCGTCTGCAATCTCAGCACCAATCCCAACGTCATGGGCCGACCGGAGCAGTTTCCCGAGTTGACCCGCGCAATCTCGCCCACGTTCTGGCGCCACTACGATCTGATTTACGGTTATCTGCAGAAGCTGCTGCGTGCGGGCAGGCGAGCCCGCCTGTTCGTGTCTCTCGACACCGACACCATGGCCCAGCAGCTCTTTGCGCTGATCGAAGCACCGCTCGCCGCCCGCCCGCTGCCGGTAAAGCGCGCCATCCGCAATGCCGAAATTGCCGCCGAGCTTGTGTTGCGCGCCGTGCTTGAAGATCCCGAGCGCCTGTCCCTGGCCAAAGCGTCGCCCCCGGCAATCTCACGCTAGGTGCGTGGACTGCCCTGCTCCGCGCTGTCACAATGGCCGGGCAAGCCGCCCGCACCGGGCGCCCACCGAGGCCTGACGCCCATGCGCAACTGATTCCACCGAACCCTTTCCCGGTTTGTTCTGGAGGATGTTGTGCCCAATCTCATCTGCCGCGGTGTGTCGTTCAGCTACGACGGCGCCGAACACGCGGTCTTCAACGACCTGAACCTCGTCATCGACACCAACCGGCGCACCGCGCTGGTGGGCGCCAACGGGCGTGGGAAAACCACTCTGCTGAAGCTGCTGGCCGGCGCTCTGGCGCCGGACGACGGCGCCATCGAAAGGCCCTTGCCGTGCACGCTGTTCACGGAAACCGTCGCTGGCGCGGCTACGACCACCTGGGAAGCTGCCAAGCAACGGGCCGGGCCTTTCCTTGCGCTGGAGGCGCAGATCAACGCGTTGCTCGATGCCGGCGACGAAGCCTCGCTCGCCCGGTACGGCGAGCTGGAAGCCAGCTATCGCAACCTCGGCGGCTACGACGTGGACACCCGTCTGGAACGGGAGCTCACAGCGCTCGGGTTGACACCCCGTCAGTGGCCAAGTCCATTGAACACTCTGTCCGGCGGCGAGCAGACCCGCTGCCAGCTCGCCGGTTTGTTCGCCGCGCGGGGCTATCCCCTGATCGACGAGCCCACGAACCACCTCGATCTCGATGGGCGGCAGCAGCTTGCGGCGTACCTGGCGACCAAGGCGGGTTTTCTGCTGGTGTCCCACGACCGCGCCTTCGTGGACGCGGCCACCGAACAACTGATCGCCTTGAATCGCGATACGGTAGAGCACCATCGCCTGTCGTTCACGGCGTGGCGCGAGACGCTGCGCCAGCGCCTGGCCGCCCAGGCGAGCCAGAATGCCGAGCTGAGAAAGGAAATCCGCCAGCTGGACACCGCTGCCAGGGCCCGCCGCGCAGGTGCAGCGGCGCGGGAGGACGACAAGCGCGCCGGAGGCCGTACGCGTCAGCCCAGCGAGCGCGGTGGCGACACGGGCTTCATCGGCGCGCGGGCAGCACGGCAGATGAAACGCGCTCTGGCCGCGGAACAACGCGCGGAGCGCGCCGCCCAGGCACGCCGCGACACGCTCGTCGACGTCGAGAAGGACTACCCGCTGAAACTGCCGCCAGCGCTCACCCCGCCCACGTCGCGCTCCCCCATGGTGCGCTGTCGTGACGTGACGATCGTTCGCGGCGGGCCGCTGTTCGAACCGGTGACCTTCGAGATCGCGCCCGGTGAGCGGCTGGCCCTGCAGGGACCGAACGGTTGCGGGAAATCGAGCCTGCTTGCGCTCCTGGCCGGAGACCCCATGGATCATCGCGGTGCGGTGACCATGCAGCCCCGGCTGAAGATTCAGCGGGTATGCCAGCAACCACGCTGGACGCAGGGCCTGTTGCGGACAAAGCTTGCCACCGCGGAGGCGGACGAGGCGCGGTTCCGTCAGATCATGGCGGCGCTCGGCGTGCGTGGCCAGGTGCTGGATCAGCCGCTGGAACACCTCTCCCAGGGCCAGCTGCGCAAGGTGGAGCTGGCCCGCGCGTTCACGCAACCCGCACATCTGCTGCTGTGGGACGAGCCGTTGAACTACCTCGACGTGGAGACGCGGGAGCGGGTGGCGCAAGCCATGCTGCAGACGTCGGCCGGCATGCTCTTCGTGGAGCACGATGAACGCTTCGTGGACGCAGTGGCTACCCGCCGGGTAAGGCTGGTAATGCCATAGGTTACGCGCCGTTGCGCGACGCTGACCTTTGTCCGAAGATGTTCTGCAATCCAATGATCAATCGGACCGGGGAGGGTCACATGCGTTTACAGGGTAAAGTCGCCGCCATCACAGGGGCAGCCAGCGGTTTCGGTGCGGAGGCAGCACGCCGCTTCGTTGCCGAGGGCGCCAGCGTGGTGCTGGGAGACATTCAGAACGACGCCGGCGAAGCCATCGCCGCGGAGCTGGGCGACGCCGCAGTGTTCGTGACCTGCAACGTTACCAACGAAGATCACATAGCCAACATGGTGGACACCGCCGTCAGCCAGTTCGGCAAGCTGGACGTGATGTTCAACAACGCGGGCATTGTCGGGGCCGTCGGACCCATCTCAACCACCCCGGCAGACGAGTGGAAATTCACCGTCGACGTGCTGCTGAACGGTGTGTTCTACGGCTGCAAGCACGCGGCCCGGGTGATGTCGCCGCAAGGCTCCGGCTCCATCATCAGCATGGCCAGCACCGCGGGCATCCTCGGGGGTCTGGGCCCGCACTGCTACACAGCCTGCAAGCACGCGGTGGTGGGGCTCACCAAGGGAGTGGCTGCCGAGCTCTGCCATTTCAACGTACGGGCGAATTGCATCGCGCCGGCGGGCATGGCAACTGCGATGGTTGCCAACGTCTCTACAGGGGATCACACCGCGATCGAGGAAACCAAGAAGATTCTCGCCGAAGGTTCTCCGCTGAAAGGAAGACCCGGGCTTGCGGAAGACGTGTCCAACGCGGCGTTGTGGCTGGCCAGCGACGAGTCGGGCTACACCACCGGGCATTGCCTGACCACCGACGCCGGCACCACGATCGGCGCCAGCACAAATCCCATCGCCTTCGCTGAATATCAGCCGCTGTTTCGCGAAGCCGGCAAGGCGGGCCTCGACTAGGGCCCCCGGGCGGCATCGTGTTAAATCTGCTGCGCGACGCCGCCCATCGCCGCGGCGTAGAGCAGGGGCCCTATCCGCTCGAAGCCCTGCCGCGGCAGCCGGATCTGCACATACCGCGGCTGACGGACACCCCGGAAGCGCTGGACGAACCGGCTGCCAGCCAGTTGCTGGCCCGGGCTGCGCGCCGCTACGCCGACATTTTTGCCGCCTGCGATCCGCCGCACCGCGACCAGCGCGCGCCGGTGCCCGACGACACCACGCGGCGCGCCCGGGAGATCAAAGGCGCCGCTTACTACCTCGACGCGGCGCACGTGGGCATATGCACACTCGAAGATCGCTTTGTCTTCGACGGAACCGCCGTTGACAAACGTGCTCACACCCACGCCATAGTCATTGCGGTTGCCCATGGCACCGAGGTGGCGGCGGATCGGGAGCCCGACAACGCGGCCGCCGGCTGGCTGGATGCGGTGACCGTGGCCGAGGTGAGCCGCATGCGGGCCCTGGAAATCGGCGCCAGTCTTATGGGGCACATCCGCCGTCTGGGCTACGGCGCCCGGTGCCACTACGCTGGCGCCCAGCACGTCTGCCTCGAAGCCCTCGCCCTGCAGGCGGGCATTGCCCTGCGCGCTGCGCAACGTGACATCCCCGCAGCCGCTGCTCACCGCCAGATCAGGAGCCCCTTTCTGGACCGGGCCTTTGCACTGCTGGCCATCACCACTGACTACGAGCTGGCCACCGACACCCCCCTGCATCCGCAGGCGCGCGTGCCCGCTTTACGCCACTGGCTCGGCATCAACGGTGCCACCTCCGGCCGCGAACATCGTCGCCGGGCCCGGCGCGCCTCGCACCTGAGCCGCTATCCCATGGAAACCGTCCAGCGGGTACCAGAACCCACCACCGTGATCCTGGAAGACGAGGTGCCCCGCGTGCCCAAGCGCGCCGAGTTTTTCATGCGCGCACGCATGGGCGACCTCGGCGCAAAAGCTCAGCGGGAAGTAAGGCGTTTCGCCTTCAAACACCCTTTGACCGACGGCATGATGCACCCGCTGCGCGCGATGGTGCCGCATCAGGACGGTCCTACCCATGACGTTGCCGATCCTGCGCTGGCTGACGCCGCTGCCAACACCCGGGCCATCAAGTCGCTGAGCTATCACCTGGGCGCCGATCTCACCGGCATCTGCGAGATGCCGCGCTACGCCTGGTACTCGCACGGACCGGACGGCGCCGAGATTCCCATGGCGCATCGCTACGCCGTGGTGATGCTGATCGATCAGGGCTTCGACACCATGGAAGGGGCCAGCGGCGACGACTGGATCTCCGGTTGTCAGTCCATGCGCGGCTACATCCGCGGTGCCGAAATTGCCGGCATCATGGCCGACTATCTCCGCGACCGGGGCTACGCAAGCCGGCCGCAGACCAACGCGGACAGCCACGTGTTGCAGATTCCGCTGGTGCTGCTGGCCGGGCTGGGCGAGCTCAGCCGCATCGGTGAGCTGGTGCTGAATCCCTTTGTGGGTCCGCGGTTCAAATCCGTGGTGCTCACCACCAACCTGCCGCTGGTACCGGACCAGCCCATCGATTTCGGCCTGCAGCAGTTCTGTGGTTCCTGCCTGAAGTGTGCGCGCGAGTGTCCGGTGAATGCCATCCCGTTCGGCGACAAGGTGATGTTCAACGGTTACGAGATCTGGAAGCCGGACGTGGAGCGCTGTACGCGCTACCGCGTCACCAATCCCAAGGGGTCTGCCTGCGGCCGGTGCATGAAAACCTGCCCTCTCAACAAAGTGGTGACCAGCGATGGTGCGCTGGTGCACCGCGTGGGCACGTGGCTCGGCATCCACGCGCGCTGGCTGAAACCCTGGCTGGCCCCGCGCGCCGCGGCCTGGGACGACAAGCTGGGCTACGGAACCCGCAACCCTGCGAAGCGCTGGTGGCTGGATCTCGAAATTGTCGACGACGAGGTTGTGGTGCCCGCCGGTACCAACGAACGTGATCTGTCGCTGGAGGCCGACACCTCGGGGCGGAAATCACCGGTGGGTTACTATCACGCCGCGGACAATCCCCCGCCCGACGCGAAGACCCCGGTAAGCGCCAACCACAAGGCTGCCATCGAGCGCGCCAGCTACGTGGAAACGGTGGACCAGGCCCTGGACAGAGTGGCCCGGGGCGAAGTCGCACCGGCCCACTACGCGCCCGCACCGCTCATACAGACCGTGGACGTTACCGACGAGCACGCAGGCTGAACGAAGGCGGCGTCTCTCAGGACATCCCGATGCTCAGCAGGTTCTCCACCGGCTGGTACAGCGCCTCGAGGTAGGCCACGTCCGCCTCGTCCAGCCGCAGCTCGGCAGCTTCCACGAGCTGATCGAGCTGTTCCACTCTCGACACCCCGATAATCGGCGCGGTGACACCCTCCTTGCCGAGTAACCAGGCAACGGCAATCTGCGCGGGCTTTTTGCCGTATTTCTCCGCAATTTCCACCACCCGCTCCGCAATGGGAAACACGTGATCACCGTGATAAAGGCTCTCCGTGCGCTGCCGGTCGCCCCCCTGTGAACGCGCGGTGCTGCCTCCGGCAAACCCGCCCTGATAGGCACCGGTGAGAATGCCCCGCGCGAGCGGCGACCAGGGCATCAGCGCCACACCGCTTTTCGCGCAGTAAGGGTTCATTTCCCGTTCTTCTTCCCGGTACACCAGGTTGTGGTGGTTCTGCATGGAGATGAACTTCGTCCAACCGTTCATTTCCGCGGTGAGCTGCAGCTCGGCAAACTGCCAGGCGAACATGCTGGAGCCGCCGAGATAGAGCACCTTGCCCGCCCGTACCAGATCGTTGAGCGCCTCCAGCATTTCCTCGATGGGCGTGGGCACCGCCATGGGAATACCGTGCGGATGGCGGTGGATGACCAGGTGGTCCACGTAGTCCAGGCCAAGGCGCTTGAGGCTGGCGTCCACGGCTTCGAAGATGTGCTTGCGGGACAGGCCCATCTGGTTAGCGCCGCGGCCCATGGGCATGGATACTTTCGTTGCGATCACGTACTCGTCCCGCGGTGCCAGCTCACGCAGCAGCGAGCCCACCACTTCCTCGCAGGCGCCCAGCCCGTACACGTTGGCGCAATCGAAGTAGAACAGCCCTTTCTCCAGAGCCGCCTGAAAGATCGGCCGGGCCTGGTCCACGTCGAGGGTCCAGTCGCCCTGGTGGCCGCGGCCGGGCACGCCAAAATTCATGGTGCCCAGGCACAGTTGAGACGCCCGCAGACCGCTGCGACCGAGTTGCACGGGTTTCAGCACAGATATTCCCCAATGGTGACTGCCGGGGAGCATACTGAGCACGCTGGTGCTTTTGAAGGCGTGGCAGCGTCACAAAAGGGAGACGCGCCGGGCGGCGCGCCCCGAAATCCCGGGCGGTTGGAGGCGCGCCCGGGGAAACCGCTGCCTAGCGTTCCGCGACGCGGGTATCGCTGTCGAAAGCGACGTTCAAGGCGAGACGGGTACCGCCCACCGGCTGCACACACTGATGACTCACCTTGACCCGGCTGCCGTCTTTCCAGACCCAGCCGTCGAGATTGAGCACCCGTTCGCCGTGCTGCTCGAAGTAGCGGGCGCGGTGCTTGAGATGCAGGCGCGCGCCGCGGTCGTGGTAGCGTTTGACCGCGTCCACGCAGCGGGCCACCACCGTATTCTGAGGCGACGCGTCAGCGACGCGATAGCTGACAGTGGGGTCTGCGTGGCTGGTGGTGGCTGCCAGTACCAGCAGGGTTGCGCTGATGATTGCTGTGGATGACTTGCTCATTTGGTTGCTCCTGGGTTGTGGCCGTCATGGCGGAACCAAATGTGCGCAGGCGAGGCTTTGAAGTCCTTCGAAAAGCCTGAAAGATACCTTAGAAAACCCTGATAAAAAGAAAATTCCTATAAAACAATAGCTTACGATCTCACAAGGCTGGGCCAGGGAGTGCATTCAAGGCGTCGTCTACCCGTCTGAAAAGTCCCTCGCGCTCTGCCTGGGCCCGCTGTCGCTCGGTGTCAGCCCGCATGGCGTCCACCACGGCTTTGAAGCGGGGCGCGGCTTTCAGGCTTTCAAGCTGAGGGTCGATCTCGATGAACCGAAAACTTCGGTACCCCAACTCGAACGCGCGTTCCAGCGCGTCGAGCGCGTCTGCCTCCCGGTGAAGCTGCGCGTAGGCGGACGCCGCGATCAGGGCGTCCCGGGGGTCGTTCGTCCGGCTCGACGCAAGCGCCGCAAGCGCTTGCTCGAGAATTGCATCGGCTCGCTCAGCCTCACCTTGTCTTCTCAGTACGAGGGCAAGCCAGGTCCCCGCGGTACCGGCAAAGAAGCTTGTTTTGAAACCAGGCGAATCGCCGTACACGGCCTCGAAATGACCACGAGCCGCGGTGTGGTCTTCCGCAAACGCAGCAACAACCCCGTTGGCCAACCGCTTTTCCGGGTGCGAGGCCGCTGCGGGTATGCGCGCCGTGAGCGCTTTTGCGCGTTGCACATCATCCGCAAGAAGCGCGAGATAGGCCGCGTGCCGCAGGTTGCGCCCCAGATCATGCAGCCGCCTCGCGATGGCAGCTTCCACCAGCATGGCAGCCCGCTCGTTTGCGTCGATGGCGGTCAGTGTCACAGCAAAATGCCATTGGCTGTTTGCGCCCGTAGGCCACAGCTTGTAGGCCTCCAGCCCCCAATGCAGGCCTTCGACGAGATTTCCCGTAACGGCCAGCAGGGCGGACAAGTCGTCCACCTGCGAGGTGAGCGTGGGTAACCGTTCCACCCCCACGCGCAAGTGTCTGATGCCTTCCCTGAAATCTCCGGCCAGCAGATGCACGTGTCCCATGGCAAACCGCGCCCAGCCATTGTCCGGGTCCCTGGCCATGGCACGCTCCGCCCAGACCCGCGCTTGAGCGGCAGCGTCAGGGACGCCCAGCAGCGCCTGCCAGCGATAGGCCCAGGACAGCATGCCCATGGCGTCGGTGAACTCGGGATCGAGCTGCAGCGCTCGACGCAGAAGCCCCACCGCCAGCTCCGTCTCTTCGACGCCGCCGACGAGCTGCACAATCGCCTGGGATTCCAGCACCAGCCTGAACGCGTCCGCGTTGCTGGTTGGTGGCCTGGCGATGGCGGCAGCTTCTTCCGGCGCCCAGACCGCGTTGAACTTGTCGGCCACCGTGAGGGCAATTTCACCGTTCAGCGCAATGAAATCTTCCATGCCGCCGTCGTACTGCTGGGCAAGCAACTGTTCCCCGGTCGTCAGGTTCACGCCACTGACGAACACAGCCAGCCGCTGGCCGTCGATCAGCACCTGACCCGTCACAAGACGATTGACGCCCAGGGTCTGCAGGCGTGTCACGTCCGCGGTGCCGCCAGCCAGCGTGCGGTCGACGATGAAGGGGGTAATCACCCGCAGCGCGGAGATTTTGCTCAACTGATTGGCCACGGCCGTGCGGAATGCTTCGACTTTGCCCGCCTCGGCGGTGTCTGCGCTGAGGTTCTCGAACGGCACCACGGCCACGACGATCTCCTCCGCCCGGTCGGGTGCCGAATCCTGCGACCACCAGAAACTGGCGAGCACTATCGAGACGAGCAACACCACAACAGCCACCCCGGCGGCCGGTCGCCGGCCGGCGGGCCGAGCTTGACCGTGGCTGGCCGGCGCCGCGCCGGCAACAGGTACGGGTTCAACCATCAGCCGATACCCCTGCCGGGCGCGGGTTTCTATGTACCGGGGCTTGCGTGCGTCATCGTCGAAGGCTTTGCGCAGGCGCGCTATCACCTGCTGCAGGGCATTGTCACCCACCACCACACCAGGCCAGCTTTCGGCGAGCAGGGCTTCGGTGGCAACCACGGCAGGCGCGTCACGCAGCAGGTGACGAAGCACCGACAGATCCTTGGGGTCCAGACGCGTAGCGCCGTGCGGGCCCGTAAGGGCCGGACTGGCCAGATCGAGCGTGAAGTCGCCCAGCCGTATCTCCCGGGCCTCGTTGCCCGGGATTTCCCCATCCCCCGTCATGATCCGGTCCGCAACCTCGTCAATGCGTCTATGATGCGGTGCCCCCACCAAGCCTGACAAGCTACGCGAGAAGGCCTTTATGTCCGAAAACCCGCCTGTCACCTGGTCATGGCACACGCTCCAGTCGCTGAGCAGCGTGGAACTGCACGCGGTTCTCTCCGCGCGCAGCGCGGTGTTCGTGGTCGAACAGACGTCGATTTACCAGGATCCCGACACCATCGACCTGGAAGCCTGGCACCTGCTCGGGCGAGCACCGGACGGTGCCCTCCTCGCATACGCGCGCGTAACCCCGCCCGGATCGCGTTTCGACGAACCTTCCATTGGCCGCGTGCTGACGCTACCGGCGGCGCGCGGTCTCGGCCTGGGTCGCGATATCGTCGCCCGCGCGGTCGCGAAGTGCATCGACGCCTATGCCGGCATGGCCATCAGAATTTCCGCGCAGACCTATCTCATCGACTTCTACGGCGATTTCGGATTCGTGAGTGATGGTGCTGTCTACGATGAGGACGGCATCCCGCACATAGAGATGGTGCGCGCCGCGGATTGACACGTGGTCGCCCGGCCCCGATCATCTATCTACTGATAGATACCAGGCATTGCCATGGCAGACAAGAAACAGGAGATTGTCGACGCCGCAACCCGCGCGGTGAAACGCGACGGTCTGCGTAGCGTCAGTTTCCGCACCCTCGCCGACGAAGTCGCCGTGAAATCATCCAGCGTGCACTACCACTTTCCCACCAAGCAACATCTGGCCGCATCGCTGGTAGAGGATTACACCACTGCGTTCGCCGAACGCCTCGGCGCCATCGAACGTACGCAGACGAACCTCGCGGCGAAGCTGGATGCCGTCGTGGACATCTTTGCCGACGTGCGCGCAGGCAACGATCTCTGTCTCTGCGGCATGCTCGCGGCAGAATTGACCGCGCTCGACGACACCACCCGCGACGCCTTGAGGCGGTTTTTTCAACTGACGGAGGCCTGGCTGAAGAAGTCCCTGGACGAGGCGGGCAACGGCGGTCTTGCAGAACTTGCCAACGATCAGCTCGCCAGAGCCTTCCTCTCTGGTCTGGAAGGGGCCGTGCTGCTGGATCGCGCGGAAGACAGCCACGAGCGCCTGCAGGCCATGCGTGCTTTCGCCCGAACCATCGCAACGTGATAGATCCAGCCTTGACGACCTATCTACTGATAGATAAATTTCTCCATCGAATCTACCTACTGATAGATAAATACCATAGAAAATCACGGCGAGACAGCGATATGCAACTGAACACCGACCTGAGCCAGCCCGCGGTGATGCGCGCTGCCGACACTCCCTGGCAACCTTCGCCAGCGCCCGGCGTCGACCGGCGCATGCTGTACCGCGAAGGGGATGAAGTTGCTACTGCCACCTCCGTCGTACGCTATGCCCCCGGTAGTCGCTTTGACGAGCACGTGCATGACGGGGGCGAAGAGTTTCTGGTGCTGGCGGGCACCTTCAGCGACGCCAGCGGCGATTTCAGCGCGGGCACGTACGTGCGTAATCCACCTGGCTCTTCGCACGCACCGTGGACCCGGCAGGGCACCACCATTCTCGTCTCTCTCCGCCAGTTTCAGCGGGGCGATACTGCGCGTGTGGTCTTAGACACCCTGAATTCGCCCTGGTCGCCTGGCCAGGTAGCCGGCCTGGACGTCATGCCCCTGCACAGCTACGGCACCGAACACATTGCCCTCGTGCGCTGGGCGCCAGGCACACGGTTCAATGCGCACCAGCACTGGGGTGGAGAAGAAATCTACGTCATCTCAGGCGAGTTACGAGACGAACACGGTGCCTACCCGGCTGATACATGGCTGCGCAACCCTCACAGCAGCCGTCACACACCCTGGAGCGAGAACGGCGCGCTGATCTACGTGAAGGTTGGCCACCTCACGCCCCGATTCCCTACCTACTGATAGATACTTAACCAAGGAGACTCTCCAATGCAGAACGCCACCAGACCCGTTGCCTACATCATCGGCGGTACCACAGGCATGGGAAAAGCCACCGCTTCCGCCCTCGTCGCCCGGGGCACACCGGTCACAATCGTTGCACGCGCCACGCCACGACTGGCCGCTATCGGCGACGCGCTGGGCGCACCGCAGCTCGTAACGACCATTGGCGCCGACCTGTACCACTCCGCCGATGTCGAGGCGCTTGTTGCAAAGATCAGCGACGAGGCGCAACCCATCGGCTACCTGGTCAACGCGGCCGGCACCTTCAATCCCAAGCCTTTCATGGAGCACGACGCAGCCGACTACGATGCGTACCTGGATCTGAACCGGGCAACCTTCTTCGTCACCCAGGCGGTGGTCCGCAACATGATCCGCCACGGCGGAGGATCCATCGTGAACGTCGGCTCCATGTGGGCGAAACAAGCCATCAAAGCGACGCCATCGTCCGCCTACTCCATGGCGAAAGCCGGGCTGCACTCGCTGACCCAGCACCTCGCCATGGAACTGGCAGCGCACAACATACGCGTTAACGCCGTGTCGCCCGCTGTGGTGGAAACACCCATCTACGAGAACTTCATCGAGCCGGCCGAAGTGCATACAGCCCTGCAGGCTTTCAATGCCTTCCACCCCATCGGACGCATCGGTCAGGCGGAGGACGTTGCAGATGCGATCGGCTTCCTTCTCTCCGACAAAGCCCGCTGGATAACCGGCTCGGTCCTCGACGTGGACGGTGGCGTCATGGCTGGCCGCAACTGACCGGCCTCGCCTTCCCGGTCAGCATGGCCGGGAAGGCGCGCGCTGTTACGCCACCCTTACCGCCGCCGTTGCTGCTCTCCTGCCCGGCGCGCAACGAGCTCGCTCAGCGCAGCGAAGGGCGGTGCATCCAAGTCTCTGGCCGCCGTCAGAACGCAGCCGGTGAGCCTCGGCTGCTCGAAGTGGAAACACGCTGCCCCATAACCCGGGCCCTGGCCGTTGTGCCCGTAGCACACGCCGGGTTCCACCATCAGCCCCCGCCCGTAGTGGGGATTCACCCAGGGTGATTCCGGCGGACCCGCAGCTACCAGACCCTGCCGCAATGGCGCTACCAGGGTAGAGCGCATGAAACGAACCATGTCGAGAGCCGTTGCCACCACGAGGCCGTGCCACACCCACCCGGATCCGTATGCGGGCAGATCGTCGGCAAACTGACCCTGCACAACGCGCGTGTCTCCCATGCCCAACGGTTCAGTCACATCGCGGTGCAGCAATGCATCGAAAGTCAGTCCGGCTTCCCGGCACGCAATCTCTCTGAGCAGCCAGTAACCGGCATTGCTGTACGCGAAACCTCCACCCGGCTCGAACAACAGCGGCTGGCGCAGCGTGTGCTCAGCAAACTCCTCGTCCGACCAGGGTGCTCGTCCAGCTTCTATGGCGGCGCCGTATGCGGGCAGATGCCCGTAGTCGCAGAGGCCACTGGTGTGATTGAGCAGTTGGCCCACAGTGATATCGCCGCCTCGCGTTACCCAGGAACCATCAAACCAGCGGGAGACGCGCGCAGTGAGATCGATACCGTTGGTGAACACGAGACTCGCGATCATGGGCTTGACCAGGCTGTACACCGGCAGCACCTGGTGCTCTGCTTCGAGCACTTGGCCCCGTTGGTCGACTACTGCCGTGGATCGCTTCGCCAAAGTTGTGCGCTCGCGAGAGGAAGTGGCATATTCTGACGGCTATACGGACGGGGAGCACGACTCATGGAACTGGCTATGTATCGCGACGCAGATCGGAACGGCGACGCGTCGCCATCGTCCGCATGACCATGACGGTCGAAGAGCTGCTGGCCAAGCAGGAGATCACCGATCTCGCGGGCCGCTACATGCGCGGTCTGGACCGGCTGGACGCGGCGCTGCTGCGCAGCACGTTCTGGGACGACGCCACCACCGACTACGGCTTCTACGAAGGCGGGCCCGACGGCTTCGTGACCATGGCCATGAACGCGCTGAAAGATCACCTGGCCAACCATCACATGATCGGCCAGGTGAACATAGACGTGGAAGGGGACGTCGCGTTCGGCGAGGTGTATTTCCAGGCTTTCCACCGCATCGTCACCGATGGCGAAGAGCGGGATCTGTTTATCTCCGGTCGCTATGTGGATCGCTACGAACGCCGCGAGGGCGAATGGCGTTTTGCGTTCCGCAGCGAGGTGAACGACTGGGCACGTAACGACCCCGCCACCGACGACTACTTCGACGCCACCCCGCAGTCACTGCGGGGCGGGCGCCTGGACGATGCCTCCTACGATCGCGAGGCGCTGCGCACGCGCTAAGCTGCGGGCGTGTGCAGGGCGACGATGTTGCCTTCCGAATCCTGAAAGCGACCGATCCAGCCGAACGGTCCGATGGGCGCTTTCTCCGCCAGCACTTCCCCTCCTGCCCCGGCCACACGGCCGAGGGCCGCGTCTATGTCCGGGCTGTGGAGGTAAAGCAGCACGCCTCCCGATACCGGTGCTGCGTCCACCGGGAACAGCGCACCCGCAGGACCCTGCTCACCGGGAAACACGTGCATGGGACCATCGGGTCCGTCCATGGTGTCGAGCGCTTCGCCCAGCACCGTGCCGTAAAACTCCACTGCCCGGCTGACATTGGTGACCGGAATCTCGAACCAGTTGACTGCGTTTGCCATCGCTATGCTCCTGAATTTTGTCTGATGCTCAACCGCCACCGGCGGTCTTATGGCTTAGACGAACGAGGTGCGGCACAGCGGACAGTTATTTACTCGCAATTGCAGGCTGCTATTCTCTCGCCCCGTCATTTTTTGAGCCCGCGAGATGTATCAGCTCTACATTGGCAACAAGAATTACTCCTCCTGGTCGCTGCGACCCTGGGTGCTGCTGTCCGCCCTGGAGATTCCCTTCGACGAACAACTGATACCGTTCGACGACGGTAACAGCTGGGAGAAATTTCGCGCGTTTTCGCCCACCGGCCTCGTGCCATGCCTCGTGGACGGTGACACCACTGTCTGGGAGTCGCTGGCCATCACCGAATACGTCGCCGAACGCACGGCGGGGGTGTGGCCCGAAGACCCGGTCGCCAGGGCCTGGGCGCGGTCAGCCACCGCGGAAATGCATGCGGGTTTCAGCGCCTTGCGTAACGACTGCCCCATGACCGTGGGCCTGCGGGTGAAGATGCATACCCAGAGTGACGCCCTTCATCGCGACCTTGCCCGCCTGAACGAACTGTGGGCCGAGGGCCTGGAACGCTTCGGCGGACCGTATCTTGCGGGCCCCGACTTCACCGCGGTGGATGCGTTTTTTGCCCCGGTCGCTTTCCGCGCTCAGACCTACGCCCTGCCGCTGGCCGAGACCAGTCAGGCTTACCTGGATCGCCTGCTGGCATTGCCCGCCATGCAGGCGTGGACAGACGCCGCGCTGGCTGAACCATGGCGAGAGCCTTCCCACGAAGAAGAGATTGCCGCCATCGGCGAGTGGCTGGCTGACCACCGTGTGCAGGGCCGCGAAGGCGGCACGCCGTGAGCGCCAGCGCAGCCGCAGCGACAGCCCCGGCACAACCCAGCGCCCTGGTGATCGGCGCCGGCATCGCCGGCCTGTGCTGCTCCCTTGCGCTGCAGCGGGCCGGCTTTGCGGTGGAGCTTCTGGAGCGCGACGTGCCGCCTCCGGAGGGCGGCGCCGAAGAGGCTTTCTTCGCCTGGCAACGTCGCGGCGCCGCTCAGTTCCGCCATCCGCACGCCTTCCTGGGCCTGCTATGCAGCCTGCTGGCAGAGCATTACCCCGAGCTGCTGGACGATTTTTTTGCCGCCGGTGCCCGCCGTGTCGACTTTGCCGACATGGTGCCGCCGCATCTGCTGGACCAGTACGAACCCGCCCCCGGCGACGAGAAGCTGTGGGTACTGATGTGCCGTCGTGCCACCATGGAGACGGTGTTGCGCCGCTTCGTGGAACGCCAGCCCAAGATCCACATCACCAATCGCGCCTACGTGACAGGCGTACGCACCGAACCGGCCGGGAGCGCCCTGCGCGTGACGGGCGTGGAACTCACCGATCGCGATCACAACAACGCAAAGCGCTGGCTGACCGGCGACATCTATGTCGATACCACCGGCCGCGCCAGCAAGTTCCCGCAGTGGCTGGCGGCCGCCGGCGCGAACATTCCGGAAGAGAAAGACGACGCGGAAATTGTTTACTACACCCGCCACTACCGCCTGAAACCCGGCGTGGCTGAACCCAACCGCCACGAGCACGAACCGTTCGCCGGGGATCTGCGCTACATGAAGTACGGCGTATTCCCGGGCGAAAACGGCCATTTCGCGCTGATCGTCTGCCTGCCACTGGGCGAAACCGAGCTCCGCGAAGCGATCAAGGACGGAGACAATTTCGATGCCGTGTGCCGGCAGATTCCGGGGCTGGTGCCATGGATCGCGCCCGAGAGCGCCACGGCGACCACGGATCCCTTCGGGATCGGCGACATCAAGGCCGTCTGGCGGAACTTCGTCGTAGACGACGCACCTCAGGTGCTCGACTTCTTCGCCGTGGGCGATGCGTGCGCACGCACCAACCCCCTCTACGGGCGCGGCTGCAGCACCGGCAGCCTGCATGCCCACCTGCTGGCCGACGTGCTGGCCGAACACGACGACCCCGTCGAACGCGCGCGCGCCTTCGAAGCCGCCACCGCGGAGCGCATACGGCCCATCTTCGACGCATCGCTGCGCGAAGACAAAAACGGCATTGAGCGAGCCAACGCGTTGCAGCAGGGCCAGGAGCTCGACCAGGCAAGCGGCCTCAAAGGCTGGTTTCGTCTGGCGTTCGGTGACGCCCTGGCCGCCGCCGTGCAGAAGGACATTCATGTGTTCCGCGGCATGATGCGTACCGTGAATCTCGTCGAAAAGCCCGGCGCATTCCTCGAAGACCCCCGCACCAGGCGCACGGTGTTTCTCTACATGTTGCGGGGCCGGCGACGCAACAGCCAGGCTCGCGTGCAACGGGGTCCCGATCGCAGAACCATGCTGGAGTACATCGCCACGTTGTAGACAACCCGGGGCGGCTATGGCGCCGCGGGCACCTGGCGAAACTCGCCGTGGCGCAGAAAGTCGACAACCAGCCCGGCAACGCGCGGGTCTCTGCGCATGTCCCAGTGCGTGACGTCTACCTCGATGAAGGCTGTCATACCCTCCAGCCGCGCGCTCTCTAGGGTAACGACCCCATCGTTCGGCGTGGGCAGCCAGCGGTTGGACACATGGGTGCCACGGGTACCCGCAATCACACCGACGGGATACGCAGGCACCGGCAGGCTCGCGGCGTAGCCGTCCGGTCCGGTGTGCAGCGCCCGCGCCGCGGGCCCGGCCCATTCCAGCAGCGTGTCCTGCGCGGCTATGCCCAGATCACCGTCCGCAAGCTCACTGCCTTTGTTCGGCGTGCCGATGAGCACCACGCGGCCGAGATTGTGGGGGTGGTTGCGCGCCAGGTAATCGCGCACCAGCAGGCCACCCATGGAGTGGCCGACAAAATGCACCGTTTCCGCACTGTGCGTGCAGCAGGCGTTGATGTCGCCGGCGATGAGCTCCACAAGGGCCGCCGGTGCTTTCGACCGCGACGGGTAGTCGAGGCTGTGCACGTCGTAGCCCGCCTCCGTCAGCGCCCGGTTGAGCTGCAGCATCGAGACGTCACTGCGACCGAAACCGTGCAACAGCACCACTTTCTCAGCACCGGCATTGTCGATGGTCAGCACCGGTGAGATGCGGATCAGAAAGTAGCCGCCGGCGACGAACCCCGCCATCAGCAGCAGCAAGAGCAGTTTTTTCATCGCCGCATTATCAGTTTTTCAGCGTCACCGCGCACCGCGCTTCGGCAGCGCAATGGCGTAGAATGCGCCGCTTCGCCAATTGGAAAACCACACACGGGAGAGCGGCATGCAGGATCTGTTTTCAGTCAAAGACAAGGTAGTAATCGTCACCGGGGGCTCGCGGGGCATCGGCGAGATGATTGCCGCAGGGTTCGTTGCCAACGGCGCGAAGGTGTACATCAGCTCGCGCAAAGCCGAAACCTGCGATGCCACGGCGGCGCGTTTGTCAGAGAGTTATGGCGGCGAGTGCATTTCTCTGCCCGCGGATCTGTCCAGCGTGGCGGCAATCGAAGCGTTCGCCCAGGATTTCCAGGGACGCGAAGCCAAGCTGGACGTTCTCATCAACAACGCCGGTGTTGCCTGGGGCGCACCCATGGGTGAGTTTCCCGAAAAAGGCTGGGACAAGGTCATGGATACCAACGTGAAAGGTCCGTTCTTTCTGATCCAGTCGCTGCTGCCGCAGCTGGAGGCGGCGGCCACTTTCGACGAGCCCGCGCGGATCATCAACGTCGGCTCCATCGACGGCATAAAGACGCCGATTTTCGACAACTTCTCCTACGGTCCGTCCAAAGCCGCCATTCACCATATGACCCGCGTGCTTGCTGCCCACCTGGTCAAGCGCAACATCATCGTGAACGGCATTGCGCCCGGCCCCTTTCCCACGTGGATGCTCAGCACCGGCGTCGGCGGTGGCGGCAACGTGGACGACACTGACTGGGAAGCCGTCGGCAGAAGCAATCCCCGGGGCCGCGTCGGCACTGCCGAGGACATCGCCGGGCTGGCGATCTTTCTCGCGTCGAAGGCGAGCGGTTTCACCGTCGGTGACATCATCACCTGCGATGGCGGCGTGGTGGTTTCCTAAGGCGCAGGTTTCGCGTACATGCGCACCAGCGTCTGATCGCGCTGCCAGTCCGCGTCATCCGCAAAGGGGCCGGCGGCAAGGCGTTCCCGCAAAGCCTGCACACCATCGTCCAGCGGCTGGAAGGCGCTGTTCCGTTCAACGGCGGCGCCGGTCGCCAGCGGTGTGGCCAGCGCCAGCAGCGCTTCGATCGCGGAACGCTCCGTCGGCACGCGGTGCCAGCTGGAGGCGAGGAAAGCCGTATAGATGAACAGCACTTCCGAGGCGCCGAACTGCGCGACGGCAGCGGCGTCCTGTAACGCGGTTGCCGGCAACACAACAGCGTCGAAGTGCGCCACGCCCTGGCTGAGGTCGGGCAGCATGCGGGGCGCGCGTTTCGCTTCGATGCCCAGACCGGCAATCTGTGCCGGCACCAGGAAGTAGCGCGCGTCGGCTCCGCGCCCGGCTTTGATGACGAGGCTGTCGATGTGCTGACACGCCGCCACCCAGGTTTTGCAGCCGTCGATGCGATACCCAGCCGCGGCTTCTTTCCAGGTGACACCGGGCAGCGGCTGTTCGGCCGAGCGGTCTTCCGTGACAGCGAAGGCGCTCC
Organism: uncultured Pseudomonadales bacterium; assembly: GCA_964651595.1. Lineage (GTDB taxonomy): Bacteria > Pseudomonadota > Gammaproteobacteria > Pseudomonadales > Azotimanducaceae > UBA4421. Next base: position 77,434 of record CAZYYJ010000004.1, on the reverse strand, counting down.
AGCCGTCGAGGCGCCCGAAGACACGTCGCAGCGCTGCCTGGTACCCGGCGATGAAGATCCAGGCAAACCGGTCCGCCACCGCGCCGGCCGCAAGGGCCTGCGCAAAGGGGTCATCCAGCGGCGCCGCGTACCGTTCCCACAAGCGCCGGTATGCCCCTTCAGACGACGCGGTTTCCGGCGGCAGAGATTGCCAGGCGGTCATGCGACGGGGGTTCCGGCCACCTGGCAGCGATGCATGACCCGCTCGTCGTCGCCATGGTTGTGCACCGCGAAGTGCAGCAGACAACGGTTATCCCACATCACCAGATCGCCTTTGCGCCATTGATGACGACCCTGGTACTCAGGGCGGATCGCGTGCTCGAACAGATACTCCAGCAATGGCCGGCTCTCTTCCCGCGTCCATTCTTCGAACCGGCGCGTGAACGCCCGGCAAACGTACAGCGCCTTTTCGCCGGTTTCGTCGTGCGCCCGTGCTACCGGGTGCAGCGCTTCAGAGGCCTTCGCTTCATCTTCGCCGTACAGGCGCGCGAGGCCTTTCGCCGAGTGGTGCGCGTGAAGGTCGTCGATGAGCCGTTTGAGGCCGACGGACAGCTCCTGGTACGCCAGCGTCTGGTTGGCGAAGGCCGTCTCCCCGCCGATGCCCGGCGCTTCCAGCGCGTAGAGCATCGTCAGTTTCGGCGGGCGCGGGTCGTAACTCATGTCCGTGTGCCAGTGCTGGTTCACATCGCGGGCTTTGCCACGGTTGCGCAACTCGATGAGGTTGGGGTAGCCATCGAGCGCCATGTACGGGAACGGCAGCAGCTCACCCCATCGGCTGGCAAAGGCCACCTGATCCCGCGGGGTGAGGTTTTGACCGGGAAACACCAGCACGTGGTGGGCCAGAAACAACGCGTTCAGCTGCGCAAGCTCATCCCCGGTCACCGCCCGCACATCCACTCCGCGCACCACCGCGCCGAGCGGGGCGCTGATACGTTCTACCTCCATGCGCCGCAATGCGTGCTCTGCCATGTCAACCTCCGTTCTGCAGTCGTCGATAGGCCGCATCCCCTTCAGCCGCGGCCACTGTCTGTCCCAGCTCGTCTGCCGCCAGCAGCGCAGCGAGCACCTTCTTCGCGTCTACCGGAAAAGGTAGATTGCCAAGGGCCTGAAAAGCCAGCGTGCCCTGTACAACCGCCTGCAGCGCTGCGTCGTGAGACCGCTCGACACCCAGCTGTCCCAGATGCACGGGCAGCCCGACGCCGGCAAAAAACACCGCAACGCGCTCCGCCTCGAGACGATCACCCTCCAGCATGAGCTGGGCCAGCGTGCCCATAGCCACCATTTCCCCGTGCAGGTAGTTGCGCTCTACGTCCGCCAGCACCGTATAACCCTGCGCGTAGCCATGCGCCGCTGCCAGGCCGCCGCTTTCGAAACCAACGCCCGACAGCAGCGTGTTGGCTTCCACCACGTCCTCGAGGGAGGCGTTTACCGTTGTGTCACGGACGGCTGCAGCCGCCGCATGGCCACTGGCAAAGAGCGTATCCCGGCACAGCTCGCCCATGGCACAGGCTGTGCGCGTCGGTCTTGCGCCGATCACATTGCGCGCCGCAGGGTTGAGCATGCACACGCGCGCTTCGTACCAGGTGGCAAGCGCGTCGCCCATCCCGGCGACGAGGTAGCGCTCGGGGGCTTCGCTGACCGTGACGGTGTCCACGATCACGAAGCTGGGATTCTGCGGAAAAAACTCTGCCCCGGTGGCCACACCGTCGGGCGAGTACAGCACGGAAACCGCTGAGCACGGCGCGTCGTTGGAGGCAAGCGTAGGCACTACCACCAGGGGCACACCCAGGCGATGCGCGATGCTTTTGCCGGCGTCCACGCACTTACCGCCACCGACGGCAACCAGACAATCCAGGGCTTCATCGCCAAGGGCGCTGGCATGGCGTTCGATCTCCTCCAGGCAGCATTCCCCATCGAAGGTTGCCGCCACCGATTCACAGCCATCGCGGGCAAAGGCTGCCGCCAGCTCCCCGGCCTGCGCGCTGTGACCCCGCGACGACGCGAGAATGCCGAACCGCCGGGCGCCCAGCACGCTGAGATAACGCGCCGCATGCTGCAGGACACCGGGGCCCTGTATGTAACGCGGCGGCGCCACGAGCACCCGCGGCACCGTGTCGTTCAAACCGGGCCGGGCATAGACGGCCTGCGGAAAAAACTCTGCGGTGCTCATCGTCCGCCTCCCGTTTGTCTTCTACCCGTGTCGCTCTTACGATGTCACGATCGCCCGGGGGAGCACAATATGCCGCTACACGCCAGCATCGTCGGGGAGAGCGCCCCACCTGCGACCCACGCCGTCGACGCCCGCTGGTTGATGGCCTACGCCGCCTCGCTCAACGACATGAACCCGCGCTACATCGACACCGCAGCCGCTGAAGTCATTGCGCACCCCCTGTTTCCCGTGTGCCTGGAGTGGCCCGTGATTCTCGGCACGCGAGCCATGGCGGGCAGCGAGCATCTCACGCCGGCAGAAGCGGCGCGGGGCGTGCACGCGGCTCACGACCTGCATCTGTATCGCCCCATCCGCGAGGGCGAAACCCTGACAACAACCTCGACGATGATCGGCGTGAAGGAAATCCGCCCCGGGGCCAGCTATCACATGCGGCTGGATACGCGGAACGACGCCGGTGAGCTGGTAACCCGCACCTTCCAGCAGGGTATCTACCGCGGTGTGCCGGTCACCGGCGACGCGCGGTACGCGGAAGCGCCACCGGAGCTGCCAGCGCTGGCAGACCCGTCCGGCGACGCGGGCCGCGAGATTGCCGTCGGTGCCGGCGCTGCACACACCTACACCGAATGCGCACGCATCTGGAATCCGATCCACACTGATCGCAAGGTCGCCCTCGCGGCGGGACTGCCGGACATCATCCTTCACGGCACGGCGACCATGGCGCTGGCGTTGACGAGCATCGTCGATCGCTTCGCTGAGGGCGATCCCACTCGCATCACCCGTCTCGGCGGGCGTTTCGCGGCCATGGTGCTGATGCCTTCCTGCATCCGCGTGCAGGCGGTGGCCAGCGATAAGGTCATCTCCTACCAGGTGCTCACCGAGGCAGGCGAGAAAGCGATCTCGGGCGGTTTCGTCTGCCTGCGCTAGCCGATGCGGGCGTGCGCTATCGCGTCGAGGCCGCCTGTCGCAAGCTGAAACAGCGTCACCTCCCGCCGGCCCGGCGCCAGCTCCAGAACGCCCACGGTACCCAGACGCGTCGACTGATTGTTGGGTAGCGTCGCTGACCCGGGATTGATGTAGAGCATGGCACCGGCGGTGTGCACTTCGGCCAGGTGCGTGTGTCCGTAGATCACCGTCTGGGGTTGCTGCTCAGCGAAGTGACGCGTGAGCCGTTTGGCCAGCTTCTGCTCGCTAGCGCGTGCCGGCGTGGGAAAATGATGCACCATACCCACCGAGTGGCCGGCAAATTCGCCCAGCCACACCTCTCGGAGCCGGGGATGCACCACGTTCATGTCCCCGTTGCCCGTAGCGACATAGGTCGGCGCGAGGCGCTCGAGCTCTTCGATGACATCCGCCGTGTGCAGGTCGCCGGCATGCAGGATGCAATCAACCCCCGCAAACGCGTCGTGCACCTCAGCCCAGAGCGCCTCGATGGTACCGGGCATGTGCGTATCGGCGATGAGGCCGATCCGCAGAGAGTCCTGCGCGCCAAAGCTTGCGTCGATGACTGATTCCTCGAACAGAGCGGCCGGCATGATACGTCACAGACGGCGCAGGCGGGAAATCACCGTCTAGACTTAAACACAAGGCACGATAGCAGGAGGGCCCGGTGCGGCTCGTGGAAGTACCCGTCATGAACCTGCGCCCGGGCATGTTCGTTGCCGAGCTCGACCGCCCGTGGCTGGACACACCGTTTGCGGTGCAGGGCTTTGTCGTGCGCGACGATGACGATGTGCTGTTCGTCTCAAAACACGTCGATCACGTTTACGTGGACGTCGACTACAGCGGCAGCAACATCTACCTGCCTGCCCTGCCCGTCACCGACGCACCAGCTACCCCGCAGGGTCTGTCCCTGAAAGCCGACTTCGACCAGGCCAAGCTCACGTTCGCCAGCGCCACCGAGACCCTCAACGAGGTGTTCGACTCGCTGCACATCGGCCGGCAAACGGACATGAACGTGGTGAAGAAGGCCGTGCGACCGCTCATCAGCGGCGTGTTTCAGAATCGTGAGGCCCTCGCGGCCCTGGCCCGCCTCAAGGAAAGCGGTGAGTACCGCTACAACCACAGCCTGGCCATGTGCGTGTGGGCCGCCATCCTCGGCAGGCACGTGGGACTGCCGAAGGATCAGCTGGAGAAGCTGGTGACCGGCTGCGCCATGTGTGATCTGGGCATGACCAAGCTGCCCCATCAGGTGTTCGATCACCCCCAGGAGCTGTCCGGCGACGAGCGGGAGCTGATCCGCAACCACACCAAGCTCGGTGCACAGCTGGTGCAACGCTCAGCCAACGTCGATCTGGAGGTGGTGATGATCATCGAAACCCATCACGAACGTCACGACGGTTCGGGCTATCCGGTAGGCCTCAGTGGCAGCCAGATCCCGCTGCTGGCACGTATCGCCGGACTGGTGGACACCTACGACGCCATGATCAGCGCGCGGCCTCACGCGGCCGCGCGCTCGTCCTTCGACGCCACCCAGGAGCTGCTGGATGCAAAAGACCGGCTGTTTCAGGGGGCCCTCGTGGAGCAGTTCGTGCAGGCCATCGGCCTGTTTCCCGTGAGCGCCCTGGTGGAGCTGAACACGGGCGAGATCGCCATCGTGGTAACCCAGAACGAAACCAGACGCCTCAAGCCGGAGGTGCTGGTGGTGCTGGAGGCAACGCTCGAGAAAAAGTCGGCCTATGAGCTGCTCGATCTCGCCGACTCGGGGCTCACGGGCGCCCAGGCGCGCTGGATCGTGAGGGAGCTGCCCCCGGGCAGCCACGGTATCGACAGCCAGGACTTCTTCATCTGACCCGCCCATGAGTGTTTACGCCGTCATCGATGTCCAGAACCGCGACGGTGTGATCGCCCGGCACGGCGAAGCGGCCTATGACATCCTGCACGGCGAGCTGCGGGAACGGCTGCACGGCTGGCTGCGTAAGCAGGACCAGCTCACCGTGGAGCATGGCGGCCGCCTGTGCGCGGTGCTGGACGGTATCGACGACGTCGGTCAGGTGAATCTCGCCGCAAGCAAGCTCATCCATCTCACGGAACCTGCCTACGATTGTTTCGGCAGCGCCGTGAAGCTGCAGGTGGTTGCCGGTTTCACGTTCACGGGCGATGCAGCGGACACGCGCGATGCAGCCATTGCGCGCGCGGCCACAGCGTTGAATCAGGCCCGCGAAGCGCGCGCCCCCTTCCGGCTCTTCTCGGCCGAAGCATCCACCGGCAGCGACCGCGAGGAGAAGATTGCCGACCGGCTCAAGATCGCCACCGACCGCGGTGAGTTCGTGCTCTTCTTCCAGCCCAAGGTGAGCGTCGCTTACGACACCATCGTAGGCGCCGAAGCCCTGATGCGCTGGGCACCCAAGGCGGATACGTTGATCACGCCCGACCGCTTCATCCCCATCGCCGAACGCCACTCGTTGATCAAGCCGCTGTCATTGTGGGCAACCAAAGCCGCCGTCGCACGCTGCGCGGGCTGGCAGAGCAGCGTCGGCGTGGCCGTGAACATCCCGCCCAGCGTGCTGCAGGACAACGACCTGCTGGCAACCGTGGAAGATACGCTTGCCCTCTACGACCTGGCCCCCGACCGACTCACCATCGAGGTGACAGAAACGCAGATGCCGGAGAGCCACGACATCCTGTTCGCCAAGCTGGCGGCCCTGCGCGCCCTCGGCGTGCGCGTGGCCATCGACGATTTCGGCACGGGTTACGCCTCCCTGGCCTATCTGCGCAACCTGCCGGCCGACGAGATCAAAATCGACAAGAGCTTCGTTCTGACCATGGACCAGTCGCCTGCCGACGACGCGATCGTGCGCACGGTCATCGATCTCGGTCACAAGCTGTCGTTGCGCGTGGTGGCGGAAGGCATCGAAAACCAGGCGACCGCAGAGCGGCTGCGCGACTACGGCTGCGACGTCATGCAGGGTTATCACATCGACAAGCCCCTGCCGGCCGAGGTCCTGGAGCAGCGCTACCGCCTCCTGTGAGCATCAGGGGACGGGTCCTCCAGCGCCCCCTCATCGCCCGGGCAGGCGTCATCCCACGCCGCCAACGCGTCCTCCACTTCCGCATCCAGGGCGCGGCGTGCGGCACCACGACCGCTGTTGCGCGGCACGTGCGCATGGCTTTTGCGCAGCAGTTGATTCCAGCCCACGGGCCGGCGCGGTCTAATGAGACGTTCGGGCATGATGGTCTTCTCCGGGGTCGGTGAGCTTGTAGAACCTGGGTTGGCGCAATGCGCGCAGGCGCTTCCTGGCACCCCCGCGACGCAGCAGAAAGGGTGGCACATCGGTCGTCAGCGCCATGCAGAAACGACGTGGCAAGGCCTCGTAAAGCGACCGCGGCGGCGGCATGGCCTGCAGGCCTTTCAGCGCGTTGCCGGTCTCGAACTCGTGGTAGTAAACCGTTGAGATTCCAAGCTCGCGCCACACGAACTCCACGGCGGCACTCAACATGGCTTCCGCCCACAAACGCCGGAACGGCGCGCAGAACGCGACCACCGCTGCGTGATCGCGATGCGCGTACCACTGCCAGTCGACAAAACGCACGAAGTCGCTCTGAATCTCTTCGATCAGCACAGCGTCCGTATCGAAGCAGACATCCATGCGCGCCCAGGCGAGCGTCTCCCGATACCGTTGCGGGTCTTTACAGCACGGGTGCACGCCGAGATTGTAGTCGCGGGGATAGTCCACCAGCCGCGCGAAGCGCGCCATGTCGCCAGTGTTGAAATTGAGCTGCAGCACCAGATTGAAGCCGCTCCGGCTGGTCTGGTGGTAACGCCGGCGCGAGCGATGTCCCCAGCTGTCCAACGCGAGGAGAAACTCGGCGGGCTGCCCCGGCCACAGGTCGAAGTCGGCCGGGGAAACGCAGCCGCAACCGGCAGTGGCCAGCGCTTCTTTGACCAGCGGTTTTTCCAGCAGGGGCGCAAACGGTCCCGACCGCAGGGCCCGCACGCTCGCGCGCCCGCGGGAGGCGCGCGCCAGCAGCATCAGCGCATAACGCCCGGGAAAGTAGGAAAACAATGTGCGTTCGCCCGCCAGGCAGGCGATCACGTCTTTGACCGTCTGTTCGTCCATGGGACACCTTTTTTCAGGTACAAAAAAACCGGCAGCTGCCGGTCTCCTCGCAAGGTGCCCGCTGCCGTCCTAGCTGTGTGCCGTGATGGTCCTCACGACTCGATGAGCCTAAGCATCGTTGTCTGCCTCACTCCACTCCACTCCGCGCCGTCGCGGCGCGCGCCTTGCGGCGTGTTTAGAAAATAGGGGCGCGAAAGCTACGCCCCGGCTTCGCACCTGTCAAAAGTTTTCTGCGAGCGTCGCCGCACGAGCATCCAGGCTTCCATCTCTAATCTAAATGAGTATTATTCTCATTTAGACCCCAAGAAGGAGTTTTCGTTGTCCCAACCCTCCGCCGTCGCCGAATTGTCCTGTCGCCTCTCCATCGACTGCCTGTCCCAGGGCGGTGAACTTTTCGTTTCCAGCGTGCGCCAGTGGGTCGCATCAGCACGCCAGCGCCGCTGCGTGAAGCGCGATCTGATCCCTGCCTATCACGCAAGCGCGTGCCTCGACGCGTTGACGCCCTTTGACGAGCTCATGAGTTTGATTGTGCTCGCGGCGACCAGAAGCCTCCGGGTTTGCGCACCGGAAGACACTGCCCTGAGCGACGACGAGCTGACCCTGCTGCGGGTGATGCGTGCGGTAGCGCGTAACGAAGGCACTGACGCACGGCACGAGTTGTCAGGACTGATTACAGCCCGGGCGGCCGAGGCCTTCAGTCGCATCGCCGGTGAGTACCTGTCACGGCTTGGGGACGCCGGCCTGCACTGCACCGGCGTGCGGCGCCTGCCCGTCGTGGGGGCATCCCGATGAGGTCACCAGCGTTTCGCGAGCGCCTGGGCAGGTTCGTTACCATCGCCGGCTGGTGCGTAGCCCTCGGCCTGCTCAGCGTGGTTTACGGCTTCAGCTGGCTGCTTGTGGTCTAACGGCCCGCCGAGCGGTGGTTTCCCCCCGAGAGATACGGTAGAAAAGCCTCATGCTTGGTGTGCTTTTCAATACCGACCGGCTCGATGCCGACAACTTCCTGGCCTATGCACAGCGCGTGGAAGACTTGGGCTACGAATCCCTGTGGCTGCCCGAGCTCTTCACGCGCGATCCCTACGCCGCAGCCGGGGTCATTCTGGGCCGCACCGAGCGGCTGACGGTCGCCAGCGGCATCGCCAACATCTACGGCCGGGATCCGCTTGCCACCGTGGCGGGCGCAACCACTCTGGCAGAGTTGTCTCAAGGGCGTTTCATTCTCGGTCTGGGCGTGTCCAACGCGAGCCTGAACGAAGCGCGGGGCCACGCCTGGCAGAATCCGGTGGACAAGCTCAGCGCCTATCTCACGGCCATGAAAGCGGTGCGCCTGACATCGCCGCAGCCCACAGTGCCCGTCCACGTGGCGGCACACGGCCCGAAAATGCTCGCCACGGCAGCAGCGCTGGCTGATGGCGCCAACACTTACCTCATGCCGCTGGGTCACGTGCGCGAAGCAAGGCAGCTGCTGGGGGACGGTGCCACGCTGAACACCATGCTCTTCTGTCTTGCGGACACGGATCCCGCATCAGCGCGGGCAACGGCGCGCAAGGCGCTCGCCTACTACACGGGGCTTGCCTACTATCATCGCGCCTGGCGCAGCTTCGGTTTCGATGCTGCCGATTTTGCCGACGGGGGCAGCGATCAGCTCATCGACGCGCTGGTGGCCTGGGGTAATGACGACGCCATCCACGAGCGCGTAGAGGCGCAGCTGCAGGCGGGTGCGAGCCGCGTCGTGGTGATACCCATCGGGGCCGGGCTGGAAGGACAGCCGGACTGGCGGCTGCTGACGGCGCTGGCTAGCGGGTAACTTCCTGCCAGTAAACGATGCGGTCATGACCGCGTACGTAGCCGAAGGAAGCCGGCGCTGATGGCCCCGTTGCGCCCAGGCCAAGCCAGTCGAACTCGAGCCACCCGTCCACGGTCCAGGAGACGAGCACCGTACCGTCGTTGCCGAGGCCCGGCGCCGAGAGCAGCGGCGGCGCCAGGCTGTCCTCCACACCGGCAACGTACGCGGTAGCCACAACGGGACCCACGGGCACCGTGTCCCCGTCCGCGAGATTACCTGTGTACGCACCCAGCGTGATGTCCGCCAGCGCGTAGGTGCTGCACACGTCGAGAACGTTCGTGACAAAGCCGGCCCCGTCCCACCGCTGGGCCACCAGACCCAGATCCAGGGCCGCTTCTTCCGAACCCTGCGCCGGCAGGGCCTGTACGCGCCCGTAGGCGACCGCCGTGGTATCGATCAACCGCGCCGAGCAGTCGGCGGCCAGCGTGCAATCACCGCTGGTGGCGGGATTGATGTCCAGGTTCGCAAGCGCCCGGCTGTCGATGGTGTCGTTCATGGCCACACCCACGTCCAAGGTGTCGTAGGGGCCGTCTACCGCCACCGCCCGGGCGAACACGGCATCTGCGACATTCAGCGCATAAAGCCCCTCGTTCCAGGTGTCCGGCGTGACCGTGAGCCGGGCCGACAGGTCCACGCCGTCATCGGCGTTCTCTGCCGTGAGATCGGGGAGAACGACGCCACCCGCGCCCAGCCAGGTGCTGTCGTAGTTGCGCGTCCGCTGATCCAGCACGTTGCGCGCCTCCACTTCCACTGCCAGCGTCAAGGCGTCCTCGTCCATGTAGGTAAAGGTGTTGCAACTCGGTGTCAGCGCACCGCTCGTCATCACGAACTCGTCCACGACGAAACGGCCCACGTTGCCCGTCACCGTCCCCGGCACACTGCCGGCTCCGAGGTAACTGCCATCGGCCACGGCCGCCTGCAGCCGCACCACCCCCACTTCGTCGAAGAGCACGGTATCGTTCTGAAAGCGGCCCGGGGTAGCCGTCGCGGAAAAGGCCGTGTCGTTCACGAGCACCCCGTCGTCGTTCTGACCGTTGCGACCGGCAGCGGGAATCTGCAGGCCCGCGCTGGAGAGGCGGATACCCTCTGCGGGTGTTTCGAGACCATAGTTCGGCGTGCGGTCGTTCTCCGCATCACGCGCTTCCACCTGCACACGGAATGGCGCGCCGGACGCTACGAACGCCGCACCGGTAGCAGAACCGGCGCCCGGGTTCGGCGTGCCACTGAGCGTCTCGACCGTGGTCACCACAAGATCTGCAGGCCGCACCACATGCACGTTGGTATTGCCACTGATGCCTGACGCAACCTCCCGCAGATAGAGACTGATGCTGCCCACGTCTTTGTATTTCAGGGTCAGCTCCGCCTGACCGTTGACGAAGGTGACGTTCTGCGCGACAGCAGACCCCGCTCCCACGCCTACCCCGATGCCACCCACGGTCAGTACCACCGAGCCGCTCCCAGGGTTGGTCCATTGCTGCCAGAACTCGAGGTTGCGCGGGCCGCTGTAGTCTTCGATCACCCCGCAGGCCGCGTCTACCGCGCTGTCACCGTAGGCCGCCAGATGCACGGTGTAGTCCGTCCCGGCTATCTGGTTGCCAACGGGGTCGTTGATGGTGGCTGGCGGGGGGTTGGCGAGCGCGCTGGCCGTGACCGTATAGCCCCCCGCTCCGAAAACGAGGCTGCCTTCCGAGTCGTCGTCTGTGGCACCCCCGCCCGTTTCAAGCGCGTCGATGTCGACGGCGCCCGCCCCATCGGTGTAAGTGAAGCCAAGGGTTGCCGTGCCGTTGTCAGCCACATCAAAGGTATATTCGGCCGCACCGTCGTTGGCGGTGGCGTCCACCAGCGCGCCGCTCCCGCTGACGAGACGCCAGCTGCCCCGACTGGTATCGGTAGAAAGCTGCACGGTGCCGACGTAGCCAACTAGCGGATCGCCCACCGCATCGCGGACCGTCACCGTGACCGTTTCCTCCACGCAGTAGGTGCCTGCTCCGTCATGCGCCATGGCGACGGAGGCTGCCACGGTAGCGCTGGAGCTGACGAAACAGACGTCATCGAAATGCCAGAAATCCCAGCCGGTGCCGTCACCGTCAGTCTGGCGCAGACGCAGGCGGAAGCCCGCGTGCTGAGCCGCGCCCACGCCGCTGAGGTCGTAGGAGCGGTCAAAAATTTCGCCGGGCGTTCCAGAACCTGTGAAGGTCTCCAGATCGACCCAGGTTCCCACGTTGTTGAGGTAAGACAGCACGAGGTTTTCGCTGCCGTCCGGGTCTTCGCTGAAAGCATCGTCACCGCGCCGGATCCATATCGTCACACCGAGGAAGTTGCTGCTGGTGTCACGCACGGGAGACGCTACGCCGATGACATCTCCGTTGAGGCTCATGGAGTTGGGCGCCGACTGCGAGGTCAGCGTATTGACCGACGCAAAGCCGCCGCCGGTAATCACCGTCGCGTACGGCACACCGTCTTCGAAGTCGTCGCAGACAGCGTTACCGGAACTCAAGTCCTCGGTTTCACGCACTTCCACGTCATCGATGTGAAAATAGTCGAAGGACACACCGCTGCCATTGGTGAGACGAAAGCGAAACCGGAACGCCGAGTGCAGAGCGTCGTCAGGCAGCGCCAGGGTCTGTGCAAAAATCTGCCCCGCCGTGCCGCCACCTTCGTAGCGCACAAGCTCCACCCACGTGCTCGACGAGTTGAAATACTCAACCACCAGATCTTCGTTGTTGTCCGGGTATTCGCTGAACGCATCGCTGCCGTGGCGCACCCATAGCTCCAGCACGGCGCGCGGCACCGCCAGGTCGATGTCGTTGGCTACGGTCGTCGTCACCGGATCGTAGCGGACGAACAGCGAGCGGGTGCCGGAATTTGCCGTGTCCGTGTTGATGTCGGACCGTGTCGTGTTGGTGGTGGTCCAGGCCGACCCGAGACTCGCCCGTTCGAAATCGTCTGTGAACAGCACATCCCCCGGTGCCGCGGTGGCGACACTTGCGGTGAACAGAGGCAACACCAGGGCCAGCCAGGGCACCCGCAACCTCATTGCACCAGCACCTCCACCACACGCTCGGCCACCATCTCGGTGCCGACGCCACAGCGGCCGTTGCTGCGGATATGGTGATAGTCGGTTCCCGCAACGGTCGTCTGCGTGCAGGTGATGGACGCCTGGCATTGCGCATAACCGATAGGCGCCATGTTCCAGGCCTGCGCGGTGCACTGCGGCGCGCCGCTTACGGGCATGAGCGCCCGTACGCCAAGCTGCGCGCCCGCCTCTGCCGCCCAGAACGCCCGCGCCGCCAGCATTTCCACAGCCGCACCGTCAGCACCCGTGCGAACCGAACGCGTTATGGCCATGGACAGCAGCGCAATCACGGTGATCAGAAAGATCGCGCCGATCAGACCCAGGCCGCGCGCGTGGCGCCGCAGCTTGCTCACGGCAGGTTCCGGATAGCAATGAGCTGGTCGAGGCGTATCTGCGTACCGTCTCTGTCGACGGTGAGCTGCACCGCTACCGTTGCATTGCGGGTGAGCGTCGCCGTGTCGTAGGCGAACACCGGAAACGCCGGCGCCACCGATTCTGCAACCAGCACCCGCTGCGGCAGAGTCGCCGGCAGGTCTGCCGGCAGCGGTTGCACCGCAAGAAAGCCGTAGTTGCGGTAGCGCCACAGACGTCCGCCATCCACACAGTAGCTCACCGGCGCGCCGACAAAATACACACGTTGCTGAGCCGAGGCGGCCGAGAACGTGTGCGCTGCAGCGAGATCTACCCGGTATTGTCCATCGCCCTGCAGCGTGGTGGCCGATACCACCCCGGAAACGATGCCTGGACTGGTGAGGCCGTAGGCGCCCGTCGATCCCTGGATGGCGAGCCGCGTGGCGGCACCCGGCACGTAGCCGCCGCTGGGGGGCACGGTCCATACGCTTGCGCCGGCCGCGCCGAATGGCGCGCTGAGATAGCGCACACCGTGTTCGATGGGAATGAACTCCAGACACTGACCGCCACCGGCCACGCGCAGGGTCCGGGGCAACGCCTGGCGCACATCGCGCGTGAGGCCGATGAGCGTCGCCTGGGCATCGCCGACCAGCTCCGCGCGAGAGTTGGTAGACACGAAGCCGTCGGTAGCATCGGTGAGGAACCGTGTCGTCCCCACAGCCAGAATCCCCAGCACCATGATCACGGTAACAAGCTCTACCACGGTAAAGCCGCGCGCCGGACGGGCTTGAAACTGACGCACCAGCCTCATCAGAAATTGGCCTTCAGCGCGCGAAACTGCATGGCGGGCTTGCCCGGCGGTGTCACTGTCAGCGTCACCACCTTCAGATCAGTGGCGTCGGCAAGACCGAACGCGGTGATCTGACCGGCGTCGGCGTAGGCGACCGCCACCTGCACGCGATAGCCATCGAAACCGGCCAGAGCCGCACCGCTCTCGTCTACCGGCGGCAGATCGTCTATGCCGTCGTAATCATCCACGTCATCGAAAAGCGCCCGCGCTTCGCCGTCATCGAAAGCACCCGCCCCGGTGCAGGTTGCGGGCGTGCACGGCGGATTCCCGCCCGGCGGGGTCGTTTCGTCGAAGCGGCGCGAAAGAATCTGCTCGAGGTAACTGTCGGCCAGGGCCATGGCCTTGGCGCGCCAGATACCTTCACCCTGAAAGCGGAACGCAAAGGCCAGGGTGCCGGTGATGGCCGCAACGGCAATGGCAATGATCACGATGGTGAGCACCATCTCCACGAGCGTAAAGCCGCGCACGCGCCTAAACACAGCCGCTCCCCGTCACATACCCGCTGGGATACACACACAGCGTGCGGCTGCTCTCAGCTGTCAGCACCATCGGGAGTCCGTCCGCCGGGGATAGCGCGGTGCCGCCAATGGCTGCGGCCGAGACATTGCCAAGGCCGTCGTAGACGAGCGTCAGGGTCTCGCCCGTGTTCAGCACCACGGCATCGCCCGTCAACGTCGCCGCTGTCCGCTCTGCCTCGCGCGCGCGCAGCGTCGTAACACCATCGCCGAGCACCTGCACCTGCCACGCATCAGCCGTCAGCGTCAGCTGCAGCGTCACAGCCACATCCTGACGGTGCACGGCAAGGCGGCGGGCGAAGCGTATTTCTTCCAGCAGAAAGGCCGCCGCTACCGCAGCTTCGAAGCTGGATGGCTTGACGCTGCGCGAGATCGCCACGGCCGACAGAATCGCCAGTAACGAGATCACGGCAACGAGTTCCACGATGGTAAAACCGCGCGACGCACGCGCGGCCGGGCGCAAGAGCATGGGGCACCGGAGCCTACCTACACATTTCAGTGTAGACCGCGGTGGCATACCCGCCAGCTTCGGCGCAGATCGCAGTTGTGCCCTGCCCGCAGGTTTAGTACCGTTCGCGGTTTTCCCGCGCAACCGGCCAGCCGGTGCGCCGCCTGCGAGGGGGCAGCCATGAGTCATCTGATGAACACGTACGCGCGTTTGCCAATCGCCTTTGTCAGCGGTAGCGGCGCGTACCTGCGCGATGAGAATGGCAAAGAATATCTCGACGGTCTCACCGGCCTCGCGGTCGTAGGTCTCGGCCATGCTCAGCCGGACGTCGCCGAAGCCGTCGCCCGGCAGGCTGCCACGCTCACACATACCTCGAACCTCTACGAGATTCCTCTGCAGACCCGTCTTGCCGACCGTCTCTGCGCCCTGTCCGGCATGGAGGTTGCGTTCTTCGGAAACTCCGGCGCCGAGGCCAACGAAGCGGCGATCAAGCTCGCGCGCCTGAAAGGCAACCAGCAGGGGTACAAGAATCCCGCTGTGGTTGTCATGGATGGGTCGTTCCACGGCCGCACCATGGCGACGCTTACCGCCACGGGCAACCGCAAGGTACACGCCGGGTTCGAACCATTGCTGTCGGGTTTCGTGCGCGCACCCTTCAACGACGTGGAAGCCGTTCGCCACATCGCCGACAACAATCCCGAAGTGGTCGCAGTGTTCGTCGAGCCGGTGCTGGGCGAAGGCGGTATCGTCATCCCCGACGACGGCTATCTCGCCGCCTTGCGCGCCATCTGCGACGAGCATGGCTGGCTGCTCATGCTGGACGAGGTGCAGACCGGCAACGGCCGCACCGGCAAGTACTTCGCCTTCCAGCACACCGATATCGTCCCCGATGTGGTCACTACGGCAAAAGGCCTGGGCAACGGCATGCCCATCGGCGCCTGCCTGGCGCGCGGGGAAGCCGCGGAGCTGTTTGTACCCGGCAACCACGGTTCTACCTTCGGGGGTAATCCCATGGCGTGCGCGGCGGCAAATGCCGTGCTGGACGTGATCGAGCGGGACAACCTCGTCGAGCGCGCCACACAGCTCGGCGAGCGCATGCTGGATGGTTTGCGGGCCGGTCTTGCCGGTGTGAACGGCGTCCGGGAAATCCGCGGCGCCGGTCTGATGCTCGCCGTCGAGCTCGAGGAAGATGTTTCCCATCTCGCGGCCGCCGGCGTCGACGCCGGAGTGCTGCTGAACGTGACGCAGGGCAACATCGTGCGCCTGCTGCCACCGCTGACGCTGACGGACGCCGAAGCCGACCTGCTCGTGGAGCGGGTCGTCAGCCTCATTCGCGCCTGACGCGACCCCAACACCTCCTACTACCACTTACCAAGAGCACAGACTCATGGCCAAACGGGATTTCCTGTCGTTACTCGATTTTTCTCCGGAAGAACTGGCGTACCTGATCGATCGCGGCCGCGCATTCCGCACCATGCACGAAGCGGGCGAGATCTATCAGCCGCTGATCGGCCGCACCGGCGCGCTGGTGATGACAATGAGCAGCACGCGCACGCGCGCCGCTTTCGACGCGGGCATGGCTCAGCTCGGCGGGCACATGGTGCATCTGGGCTCCACCGACAGCCAGCTCGGTCGCGGCGAGCCTGTCGAGGACATGGCACGCGTGTTGTCAGAGATGGTGGACGTGATCGTGGTGCGGACGGCTTCGCACCAGGACATCGAAACCCTCGCCAGCTACGCGAGCGTCCCCGTGATCAACGCCTTGAGCGCCCGCAACCACCCCTGCCAGCTGCTGGCAGACGTGCAGACCTTCGAAGAGCTGCGCGGCCCCATCGCAGGGCGCACCGTGGCGTTTGTGGGGGACGGTTACAACATGTGCCATTCGTACATCAATGCCGCCCGGCAGTGGGGCTTTCACCTGAAGATTGCCTCCCCGCCGGGCTACACACCCGACCCTGAGCTGCTGGCCAGCACCAACAACGCCGAGCTGGTGGAAGACGCCCACGCGGCCGTCACCGGTGCCGATCTGGTTGTCACGGACGTGTGGTCGTCCATGGGGCACGAGGCCGAAGAAAGCAACCGCCGCACGCTGTTTGCGCCCTACCAGATCAACGAAGCGCTGCTGGACGAAGCCACCAGCGAGGCAGTCTTCATGCACTGCCTGCCGGCGCACCGGGGCGAAGAGGTGAGCGCGACGCTGCTCGACGATCCCCGCTGCGTGGCGTGGCAGGAAGCAGGCAACCGCCTGCACAGCCAGAAGGCACTGCTGGAGTATCTTCTGATCGGCAGAGTCTGACTGTCTACGCCGCGCAGGAGTGCTAGGCTCGGGCGCAAAGAACGGACGAGGATCGAAATGTCAGCCAGCTTTTCCCGCCTCACCGCCGTCGTAACGCTCTGGCTGCTCGCCAGCGCGTGGCAGCCGGCTGTTGCCGCCGAGGCCATCTCCGTCGTCAAAAGCAGTCCCGCAACCGGGGAAATTCTGGACCGTTCGCCGCGGGGCATCAGAATCTGGTTCAACGCACTCCCCGACACAGGCGCCATCGTCACCATCCGCAACGCCGAAGGAGAAGCACAGGCGGTGACCGGCGTGCACTCGATGGGCGAAAACGATCTCATGGGAATGGTGCCCGACAAGCTGCCGGATGGTGCCTACGAGCTTGTGTGGCAAAGCGGCGCCACCCAGGGCTCCATCGCCTTTTCGGTACAGCGCCCCGAGGGCCTCGTCGAGGATAGCTGGACGCCGCCGCTGGATATCGGCGTGGTGCTGTACGACGGCGCCGAGCCGCTGGACGTATTCGGCCCCCTGGAGATGTGGATGAACGCCGGGCCGGACAATATCCGCGTACACCTCATCGCGGAAGAGAAGCGCCCCATCGTGCTGACGACCACCAGCTACCCGAAAGCCCTGGCACCGACCGTTACAGCCCAGTACGACTTCGAAGACACGCCGGACCTGGACGTGCTGATGGTGCCCGGCGGCGTGGGCACGCTTGTCGAAGTCGACAACCCCAGGATGATTGCCTTTCTCGATGCGCAGGCGGCAAAGGTCGCTGTGGCCACCTCGGTGTGCACGGGCTCCGCCCTGTATGCCAGAGCGGGCTTGCTGGAAGGCGTGAAAGCCACCGGCAACAAGGTGTTTTTCGACTACATCGTCAGCCAGGGAAAGGCCGACTGGCAGCTGGAAGCGCGCTGGGTGGAAAGCGGCCGGTTCTTCACCTCCTCGGGGGTCTCTGCCGGTATCGACATGAGCCTGGCGGTCATCGCCCGGTTTTTCGGCATAGACGCAGCCCGCATGATCGCCGCATCCACCGAATACGAGTGGAACGAAGACGCCGACCGCGACCCCTTCGTACGTTTCGCCAATTCAGGCACTCCCTACGTCGAGCAGCTGCGCGCGGGATTTCTGGCTGAGTGAGTCTCTACGCCGGGTCGCCGCGCCCGCTCGCTGAGGCGACACGGGCTTTTGCGGCGGCGTGCATGGCAGTACCCTAAAGCGTCACGCGTCACTGGAGGGCCCCGGATGCGATCAGATGCCCAGCTCATCGAACACATCTTCAATCTCATCGACGAGAAGAAGACGGACCTCGGCAACGAAGACTGGTTGGAGCCCGTCGACAACTATCGTTCGCAGGCTCGCTTCGACGCAGAAATCAGGCTGATGCGGCACCTGCCTGTGGCCTTCTGTCCGGCCGCCGCCATTGCCGAGCCGGGCGCCTACGTCGCGCGGCTTTCCGCGGGCGTGCCGATTGTGGTGGTGCGCGGTCTCGATGGGGAAATCCGCGCCTTTCGCAACGCGTGCCGGCACCGCGGCATGCAGCTGGCGGAGGGCTCCGGGTGTGCCAAGATCTTCCGCTGCACCTATCACGGCTGGGCTTACCGCCTTGACGGGCGCCTCGAATACGTCCCCGACCAGCACGGCTTTCCCGACCTCGACAAGAGCACGCACGGGCTGGTGCCAGTTCACGATGTCACGGTTCAGGGGGGCCTCGTCTTCGTCACGCAGGACGAGCCGATCGGCGCCGGCGCCCTGGAATCGCTCCCGGACCTGCTCTCCCCGGACCAGGTCGTGTTTGCGTCCAGCGAAACGGTGAGCGATGTGAACTGGAAGCTGCAGGCGGAAGGCACCCTGGAGGGTTACCACATCAAGCACACCCACCCCGAAACCTTCTACCCCTACGGTTTTGACAACCTGAACGTCATTGAGACCCAGGGGCCCAACGTCCGCGTGTGTTTCCCTTTCCGCCGTATCGAGAAACTGCGCGCGGTGCCCATTGAGGAGCGCAGCCTGGGCCGCACGGTAACCCTGGTGAATCACGTTTTCCCGGCCGCATCGGTATCGCGGCTCTCCGACCACTTCACCCTGTCGTTTGCCGAGCCGGAGTCGCCGTTCCGCACGCGCTACTACGGCTACAAGATGACGATGCCCACACAGGACGGCGCGGAGCCGTCGTCAGCGTCGATCGATCAGGCAAAGAAGGACGCGTCCTTTCTGGCCGACACGGGCCTGAAGGAAGATGCCAAAGTCATTCAGGACATCCAGACCGCCATCGGCTCAGGAGCGAACCAGCACTACACGTTCGGCAGATTCGAGTCGGCCATAGTACATTTGCACAAGAATCTGGCGCGCTACCTGGACAGGCTGGCAGCGGCCGATGGGGTACCCGAGGTTAGCTGACCACGAGGTCGTTCAAGAGGGTGGGTTTACTGACGCCATAACCCTGCGCGTAGTCCACACCGATCTCTTTCAGCGCCGCCAGAATCTTCTCGTCCTCGACAAATTCCGCGATGGACTTCTTACCCATGTAGTGGGCAATTTCGTTGATCGAGCGCACCACCGCGTAGTCAGCCGGGTTGTCTACCAGGCCTTTCACAAACACACCGTCGATTTTCACGAAATCAACGGGCAGGTTGCGCAGATAGCTGTAGGACGACAGACCCGTGCCGAAGTCGTCCAGCGAGAAGCTGCAGCCGATGATGCGCATCCGGTTCATGAAATCGATGGCGTTCTCGAGGTTGGCAATTGCCGCGGTCTCGGTGATCTCGAAGCACACCTTCGACGTGGGCGCCTGCGTGCGGCCGAACTGCTCCAGCACAAAGTCCGGGAACGTGGTGTCGTTCACCGAGTGGCCCGAGACGTTGATGGCAAAGCCGTTGAAGTCGTCCAGCATGCTGCGGTGTTCCGCCATCCATTCAAGCGCGCTTTGAATGACCCAGCGGTCGATGTCGGTCATGCGGTTGTAGGTTTCCGCTGCGCTGATCAGCTCGGTAGGCGCAACCACATCGCCCAGCTCGTCCAGCATGGTGAGCAGAATCTCGTAGTGCACGCCATCCGTGTCGTTCACGTCCACCGGCTGAATCTTCTGGCAGTTGAGCATGAGGCGGTCTTCTTCCAGCGCCTTGTCGAGGCGGGTGACCCACTCCATGGCGCCATGGCGCTTGAGCATGCGCTTGTCGCCCAGCTCGTACTCCTGCACGCGGTTGCGGCCGGCGTCCTTGGCTGAAAAGCACGCTTCGTCGGCATGCTGCATCAGCGAGTCGATGCTGTCGGTGCTGGCGTCCACGAACACCAGGCCCATGCTGGTGCTGAGCGAATAGGATTTGCCTTCCCAGTCGAACTTCAGATCGCGGATGGTGTTGAGCACGTCTTCAGCCGTTTCCCGGGCCTGCACCGACTCCACGTTCTCCAGCAGCACGCCGAATTCGTCGCCACCGAGCCGTGCCACCCGGGCCTGATCGTCCGCAAAGTGCGTGGTCAGTGCCTCACCCACCTCTTTGAGCAGTTCATCGCCCGCGGTATGC
Source organism: uncultured Pseudomonadales bacterium (assembly GCA_964651595.1). Lineage (GTDB taxonomy): Bacteria > Pseudomonadota > Gammaproteobacteria > Pseudomonadales > Azotimanducaceae > UBA4421. Next base: position 57,283 of record CAZYYJ010000004.1, on the reverse strand, counting down.
CCGCTGGTGTTGTTGATGATCTTGAACTGGTCGAGGTCCATGTACAGCAGGGCATGCTGGCCACCGGTGGCTTTGGCATTGCCCAGCGCTTCGTCGACCGACCGTTCGAACTCGCGACGGTTCATGAGCTGTGTGAGGTCGTCGTGGCTCGCCTGGAATGCCAGCTGGTTGTGCATGTTCTCCAGCATGCGCTGCGATGCACGCTCCATGAGCGGCAGATCGTAGTCGTCCAGCAGCGTGATGCGGCCTTCGTACAGATCTTCCGCCATCTCCTTCAGAGAGCGGTTGAGCGTGCGCACACCCTTGCGGTTGACCAGTACAAACGAGGAGTGCTCGTCGCCGACGAAAGCCACCGAGAGAATGAGCGGGCGGCCGTCCTTGTCGGACGCGGCGAGCCATTCTCCCACCTGGATGCGCCGCGCGCGTTCCAGACACTGATCCCAGCTCGCTCTGGCCGTTTCGTCCTGAGTCTCGATCTGCGGATCGACCTCGGGGAGCATGCCGGTGAGACCCAGCGCCTCCTCGATGGCCGCGTCGTCCACCTTGACGCGCTTGCTTTCGGTTTTGACGCCCGCGGTATCGCCGACGAGCGCGCTCGACATCTTCATGATGAGCGGGGTGCGCTTGGCCGGGTCGAAAGAAATACTGTTCAGGCCGTCGACCACCCGTCGCAGTAACTGCTCCGGCTCCACGAATTCGGGAGACTCCGGGGTGATCTCCCCCGTGAGCTGGCCTTTCACCTGGTCGACGATAGCCAGCTGATCCCGCCACTCGGCGCTCTCGGCCCCTTTGCGCAGATGGGTGTGCACCATCAGGTTGCGCCAGCCGGGATTGAGCAGTTCCAGCAGCAGCTCGGGTACTTCTTCGCCGCCCACGCGCTGCGTCACTTCACTGACCACACGACGCCGTGCCCGCGCGAGCTTCTGCTGGCCTTCGCTGGCGCGCACGGTGCGCTCGACATTACCGCGGTAGGTGCGCGACTGCCTGTCCAGCAGCGGTGACAGCTCCTCGACCACCTCGGAAAACACCTGCGGATTGCGGTCGTAGTCGGATACCACCCGTTCGAGCAGCTCGTCCACGCGGCGCCCCACTTCGCGGTCGATGCCTTCCCGGGCGTCCTGCGCGTTGCCCAGCCGCGCGAGCTGGTTGAGCATCTGCACGGCGCTGTGCGGATTCTCCGGATCGCTCGCCAGAAACTCCGGCTCGCGCGTGGCCAGCTTGTTCAGCGTGACCTCCAGCCGGTTCACCCACTCGCGCATGCCTTCGGTGATGAGCCGGTCCTGCGACAGCGATTTGACGAGGCTGTCCATCACCTCGAGGGTGTCGTAATCCTCTTCGGTGAGGCCCATGTCGGGGCCATGCTGTTGGCGCAGCACGTCCACCAGATGTGAGCGCAACGGCGCGCCTTCCAGCGGCTGGCTGCCCAGCTCCTGCTGTATGCGTGACAGAGCCTGAGCAATGTCGTCCCGCTTGAACGTTTCGTGGGCGCTCGCGTTCTCCGACGCAAGCTCCACCGCGCGGGGGCGTCCCAGCAGTTCCTGCGTGCGCCGGTTGATGTCGAGAATTGAGCGTGCGGTGCTGTACGCCGGCCCGCCTGCCCCGCCGGCGACGGCAAACGGGTTCTCTTCGACGCGGCTGGCCAGCATGCCGTCCGCGGCCATCACCGCTTCGCGGGTGGCCTGATCCATGTCCTGATAATCCTGCGGCGCCACCTTGACCCCCGTGCGGCTGCGCACGGTGTACTTGGGCCGCAGCGCTTCGCGCAGCTCCTCCAGCGGTGGTGCGCGCCCGCTGTCCTCGAACAGCTTGGCAAGGGCGAGATACAGATTCGCCAGGGCATCGTGCAGCTCGTGCTCGAACACCCAGTACACCTCTTTGCGCACATCCGTATGCAGCGTCAACAGCTTCTGGGCGTCATCGAAGGCCCAGCAGAAGGCTGCCGGGCCCACGGGAATCACGTCTTTGTGGCTCCAGGGCTTGGCCAGCAGGCCAAACAGCGCCCGCATGTCCAGCAGGGGTTCCTTGAAGCGACCCTCCGTTTTGGAGATGAGCTCGGCTACTACCAGCCATTCTTCGAACTGCTCGGTGTCTACCAGTTCGAGCTTGGTGGACTCTCCCGAGGCGCGCTTGCGGCGCCGGTCCAGCACCGTCTCCAAATCTGAGACTTTTTCAACACCCTTGACCATGGCTTTGACAAACTGGTCAACGAGCTCGGCCTGGTTGGCCTCCAGGGAATTCAGCGCTTCGAAATAGCGTGTCTGCATGGCGTTCGTGCCGGCGTCGCGGGCCCGTACGATGAACTCGGTGTTGGCAGCCTTGACGAACGCGGCTCCGAGGCGCGACGCGGCCCGGTTGGTCACCGCCGTGATGCGCCCGCGCAGTTTCTGCGCATCGGTTTCGGTGATGCGCGAATCGCGCATGGGCGCGTCGGCTACCTTGGGAGCGGCCCTGGTGACACCGACCGCGCCGACACCCACCGACTGCTTGTCGGGGACCTCGTCGATGGACGGCATGAGCTCTTCGTCATCTTCGCTTTCCGGCAGATCGGCCGGCGCCGCAGTGCCGGCGGCCACCGCAAAGTCCACGAGCTTGTCGAAGGCCTTGTCGTCAAGACCCGATTCGAAGCACACCCCCAAACCGTTGCCGCCGCTCAGCACGCGGGCAATCTTGGCCTGGGTGCGGAAGTGTTCCTGTCCGGTGGGCGTGGCTACGGAAAAGTGCAGCGCAACCTCGTCGCCGGGCTTGGGATCAGCACCGGTCGCATCCAGCGATCGGGAGCCGCCAGTACCGGTAAGCAGCATGCCTTCTTCGCAGAAGTCGCGGATAGAACAGAGCCATGAGCGTCCCTGCTGGGGATGCACCAGCGCTGAGAGCTGAATGGGCTGACGGGTATGTTTACGGCGGTTCTGTGTCATCCTGATACACAACGGCTCGAGGGATGGCCGCGCAAAACGCGGCTCGATTGCGGCAAAACCTTAACGCATCTGTACGCCAAGGGGTACTCGCCGTGCGGTAGAACGGGGCCCGTGAGGCAGTTGGCGCGTGACGGGTTTCACAAAGCAACCGTGCATCGCGCACCCGTTCGCTCAGGCGGCCAGCACCACCTGGTCGCGACCGCCCTGCTTGGCCCTGTAAAGCGCCCGATCGGCGCGGTCCAGCAGATGATCGATGCTCTCGCCGTTCTTATACATGGCCACACCCACGGACACGGTCAACTCGAGCTCGCCGAGGTTGTCCGGGTCGATCTGTTTGGTGCCTTCGCGAAGCCGCTGCGCCACCCGTTGTGCCGCGCTGGCGTCCGCGTCCACGAGCACCAGCACAAACTCTTCGCCACCCATGCGGCCAACGTAGTCCACGTCTCGCACCACGCGGCCGGCTACCTGCGCGAAGCGGCGCAGAACGTCATCACCACCGGCATGGCCGTAAACGTCGTTCACCCGCTTGAAAAAATCGAGGTCGCAATAGCACAGAGTGAAACCCGGGCCACCGCGGTCCGTCAGCGCTTTCTGGCGCTGCAGTACTTCCAGGATCGACCGCCGGTTACTCACACCAGTGAGTTCGTCCTGCAGCGCCAGCGCCTGCATGCGCTCGAGCGTATCGCGTAGCGCATAGTTGCGCCGCAGCAGGCTTTCCTGCACCTGCTGCAGCTCGCCGGCAAACCAGACCGAGCCGACAAGCACTGCCGCAAACGCCACCGCAAGCCACAGCTCTGCCTGCGCTATCGCAGGCATCAGCATGACCTTGATGGACACGAGCAGCGAGTAAAACAGCCAGCTGCTGGCAGCGATGAGAACCACCTGGGAACGCGGCAGCCGCAGACCCGCGTAAAGCACACCGATGATGGGCAGCACCAGCACCGCACTGCGAACGCCCTCGGGCACCAGCGTGGCGAACGCGGACAGACCGAGGTTGCACCAGAGGATGCGCATGAGCTGCAGAAAGTCGCTGGACCGACCCGCGCCGGGCCACAACAGTAGCGCCGCCAGGCCAACGCTCCAGGTGACGATGAAGCGGGGATAGTTGTCTTCGACTTCGGAAAAGAACCACGCAAGCGCACCACACGCCATCGCGGCAACCAGGAGCGTTGCCGGGCGCTGCAATCTGGCGATGAGCGGTACCGTATTCACGGGACCAATTCTATCTTTCAGGCGGGGCTGGCAAGGGGCTTTACTGTAATTAAAGTGTAATGCCGCAAACCGGTGTTGCACGCGAAAACGCGCCGGAAGCGCCAGGCTTCGACCGCTCCAGCCGGCGCCATCGCGGACTAGGTGCGGGTAGCGAGCGCCTGGCTGACCGCGGCAGCGTAGCCAGCCAGCAGCGTCTGACGACGGCTGTCGGCCATGGCCGGAGAAAAGCGTCGGTCCAGACGCCACATGGTTGCTGCAGCGTCGATGTCGTCAAACAGGCCGCAGCCGAGACCGGCGAGGATCGCCGCCCCCATGGCGGTGGTCTCCACATCGACAGGACGTTCTACCGGCGTATCCAGGAGATCGGCCAGAAACTGACAGAGGGGGTCGTTCACCACCATGCCCCCGTCGACACGCAGACTGTCCACCGCCGCGCCGTCACCGGCCATGGCCTCGAGCAGCTCGTGCGTCTGAAAGGCCACTGCCTGCAACAGCGCTGTGACCACCTGATCGCGCGTGCTGTCCAGCGTAAGACCGGTGATGAGCCCCCGGGCTTCGGGAACCCAGTGCGGTGCACCGAGACCGGTAAACGCGGGAACCACGTAGACCCCGCCCGTGTCACCAGCCGTCGCTTCGAAGGCGCGGGCCGTATCGCCGGCCTCGTCGATGAGACCCAGCATGTCGCGGGCCCATTTCACCGCCACCCCGGCAACAAAAATGCTGCCCTCCAGCGCGTAGGTGACCGAGTCGTTCAACCGGTACGCAACGGTTGTCAGCAGCTGCTGTTTCGACGCCAGCGCCCGCGCCCCGGTGTTGGCCATGACGAAGCAGCCGGTACCATAGGTACTCTTGGTCATGCCGGCTGCAAGACAACCCTGACCAATGAGGGCGGCCTGCTGATCTCCCGCAGAGCCGGTGATGGGGATAGCCGCTCCGAGCCACTCGGCATCGGCGGTGGCCAGCAGGCCAGCGTTGTCCGTGACGGCAGGCAGCATCTCCGGCGGCACCTCGAACCAGCCCAGCAGCTCCGGGCTCCAGGCCTGCGTGTGGATGTCGAAAAGCTGCGTGCGGCTGGCGTTGCTTGCGTCGGTGACGTGCGTCGAGCCTTTCGAGAGCCGCCAGATGAGAAAACTGTCCACGGTACCGAAGCACAGCTCTCCCGCTGCAGCGCGCGCCCGCAGACCGGGGTCCTGATCCAGGATCCACGCGAGTTTGGTGCTGGAAAAGTAGGGGTCGATCACGAGGCCGGTCTGCGCCGCAATCAACTCGTCCAGCCGCACGGGCTCGCCGTGAGCGCCCGGCACCTGCCGGCCTGCCATCTCCGCGCAGCGCGCGGCCGTGCGCCGGTCCTGCCATACGATGGCGTTGTGCACACAGCGGCCGCTTTCCCGCTCCCACACCAGGGTGGTTTCCCGCTGGTTGGTGATGCCGATACCGGCAATGGCGTCGGGAGCTACACCGGCGTCAGCGATGGCTTTGCGGGCTGTTTCCAGTACCGACGACCACAGCAGCTCGGGATCCTGCTCCACCCAGCCGTCGTCGGGGTAAGTGCAGGTGATGTCCTGCTGAGCGACGGCGAGCACCTGCCCCGTTGCGTCATAGACGATCGCCCGGCTGCTGGACGTGCCCTGATCGAGGGCCAGGAGATAGCTCAAAGGGGCATCCTGCGCGAAAAAACGCGCCTACCCTACTGCTTTGATTGGTTTTCCACAACGCTCCACAGCGCGTACCGCGTTGCGCACAGGTTATCCACAGCAATATCCTTGCAAAGCCGATAGCGACCCATTATCTTGTGCTTTCGCGTCAACGAATACCCACATATAGGGTTTACGCCCAGCCAAATAAGTTTGACGTGATCTAAACTTTTCAGAGAAATCCCGCCAGGACGAACGCGGGAATGGCGGTGAGCCGTCTGTTCAGGCGTCTCGAAGCTCGTTTTCTGGAGAGCGGAGACAAGGAATTCAAGGGTGTACCGAGCGCGGTATGTGGAAAGGGATGCAACGGGTATTCGAAGGGGAAAGCGGTACTCACAGGGATAGAGGAACGCAAAAAGAAGGGACAAGGGAAGGGACAAAGGAAGGGGAAAAGGAAGAGATAAAGAAGGGATAAAGGAAGGGAAAAAGGGGACGGCTGTAAGCAGCCCACTCGACGCACCCCGACCCCGCAAGATCCCCAACCCGCTTCCGGACAGAAAACAGCGCAAAAACCAAAGAAACAACCCAACAAACCCAACAAACCCAACAAAAGAAACAACACCAAAGATTAAGAGGAGCTGATCAGAGGCACATGCAGACCACGCCACACCCGACCGAAGACAACAACCCGGCAGTCACCACCGGCACAGAGACGACCGGCACGGCCGTCCCCCTGTCCCCATCCATAGCGGCCACGGCCCCCGGACAACTGAAGGTCATCAAACGCAACGGCACCGTGGTGCCCTACACCGATGACAAGATCGCCGTTGCCATTACCAAGGCTTTTCTGGCCGTGGAAGGCGGCACCGCAGCCGCTTCGCCCCGCATTCGCGAGCTGGTAGCCGCGCTTGCGCAGCAGATTTCCGACACCTTCAAGCGCCGCCTGCCGTCGGGCGGCACGCTGCACATCGAAGACATACAGGATCAGGTGGAACTGGCACTCATGCGTTCGGGCGAGCACAAGGTGGCCCGCTCCTACGTGTTGTACCGCGAAGCGCGCGCCCAGGCCCGCGCCGAGAAAGACTCCATTGTCGTGCCCGAGCTCGAGTCACCCATCAACGTGGTGCATGCCGACGGCAGCAGCGCACCGCTGGATCTTGTGCGCATGCGCACCATCATCAACGAAGCCTGCGAAGAGCTCACCGACGTCGACGCCGATCGTATCTTCGAAGAGGCGCTGAACAACATGTACGACGGCATATCCGCCGCGGACGTGGCCACGTCGATCCTCATCACCGCACGCACGCTGGTCGAGGAAGAGCCCAACTACACCTATGTGTCGGCACGCCTGTTACTGGACGACCTGCGGCGCGAAGCGCTCACGTTCCTGAATGTGAACGATCTCGGCGGCGAGCAGCGCGCCACCCAGGCACAGATGGGAGACATCTATCCCATCGCGCTGGCGAAGTACGTCGAAACCGGTATCAAGCTCGAGCTGCTGGATCCCGCCCTGGGCGACTACGACGTCGCTGCTCTGGGCGCGGCGCTGAAGCCGGAGCGTGATCTCAACTTCACCTACCTCGGTCTGCAGACGCTGTACGATCGCTATTTCATCCACAGCGACGAGGTACGCTTCGAGCTGCCCCAGGTCTTTTTCATGCGCGTGGCCATGGGCCTCGCCGGCGAGGAAGACAACCCCACAGAACGCGCCATCGAGTTCTACGACCTGCTGTCGTCTTTCGACTACATGAGCTCCACGCCTACGCTGTTCAACTCGGGCACGTTGCGTCCGCAGCTGTCGTCGTGCTTTCTGACTACCGTGGCGGACGATCTGGACGGCATCTACAGCGCCATCCACGACAACGCCATGCTGTCCAAGTGGGCCGGCGGACTGGGCAACGACTGGACGCCGGTCAGGGCGCTGGGTTCGTACATCAAGGGCACCAACGGTAAGTCCCAGGGGATCGTGCCGTTCCTCAAGGTGGTGAACGACACGGCCGTAGCAGTGAACCAGGGCGGTAAGCGCAAGGGCGCGGTGTGCGCCTATCTCGAAACCTGGCACCTCGACGTCGAGGAATTTCTCGAGCTGAGAAAGAACACCGGCGACGATCGCCGTCGCACACACGACATGAACACGGCCAACTGGATACCGGATCTGTTCATGAAGCGTGTCTCCCAGGACGCCGAGTGGACGCTCTTTTCACCCAGCGACGCACCGGATCTGCATGATCTGTACGGCAAAGCGTTCGAGGAACGCTACTGCCAGTACGAGGCCATGACCGAGACCGGTGAGCTCAAGCTCTTCAAACGCGTGCGGGCCATGGAGCTGTGGCGCAAGATGGTTTCTATGCTGTTCGAGACCGGTCACCCGTGGATCACGTTCAAGGACACCTGCAACATCCGTTCGCCCCAGCAGCACGTGGGCGTGGTGCATTCGTCCAACCTCTGCACCGAGATCACGCTGAACACGTCCGCTGATGAGATTGCCGTCTGCAACCTCGGCTCCATCAACCTCGTGCAGCACATCGAAGACGGCGAGCTCGACATGAAGAAGCTCAAGAAAACCGTCCGTACGTCAGTGCGCATGCTCGATAACGTGATCGACATCAACTACTACTCGGTCCCCGCAGCGCGCAACTCGAACCTCAAGCACCGCCCCGTGGGTCTTGGCATCATGGGCTTCCAGGATGCGCTGTACAAACTCCGCATAGCGTACTCGTCAGACGATGCCGTCACCTTTGCCGACCGGGCCATGGAAGCTGTGAGCTTCTACGCCATCGAAGCGTCCACGAAGCTCGCCAAGGAGCGTGGCCCTTACCAGTCGTTCAAGGGTTCGCTGTGGAGCAAAGGCATTCTGCCTATCGACTCGCTGGCGCTTCTTGAGCAGGAACGCGGTGCCGAATTCGTAGACGTCAACCGCGATCAGACGCTGGAATGGGACAAGCTGCGGGTGAAGGTGCAGGCGAACGGCATGCGCAACTCCAATGTCATGGCCATAGCACCTACAGCGACCATCGCCAACATCACCGGGGTGTCGCAGTCGATCGAGCCGACGTACCAGAACCTGTACGTCAAATCGAACCTGTCTGGCGAGTTCACCGTGGTGAACGAGTACATGGTGCGGGATCTCAAAGCCCTGGGGCTGTGGGACAAGGTCATGGTCAACGACCTCAAGTACTACGACGGCAGCCTCAAGGCCATCGAGCGCGTGCCCGCCGAGATCAAGCACCGGTACGCCACCGCGTTCGAGGTGGAGCCGCGCTGGCTGGTCGATGCCGCCAGCCGTCGGCAGAAGTGGCTGGACCAGGCTCAGTCGCTGAACCTCTACATGGCAGGCGCATCGGGTAAGAAGCTCGACGTGATGTACCGCATGGCGTGGCTGCGTGGCCTGAAGACCACCTACTACCTGCGGGCTCTCGGCGCCACCAGCGCCGAAAAATCCACGCTGGATCGCGGCACGCTGAACGCGGTGACCGCGGGGGCCGCCGAGGGAGCTGCGCCTGTTGCGCTAGCTGCGCCTGCAGCTCCGGTAGCCGCAGATATGGATATCGCTCTGGGTGAAGCCGCCGAGGTGCCGCTGGCTTGCTCTATCGACGATCCCGATTGCGAAGCGTGCCAGTAGCCGCGGCAACGGATAACCCTCTGCAGTAAAGGAGAACAAAGCATGTTGAGCTGGGATGATTACAATGACGAACCGTCACCCGAAGTCGCAAAAGCTGCGGCACAAGCCGTTGAAGAAACCAACGCAGGCCCGCAGAACCCTGTTACGCCTGAAGCGGCGTCGCTAGAGGCCGCCACGCCGTCCATCGACAGCCCCGTACCCATCGTTGAGCCGTTGCCTGAAGTAACCGTGGCAGTGGTCGCCGACAGACCTGCCGATGCTGAGATCGATACAGCACCCGTCACGGTCGCAAACGAGGCCGTCGCGCCGGTGCAGGCGGCACCTGAGCCGGAACCGGCACCGCCAGCCCCATCGGTGTTCGAAGAGCCCGCAAGCTACGAACGCGTGACAGTGGACCAGAAGGCCATGATCAACTGCCGCGCCGACCTCAACCAGCTCGTGCCGTTCAAGTACGACTGGGCCTGGCAGAAGTATCTGGATGGTTGCGCCAACCACTGGATGCCGCAGGAAGTGAACATGACGGCGGACATCGCGCTGTGGAAGTCGGATGACGGTCTCACGGAAGACGAACGTACCATCGTCAAGCGCAGCCTCGGCTTTTTCTCCACCGCCGATTCACTCGTGGCCAACAACCTGGTGCTGGCCCTTTACCGGTTGATCACCAATCCGGAGTGCCGCCAGTACCTGCTGCGCCAGGCCTTCGAGGAAGCCATCCACACCCACGCCTACCAGTACTGCATCGAGTCGCTGGGCATGGACGAAGGCGAGATCTTCAACATGTACCACGAGGTGCCCAGCGTTGCCGCCAAGGCTTCATGGGCACTGAAGTACACGCGCGAGATCTCCGATCCCAACTTCCGTACAGGCACGGTGGAAACGGACAGGGCACTGCTGAAGAACCTCATCGCCTACTACTGCGTGCTGGAGGGTATCTTCTTCTACTGCGGCTTCACGCAGATACTGTCCATGGGTCGCCGCAACAAGATGACCGGCACCTCCGAGCAGTTTCAGTACATCCTTCGTGACGAGTCCATGCACGTAAATTTCGGCATTGACGTCATCAACCAGATCAAGCTGGAAAACCCGCATCTGTGGGACGAAGAGATGCAGGCCACCGCCCGCCACATGCTGCTGGAAGGTACCAACCTGGAGATCGGCTACGCCCGCGACACCATGCCGCGGGGTGTGCTGGGCATGAATGCCAAGACCATGGAAGAGTATCTGCAGTTCATTGCCAACCGGCGTCTTGCGCAGATCGGGCTCACGGAGCAGTACCCGGGCGTGAAGAACCCGTTCCCGTGGATGTCGGAAATCATGGATCTGAAGAAAGAGAAGAATTTCTTCGAAACGCGCGTAACGGAATATCAGACAGGCGGCGCACTGGCCTGGGATTGATACGCCGCACCTGAGCAGTCAGCCCCCGACCGGGGGCTTTTGCGTGCGTTTTACACTCATCCATCACCTGCTGACGTAGCATGCACCCTTCGTTTTCTGGAGAGCCCCATGGACCTGATCCGCATTCTCATCGCCATCCTGCTGCCCCCGCTGGGTGTGTTTCTGCAGGTTGGCCTCGGCAAGCACTTCTGGATCAACATCCTGTTGACCCTGCTCGGCTACTTCCCCGGCATCATCCACGCCGTGTACATCATCGCTAAGAAATAACCTCCGCAGGGGGCGACACGCCGCGCCCCCAATCCCGTCCTCGAAAAACGCACCTTCCTGGTGCGTGCACGTCCGACAAAACACCCCCTGCACCAAACAAGGTCACAATTCGCACCGCTTTGGGCCATAAACGGGGTGGCAAGCTCTTTGCACGGAAAGAAAAAGAGAAAGAGTCAGCAAAGCGTTCATCGAAGCGCGGGCGGAATCCAATGCAACAGCTACCCTGCCACACCGTCGTGTTCACGGATCTGGACGGCACGCTGCTGAACGACAGCTACGATCTCGACAGCGCAGCCCAGATTCTGAACGAGTTGCGCTTGTGCGGCGTGCTGGCCGTGCCTGCTTCCAGCAAGACGGCGGCCGAGATGCATGCCTTCAAGGAAAGGCTCGACTACGACGTTCCTCTCATCGGTGAAAACGGCGCCCTGTTGAGCTGGCCTGCTCACCTCGAAGCACAGGCCAACCGTATCCCGCAGGCACAGCCGACCACGTCCTACGCAGAGATCTGCGACACCCTGGCGGCCCTCAGAACCACCTATGGTTTCAAGTTTGCCGGCTTTGCTGACATGAGCCTGGACGAAGTGGCAACCGCCACCGGCCTCGACTTGCATGCCGCTTCCCTTGCCCGCCAACGCACCGCTTCGGAACCCATTCGCTGGGACGACAATCCCGAACGGCTGCAGGCCCTGCGCGCGCAGCTTAAGCAGCAGGGCCTGGTGCTGGTCGCTGGCGGACGCTTTCTGCATGCGATGAGCCCCGTCGACAAAGGCAGTGCAGCCCGGCGCGTGCTGGAGGTGCTGACGGCAGACAGGCCGCAGCAACCGCTGGTGCTCGCCTGCGGGGACAGCCCCAACGACATGTCCATGCTGCGCATCGCTGACGGCTGCCTGGTGTTTCCCCGTCACAGCGGCGGCTATCTGGAAACCGAGGTGGAACCCACGCTCAAGGCGAAAGCCCCCGGCGTGTTGTGCTGGCTCAAGGGTGTGAAAACCCTGATGCAGATGCTCGACAAACCCCTGAACGAGGAGGCAACCCCATGAGCGACTTCTTCCAGAACGGCATCATCACGACGCTGCACAACCTTACGAACCGCGATGTCGACGCTCTGGAGGCGGAGTTGGCCGCCTTTGCCCGCGACTGTCCCATGACGCTGGTGCTGCCGTGCCTGTACTCGGAACTGGCCACACCCGCCCTGGCGCGCATCGTCGAGGAACTGAAAAAGGTGCACTACCTGTCCCATATCGTCATCGGGCTGGATCGCGCCACCGAGGCGGAGTTTGCCCATGCGCTGGAGTATTTCAGCGTGCTGCCCCAGGCGCACACGGTTCTGTGGAACGACGGGCCACGACTGGGCGCTGTGCAGGGCAGGCTGAGCGAGCTGGGGCTGGCACCGCGAGAGCTCGGCAAGGGCTGCAACGTGTGGTACTGCTTCGGTGTGGTGCAGGCCATGGGCGAAGCCAGGGCCGTGGCGCTCCATGACTGCGACATCACTACCTACAACCGGGGACTGCTGGCGCGGCTGCTCTATCCGGTGGCCCACCCCCGTTTCAACTACGAATTCTGCAAAGGTTTCTATGCGCGGGTCTCAGACGGCAAGCTGAACGGCCGGGTGAGCCGCCTGCTGGTTTCGCCACTCATCCGCACCATGAAAAAGGTGACGGGCGATCATCCTTACCTGGCCTACCTGGACAGCTTCCGCTATCCGCTGGCCGGTGAGTTCTCCATGCAGATCGACGTGCTGAAGGACCTGCGCATACCATCCGACTGGGGGCTGGAGATCGGCGTGTTGAGTGAGGTATACCGCAACTACTCCACCAACCGTCTGTGCCAGGTGGAGATTGCCGACAACTACGACCACAAGCACCAGCCCCTGTCAGAAGAAGACGCCACGCGGGGGTTGTCGCGCATGTCCAGCGACATTGCCAAATCGCTGTTCCGCAAGCTCGCCACATTCGGCACCGTCTTCGACACGGGCACCGTCCGCACCATCAAGGCTACCTATCTGCGCATCGCCCTCGACCTCATCGAGTCGTTTGCGAACGATGCCGAGATCAACGGCCTGCATCTCGACCGGGACGCCGAAGAACGCGCCGTCGAGCTCTTCGCCAGCAACATTCTCCATGCGGGCCAGGCTTACCTGGAGAGTGGCGAAGAAACCCCCTACATCCCATCCTGGCATCGGGTGACGAGCGTGTATCCCGAGGTGTTCAGCGATCTTCTGAACGCTGTGGAAGCAGACCGCAGAGCCTTTGGCGACAGCAGTTCCACCGCTGTCGCGGGCGCGGCTTAAGCGCGCTCAAGCTCCAGCCAGAGCACCTGATGAGGCGCCAGCGTCAGAGCCTTGTCCTTGCCGTGCACCACACCCGTGAGCAGATCTGTCATGGTTTCAGGCAGCGCCGTGCCGTCGAGCAGGCTCGCCAGCATCACGGTCCGGGGTTCCGGCAGAAAAGATGCAAACACCAGAATCGTCTGCTCCGGCGCCTCTCTGCGCATGACAAAGAGCTCGGGGGTACCGGACAGAACCACCTGAGCGGCATCGGGACTGAACGCGGGTTGGGTTCTGCGCACCGCCACGCTGTGCATGAGCCCATCGAACACGCGGCTCTGCACCGTCTCGTCGTCTCCAAGCGCGGCAGTCAGGGCCCTCACGTCGAGCTGACCACGATTGATCGAGCGTGTGCGCCCCGTCCGCTCCACCGCCTGCATGTCGTTTGCGCTGCCGGTCAGGGCGCGCAGATAGAAAGCCGGCACGCCCTGGAAGGCCAGCAGCAACTGGTGTGCAGCGAGGTAGGCAGGCACGCTCTCCGCCTTGCCGCCAAAGGCTGCAAAGAGCGACACGTTCATTTCATAGGCCACTTCCGCACCATCGGGACCGGTGCGCAGACTCACGAAACCGCCCCGCTCGTGCACCACACCGATCAATGCCTCGATCTCGGCATCGGGCACCAGGCCCTCGAGGGGTCTGAGACCAATACCGTCATGGCTCGCGATGAAGTTCAGATACGTGCAGCCTGCCGGCGGCGCGTCGAGCGCCCGGGCCCACGCCTGAAGGTAACGGCCATCGTTGAAGAGGTAGCTGTAGACGAGCAACGGCGCCAGACTGAACTGATACACCATGTGCGCTTCGTCCTGCTGACCGAAATAGCTGACGTTTTCTTCATGCGGCACGTTCGTCTCGGTCAGCAGCCGGGCCGGCATGCCCACGTGCTCCAGCAACAGGCGGAACAGTTTCACGACCATGTGCGTCTGCGGCAGGCTCATGCAGCTGGTGCCGAGCCGTTTCCACAGGAACGCAATGGCATCCAGCCGCAGGTAGGATGCACCCCGGGCAACGTAGTCGAAGAGAATCTCGGTCAGCTTCAGCAGCACCACCGGATTGCGGAAGTTGAGATCAATCTGATCATCGCTGAACGTGGTCCACACGTGGCGCGGGCCGTTGTGGGTTTCGATACGGCTCAACAGCGGCGAGCTTCGGGGACGCACCACGTCCGCCACGTCGGTCTCGGGCGGATGCTCTATGAAGAAATCGACGCCAGGCGTCTGCCCGCTGATGAACTCGGCAAACCAGACGTGCTCGCGCGAGCAGTGGTTGATCACCAGGTCGAACATCAGTTCGAAATGCTCTCCCAGCGCGTCCACATCAGCCCAGTCACCAAGGTCTTCCCGCACGATGCCATAGTCGACCACCGCAAAACCGTCATCCGAGGACGAGGGGAAGAACGGCAGCACGTGGATGGCGCTGAAGTGCGGAACGAGGTGCGTATCGGCGAAGGCTTTCAACACGGCGAGGGGTTTGCGCGCTGCCGATCCAGGCTCGTCCACCAGCGAATCCGCATAGGTGATCAGCATGACGTCCGCCGCCGACAGCGGTGTCACCGAGGCACGCTTCGCCGCACCGCTCGTCTCGGCGATACGCAACAGTGCCGCAGCCAGATCCGCGGCGACGCCACTGCCGTACAGGTGCGAAAGCCCTTCGAGCAGATAGTACTCGGTGGCGGTCTGCGGTACGCCGCTGACGCTGCCCGAACCGGGCGTACGCAGCTGTGACGAATCGTTCAAAGGTGATCTACCGGGTTGGTGCACAAAAACGGCGCCACGGTAGAGGGCAAACGTCCAGTTGGCAAGCGTCTTACACATCGCGTTGTACATGCCTTTGTAACCGCATCGCAGGCGGTGCTCGCTGATGGCCAGCCTCGACTGGTGGGTGCTGGGCACGTATCTCGCGGGCATGCTGGGGCTGGCGGTCTATCTCGGCCGCCGCCAGCGCACCGCGCAGGATTACTTTCTGGCGGGCAACGGCATGCCCAGCGGCGCCCTGGCCGCCTCAACGATCGCCACCCAGTGCTCCACCAACAGTCTGCTGGGGGCGCCCGCGTTCGTGGGCTTCACCGTGGGCGGAGGCCTCGTGTGGTTGCAATACGAACTGGCCGTGCCCCTCGCCATGGCCGCCCTGCTGTGGCTCCTGGTGCCGGTCAGGCAGGCTGGCGTGACATCGGTGTTCGAGATTCTCGAGACGCGCCTCGGCACCGCCAGCCGCCGCCTGGCAAGCGCCGCCTTCCTCGTGTTTCGCGGCGTCGCAACCGGCGTCACCATCTACGGTGTCGCGCTGGTGCTGGCGGCCATCCTCGACATCAGCTTCTTCTGGTCGGTGTGCCTGCTGATGACCGTCACCGTGCTGTACGACCTGCTCGGTGGCCTGCAGGCCGTGGTGGTCAGCGACCTCATCCAGCTGGGGCTGCTGGTGGTCACGGTGCTGGTCAGCGTGTGGTTGATCGCGGACAGCACCGGGTGGGAGGCCTTCTTTGCTTCGCGCACAGACACGCTGGTGGCCGACTGGGGCGTCACCGGCAACGACTACGGCTTCTGGCCCATGCTGATCGGCGGTTTCTTTCTTTATGTGGCCTACTACGGCTGCGACCAGAGCCAGGCGCAGCGTGTGCTGGCGGCTGCGGACGACCGGGGCGCCCAGCGCGTGCTGCTGCTGAACGGCCTGCTGCGCTTTCCCCTCGTGCTGAGCTACTGCCTGCTGGGGCTGGGGCTGGCCGCCTACGCGTCCCAGCATCCGGCGTTCATCAACACGCTGCCGCTCACGGGCGCCGGGCAGCCGAACTACAACATGGTGTTTCCCGCGTACGTGATGCAGCAGTTCCAGACCGGTTTCGTGGGTCTCGTCATGGTCGGCCTCATCGCGGCGGCGATGTCCTCCATCGATTCCGCGATCAACAGCCTCTCGGCCGCGACCATGCAGGACTTCGTTAAACCGTTCACGTCCCTGTCATCCCGCAGAGAATTGCTCTTCTCCCGCCTGGCGACGCTCTTCTGGGGCGTGTTCAGCGTGGTCTTTTCGTTCTACGTGGAAGCCATCGCGCCGACGGTGCTGGAAGCCATCAACAAGATCGGATCCATGGCCAACGGACCCCTGCTGGCACTCTTCACGGTGGCGGTGCTGCTCGATGGCGTGCCGCAGCGCGCTGCCCTGGCGGGATTCGGCGTGGGCCTTCTCGCCAATCTCGTCGTTGCCCTGGGCTTGCCGGATGTCTCGTGGCTCTGGTGGAACGTCGTAGGGTTCGTCGCCTCGCTGACGGTGACAGGCCTCTGGCAGCTCTCGACCGGCCGTGGCGTGACGGTCGCCACCTACCGCTACCCACCACGGCAGCGGACAATCTTCGCGCTGCTGGCCATGGCGGTGCTCATTTTCCTCATCTGCGTCGCGTTCGATCAACTCCCGCGCTAAGGTGTCCTTCTCTGAGGGATAACAGGAGGCCGTGCCATGAACGTCATTGCCTGTCTGCGCGTGCTGGCCACCGCGCTCTTGACGGGTCTGACAGCACAGGCCTGTGCCGTAGAAGCTGAACGCCCCGCCCTCGCCGCAGAAGACAACCCGCTGGCCACTGACCGGGAATACACCGTTGCCGGCCTGACCGGGCCCGGCCGCATCGTCGTCGACCGCTGGGGCGTACCGCATCTGTACGCCGAAGATCACTACGACGTGTTTTTCCTGCAGGGCTTCAATGCGGCCCGCGACCGTCTCTGGCAGATCGACCTGTGGCGTCGCCGTGGTCTCGGGCAGCTGTCCGAAGTGCTGGGGGCAGCCTATGTCGACCAGGACGAGGCAGCGCGGCTGTTCCTGTACCGCAGCGACATGTACAGCGAATGGCTCGCTTACGGCAACGACGCCAAGCTGATCACCGAGCGGTTCGTGTCCGGTATCAATGCTTTCGTCACCCTCACGCAGCGCTTCCCGGAGCTGCGTCCCCCCGAGTTTGACCTGCTGGGTTATGAGCCCGCGTACTGGCAACCGGAGGATGTGGTACGCATCCGCAGCAACGGCCTGTGGCGCAACGTCGCCTCCGAGGTCTGGTTCGCCCGCTGGGCCTGCGCCGGCGCCCTGGACGCCGCGCAGCAGTGGCGCACCCTGCAGCCGGCCTGGGAAACGCGCGTGCCCGAGGGCCTGGACCCGTGCGTCGTGCCCGCAGACGTGCTGAACAAGTACTTTCTGGCGAAAGCGCCCGTGAGCTTCAACGGGCTGCAGGCCGCTGCCGGCGCGTTCCGTCACGAGCTCATCGCGCAGAGCCAGGCGCTGTCCGTAGACCCCAGCATCGGCAGCAACAACTGGGTGGTTCATGGCACGCGCACCGCCACCGGGAGGCCCATCCTCGCCGACGATCCCCATCGCAGCCACGCCACCCCATCGCTGCGCTACATCGCTCATCTGAAGGCGCCCGGCATCGACGTCATCGGCGCCGGCGAACCGGCCCTGCCCGGCATATCCATCGGCCACAACCACCGCATTGCCTTCGGGCTCACGATCTTTCCCATCGACCAGGAAGATCTGTACGTCTACGAGAAGGCGGGAGACGGCTACCGTTATCAGAATCGCGTGGAAGCTTTCGTCGAAGAGCAGGCGACGCTGCACGTGAAGGACGTCGAGAAGCCGGTAACACGAACGCTGCGCTTCACCCGTCACGGTCCCGTGGTGGCCGAAACAGATCAGCACGCGTTTGCCGTGCGTGCCGCCTGGCTGGAACCCGGCATGTCGCCCTACTTCGGCAGCATCGAATACATGCGCGCGGAGAACTTTCGGGAATTTGTCGGTGCCTTGAACCGCTGGGGCGCGCCCAGCGAAAACCAGGTGTACGCCGATATCGACGGCCACATCGGCTACAAGCCCGCGGGTCGTTTCCCACGCCGCAACACCTGGGACGGAGTGTTGCCGGTACCCGGCGATGGCCGCTATGAGTGGGACGGCTACTTCGACATGGACGCGCTGCCCGAAGAGTACAACCCGCCGCGTGGCTTCACCGGCACCGCCAACTCCATGAACCTGCCGCCGTCCTACCCGATCGACGAGCGACGCATCGGCTTCGAGTGGTCTGCCCCCTGGCGCTACGAACGCCTCTGGGAGGTCCTCAAAGCAGACCAGCAGCACACCCTGGCTGCATCCACAGCGCTGCAGCGCGATTACCACTCGGTGCTGGCGCGCGAAGTGCTCGCGCTGCTGCCCGACCTCGACGCCCATCCCGGCGGCACTCTGCTTGCCGGCTGGGATCAGCGCCTCAGCGCCAACTCCGGTCCTGCGGCCCTGTGGGTGGTCTGGTACGCCCGCCACCTTACTCCGGCGCTGGGCGCACTGGTGCAGCCCACGCCCCCATCGAGCGTCATTGGCATCGACACCCACGCCGTGCTGCGGCTGCTGGCGACGCCCCGCGGCCGCGACACGGCCTACGCGAGCCTCGCGACAGCCTATGCACACACTCGCGCCCTGCTGGGGGAAGATCCGACCACCTGGCGCTGGGGTGATGTGCATCAGATCGCGTTCCGCCACCCGCTGCGCGATCTGGCACCGGCGGCGCTGCAGCAGCAGATGGCCATGGCGGCTTACCCACGGGGCGGCAGTGCCAATACCACCAACAACACACGCTTCGGCGCAGCCGATTTCGAGGTGCGCGGCGGCGCGTCGTTCCGCATGGTGGTGGACGTGGGCAACTGGGACGCGGCCACGGCGACGAACGCCCCTGGACAGGCGGGCGATCCACGCTCGCCGTTCTACGACAACCTGCTGGAAAACTGGGCAACGGAAGGGGATTTTCCCCTCCTGTACTCCGACGAAGCCGTGGCGGAAGCCACGGCCTTCACCATCCGGCTGGTGCCACCGCCCCGGCCGGTGATGCAAGGCACCAGCCCCCGGTGAGGGCCGCAGGGCTGGGCTGCATGACGCTGCGGATGCCGCTACAATCTCTGCAAGAAGCTTGCACGCCGGACCGGTTGTAGCCCACCAGGGCACCCCGGCCGGTTCCAGCCAGCCAGCTACCGCTAAGCAGTAACAACAAGAAGAGAAAAACCTGCAAGCAGGAGGTTGGCACATGTCCCAACGCCCACTGACCCGGCGCCAGCGAAGCAGCGCATGGCGATTCCTCCAACTCCAGGGCACGACCGCCACGCCCATGCGTGCATGGACACTCGTTGCCAGCCTGCTGGTTGCACCGCTGTTGCTGTCGACAAGCGCCGACGCGCAGGCGGCAACGCTGTACGATTTCGTGGGACCGCTGACCGTCGACGACAATGGCCTCGGCGAAAACCTGCCGGGTATGAGCGTGACGCGCGATGCATCCGCCACCGGCACGCTCTATCTGCGATTTCAGGTGGATCCCACCTCCGATTTCAACGACGAAAACTACTACGCCGGTCTGCAGCTCTTCCAGGGCCCATCCACCGAACGGCTGGGCATCGGCAACGCGTTCGGAGCGTTCGCCTACAGCGCGTTCGCGGCCACGCCCGGCGAGGTGGATTTCAACTCCGCTACTCCCGAGCCCGGCTTCTCCTTCCAGTTCGTGCGGAACACGGACAGCACAACCTTCGTCGTTCGCATCGACTACAACGCCAACGCGGCGGACGACGTAACGGTGTGGCTCGATCCGGATCCAGCGCTCACCGAGGCGGAACAACCCGCGAACCTGCGAACCACGTTTACCGCCGACGCCACCTTCGATGAGATACGCTTGCGCGAGGGTCTTGGCGACGCCGGTTGGACGTTCAGCAGGATCCGCATCGACACAGATTTTTCCCAGGCGCTGTTTCCGGATCAGGACGGCGACGGCTTTTCTGACTGGGACGACGCCGACATCGATGGAGACGGTATCCCCAACGGCGTCGAAGAGGCGCTCGGCCTCAATCCGCTGAGCGCAGCAGACGCAGCACAGGATCTGGACGAAGACGGCTTCAGCAATCTCGCAGAGTACGAGCTCGGCACGGGTATCGACGCACCCGGTGCCACGCCCCTGGGCCAGGCCAACCGGCATCAGAAGCTGTTTGCGTCGGACGGGGTTGCCGATGACGAGCTCGGCAGCGCTGTTGCCGTCTCCGGCGACACGGCGGTGATTGCTGCCGTTCGCGCCGGCGACGTCGGCGCCGCCTATGTGTACGTTCGCCAGGACAACCGTTGGGTCCCGCAGGCCAAGCTCACGGCGTCCGATGCCGAGACCAGCGACAATTTCGGGTCCAGCGTTGCCCTGTCAGGCGACACTGCAGTTGTTGGCGCAGCCGGCAAAGACTCTTTCGACGGTGCGGCATATGTGTTTACGCGCACCGGCGACACCTGGACCCAGCAGGCGAAACTGACCGCCGGCGACGTGGGCGACGGCGACCGCTTCGGCATCAGCGTCTCCGTATCCGGCGACACCGTGGCCGTGGGCGCCGATCGTCATGACACTGCGCCGCAGACACAGGACAGCGGCGCGGTCTATGTCTTCCAGCGCACTGGCGATGTGTGGAACCAGCAGGCCAAGCTGACCGCCGCGGATGGCGCGCAGAGTGATCGCTTCGGGTTCAGCGCAGCCGTAGACGGTGACACTGCCGTCGTTGGCGCTCACCGCGCCGACAACGACGCCGGTGCAGCGTACGTATTCACACGTGCCGGCGCGGCCTGGACCCAGCAGGCGAAGCTGACCGCCTCTGACGCTGCCGCCAACGATCGTTTCGCGTTCAGCGTCTCGTTGTCCGGCGACACGGCATTGATCGGCGCCTATCGGGACAATGACAACGGCAGCGACAGCGGCTCTGCCTATGTGTTCACCCGCACCGGCGCGGCCTGGACCCAGCAGGCCAAGCTGATCGCCACTGACGAGGGCATCCAAGACGACGAGTTCGGCTACAGCGTATCGGTGTCCGGCCCCATTGCGGTCGTTGGTGCCTACGCCCACGACAACTCCGCCGGTACTGCGTACGTGTTCCTTCGCGAGGGTACTGCCTGGCGCCAGCTCTCGAAAATCACCGCCGCTGATGCGGCGTCCGGTGACTACTTCGGCATCAGCGTCGCGGTGGGTGACACCGCTGTGGTTGCAGGCGCTGTTGCGGACGACGACCTCGGCAACGTCAGTGGTTCCGCCTATGTGTTCGACCTGGATACCGATGGCGACGGCTTGCTGAACCAGTTGGAAATCGACGTCTACGGTACCGATCACCTGCTGGAGGACAGCGACGAAGACGGTCTGCTGGACGGCTTCGAAATCGAGTTCGGCTTCGACCCTCTCGGCACCAACGAGGCATCCCAGGACAACGACGGCGACGGTCTGGACAACCTCGAGGAACAGACAGCCGGCAGCAACCCGAGATTAGCGGACACGGACCGCGACGGGTTCCCCGACGATGCCGAATTTGTCCTCGGCACCGACCCGGCCGACCCCACAAGCAGCCCCGTGCGATACCCGCTTACGGCGTCGGACGGTATGGCCGGCGATCAGTTCGGTTCGAGCGTCGCGGTGGACGGCACCACAGCCATTGTCGGCGCGCCGCTCGAGCGGGATTCTGCCGGCGCTGCGTACGTGTTCGAGCGCCAGGGTCTTTTCTGGCAGCAGCAGTCAAAATTTGCTTCCGGCTCTGTCCGCTTCGGTACCGGCGTGGCCTTGTCCGGCAATACGGCCGCTATCGCCAGAGGCAGCGGCGCCGGTGAAGTTGCCGTGTTCACACGCGACGGAACCACCTGGTTGCCACAGACACTGTTGTCGCCACCGGTGGATCCGTCGGCCGATGAATTCGGCAACAGCCTCTCCCTGTCCGGCAATACGTTGGCGATCGGCGCCGGATCGGACGCCCTCCAAGGCGGCTCGGCTTACGTGTTCGTCCTCAACGGGGATAGCTGGACACAGCAGGCAAAGCTGAAAGCCCCGGAAGGGGAAGGGGGCTTCGGCTTCTTCACCGTGGCCCTGTCCGGCGACACCCTCGTGGCCGGGAGTTGGGATCCAGGCTCCGCCGGCTCGGCCTTTGTGTTCGTGCGCAACGGTGCAGACTGGACCTGGCAGGCCACGCTGACGCCCGCGGACAGCGCGACAGATGACGCGTTCGGCGCCAGCGTGACGATCGTCGGTGACATAGCCGTGATTGGCGCCTCCGGTGCCGGACCCTCAGGGGCGGCTTACGTGTTTTCACGAAACGGCACGGTGTGGAGCCAGCAGGCGAAGCTCAGCGCCTCTGACGCGGCCGCCGGGGACAACTTCGGCGCCAGTGTCTCCCTGTCGGGCACCAGAGCCGTTGTTGGTGCGCCTGACGCAGGCAACGCCGGCGCGGCGTACCTGTTCGCAGCTTCAGCGACGGGCTGGACGCAGCAGGCAAAACTCACAGCGTCCGCCGTCGTCTCCGGTGCCCGTTACGGCAGCAGCGTCTCGCTGTCCGGCGACATCACTGTCATCGGTGTCCCCCTGGACGATGCGCTGGGCTCCGAAAGCGGTTCGGGGTTTGCCATCGATCTGGATACCGACGACGACGGGCTGTTCGACCAGGAAGAGCTGGACGTCTTCAACACCAACCCCATTCTTCCGGATACCGACGGGGATGGTCTGTCCGATGCCGAAGAGGTGAACGCCTATGGCACAGACCCTGTCAGTCCCGACACGGATGGTGACGGCTTCAGCGACGGGGAAGAAGTCAGCGGTGGCACGGATCCGAACGATGCAGCCGACTGCGCTGATTGCGGCAACCCGCTTCTTCTCATCATCCCGATGCTGGACCGGGAGTAGGGGGGTGTCTCTGCTCTAGCGTGCGGTAAGTTCCGCCGCCATGGTGCGCAGCGCGTCGACGAACGCCTGGGGCTGATCCAGGAACACATGGTGCTGCGCCTGTTCGATCGCAACCGCCGGAAACTCGCCCGGTACCAGCTCGCGCATGTAGTCGAGCGTACGCTGCGAGAAAAGCTCGCTGTCAGCGCCGTAGATGAGGCCGAGTTTGAGGGTCAGGGCCTGGTAATCTTCCGGCAGCCGCTCGGCTTCTTTCAGCGCTGACGGCAGGTCCTCGTCGAATTTCCAGGTCCAGCCGCCCCCTTCCACGGGCATGAGTGAATTCCGCGCGATGTACTGCAGGATGTACTCGTTTTCGCAGGGCTGAGGCGGTTGCAGCCGGAAGCGGTTCACCGCTGAATCCTTGTCCGGGTACACCTTGGTTTTGCCGCCCATCATCATCATGACGTGCTCAGGCAGCGGATCGTCCGGGTGGCGGATACCGCTGTCCACGAGAATGAGGTGCTCGAAGCGTCCTGCGTGGCGGCTGGCAGCGCGCACGGCCTGGTAGCCGCCGAAGCTGTGCGCCACCACGATGGCGTCGGTGCCGAAACCAGCATCGTCCAGCACTGCGGCTATCTCGTCCGCATAGGTGTCGGGATCGTACTCGTACCGGAAGTCGGAATCGCCCATGCCCGTGAGATCCATGGCCGCAACGCGATAGCGGTCGAGAAGCTGCGGCGCAATGAAATCCCACCAGCGCGCATGGGCGTTCATGCCGTGAATGAGGAGTACGCCAGGCGCATCCGCGCCGGCTTCGCCGCTGTAGTAGCGGTAGAACACATCGCACTCGTCCACCTCGACGGTGCGGGTCTCGGGCTCGGTTTCCACCGCGGCCCAGAACCAGTCGGGAATGGAGGCCGCATCGCCCCCCCGATCCCATCGCGCCATACCGCTCTCCCCTGTTGAGCCTCCGCTACAGGCGCCCGAAGCGCTTCAAGTGGTAATCGACATTGCCGAACAGGGTGTCGATCACCGTCAGGCGCTTGAAGTAATGCCCGATGTTCAGCTCATCGGTCATGCCCATGCCGCCGTGAAGCTGTACGGCATTCTGGCCGACGAAGCGGCCGGATTTGCCCACCTGCACCTTGAAGGCACTCACGGCCTTCTGCGCCTCGGGTCCGTAGCCTTCGTCCAGGCGCATGGCAGCCATGAACATGAGTGACTTGGACTGCTCGTGCTCCATGAACATGTCCACCATGCGGTGCTGCAGCACCTGAAACTTGCCGATGGGCTGGCCGAACTGCTCGCGCGTCTTGCAGTACTCCACAGTATCTTTGTACAGCACTTCCATGCAGCCCACCGCCTCGGCGCCAACGGCAAGAATACCGTCATCGATGGTGGCTTCGATGAGCGCATAACCGGCGCCCGCCTCGCCCAGCACCGCGTCGGCACCGAGCTTGACGTTTTCCAGCGTGATCTCTGCAGCACGCAGGCCGTCGACCGTGGGATAGTCCCGGCGCGACACGCCGTCTGCGTTTGCGTCCAGCACGAACAGGGTGACACCCGCCTCGTCTCGCTGCTCGCCGCTGGTGCGCGCGGTCACGACCAGCACGTCTGCGGCAGGACCATTCAGCACCACCGCCTTGTAGCCGTTCAGCACCCAGCCATCGCCGTCCTGCGTGGCGGTGGTTTTCAGATCGGCCAGGTTGAATCGGCCCTCGGGTTCTACGTAGGCAAGTGCCGCCTGCTTCGACCCGTCGATGAGTCCGGGGAGGTACTGCGCCTTCTGCTCTGCGGTGCCGGCACGCTTGATGGCCCCGCCTGCCAGGATGATCGAAGCCAGGTACGGTTCAACCATGAGCCCTTTGCCGAAATTCTCCAGCATCAGCATGGTCTCCACCGCGCCGCCGCCAAAGCCACCGTCGGCCTCCGCAAACGGCACCCCCAGCCAGCCCAGCTCGGCGAAGGTCTGCCAGTTGTCTTTGCTGTAGCCGTCCTCGGAACGCACCAGCTTCTGCCGGTCGTCGAAGCTGTAGTCGTTCTGCATGAACCGCGCGACGCTTTCCTCGAGCAGCGTCTGTTCTTCTGTCAACGAAAAATCCATCGATCACCCCTAAGTTTCATCTATGCCCGCCGGTCGGTGTGCTGGTTCGGCCCGGGGCTCTCCGTCCTCCCGTAATCCCCGTCTCCCCCGTCGACCCTGCCACGGCGCCAAGCCCCGGTCAGGCGCAGTTCAGCGAGCGCTTTGCGGGCGCGGGCGGCATTGACCGACCCCAACGGACCCTCGTTGTGCGCGCGCACCTCGTCCACCAGCGGCAGCGCATCATACCCCAAAGCGTCCGTTATGAGCGCTTCCAGTTGCGACCGCAGCCGGCCCTCCTGATGGGCCAGGCGCTGGGCGGGCGACAGAAACCCGGGGGCTGCGACAAAATCCGCCGCTGCGTAGCGGTCCTCCATGGCCTCGATGGCAGCAAGCGCCACTTCCAGTTCGCGGGCGGCCGTCTCCGGCATCGCCTCGAGCTGCCAGGCCACCGCCAACGCGCCCCTGAGGCAGCTGCCGGCACCCCAGCGCCCGGCGCCTGCGGCCAGCTCGCCGGCGGTGCCGAGCAACCCGTCACCGAGGGGAACGTGCGCCAGGGGTTCGACGACGCAGTCTTCGAAAGTGACTGACCAGAATCCCGCGAGTCGATCGAGAGTCTCCAGCGGTACTGCGGTGAATCCAGCCGCCGCACGCAGCCGGTCCATTGCCAGCAGCGTCAGCCCGTGCGCCGATACCAGCGCGAGATGACTGGCCCGATCTATGCCCATGACCCAGAGCTTGCGTCCGTTGAGGCAGACAGTGCCTCCGGGAGAGCGCTTCGCCGAGGCCGCAAAGTCCCCTGCGGCCCAGCCGGGACCGGGCTCCATGAGCGCACAGGCCCAGCCGAGGCAGTCTTCGAGAATTGCAGGCGCCCAGATGGCAGCCCGAGCGGGATCGGCCGCCTGCAGCAGCGGGCCCAGCCACGCGATCGCCGCGGGTTCCCGGTAGCCGGGAAACCGGCGTCCGCAGGCACGATACCAATGCAGCTGCCGCGCCGGCGTCCAGCCACTTCCGCCGTACTGCGGCGCCCAGCCTGGCGCCAGCCAGCCGCGCTCGCTCAACCGCGCCCGCCACGCGGCATCCAGCCACGGGTCGGCGAGGCTCATCAGCGTCCCGTCCGCAGCGGAAAACGCCGTGGTTGCGCCCGGACCCGTCAGCCAGCCATCGAGCAGCGCCTCCACTGCCGCTGCAAACGCCTCGTCCGACACCGCTACCTTGCCCGCCTGATGTATCGCACCCTTTGCATGATACCGAAACCGGGTAAGATCGCCTGGCCGCAAATACAGCAAGGAACCGCCATGTCGGAACAGGCCTACGAAACGATCCTCTACGATGTCGAGGACGGCATTCTGACCCTGACGCTCAACCGCCCGGAGGCGTTGAACGCCTTCAATCGCACCATGATGAACGAACTGATCGACGCCTGTGATCGCGCCGACGCCGACGATGCCGTGAAAGCCATCATCGTCACGGGCGCCGGGCGGGCGTTCTGCGCCGGCGCCGACCTGGCCGGCGGCGGCAACACCTTCAATGCCGATGCACGCGACGATCGCGAGAGCGGCCTCAATCCGGACGGCGGGGGTCTGCTGACGCTGCGCATCTACGAGCTGAAGAAGCCCATCATCGCCGCCATCAACGGCGCGGCGGTTGGTGTCGGGGTAACCATGACCCTCGCCATGGACATCCGCCTGGCTGCCGACGTGGCGAAGTTCGGCTTCGTTTTCGCGCGCCGCGGTATTGTGCCCGAGGCCTGCTCCAGCTACTTCCTGCCGCGGGTCGTGGGCATCAGCCAGGCGCTGGAATGGTGCTACTCAGGCCGCGTGTTCCCCGCAGACGAAGCGCTGGCCGGCGGCCTGGTGAAAGCCACGCTGCCCAAGGACGACCTCCTCGCCGAAGCGCGTCGTATCGCCGAGGACATTCGCGACAACACGGCCCCGGTCTCCGTCGCGCTGATCCGGCACATGATGTGGCGCATGCTCGGCGCCGACCATCCCATGGAGGCGCACAAGGTGGATTCGCGCGGAATTTACTACCGCGGCAAGTCGGCGGACGTGAAGGAAGGCGTGGAGTCGTTCCTGGAGAAGCGACCGGCCGAGTTCACGGGAAAAGTCAGCGACGATATGCCAGACTTTTTCCCCTGGTGGGAACCCCGCTCGTTTTCGTAAGGAGAGCTAGACATGACCGATGCAGTGATTGCACAGAAAGCGCCCTACCCCGTCGAGGTGGAAGCCGGCAAGAAATACTTCTGGTGCGCCTGTGGAAAAAGTACCCGCCAGCCGTTCTGTGATGGCTCACACGAGGGCACGGATTTCACGCCCATGACCTACACGGCGGAGGAAGCGCGCACGCTGTACTTCTGCGGCTGCAAACGGACGGACGGCGCGCCATTGTGCGATGGCGCCCACAACGCGTTGTAAAACACAGATCACCGGCACCGCGTAGCCGGAAAGACAGAAAGCAGGACCGAGGGAAGTACCATGCTCGCGCGCTGGTTTCGCAAACGATCGGCATTTGCCGCGGCTGACGCCGCAACCCGTCTGGCAGCGGTGCGCGCTGCCGAGCTGGACAATCCACAGCACGTCGAGGCTCTGACTGAGCTCGCCCGCACAGACCCGGACGGAGACGTGCGCATCGCTGCAACCCGCAACCTGAGCGACAGCACGGTTCTGCAGCGTCTGCTCGACGATGCCGCCGTTGCTACGGCAGCGGCGGCGCGCCTCGCTGAACTGGCTCTGGCCAGCACCCCGCTGAACCGCGAGATGCTTGCCCACGCGGCGGTGCTGAACGCCGCGCTGGATCGCGTCAACAGCGCGCAGGCCAGCGAGCTGCTCACCTTCCTGACCGATGCCGATGCCGTTGTACGCCTCACCCTTGCCACCCGCGAGACGGCCCGTGACACCGCTCTGGCGCACGCGCTCTTTCGCAGCGAAGCAGGGCTGGTGCAGCTGGAGCGGGCGTCCCGCGGCAAAGACAAGGCGTGTAACCGCCACGCCCGCAGCCGTCTGGATGCCCTGCGTGGCGCGCAGCGTACCCACGCAGCAGCGGCCGAACGTATCGCCGAGCTCGATGCGGCCATCACCAAAGATCTCGACGGCTACGAGCCGGAAGACGCGGTCAGGCGCAACAAGCTGAGGCAGCTTGCGAGCATGCGTGCCACGGTTGTGAACGAAGCTGAGACCGCGTTGGCCACGCTGCGCGCGTTCGACGACGCCCCGGCGCCACCGCCCACCAGTCCGCTTGCTGAGATAGAGCTGGACGCTCCCGCGGTCACGGAAGCCGCGGCCGATCCCGCCGCACCCGCTACGCCTCAGCAGACCGCCCTGGACGCCCTGCAGAATCATTTCCAGAGCGCCCGCACGCTGGCGCCCGATGCAGCTTTCAGTGCTACCTCCACAGCCCTGCTGCAAGCCTGGCAGGCCGCCGCGGCCGCGAGCTCACCCAGCGTGGAGCAGCAGGAAACGGCGGCAAATCTCGAAGCTCAACTGACGCGCATCGACGAACGGCTGCAGCGCCTTGCCGCACCGGCATGGCAGGACCCTGACACCGCCGTGATCGCGGCTCTGGAAGTGCTGCAGGGCAGTCTGCCGGAAGCACCGCGCGAGGCGCTGGACGGGGCTGTGGCGGCCCTGGTGACATGGCGCAGACAGCACCGGGCGCGCGTCACGGCGCTGGCCTGGCCGGAGGATGTGAAGCAACCGCAGACCGTCGAAGCCGCAGCCGAGCGCGCGGACGTGGTGGAGGCGGCTCTCACCGAGGGCCGTGCCGAATTGACGCGCCGCTCCGAGCAGGCGGAAACGGCCTGCGAGCAGGCCCTCGCCGCCGCCCAGAAGGCGATCGATGACGGTAAATCGCAGCACGCCGTGCAGGCGGTAAAGCGGGCGCGGGCGGCGCTGGCAGAACTGCGGCAGCAGGATCGTCGCCAGCCGCTGGAACGGACCGTCAACAGCCTCAGCGCACAGCTCGATGAGCTGCGCGACTGGCAGAAATTTGCGACAGACCCCAAACGTACGCCACTGCTGGAAGAGCTGGAAAAGCTGGTGAGCGCACCGCTCGACCCACCGGCACAGGCTGAGCGCCTGCGCGAGCTGCGCAGTCAGTGGCAACAGCTTGGACCACCCACCAGCGCAGCGGCGCGCGAGCAGCTCGGGCGCTTCGACGAGCTAGCCGAGCAGGCGTTCGAGCCCTGCAAGGCGTTTTACGCAGAACAGGCCGAGGTGCGTGCGGCAAATCTCCGCGCGCGAGAGAGTCTGTGCGAGCAGCTCGCGCTGTATCTGGAGAGCACCGACTGGGACAACGCCGACATGCAGGCGGCGGCTGAGATCATGCGCGCGGCGCGGGAAGAATGGCGCCGCCACCATCCGTGTGATCGCAAGGCGTTGAAAGCGGTGCAGCAGCGCTTCGAGACCCTGCAGGGCGCGCTGCACGAGAAAGTGAAGAAGGCGGGTGACAAGCAGGCCGAACGCAAGCGGGCCCTGATCGCCCGGGCCCGTCAGCTCGTGGACCTGGAGGATGGCAGCGCCAAAGCCGAGGAAGCCAAGCGCCTCCAGCAGCAATGGCGTGAGATCCAGGGCGTGCCGCGGGCGCTGGACCAGCGCCTCTGGCGCGAGTTCCGTACCGTCTGCGACGAAATCTTCGCCTCGCGGGATGCGGCGCGGCAGGCCGCGCGGGATGCGGAAAGCTCGCGGCTCGATGCCCTCGCGGCCCTCGTGGCGGCGTGTGAACAGTCGGTCTCGGACGCCGAAATCCGCGGCCAGGCTGACGCCGGCGCTCAGGCGCAGCTGACGGCACTGGAGGACGCGCTCAACGCAGACCGGTCACCGGCGTCCCTGCGTAAGCGCGCCCAGGCCGCGGACGCCCGCTACCGGGCCCTGCTCAAGCAGGTGAAACAGGGCCAGCGCCTGGCCGAGCTGGCACGCTGGCGGGAGTGGGACGAAGCCATGAGCCGCGCCGAGCAGGCCGGCGAGCCGCTGGAGGCGGCACATGCGGTGTTCAAAGCCCGCGCCGATGGGCAGGCCGAACCCGCTGACTGGCAGCAGATGACACTGGCAGCGGAAATTGCCGCGGATCTGCCCAGCCCGCCCGAGCTGCAGGCTGAGCGCATGGCGTTACAGATTGAAATGATGAACCAGGGCATGCGGGGCGGCGCCCGCGATGCGAGCCTGGGTGATCCTTACACGCAGGTGCACGCGTGGTGTGCCGCGGGCCCCAAGACGGCGGAGGCTGACGCCCTCAGAGAGCGCTTTTTCTCTGCTATCGCGGCGCGGCTGGGCTGACGCCTCTCACGCCAGCCAGACCACCAGCCTCGCCCCGCCGAGCTCGCTGGCTTCAATGTCCAGCCGGCCGGAATACAGGGCCACCAGTTCGCTGACCATGGCCAGGCCAATGCCCTGGCCCGCCTGCATCTCATCCAGACGCTTGCCGCGGGCCAGCGCCTCCTCCCGCAGCGCCTCGGGAATGCCCGGGCCGTCGTCCTCGATGACGCAGGTGGCACCCGTGCCTTCTGCGGTCACCGTGACCGCAACCCGGCCGGCGGTGTACTTGAACGCGTTCTCGATGAGGTTGCCGAAAATCTCCATGAAATCGCGCTCGTCACCCCGCACCACGGCCGCATCGTCGAGGGTGAGCGCTGCCGTGATGCCCCGATCTGCGTAAGCCCGCTCCACCGCGTGCACCAGGCGCGCGACGAGTCCCCCCAGGGGCACCGCTTTGCCCACCACAACCGGTCCGCGGGCCGACGCCCGCGTAAGCTGATGGGTCACCGTGCTCTCCATCCGCTCCAGCTGTTCTGACAGCAGATGCCTGTCCGGCGCCGCATCACCCAGCGCGTTGCGTACTACCGCGAGGGGCGTTTTCAGGCTGTGGGCCAGATCGTCCAGGGCGTTGCGATAGCGCGAACGACTGCGCTGCTCGTGCTCCACAAAACGGTCCAGATTGCGCGCCAGGCCCTGCAGCTCAGCCGGGTAGCCGTTACTGAGACGCTCACGCTCACCGGCTTCCAGCGCCTGAACTTCCCGCGCCATGGTGCGCAGGGGCCGCAGACCCCAGCGCAGCGCAACCAGCTGCGCAATGATGAAAAAGAGGGTCGCAAGACCGAGGCCGAAACCCAGGCTGCGACGGAACTGGTTGATCTCACGCCGCAGCGGCGCCAGATCCGCCAGCGCCGCGAACGTCACCCGCTCAGGGTCTACGCCTTCCCAGAACACCGTGTAACTGAGGGCGATGTGTGTGCCGGTGGGATCCTCCTGAAAGACGAAATCGCCGGGCTCACCATCATGAGCGGGAAAACTCACGTCCGTAGCACCAGCGGACAGCGATAGCCAGAGCGCATTACCCAGATCGTCCGCAACCCGCGCATAAAGTCCCGACTCCGACTGCATGAGTCGCGGCTCGGCGAGATCGCTGGTGACGAGCAGTTGTCCTTCCGATTCCTCCACCGCGCCCATGACCGCATAGATCACCTGGCGCAGTTGCTCCTCAGCGCCACTGAGCACGCTGTCCCGGAACGACTGTTCCAGCACCCAGGCTGTGGAGGTGAGAAAGGCAGCCAGCACGCAGGTTGTGGTGACCAGCAGCCGGTTGCGGATGGATTGTTTCAATGAAAGATCAGCCGGAGGGGGCTGCGACGAACCTGTAACCCTGGCCACGCACGGTGCGGATGTTGTCCACAGGCGCAATCTTCTTGCGCAGGCGGCCGACAAAGACTTCGATGACGTTACTGTCCCGATCGAAATCCTGGTCGTACAGGTGATCGGTGAGCTCGGTTTTGGAAATGACCCGGTCCGGGTTGAGCATGAGGTATTCGAGCACCTTGTACTCGTACGCTGTCAGCTCCACCGCCTGGGCTGCCACGCGTACTTCTTTCTTGGCCGTGTCGAGGGCAAGCTCACCCTGCGTGAGCACCGGGGAAGCGTAACCGGCCGTCCGGCGGATGAGCGCGTTCATGCGCGCCATCAGCTCTTCCATCTGGAACGGCTTGGCCAGATAGTCGTCGGCCCCCGCTTCCAGACCGAGCACCTTATCCTGCCAGTGGCCCCGCGCCGTGAGCACCAGAATCGGAAAACTGCGATTCTCTCCGCGCAACCGGTTGATGACCTCGATGCCATCCACTTTCGGCAGGCCGAGATCCACCACCGCCGCGTCGTAGTCGTATTCGCGTCCGTAGTACAGGCCCTCTTCGCCGTCGGCCGCACCATCCACCGCGAAACCCTCGGCCTGGAGATGCTCGCTGAGCTGGGTGCGCAGCGCGTCTTCGTCTTCGATGATCAGCACACGCATGGGGGGCTACTCCGCGATGCGGCCCTTGGCGTCAACCGCTATGGTGACAACCCGGGCACCTTCAGACAGCACGCGCACACGATAACCGCCTTCACGCGCGGGCTTGACCGACAGCACCTTGCCGGAAACATGACGTCGCGCGATCCTGGCGGCACGCTCCCGAGAAATGGCCGCGGTTGTCCCGGCCGGTGTCTCGGCGTAGCCATTTACGGCCTTGCGGGTGAGGCCGCGATAGTCTTCAGCGGCGCTTGCAGCGGGTGCGGACAGCACCGCCACCAGCGCAACCAACAGGGCCAGGAGGCTCGCGCGGACCAAGGAAAAGCCCTGCCGCGCACCGGTAGCCGGCGTGCTCATGCATCTTCGCTCGAAGCTGGGACAGGGCATAGTGTACTCCATTCCACCGCAATTCCGGTTGCTGCCGGCTTACTCCGCCGGCGTCACGCGAACCCGCACGCGCAGGTACTGGCCGGGATCGCGGTCCATGTGCGTCGTGTACGTGGTGCCATCGTAAAGATAGTCCACCTTGTAGCCTGTGAGACGCTCGTCTTCCCGCACCTCGTAGCTGGTCTCGCACACCTCTCGCGTGCGGTAGCTCACATCATGGTTGTGACGGTTCTGACGTGCCACGTCCGCACCGATCGAGCCGCCGAGCACAGCGCCCACGACCGCGCCCACCTGCTTGTTGCGCTTGTTGTGACCCACCGCGTTGCCGATGGCGCCGCCGATGATCGCACCCAGAATGGGCGCCGTGCGGGACTGGCCGGCGTGGTGACGGCGCACGGGCACTTCACGCTCTACACAGGCTTCCACAGGCACACGGTAGGTGACGCGCTCGTACTGCGGCTCGACATTCGTCACCGGCGCCCGCGTGTAGGTCGTTGCGCCCAGCGCAAGACCGGGCAGCAGCAGCGCAGGCATGCACAGAGCTGCAAGGCGTCGGGGCAGCCGTTTCGATACGTCGTTTTGCTTCTTCGAGACACGCATTGTTGAACCTCCATTCACGATGGCAGGCATCTTAGGCATCAGCAACTGAACGGCATCTGAATGGGTCTACGCCATGGTGCGCATCGATTTCCAGCACGAGCCCGGGGCCCGGCGGTGCCTGGGTCCACAGCATGTGTGTCCAGCGCTCGTAGTGCGCGATGAATCGTCTGAGCGCCGCATCATCCATGCGCTGGTCCGGCGGCAGCGCCTGTTCCTGTTCGCGCCGCCATTCGAATACCTGCGCAAAGCCGGGCACGCGGAGATGAATCCAGAAATCGACGCGCTGCCACAGCGGCGCGTAGTGCGCCGCCAGCGCAGCGTTTACCCAGCGCCGCCAGACCGCCTGCGGATCTTCGCTGCGCTCCAGCTCGTTGACGGGCTCAACCAGCGCCGCAGGATCCACCGCTTCGAGGCCGAGGCACCACCCTTCCAGCACCAGTTGCCCCGCGCGCACCGCGCGCTCGCCGGCTCGATCGTCCGCCCCTTTGTCGAAAACCGGCAATTCCAGGTTGCGTTCCCCGACTCGTACCCGATCGAGCAGCTCGGCCACCCGCTCGTGCTCGTGCGTACCCGGCACACCGCGAGTGCGCAGAAGCGGATGCACCGCTGCTGCCAGAGCAGCGCGCTCGCGACGCGTCAGATAGAAATCGTCTAGAGATACTGCCGCGGCGGGTTCGTCCGTGGCCGCCTCCAGATACTGACACAGCACACGGGCCAGCGTGCTCTTGCCGCTGCCCTGGCTGCCGCTGATACCGATGACATTGCCGAAACTCGCTGCCACCGCCGCCACGGCCTCGCTCACTGCGGCCCAGTCCCGGAATGCCGGCTCTGCGCTCAGCACGGGACCGGCGGTTGCTGCGCGCACTCCGTAGGCCGTTGCAAGCACATCGGCGAGATGTTCTGCGAGCTCGTTCAAGCACCGTCTCCAAGGAACCTTTTTCGAAGTCCGAGTCTAACGTCGTCACAAGAGGAGCAGACAACAATGAACAATCTCATCGCAACGTACAGCGCGCTGTACGACCGTGCCGTTGGCTGGGCCAGCCACCTCGACGGCGTCGTATCCATCATCATCCGCCTGATTCTGGGACCCGTCCTGATCGGTGCGGGCTGGGAGAAGCTTACCGGCGATAACTGGTTCGAGCATGCCGACCTGCCGTTTCCGTTCTCGGTGCTGCCGGCGGATCTGTCCTGGTTCCTGGCGAGCTGGACGGAATTTCTGGGCGGCATCTGTCTGCTGCTGGGCCTCGGCACGCGCCTCTGGGCCATTCCCATGGCCGTGGTCATGCTCGTGGCGGCCGTGACCGTGCACTGGGACAACGGCTGGGCGGCCATTGCACCGTCCAGCCCGCCGGCAATCTGCGTGCCCGAGACCGACGCGCATGCCGACTCCAACGTGTTCCAGCGTTACATCAAGTGCTACAACGTGAACGAACGCACCATTGAGGCGTCAGAAAGACTATCGCGGGCAAAAAGTATTCTGCGCGAACATGGCAACTACCGGTACCTGAACGGCAGCGGATCGATCGTGAAGCTGAACAACGGCATCGAGTTCGCCGTCATTTACTTCGCCATGGTGCTTGCGCTGTTGATGATTGGCGGTGGTCGCTATTTCAGCGTCGACTACTATCTTAAACTCGCCCTCAAACGTCGCGAATGAGGTAGCCTTGCCCGCCGACGGACCGCGTGCGCGCCGCTTTTGCGGCGCGCATTGCTTCCGCCACGGTGTACCGGCCCCAGAGGAGTAAAACGTTGCAGTTCGAGACTTTCTTTTCCCCCGCGCGGTCGCCACGATGGCTGCGTGGCCTTGTCATCACACTGACTCTCGCCGCAACGGCCGCGTGTCAAAGTCCCGGCGAAGCGCCGGCCGAGCAGGCTTCAGCGGCGCAGGCCACCACCGTACGCAAGAGTCCCAACGACACGCGCGAGTACCGCTATCTGGAGTTACCCAACCGCATGCGCGTCGTGCTGGTCTCTGATCCGGCCACCGACAAATCGGCGGCAGCGCTGTCGGTCTACCGGGGCAGCATTCACGAACCCGAAAACCGTCCCGGTCTGGCGCACTTTCTCGAACACATGCTGTTCATCCAGACCGAGACATATCCTGAGATCGACGGCTTCCAGAAGCACATCCGCGCCAACGGTGGTTCGTCCAACGCCTACACGGCGCCGGACCACACCAACTACTTCTTCGACATACAGCCGGAAGCCTTCGCCGAGGGCCTGGACCGGTTCGGCCATTTCTTCATCGACCCGATCCTGTCCGCCGAGTACGCCGCCCGCGAGAAAAACGCGGTGCACAGCGAGTACCAGATGCAGCTGAAGGACGATGGCTGGCGCGGCTTCATGGTGCGCAAGCAGGCATTGAATCCCAACCACCCCGGGCGCCGTTTCACCATCGGTTCCCTCGCCACGCTCAAAGGCGACATCCAGGCCGATCTGCGCAGCTTCTTCGAAGAGAACTACTCGGCAGATCAGATGGGGCTGGTCGTGCTGTCCCGCGAGTCCCTGGACGATCTGGAAGCGCTGGTGCGCCCCATCTTCGAGCAGGTTGGCAACCAGAACATCGGCTCAAGCTACATCACCCAGCCCATGTACGCCGACGGCCAGCTCCCCGC
This sequence comes from uncultured Pseudomonadales bacterium, assembly GCA_964651595.1. GTDB lineage: Bacteria > Pseudomonadota > Gammaproteobacteria > Pseudomonadales > Azotimanducaceae > UBA4421. The sequence continues at coordinate 21,294 of CAZYYJ010000004.1, read as the reverse complement.
CCTGTTGCGCACGCAGAGCCAGAAGGACGGTGCCACCATCTCTTTTCAGTTTCCCATTCCCAGCACGCTGCCGAACTATGCCGTTAAACCGGAGCAGTACTTTGCCAACCTCGTGGGTCACGAGGGCGAAGGCAGCCTGTACCAGTTGCTGAAGCGCCGCGGGTGGATCGAATCGCTGGGGTCGTCGGTAAGCGATTTCGACCGCAGCAACAGTGTCTTCGGCATCGCCATCGAGCTGACGCCGGAAGGCCGTGAACAATGGCAGGCAGTCGCTCATCTGCTGTTCCAGTACATCGAACTGGTCAAAGACACGCCGCCGCAGCGCTGGCTCTACGACGAGCAGGCGCGAGTGGCGGAACTGGGCTTCCGCTTTCAGGAGAAATCACGGCCCATGGGCCTCGTGTACCAGCTTGCGCCACGGCTGGACAAGTACCCGCCGGGCGACCTGCTCGTAGCGCCGTACCTGATGGAACGTTTCGACGCGGAGGCCATCTCGGCAACCCTGCAACACCTGCGCCCCGACAACGTGCTGGTGGAAATGACGGCGCCCGATATCGAGACCACCTCGGTTGAACCCTGGTTTGAAGTGCCGTTTGCTCTGGAGCGTACGAGCATCCCGCAAACCCCCACGGACAGCTCGGGGCTGACCCTGCCATCGAGAAACCCGTTTCTGCCCGAAGATCTTGCGCTGCGCACCCCGGACGAGGCCGGGTTGACGCGAGCCCTCGACCGCCCGGGGCTGACGCTGTGGCACGATCTCGACGTGCAGTTCGGCAGCCCGCGGGCGTTCACGAACCTGGAGCTGACCATCCCCGACGGTCTGGAAGCTCCGGAAGATCGTGCCATGGGGCAGCTCTACCGGCTCATGGTGCAGGACAGCCTCAGCGAGCTGGCCTATCCCGCTTATCTTGCGGGCCTCGGCTATCGCGTCGGCGTGACGGATGCAGGCTTTGAGGTGAGCGTATCGGGCTATCACGACAAGCAGCTGGTGCTGCTGGGCGACGTGCTGAAACACCTCACGACGGCGAGCCTGAAGCCGGAGCGGTTCGAGGCCCTGAAGGCCTCGCTGATCAAAGACTGGCGCAATACCGCCAAAGAACGTCCCTACAGCCAGGTCTTCGCCGCCCTGGACGATACGCTGCGCAGTGGCCGCTGGCCGCGCCCCATACTGATCGATGCGCTGCAGAAGAAGGATCTCGACGACCTGCTGCGCTGGCGCGAAAGCAAACTCGCCCGCGTGGGCGTGATCGGCATGCTGCATGGCAACGTCGGCCCCGAGCGCGTCGCGGCGCTGGAAACGATGCTGGCCACGAGCCTGTCGCTCGCGGAAACCGCCAAGCACCGCGCACGGGTGCGGGAAGTGCGCAACAACCTGCGCCTGAACGTCGCTGTGGATCACGACGACGCCGCCATGGTGCTGCACGTGCAGAACCCCGACGACAGCTTCGCCAGCCGCGCGCGGTCAAGCCTAGCAGCGCAGATCCTGCAGCCGGAATACTTCCGCGAGCTGCGCACCGAGCAACAGCTGGGCTATGTCGTGTCCGTGAGCAACCGGCCGGTGGTGAAACGCGGCGGCATCACCTTCATCGTGCAATCACCGGTGCTGGGCGCTGCAGGTCTCGAGGCTGCCACCACCGAGTTCATGGCACGTTTCAACGCCCGCTGGCCGGATGTGTCCGACGCCGAGTTCGCCAAGTACAAAGCCGGGCTGATCAACCGCCTGCGGCAATCGCCGAAAAACCTCGGCGAGCTGGCCGGTCGCTACTGGGGCGATCTGATGGACGGCTACCTCACGTTCGACAGCCGCGAGCAGGTTGCGCAGATTGTGGAAACACTGCCCCGGGCGGCCATGACCGGCTATTTCCAGACCATCGAGGACCAGCTCGCCAACCAGCGGTTGCTCATCTATAGCGTGGGCAAATTCGAAGAAGCCCCCAGCGAAGGACGCCTGCTGGAAAGTGCAACCGCCGCCCTGGAGGGCGCTCAGTCCGCCGCGGGCAGCTGAAAGTCGAAGGGCGGTAGCGACTCCAGCAACGCGCGGCCATAGCGCTGTGTGACGATGCGTCGGTCGAGCATGGTGATACGGCCATGGTCGTCTTCGTGGCGAATGAGCCGCCCGCAGGCCTGGATCAGCTTCAACGCCGCGTCAGGCACGGAAATCTCGTAGAACGCATTGCGTCCACGCGCTTCCGCCCACTCGGCTATAGCCTGGTCGACCGGGTCGTCCGGCACGGCAAACGGTATCTTCACGATGATCACGTGCCGGCAGTACGCGCCGGGGAGATCCAACCCTTCCGAGAAACTGGCCAGGCCCACCAGCGCCGACCGCTCACCGGCATCGGTGCGCTCCCGGTGCGTGCTGATCAGCACCTGCTTGGCGGCTTCGCCCTGTATGAGGAGCTTTTCACGCACAGTTTCGGGCAGCGCTTTCACCACCGCGTTCAGCTGCCGCCACGAGGTGAAGAGAACCAGGGCACTCCCTTCCTGCGTGAGCAGCTCCGGCAGCAACGATGCCACCTCCTCGCTGTGGGCGTCGAAATCCCGCGGATCCGAGGCCATGACAGGCACGCAGAAGCGGGCGATGCGGCGGTAGTCGAAGGGGCTGGGGATACGAATGGCCGTTACCTCGCCCGCCAGCCCCGAGCGTTCCTTGAAACGATCGAAACGACCCAGCGCGCTGAGCGTGGCGGAGGTGCAGATGGCCCCGTACGCCCGCTCCCAGAGCACTTCTTCCAGAATGTGCCCGGGTTCGATGGGCGCACTGACCAATTCCAGATCGAACGCGGTGCGATTGACCCATCGCGCATGCCGATAGGGGGAACCACCGGCGTAGTCGGCCAGCAGATCGCGAATGGCCAGGGCGCGGGTTTCGAGCTGGCCTACCGGCACCAGCCAGTCCTCGGCTTCGTAGCCTTTCTGCCAGTCGAGCTCGCCGGCGTGGGCCCGCTGCAGCAGCGCGTGTGTACGCTCCACATCCGCGGCAAGCTTCTCGGTGGCAGGCAGCGCGGCGCCCGCCGCTTCCGCCAGCTCCGGCGGCACTTCCCCCAGCGGGAAACGGTGGGTCTCCAGATCCTCGTCGCGAATAACGAACGCAAGCCCCTCCAGCACGTCGTTGAGGTGCGTCAGCGCATCCCTCAAGGTCGCGGTTTCAGCGGCCACGCTGGTGGCAAGGTCCACCAGCTCTGCGGGGCGCGCAAAGCGTTGCGTGAGACTGCCCATGGCGGCGTTGACCTGGTCCAGCCACGCGAGCGTGCCCTGCATGCGCGCGCGCGCCGAAAAGTGATTCTGCGTCTTGTCCGCAAGGTGATGGGCTTCGTCGAGAATGAAGATGCAGTCTTCCGGCGCCGGCAGCACGGCGCCGCCCCCCAGGGCAAGGTCAGCAAGCACCAGGTCGTGGTTCGCAACGATGACGTCCACGCCTTCAAGCTCCCCACGAGCCTTGAAGAACGGGCACTGCTTGAAAAAGCCGCAGCGATTGTTGCTGCAGCCGCGGTGGTCGGTGGTGACCCCGCGCCAGGCGCCGTCCGGCAGTTCGTCAGGCCAGGTATCCAGTTCGCCATTCCACTCGCCCCTGCCGAAGCGGTCCAGCATGTTCTGGTACAGGGCCGAAAAATCGTCCGCGAGCTCCTCGAAGAGGGGAATGTCCTGCTGCCCCTGGTATTTGAGGTGATCGTCCAGACGCTTGAGACACAGATAGCGGCCGCGGCCTTTCGCCAGCGCTACCGAAAACCGCAGCTCCGCATGATCCTTCAGATCCGGCAGATCCCCGAGCGTAACCTGCTCCTGCAACGCGATGGTGGCGGTGGAGAGCACCACGGTTTTGTGCAGTGCCTGCGCCACGGGAATGGCCGCCAGGCAGTAACCCGCGGTTTTACCCGTGCCGGTGCCCGCTTCGATAACCGCGATACGCTGGCGGTCTGCCGTGAGCGCGCGCGCCACGTAGGCAATCATCTCCCGTTGACCGCGGCGCGCTTTGAAACCGCGCGCAGCCAGCCAGGCCCGGTACGCAGCCTGGATGGTGTCTTTCAGTTCCGGCGTTAACAGCTCGGGGGCAGGCTCGGCGGCCACGGAGGCGGACATCGGGCAAGCTTACTGAGACACCCCGGTGGAGGCCAGCAGATCGGGCCGCAAAGGGGGTGAGCGTGCGGGCAAACGGGCCCTGCGAGGTGGCTCAGGTGCCCTTGAAGTCTGCCGGTCGCTTCTCGAGGAAAGAATTGATGCCCTCCTCCCGGTCGTCGGTGGCAAAGCAGTACTGCTGACCGAGGAAGTCGAAACGGCCGTGCACCGCAAGGCTCGTTTCCAGAGCCTGATAAACCATCATCTTGGCCACACCGATCGCCACGGGCGCACCGCTCGTCATTGCCTCGGCAAACGCCTGCGTCCTCTGCCGGAAGTCGGCTGCCGGCACCACCTCGTTCACCAGCCCCAGCTCGCGGGCTTCTTCTGCACCGATGATCTTGCCGCCGAAAATCAGCTCGCACGCTTTCGCCGGGCCGACGAGCTGAGTCAACAGATACGCGCCGGCCGATTCCGGCGGTATGCCGCGCAGCGTCCAGACCGCGCCGAAGCGTGCGTTCTCGGAAGCGATGCGCATATCGCAGGCCAGGGCCAGGCTCAAACCCTGCCCTACCGCAGCACCGTTCACGGCCGCGATGGTGGGCTTGGGCATGTTGCGAAAGGTATCCGCAAAGTCGATGGGGGCCAGCGGTCCGCGGGCGAGCTTGCCGAGGGGCGTGCTGTTCCGGCGCCGCTCGTCGGAATCCGCGGGACGCTCCTTCACGTCTTCCCCCGCGCAGAATGCGCGCCCGGCGCCGGTCACCACCAGGGCGCGCACCTCACTGTCGTCGCGTACGCGGGCGAAGGCATCGTTCAGCTCGACACCCATGCGCGCCGTCATGGCGTTCAGCGATTCGGGGCGGTCGAGGGTCAGCGTGGCAACGGGGCCGGTACGCTCGAGCGTCAGAGTTTCGTAGTCCATAGCCGGTCTCCATGCAGGTTCCGCAAGAGCATACGGCGGCTCATCGGGGAAATCACCGCCGGTGGGGCGGCGCTGACGCGGGAACATGAGCACACCGGCCCGTGCGGATTGCTGGACCCGGTACGTGTCAACGTACCGCCGCAGCGCGCCTTGCGTTACATTGCCTGGCTTTCAGTCTCGAGGATCTCTGCCGTGCTGCCCCGACGCTTTGCATACCACACGCTGCCTGCGCTGCTGGCGCTGGCCCTGAGCGCGCCGGCCTGCGCCGCCGACGACGACTTCGCCAGCCGCCTTACGGCCCCTGCGGGCTTCGTCATAGACACGTTGCCTTTCGAGGTTCCCAACGCGCGCCAGCTCGCCTTGACCGACAAAGGCACCCTCATCGTGGGCACCCGCCGCGTAGGCAAGGTCTACGCGGTACCGGACGCGTTGACCGCCGCGCAGCCCGAAGTGATCACGCTGCTGGAAGCGCTGACCATGCCCAGCGGCCTGGCGGTGAAGGACGGCGCGCTGTTTGTTGGCGCGACGAGCGAAGTGCTGCGCATCGACGCCATCGACGATGTGCTGCGCCAGCCCAACCGCACCGTCGTCACCGTTGCCGACGATCTGCCTGACAAGCGCCACCACGGCTGGAAATATCTGAAGTTCGGTCCTGACGGCAAGCTGTACGTGCCCGTCGGCGCGCCGTGCAACATGTGTCTGTCCGAAGACCCGCGCTTCGCCAGCCTGCTGACCATGGATGTCGGCACGGGCAAAACCGAGATCTTTGCGGAAGGTATCCGCAACACCGTGGGTTTCGACTGGCATCCGGTGACCGGTGAGCTGTGGTTCACCGACAACGGCCGCGACATGCTGGGCGACGATGTGCCCGCCGAGGAAATCAACGTGGCACCTGGTCCCGGGCTGCACTTCGGCTATCCCTTCGTGCACGCCGGTGACATCGACGACCCCGAATTCGGCGACCACGATGCCCGCGAGGGACTTACCTTCGAGGCGCCGCGGGTCAAGATACAGGCGCACTCCGCCGCGCTGGGCATGGACTTCTACACGCACACACAGTTTCCCGCCGCCTATCGCAACGCCGCCTTCGTGGCGGAGCACGGGTCGTGGAATCGCTCCTCCAAGGTGGGCTATCTCGTGAGCGTAGTGACGGATACGGACAGCAAGACGCCCACATACAGGCCTTTCATCGAGGGCTGGCTGGTGGGTGAAGACGACTGGGGCCGCCCCAACGACGTGCTGGTCACCCCGACCGGCGAGCTGCTCATATCTGATGACAAGACCGGCCGTATCTACCGGGTTCGCTACGCGCCGCCCGTGGCATCCAACGGGACTGTCACAACCGCGAAATAGCGGCTACGCAAAACGGCCGGCCGAAAGCCCGCAGCTCAAGACGGCGCTGCTTCGTTCCAGTTGATCACCGGCGGCTCGGCGGCCGCCGTTGCGATGATTTCGTCACAGTGAGCCCGAAACGCTTCGCCATAAAGCGCGCGGGCGAAGGACCACCAGCGCTGCACGTAGGGTTGCTCGAGGTAGTCGCGCAGGATGTGCTCGTAAGATTCGTTCACTGACGCGTCGAACACCCCACGCACGTTGTGCTGCAGGCGCGCCTGAAAATTCATGAACGCTGCCTGCAGGTAGGTCGCCAGCACCTCGAATTCGTCCCGCGTCAGCGTCTCGTCTTCGCGGGCTTTGCGAAGAATTGCGCGCAGCTCACCGTGCTCGGCGCGAAACAGCAGCGTGCGCTGTGTCGCGTCCACCGAGGCCTGCACCGTCTGCGCCGTGATCATGGCGGTATTCTGGCGGATCTGCGCCGCCAGATAGATCAATGTCGCTATCACGGCAAGCCCGCCGATCAGCTCGCCCACGGCGCCTATGGCGTCCCAGTTCATCACGCTACTCCCGTTGAGGTCTGCCGCAGACTACAACAACCCCTGCCCACCCGTAACGCGAGGGATCAGCGCTCGGGATCGATGTAGCTGGAGATCCACCAGGTGTTGCCGAAGCTGTCGCGGATACCGGCCTGCCGCTCGTCGTAGGGCTTGTCCTCGGGCTCGCTGATGGACGAGGCACCACCTTGCAGGGCCTTCGTATAGGTGCTGTCGACGTCCTCGACGTAGATGTACACCGAAGCCACCGTCGGCTCCACGTGGTCGGGGAATTGATCGGCAGCTTCCAGAATGATCACCGAGTCGCCTATGGCGGCTTCGACGTGTGCGCCCAGCGGTGTATCGTGCCGGGCAATCACGCTGGCGCCGAACACGGTCTGCACGAAGGACACCATGTCCGGCCGGGCATAGAGGTAGGGACGCACGGTGCCATTGCCGCCGCGAACGTAGTCAGCCGCCATCAGTCTGTCCTCCCGTCTGCGCTGACGCCTGCAGCATCGCCCCCGCCGCCGCTGTCCGCGCCTGCTTCCAACGGCCTGAAATACACCAGCCTGGGCGTGTCCGTGTGCACCCTGGAGACATCCTCCGCCGGTATGACTGTCTGGGAAGCGTTGTCGGCATGGCGCGTCGCTTCGGCCCGTTGCCGCGCGCGTTGCCGTTCCATTTCGCACTGATCCGGATAGGTATCGCAATCGGTCCGCACGAAGACAAGGCCACTTTCCTCGATTCTGATGGTCCCGACGCCTTCGTAACCAGCCGTGTCCTCCAGTTCCACGACCACCAGGCGCGCGTTGCCGCCAATGACCGTGTAAGACATCGTCTGATCGTCGGCATTGGGGGCGCTCAAGTGGATGTGGTTTTCCGTGATGTTCAGCCTGATCTGCGGATCAATGAAAGGCGCCAGTTGCTCGCGTCGGGTTTTTGCCTCGGCAAGCTGCGCCGCAAAAGCCTCCGGCTCAACGCCGTCGGCAGGTCCCTGCCGTTCCATGTGCTCCGAAAGGGTCCGCACCGAATCGAACTGCCACTCGCCGACGATGGAGTCGGCCATGGTCCCGGCCTGAACCACCGAAACAGCAAACGCACAACCAAGCAGATACCATTTCACCTCGTTCCCACCCGTCAGTTGTCCATGATCAGTGTACAGAGCTGCATGGACAGTTGCTTGTCGCTGTCTTCGGCTATCACGAGAAGAATGCCCACCAGGCGCTGGTGCTGCTCGGCCTATCCACCATGGTGGGACCCATCCATCAGCCACCATATGAGCCACACCGACGCGGACAGCAATACCCCGCCCACGGCCCTCATCTGCATGATCAGGGTGCCGCCCGAGCGCTGGCCGAGCGCGATCCACACCGCCATCCACAGGGTGATGCCGAGGGGGATTATCCAGTACGGCACTGACCTACTCCTCTGGCCATGGCGCTAAGCCAACGGCCTCCGGTCGCGGTCCGGTTCCTTCCAGAACGGCACCATGGCATTCCACACGCCGTCTCGTTTGCGCCGGTGATAAATTGCTGCTGCCACGTGCCCCGCTATGAGCCAGTACGTGGCAATCACTGCCAGCTCGTGAAGCAGCAGCGCCGCGTCCATGGCGACGCCGCTGCTGATACCCGACCAGAACAGACCGCCGATCACCAGGCCGGTGACCGGGATCAGCGCCAGGCTCGCATACATGGCCAGGTGCACCGTGCGGGCCAGCAATCTGGCTCGCCGCGCCGTGTCGTCCGGCAACGCCGTAGGACGCGTAGACTGCATGAACACGAAGCGGGCAATCAGCAGAATCAGAAAAAACGTGGCGAACGCCACTTCGTACTGCAGCAGGCCGTGATCCTCCAGCTCTTCCAGCTCATCGAGCTGTTTGCTGAGCGCAAACAGGAAAACGCCGATGAAGCCCCAATGGACAATTCTGGCAGCCAAGCTGTGCGGCGTTGTCCGGCTCATCGGGACGCCGCCGAATGCCACACATCGTAGACCGTTGCGTCGCCGTGCTCGAAGGCCACGCCGAGAGTCTTCGCGAGCACAGCGCACGCGATCGTTTCCGAGCTATTGAGAACAACGCGGTAGGTTGCCTTGCCTGCGAGCGTATCCACCTCCACTTTGTAACCCGCCGCTTCGATGCCCTGCCGGAGCTTCCCGATAATCGCTTCGCTGCGCGCATCGATGGGGTCGAACTCCAGGCAGAAGCCACGTTTCCTCCACACCAGATAGAGCGGACCCTGATCCGGATGATCGACGGCAACGTGATGCGCTCCGGAGGCGTGTTCCCGGAGGGAGCCCACGAGGCTGGTCACCTCAGAGGCGTTGAGCGCGGTCACACGCGGGCCGCGGCAATGGTCATCGAAGCGATGCGCCCAGCAGCTCCCGGGCAATGACATGCCGCTGCACTTCGCTTGGCCCCTCGCCGATCCGTCTTATACGCATCTCCCGGAACCAGCGTTCGAACGGCAGATCTTTCGCTACGCCCAGGCCACCGAACATCTGCATGCACCGGTCTACCACGCGCCCACCCGCTTCGGTGGCCACCAGCTTCGCCATGGCTGCCTCCTTACGAAACGGTTCTCCTCGTTGGGCCTTGGCAGCCGCTTCGAGCGTAATCCAGGTGGACTGCTTGATGTCCATCTCGTTGTCCACCAGCATCCACTGAATGGCCTGGCGCGAAGACAACGGCGCACCGAAAGTCTCGCGCTGCGGCACGTAGTCCAGGGCCATCTCCTGCGCCTTGATCGCCACGCCGATGCAACCGGCGGCGTAGGGAATGCGCTGCCTCGTCAACCGGTCGTTGGCTATGGCAAAACCCCGATTCACCTCGCCGAGAATGTTCTCGTGCGGGACCCGCATGTCCTCGAACTGCAGCTCGGTCGCGTAGTGCGCCGAGCGCAGCGTGTGCACTATGCGACGTACGTGAAACCCGGGCGTGTCCGTGTCGACGATGAAGCAGGTCACGCCGTTGCGCCCCTTGTCGGAGTCCGTGCGCGCGAACACCAGCCCGTAGTCGGCCCGATCGGCCCCACTGATCCAGAGCTTGCCGCCGTTGATGATCCAATCGTCCCCGTCGCGTACCGCCCTCGTCTGTATGGCGCGAGCGGGATCGGAGCCGCCGCTGGGTTCGGAAAGACCAAAAAAACCGCGTTTCTCCCCGCGGAGGGTGGGATGGAGGTAACGGGCCTTCTGGGCGTCTGTGGCCTCGAAGAGCTGCGCAAGACCGGCACCACCGAAGGCGCCGTAACAGGGCGCGTACAAGCCCGCGCGATGCTGGCTCATTTCTATGGCCAGCAGCGTGCGGGTGACCAGGTCCACGTCCGGGCCGCCGTACTCGGGCGGAATGCCCAACCCGTAAAGGCCCATCTCCCGGGTTTTGGCCGTAAGCCCGTCCATCACCTCAGGGGCCAGCTCATCCGCGTCGGGGTCGAGATCCAGCTCGAGCGGCAGAATTTCTTCCCTGACAAAGCGCCGCACCATCCCTACGATCAGCGCCTGCTCTTCAGACAGCTCCAGGTCCATACGCTAAGCTCCCCTCATGCCGGACTCAGGCGCCCGAGGCGCTCTGGCGGGTTGTGTCGCGGCGGCGCACCGTGATCGGCGATATGCGCCATCATCAGCTCGCGATACCGACTGAGATATCCCGTGGTGATTTCCACACGAAAGAAGCACGCCTCGGGCAGGCGTTGCAGAACCGCAGCGACCTCACCTTTCAAACCGAACAGACTTCTGCCGCCGGCGTAGCCGATGAAGATCACTTCTTCCTGCGCATCCGCGAGCTGAAACACGCCGAGATGGCCTTTCAGCCGGGCCGCCGCTGCCTCAGCCGGCAACCAGGGTCTGGTGAGCCGTACCGCCATGTCAGTCCCGGATATCCACTTCCCGCTTCTGCTTCGGCATCACGGAGATCTCCATGGGCGCAAAGTGCTCCATGTCCACATCGATCAGGTACGGACCCTCCGTGCCCATGGCGACGTCCAACGCCGCGTCGAATTCAGCCACGCTCTGCACCCGCTGCGCGGGCACGCCCATGCTGTTGGCCATCTGGGCAAAGGCCACCTTGCCGAGATCGGTTTCGTTGATACGTCCGAAGCGATTGTCCTGCAGCCACCGCAGTACGCCGTAGCCGGAGTCGTTGAACACACAGACCACCAGCGGCACGTTGTACTGGGCCGCGGTGGCAAGCTCGGTGGCGTGAAACATGAAGCCACCGTCCCCATGGATCACCACGGTCCTGCGCCGCGTTCCGATGGCTGCCCCCACGCTCATGGGAAAACCGGGGCCGATGGCGCCGGACGTGGGGCTGATGGAAGTGCGCGGCTCGTAGATGGGGAACTGCTGGTTGCCCCAGTTGTAGGCGGATATCGTCTGATCCCGCACAAACACGCCGTCGCGCGGCAGGCGTGCACGCAGCGTGTCCATCACCTGCGGCCAGTCGCTACCCAGCCGGTCACGCATGGCCTTGTGCACGCCATCGCGGGCTTCGTACACCACCTGGTTGAACTGGCTGTCGTTGGGCAACGTCTCGTCGAGGGCCGCGTTGATGGCGGTCAGTGCCGAGCGCGCGTCGGCCAGAATGCCCACATCGGCCGGGTGCGTGCGGCCGATCATGTTGGCATCGATGTCGATCTGGATCATTTCCCCCGGCGGGCGCTGGGCGTGAAACTGCCCATCGACGCCTACGGCAAACTTGGTGCCTACGGCGATCGTCAGATCCGCCCCTTGAATCGACTGGTAGATGCCGGCGCTGTTGTAGTAATTGCCGATGCAGCGGGGGTCGTCCTCGGGCAAGGTGCCGCGACCATCGACGGTGGTCACCACCGGACAGTCCAGCGTCTCAGCGAGGGCAGCCAGCTCTTCGTGGGCGCCGGCGGCGATCACGCCGCCACCAGCCACGATGATGCGCCGGCTGCTGTGCCTGATCCGGTCCACCGCCTTGTCCAGCGCACGTTCGTCGGGTTCGAATGCCACCTCGGGCAAAGCCACAGCCACGGGCGCCGTTTCCGCGTACTGGATGTCGATGGGAATCTCCAGCGCGCCAGGGGCGCCGCGCCCCGTGAACATGTCCTCTACCACGGCCTTGAAAGCGCTGCCCAGTTGCCCCACGTGCCGCGGGCTTTCCACGCGCCGGCACACCGACGCCAGCATGGGCACCTGGTTTTCGGCTTCGTGCACGTAAGCAAGGCCTTTCCCGTAGAAGCTGGTCTCAGCCTGACCGGTGATGACCAGCACGCGCGACGAGCCGTACTGCGCCTCGTACAGGCCGGTCACCGTGTTCGACGTGCCCGGCCCGGTAGACGCCAGCATGACGCCCAGCTTGCCGGTGGCACGCGCATAACCGTCAGCCGCATGGGTACCCGCCTGTTCATGGCGCACGTCGATGATCTGCGTTTTGCCGAGGCGGTTGATGGCATCCATGATCGGCATGTTGTGGATGCTGACAATCCCGAAGACATGCTCCACGCCCAGCTGCGCCAGCGCATCGGCAATGAGATCGGCTCCCGTAAAGCTCATGCGGTTCTCCCCTGTGTCCCGTCGGGACTATCCGGAGCGAGCCCGGGACTGTCAACATCGGCCGGCAGCAGGATCCGTGTGCTCGTACCGCCCACGCCCGACACCACTGTCACCTCGGCCCCGATCTGCCCGCCCCGGAAACGCATGTTGTTCAAGCCGCGTTGGTTGACCCGTTCCATGGCGAAACCGGTACCGTCGTCATTTACCTCGATACAGATCCGCCCATGCTCGCGGTAACCGCGAAACTCGAGGCACGTCGCCCGCGCATGGCGCACCGTATTGGTAACCGTTTCCTGAAGGATCCGCAGCAGGTGCAGCGCGCTGGCCGGGGGCAGCACCGTTTCCGGCAACTCGTCCACCTGCCAGACGATACGCACTCCGGCCTGCTCCAGCATGGGCCGCGACCGGTGGCGGAACCCCGCAAGCAGCGCCGTTACGTCACGATGATCGGGCGACAGCGAATCGATGATGAACCGCAGATCCTGCAGCGCGCGCTGCAGCGTGCCCTGCAGACCATCCGGCCCATCCGCAGCATGCGGCTCGGCCTCCTCCGCCAGCGCCAGCGCATGCATGAGCTGGCCGCCCAGGCCATCGTGCATGTCGCGCATGATACGGCCGCGCTCCTGCGCAATGGCCTGCTGCTGCGCCAGCTCGGACAGCTCCCGGTAGTTGGCCTCCAGGCGTGCCGAGGTCTCTTCCACCTGGCGCCGGAGCTCGTCCGTGAAGCCATCCACCCTGCGCTGGGTGATGATGTAACGTCGCACCACCAGCAGAATGGGAAACAGCAGCGTAAACGCGGCATAGAGCGGCAGGTAGTAGGTTGTGCCGGGCACCCACGGCACGCCGATATCGAAGAGATAGTCCCGCACGCCGAGCGCCATGGCGCCCAGGCCGTGCAGCATGAGGCTGACGTTTTCCACGCTGGGTCCGCGATAGATGGCGTAGCCATGCTGCAGCAGGGTGTAAAACGCCCAGAGCAGCAGATAGGGCAGCCACACCCCGTCGTAAAACTGGAACATCAGCGCCTGGTCTTCGCTGCCGCTCACCCAGACGATACCGGCCAGAAGCGGGACCGCCGTGACGAGCAGCACCCGCTCCACGCTGCGCGCCTGAAAGCCGTAGAAGCGATTGAACGCGATCACCACGGTCAGTACCCACGCGGTCAACGCATACCACAAACCAACCCACCGCCAGTGATCGAACGGGATGTTGTCCACCAGCTGACACAGCGTATGGCCGGTCCACAGCACCAGGGTGAGCGCAAACCAGCCATAGGCGCTCTCCTGCGGTCGCATCAGCGTCAGCGCCAGCAGCAGCACCACCACCGTGATGAGAAACGCCGAGATCAACGCGGGCAGCGTCTGCGTAAAGAACAGCAACGAATCGTAGGTGGGCTGCAACGCCTCGATAGGCCCTACGTAGACAGCTGCAGTACCGGCATCGTGGCGCTCCCGGGTCAGGTGCACGTGGACGCGATCGGTGGGCCGCGTTGCCAGCCGCGCATCAAAAGGAGCCAGCAGCGGTTCCCGAAAAAACGCCAGTGGCGCCTCGATGGGTCCGGTGCTGAGCACCCGGATGCCGTTCACAAACACACGCACGTTGGCTTGTGGCGCAGCCAGGTACACGCCCCAGATGCCGCCGTCGGCCGGCACGGCCGCGTCGAAGCGGTACCACACGCTCACAAAAGGCGCCTGCTGCAGCGCATGGGCGCCCGGTATCGCGGTGTCTTCCCACGGGCCAACGATCGCCCCCGGGGTTTCGGCGCGGTCCACCGCACGCTCTGCTTCGGTCACCGCCCAGCGCGCATCAATGGGCGGCTGATTGTCCAAGACATAAAACACACCCAGCCACAGAGCCGGAAAGGCCACACAGCAGGCGACGGCCGCTACCCGCGCTGGCCAGCTAGCGAAGATCTTTCGGCTCCCGCATGAGCCCCATACGCTGCGCTTCGAACACGGCTTCGCTGCGCGAGTGCACCGCCAGCTTGGTGTATATGCGCCGCGTGTAGGAGCTCACGGTGTTCACGCTGACGCCCAGCAGCTCGGCGCTCTCGGCGTAGGTGAAGCCGCGGGCCGCCAGATTCAGCACCTCCAGCTCACGCTCCGACAGCGGCTGCAGGTCAGGCGCCTGGGGCTCGGTGTGGAAACGCGCGATCAGATGCCTGGCAATGCCCGGCGATATCGGCGAGCCCCCCGCCACGAGTTGCGCCAGCGCCTGAGCGATGTGATCGGCGCTGTCGTCTTTCAGCAGATACCCTCGGGCGCCGGCTTCGATGGCGCCGATGACACTTTCCTCGTCACCAAACACGGATACCACCAGAATCAGCGTGGGCGCCCCGGCCTGGTACAGCTCGTGGATCAGCTCGCTGCCATGGCCATCCTCGAGCTCCAGATCCACCAGCAGAATATCGACGGTCTGCGCCGCGAGCAGCTCGCGCGCCTCAGCGATAGCACCCACGGCGCCAACAATCTCCATGTCGACGCTCTGCGCCACGCGCCTCGCGATACGGCGGCGCGCCAGCGGGTCGTCTTCCACGATCAGCACGGTATGCATGGTGTTCCCGGACACATGCGAGCGGAAAATCATGGCACGGTTGCACGTACCGCTCTAGCCGGTCTCGGCCCTGCGTGTGGTCAATTCAGGTGGCAACGCGCGCGCCCTCTCCCTGCGAAAGTTGCACCGCCCACCCAGGGAAGAGCTGTCATGCATACCCACCGCTTCGTTTTCACGCTTCTTCTGGCCGCGATGCTGTCGGCATGCTTCGAAGGACCCGCAAGCTTCTCCCGCTCCTTCGGCGGCGACGGCGACGATCGAGCCAACGTTGCCATAGCGACGGGCGATGGCGGCTACGCCATGGCCGGACAGCTCGACCGGGAGGACGGTGGTCGTCTCTTTGTCGCCAAGCTGAATGCGCTGGGCAATCCCGAGTGGCAGGTGGCGTTTGCGCCCACATTGCCGGAGACGGCCAGCGATCCGGTGTTCGCCCGTGCCAGCGACGGGACCGTGTGTATCGCCGCCACGGTAGACAGCGGCGAGCATGACGATGTGTACCTGGCCAAGGCCGACAGCACCGGCGGTCTGCTCTGGCAGTACACCCTCGACAGCGGCCCCTGGAGCGGCTACGCCTATGCCAGCGATGTCCCCGCGAGCGATCGCGCCATGTCCGTGCTGTCGGGACCGCTGGGCGGGTGCTTTGCAGGCATTGTCAGCCGAGCCACGCTGCTGGATGTTCAAGGCATCGGCTTCGAGCGTCTCGGCGTCAACACATCAGGGCGCGGCGACGCTCTCCAGGCACGGTCGACGGTCGTGGCTCATGGCAACGCCACCGGCTCATGGGTGCGTCGCCTGCCCACCGACCTGAACTGGCAGGCGCGGCTGTATGCCAGCGCAGCGGGCGCGCTGGTGGGCACCAGCCAAAGAACACGACCGCGCCTCGGCATCGGTCCCGGCGACGACGAAACCCATCTGCAGCTCTTGAGCCCTGGCGGGGATATCGTCCGCACTGGCCGCGTCAACATCGACGAGGTTGGCCGCGTGGCCATCGAAGACGAGACCGAAGGTATCACCGACCTCTTCGAGGCACCTGACGGCAGTATTGTCCTGCTCAGCGGCGACACGTTACTCGCCTTGAGCCGGTTCATGGAGCCAATCTGGCGCCGCGACATCGAACGTGAGCCAAGCTACATCAACGGCCACGTGGCGCTGCAGGTGGGAGTGGGCGGGCCCCGCGGCATATTGTTCCAGGGCCGCACGACCACGGTGTTTTCCCTCGCAACCGGCGTGGTTACGTTCAGCGATCTGCAGCCGGATCGCGTGTTCTCCGGATTGACGAGCCCGTGGCAGGACGATGACGGCACTTTCGTGCTGCGGGCAGGCTATCCGGACGGTACGACGCAGGTGCGCCTGCGCATCGACGCCGCCGTGACCGAGGTGGAACGCGGCGATATCCGCCCTCCGCGCCCTGCAGCACTTGCGGCATCGCCGCAGCGGCCCGGTGCTGCGGAAGCGCTGATCGAAGTGCGTCCTGATGTTTTCTGGGTGGCTGGCACGGTAAACACCGCAGCGGGCTCCCGCGCCGTCCTTGCCGAATTCTCATCAGGGCAGCTGCGTTGGCAGCGCGAGCTGACCAGCGGCGGCGAAGCCGGTCGGGTCACCGCCCTGCTGGAAGATGGCACGGGCGGCGCCCTGGCCTTTCTGGTCGACGCAGACGCCCGGGGTCATCTGGTCCGGCTGGACGCTGCGGGAAACCTGGTCGCCAGCGGTGATGCCGTTTCCATGGAGGAGACCGGCACCAGCATGGCGATCAAAGCCGCCTCCACGGGCTATCTCGTGATCTCGTCAGGCGCCAGGTTGGGGGACGACGATTTGCAGGGGGAGATCTATCTTTTCGACCGCGGGCTGGCCCCTGCAGGGGCCTTCGAGGCACCCGCGTTCATTACCCTCACCGATGCCGCCGAGGTCGACGGCGACATCATCGCAGTCGGCGTCCCGGAAAACTGGGGTGACTTCGCCCTGGTCTGGGCCGGTCGCGTGGACGCGCAGAACCGCGAAATCTGGAGCCGCAACTACCGGTTCTATGATGCAGAAGCGACCACCGCGCGTATTGCCATTGCGCCGGACGGGGACGTTCTTCTCGCGCTCACCTCCCGCAACGTGCTGCGTCAGGGGTTCACGCCGGCGAATGCGGATACCACATTCGGCGAGCACAACGTGTCGCTCGTGCGCGTCGACGCCACCAATGGTGTGCCCCGCTGGTTGAGGGTGTACGGCGGGCTCCTCGACGAGGCGCTTCTCTCCCTGCGCGGCCTGCCCGACGGTGGCGTGCTGGTGGGCGGACGTTCCGATTCCTTCGGCGTGCGCAGCGAGGCCTGGTTATTGCGCACGCAGCCCGATGGCACGGTTTCCGCCGGTTGCAACGCCTACCTGGGGGAAGTGTCCGGCGTGCACATGACAGCGGACAACGCTGGTTTTCCGTCCGGCCTGCGAGGTGCAACCGCCGCAACGGCAGCACCGGCTGATACGACGGCAATCGATCTCACCGCCACCGTCCCTGAGCTGATCGTGGCGCGCCAGTGCATCAGCCCGATACGGCGCGGAGCCGGCCGGGATGGCACGGTCCCGGCGCAGACTCTCGCTACCCTCACCGTGAATCAGGCAGGGTCCACACCCGGCCTCGTCACCAGCGTCCCCACCGGCATTTTCTGCGGCAACGCAGCAGCAGAGCTATGCGCGGCAACCTTCGCCACCGGCACCACCGTTTTTGTCACCGTGGATGACGCATCGGCGCCGAACTTCCGGGGCTGGGGCGCCAACGCGTGTGAAGTGATCACCACGAACCCGCACCGCTGCGAGCTCGCCATGGCCGATGACAGGTTCCTGGACGTGTTTTTCGAGCCCAGCACGGGCGAAACCGCCACCCTGTCGCTGGAGGTCACTGGCGCAGGACGCGTCTACGCCTCCCGCCCCGGCGGGATCGACTGCGGCGGTCCGACAACCCGCGATTGCGAGGAGGCGTATCTGCTGGGACAACAGGTGTATCTGGACATGGTCGAAGACGTTGGCGAACGCTTCCTCGGCTGGGGTGGTGACTGTGCGCAATGGGGCACGGCCAGCGGCATTGTCGTGAGCGTCGACGCAGACGTGACCTGCACGGCCCTGTTCAGCGGCGAGCGCGAACCCGCGGTCTTCACGCTCGAGACCGCAGTGCTGCTCGATGGCCTCAATGGCGGCGGCGAGGTAGCGAGCACCCCGTCCGGTATTCTCTGCACGCCCGCGGGCGGCAGCTGCGCCTTCGACTTCGACGCGGGCGCGGTGATCGAGCTGGCCGCGCTGCCCAGACCCTCGAGCAACCAGTTCGTCGGCTGGACCTCCACCGAGACGGGCAGCCCGTGTGACGGTGCAACCGAGCGCCGCATAACCCTCACCATGGATCAGGCACGCCGTTGCGACGCGAACTTTGCAACGCCCGGCGCCATGGCCACGCTCACGGTCAACCTGCTGCTGGACGGGGCAGCTCCGGGCTCCGGCGGACCGTTCGGCGGCCACGTCACCAGCAACCCCAACGGCGTGTTCTGCGGTACCAACGGCAATGCCTGCAGCGCAACCTTCCCTGTCGGTACATCGACAACCCTCTCGGCCCGAGCGGACGCCGGGTTCACCTTTGCCGGCTGGAGCGGCGACTGTGCGGGGGGCGCACAGATCACCTTCGCGCTCACGGCCGACATGACGTGCACGGCGGCTTTCACCACGACCCCACCACCGGCCGATCCCATACTCGATGTCATCATCAACGGCAACGGCATCGTGGATACCAATCCGCCCGGCATCTCTCTCTGCAGCGGTGTGTGCAGCGCCCCGTTCACGCGCAACAGCACGATCCAGATCGCCGCGTCGCCCCGCATCGGCTCGAGCTTCATCGGCTGGTCCGGCGACTGCAGCGGTAGCGCTTTCACCACCCTGCTCATGGACGGCAACAAGCAGTGCACGGCAGATTTCACGCCGGCACCCACAAACACGTTCAGACTTTCCATCAACGTGGTGGGCAACGGCGCGGTGGACACTGCCGACGGCCTGATCCGCTGCCCGGGCGACTGCGACGAAGACTACGTGTCCGGCACGCGAGCCCGCGTGCTGGTCTCCCCCGGCGCAGGGGCCACCTTTCTGGGCTGGAGCGGTCAGTGTGCCGACCTGGACACCAGCACCGATTTCTTCGTGACCATGCTGGCAGACCAGGCGTGCACGGCAACTTTCTCCCCGTGACCCTGCTACCATCCCGGGCACCGGGGTTGGGAGACTGGTGTTATGTACGACGCCTGCACGCTGCCACTGCGTCCGGAGCTGGTGGCCGCGCACGAAACGGCCTGGCATGCCATCGCCGGTCCGGGCACCTTCTGGACCGGCGCCGAGCGCATCAGCATCGTCGAGGAAGCACGCCATGCGCTGGCTTGTGAGCTGTGCACTGCGCGCAAAGCGGCGCTCAGCCCGGCCTCCGTCAGAGGCGCCCATACGTCCCTGGGCCAGCTGTCCGACGCTGCCGTAGAAGCCATTCACATGATCCGCAACGACCCGGGGCGACTCACCCGTCGCTGGTTCGACGCTGTGCTGGCCGCGGGCCTGTCGCGCGAAGCCTATGTGGAGCTCGTCGGCGTCATGAATACCGCTACCATCATCGACGGCTTCGCCCGCGGTATCGGCCTTGAGCCGGCCGCCTTACCGCCACCCAAGGCCGGGGAACCTGCGCGCGTGGCAAACGACAAGGTGGTCGACGTCGGTGGCTGGGTACCGGTGCTGGCGGTTGAGGATGGCGAAGGCATTGGCGGTATGCCCAGCGCACCGATGATCGGCCGTGCCATGGGTCTAGTGCCCGAGGCCATCACGCTGTTCATCAGCGTGGTGCGTGCCCACTACAACCTGGCAGCGTTTCCGTGCGACCTGTCGCGCCCGCAGATAGAGCTGATTGCCGCGCGGGTGTCCGCCATCAACGAGTGTTTCTACTGAACCACCTCCCACACGATGCTGCTCCGGGGGAGCAGCCAGCAGGCGGGCCTGGACACCGATCTGGGCGTGGTCACCGGCAGGCGCGAAGGCGACGGCGGGGTGCCCGACGGTGACGTGCTCATAGCGGTTGCCGAAGCGCTTCCGCGCGGGGACTGGCATGCCGTGGCGCGATGCCGCGACGCCGTGGCCGAACGCCTGGGTCCCCAGAGCGCCGTGGATGCCATCGCCATCGCTGCCATGTTCAATGGCATCACCCGCGTCGCCGACGGCACGGGTATACCGCTCGACCCCTCCACGCAAACGCTCACGGGAGACATGCGGGCGGCTACCGGCATCGATGCCTTCGCACCACCACAGAAATGGGATGCGGCTGCCGGTGACTGAGGGAGAAACGTCCCTCTGTTGCCAGCCTTATGGCTACCTTTATTGCCACCTTGCGGCGGCCGCTGGATCGAGCCAACATGGTTGTGGGGAAAAGCTAAGGGGAAAGCCATGAAGTTCGGGATCTTCTACGAGCACCAATTGCCGCGCGACTGGGAAGCGTTCAGCGAGCATCAGCTCATCAAGAATTCGCTCGACCAGATCGAGCTGGCGGATCAGCTCGGCTACGACTACGCCTGGGAAGTGGAGCACCATTTTCTGGAGGAGTACTCACACTCCTCTGCGCCAGAGGTGTTTCTGGCGGCCGCCAGTCAGCGCACCAGCAACATCCGTCTGGGTCACGGCATCATTCAGCTCACCACCAATCATCCGGCCCGCGTTGCCGAGAAGGTAGCGACGCTGGATCTCGTTTCCGATGGCCGCGTCGAGCTGGGCCTGGGCGAAGGTTCGTCGGTCACGGAACTGCACCCGTTCAATCTGCGCTTCCGCGACAAACGGGACATCTGGGAAGACGCCGTGCGCTGTACGCTGCCCATGTTCTACAACCACGGCTGGGAGTACGAAGGCGAGTTCTTCAAGTTTCCCAGGCGGGCGGTGATTCCCAAGCCGCTGCAGAAACCGCATCCGCCCCTGTGGGTGGCCTGTTCCCAGCTCGACACCATCAAATACGCGGCGCACCGCGGCATGGGCGCGCTGTGCTTCAAGTTCGTGAATCTCGATGCCGCTAAAGCCTGGGTGCACGCGTACTACAACACGTTCATCCACCATCAGGAGAAGCTCACCGACTATCAGGCCAACCCCAACATCGCGGTAGTGGCCGGCTTCATGTGCGCGGAAACCGACGAGGAAGCGTGGGAGAAAGCCGACGGATGGACCTTCTTCCAGTTCGCCCTGCAGTTGTACGGGAAAGAAGGCCCCTTCGAGCCCGGCGCCATCAATTTCTGGGAACGCTACCAGGAGTGGAAGCAGACGCCGGCCGGGCAGAAACGCAGCGGCAGCGAGGTGATCGGCTCGCCAGACACCATCCGACAGCGCCTGAAGGAGCTGCAAGATGGC